>NZ_CP152003.1:4294603-4908118 GCF_038595065.1 Sutcliffiella sp. FSL R7-0096
TCCATTTAAATAACCGTGTAGTCTTTTCCATATACCATTGAGCAACACTCATGGGAACACTAAATATTAAACTTTTCAATAAGATTTTCCAAAGTTTATCGTTGTAGGAAATCTTTACCCAGACAACACTTAAGAGAGGAAAAAATAATACGTCAAAAATAATATTTGTTTTAAAAATATTTGGAAAGGGACGAATAGGATATTCAACTCTTTTTGTTCCAACCACATAAGCATCAATAAGAGTAGATAATACTCCTTTTGAGAAGAAAATCAAGAGATTTTCTCCCACTTTTCGTCCTTTAAACAAAAAAGGAAAAGAAATAAAACATAAAGATGTAAGTAAATTCAACAGTTTTTTCTCCATAATAAACATCCTTTCAAAGGATTTCTTTACAATATTAAAATTTCCTATTCTAAAAAATATATCCTTAAAAAAAGCCAACCAAAAATATATTGGTTGGCACTTACATTTATTATTGATTTGCTTTCTTTACCCATTCTGCAACGGTCACTGTACGTTTTGCCTGATGTTCTACAGCCGCTCGAACATCCTCAATCATTTTTCCATCTTGGCCTACTGTCACACTTGTTCCATAAGGGTTTCCACCTGCTCCAAATATAACTGGATCAGTATAACCTGGAGTGGCAATAATCGCCCCCCAATGCATCATAGATGTATATAATGAAAGAAGTGTAGCTTCCTGACCACCATGTGGATTTTGTGCCGAAGTCATGGCACTGATTACTTTGTTTACTGTTTTTCCACTTGCCCATAACCCTCCTTGTATATCTAAGAATTGTTTCATCTGTGATGGCATGTTTCCAAATCGAGTCGGAACACTAAAAATGATTGCATCTGCCCATTCAATATCATCCCCTGTTGCAACTTGGACGTTTTTGGTAGCTTCCACCGTGTTCTTCCACACTTCATTTCTCTGAATAACAGACTCGGGAGCTAATTCTTGGACCTTTAGTACTCTAACCTCAGCACCAGCTTCTTTAGCTCCTTCTTCCGCCCATTTTGCAAGTTGATAATTTGTACCACCCATGCTGTAAAAAATTACGGCCAGTTTAACATTTGTCATCTTCTCTGTCTCCTTTGTAGTTGAATTGCCAAATAAATTGGTTATTTATACACCACCTATTATTTCTTTCGTATCTAATCTACATACCTTTTTTAAGTTATCCATTTTGAAACTTCGTGGTTTACTGGTCAAAAGAAATAATAAAAAAAGAGAAACGACTAATTCGTTTCTCTCAAGTGTATCCATATTAATTTCCTTTCCGGAAAATTATGAATCTCGATCCGAAAAATCTGAAAAGATTCCCGAGGAATTATGGAAATTTACAATTATACCGCTTCTGTATGCTTCCACTTCTTGCCTATCTGTACAAATAAAAGGCCTAACTCATGATGATCATTTTCATATAATGCACATTGTGCAAAGCGAGCCTCACCGTTGGTATCCACGACCTGTAGCTTGCAGAAGGCACGGTTTTGTTGAAGTGCTTCGTAAAAACTAGACACCGAATTAACGGGCATATTGTTCACTTTTGTGACGACTTCGCCAATATGAAGATTCATTTTTTCGGCAGGGCTTTCCGGGATGACTCCCAGAATGACAAGGCCCTCATCTCTCTGAACAAAAATTGGCTGTTGCTTGTCGTCCTGCATTCTGGCTCTGTAGTTCAACCACTCTCTTCCCACAACTGCAATGACCGCTGCAAGGATGGCGGCATTTTCCCACCAGAAGCTTCCGACACTAATTGCTAGCGCGAATACTCCCAGTAAGAGTAACTGACGGCCGACAAGTGGTATGACGTCCATTGGCAGACTCGACTTCAGGCGCTGATAATATCCCATGCTGAACGGGACGAGCCACAAGGATAAAGTATGTTCTCCCATCTGCAGCACAGGCCACCACTCGAAGCTTGTTTGAATTCCACCAGACCCCATAGGGACAAAAAGAAATATTGGCAGGATCCATACGCGCTGGATCACATGTGTGCCGACCGGTAATCCCCGTTTACTTTTTTGAAGCTGTGGAGAAGTTTGTAGTGGCGCCTGCTTTAAGACAAACAAACCCTCTGCAATCATAAGAATCCCCATCAACAGTGCCAAGGTAGGAAGATGTGTCTCTGCCAAGGAATCAAATAAGCGCTGAATAATGGTGATGCCGGTTTCCAGTTTTGGTAATAGAACGACACCCAACATGGAAAATCCGAATATGTAAGCAGTCGAAAGCCATCTTGGCTTGATGAAAAGTGTAAAAAGAATCGTAAACACGCTTAGAAGTACAACCGTTCCGAACGGCAGAATGAATCCTAAGCCTAGTGTGAGAACTGATAAAGCAAGTCCCACCATAAGGCTTTTGCATGCTTTTTGGAACTCTGTGAGTCCGTATTCCACTCTTATATGAAAGTCATAGCGTTCTCTTTTAACGCGAAAATATCCCAATACTACCGCAACGGCTAACGTCACATAAAGGACAGGGTGGATGAAAAGGCGTCCCACTCCTATCAGTAACTCCAAAACCCAAGAATCCATCACCCATTCACCGCCTAACCAAACAAACTTTTCTTTTATTTTAACACAAAAAAGTCAGCTCCCACCATAACGGAAGCTGACTGTGGTAATTTATTTGGCTCTTTTCTCAAAGAGTATTGCTATTCACTAGTCAAAAGTAGGCAATTGGACTTTTTACAAGAAAAGTCCAATTGGACTTTGCATAGCTTACGTACTCTAAAATAAGCATGTAGTATTTTTAGTATAGCAGAGAGAAGAGCACGACAATAAGGAATATTACGGTTAATTTAATCATATGAAAAAGCAACAAAGTTTACGAAAACAGCCATTTATTTCAGCAATATTTTAATTGCTTCTTTTAGCTGAACATCATTTTCTTTTGCGCGTACCGCATCAAGTAATTGTGCTTGCAGCTGTTCTGCTGTCTGGCTATCGACTTTACCGGATGTGGATAGATCATTTTCCGCTTGGAAGGACTTTACGGCATCCTCTGTTTCCTTGCTGAAATAACCATCGTCACGTCCCGGATCAAAACCAAGGCCTTTTAGCATCACTTGTACGTTTTTCACTTTTTCGCTGTTTGTGTCAAGGGCCAGCTCTTCATCCTTTTCCATGTTGATTGGGTTAGCATAGAAGTAATCAGGCTGTTTGACAGGTATGGTCGGCTCCACACCGTCATTGTGAATCCAGTTACCATCAGGTGTCAACCACTTATAAAGAGTCAGCTTCAAGTTACTGCCATCACCAAGCTCCAAGGCTTGCTGAACAGTACCTTTACCGAAGGAAGCATCACCAATCACATCATAATTCCCTGCCTCTTTTAAGGCTCCTGCAAGGATTTCCGATGCAGAGGCACTTCCCTTATCAATCAGTGTCACAATATCATATGGCTTCTTTTCTGTCATGGAGGAGAAGAAGCGTTGCTTTTCACCATTTCGCTGTTCGATCTGAACATACGGCTTTTCTTTTGTGACAAGCTCAGCCGCAATGATCTGTACCTGATCTAAAAGTCCACCAGGATTTCCACGAACATCAACTACCAGGCCTTCTATATTTTCTTTCTCAAGAGCTGCCAATTGTTCCTGGAAGTCCTTGCCTGTATCTTGAGAAAAGGAGGTGATTTGAATATAGCCCACTTTTTTACCATCTTGTTCAATCGTTTCGGAGTAGACTGTTTCAATCGGGATCGTATCACGGGTCACATCAACATTAAACGGTTCCTGTACACCCGGGCGCTGAATTTCTAGCGTAACGACCGTTCCTTTTTCACCACGGATTTTAAGGACAGCCTGATACAAATCCAGGCCTTCTATGTCTTCTTCATCCACCTTAAGGATCTGATCATTCGGTTGCAAACCTGCCTTTTCAGCCGGAGAACCACGGAATGGTGAAACGATCGTCACTTTTCCATTTTGCATGCCAACTTCAGCCCCAATGCCCTCAAAAGAGGATTCGAGTGACTGGGTAAATTGTTCTGCTGTATCTTTATCCATATACACGGAGTAAGGATCCTCCAAAGTATTGACCATCCCTTGAATGGCACCTTCAATCAGCTTTTCAGAATCTGTTTCTTCCACATAACGGGAGAAAATGATTTCATATGCCTGTTGAATCTTTTCCATTTGCTCTTTTGTATTTTTCGCCTTTTCCTGTGGTGCCGCCTGCTCCGTGTTATCCGTCAGAGGGTTTTGCACGGACGGTACTGCCGCAGCCTGACCATGTCCGAACCATTGTAGTCCTGCATACATTCCTGCTGCTCCAACTAGAACTGATACAACCATCAATACTGTAACGATTTTGCGATTCATGAAAGCTCCTCCTCATCCTATACCCCGTACCGAACGTTAGATATGACGCAATTGTACCATAGCCGGCGTTGGTTGAAAATTATTAAAACTTATGTAAGTGGCCACGGAGTGCGGGACAGTTATCCGTTTGCTTGTCCCACCTGCCATTTCGTCCGTCCTTGTAATAAAAGGCATCACACAGGGTAGTGTAATGCCTTTCATAGTGTAAGTATATGTTGTTGTGGGGAAAATATGTGTGGAGATGCGGAAATGCTTATGATGGTTAGGATGGATTTGGGGAACATTTAATGTTGTAATCAAATTTCTAAATAGAAAAAACACAACCCCGCCGCTTATATTAAACAGCGAGATTGTGTTGGTTTAAAAGTTGTGGTGTTACAAAAAAGTAGTTAAATTATATTTAGTAACAATCATTAATAAATCTATAATACCATTTACTCGTTTACAAGAAAGTGCTTTAATAAAGGAAATTGATTAATTTAGTATATATTATTAAATAATATTAATTATAATCAATGTTGTATATTTATTCCTAAACCTGCATAAATAATTAAAACTAATTTCTTCAATATCTTTTTTATAAGTAATTACCCCACTCGTCTAAGAAAAACATTGGCAAGTGAAGGCCGGGTGGGGTAACTCGTTCACACCTACAATAGCTATTACTGAAGAATTATTTTATCCTAAGTCAAAATGTTGGTAGCACTTTGGCTTCTTTTTAATTATATGCGAATTACTCTAGACTTATCAAAATTATTGGTACAAATTCTAAATTGAAGTTTCGGTCAGTACATAAAAGCTTCATTTAATGAAATAACTGATTACTAATATATTGCAACTAACAAAACACCTTAAAGCATCTTCAACTTAAGCTCCAGATTGTTTAACCTGTTGCTTTTCATTGTCTGAATAATTTACGAGTGGTTAACATAAATTACTCTTAAAATAGGAAAAGACTGTTTTTTTCTTATTTTAAGACCTAAAACGTATTTTTATTTTATTATTTAATATGCAACTTAAAACCCAGCAGCTTTAAGGTCTTTTAATTTTGAAAAAGCTGCTTCCTCAACATTATTGTTTATTCTCTTATAAATGTAACCTGAAACATTATTTGGAAGTGTTACTCCTTCTTTAAATAAACAACAAACTCTATTTCTACCTAACTTAGCAACAAAATAACCAAATTCAAAAATAACATTCTGTCTTGCTCTATACTCAAGATCTTTTTCTTCGTCACTTTTCTCTTTATTTTCAGCTAAAAATCCAATATCATCTGGAGTTAATAGTATTATCGCAAAGCCAACGATACTATATTTTCAAACTTTTCAATAATAGTTTACCCTTCATCCGCTTGCATGTGTAATACTATTGGTTCAAGCCCCTATTATTCGTAGATTCATCACGATCATGAACTAAAAATATTTTGTTATCTCCCTATTGAATTTTGGAATCATCTTTAGGGACACTCCTAGAATACAAGTTAAACTACTCTCTGTACTCCTCAAATTGTTCAAGGTGAATGTAGAAACTTACCATTCGTTACCTACCATCTATATGCCACATTGACACGAAATTCACTAGATAGAGCTTACTGGTTAGTTTTTAATACCCAAAAAAAAGTGTCTGACTCTACTATTTATCTTTACAAAGTCACACACTTCGATTTTGGAAAAAACAAACTTAAGCATTAATTATTGGTGCTTTTTCATATAAAAAATTCTGGACATACCAGTTGTTATCTTGACACGCTTTATCTAAGCGTTCTTTAATTGATAATCCATCAGGATCAGTTTGTAGATTATGGCGAGCTAGCCACCCTAACACTAAGTCACCTTCTGTGTCACCATTTAAAGCTAATTTATGCCACCACTTTATAATTCCATCTAGATGATCAGGATCAAATTTATTTAGACTCTTGAAAAACTCATCCGCCTTAACCCATTTATCATAGCTCCAACTATTAGCAACTAAATATAATGCTTTATTAACATAAGCGATTGCAATATTATCTTCTATACCTATGTCAAAGAGTGCTTCAATGTCATATCCTTCGTAATCTAGAACATCTTTCCTTCTTAGCATATAGCCTAGATTAACTGTTGACTGTGGGTTATTGCTTTTGTAACCTAATTCAAACATCTCAAAAGCTTTTTTAATTTCTTTTTTACCATAAAGTATTAAGCCCAACATTGTACAAGCATCACCAAAATTTTCTTCATTATTTACATCCAGTTGGATATCACTATTTATTACCATCTCTAAGTACTTTTCAGCTTTTGAAATTTCATTATTTAAATAGTATGTTCTACCAATATAAAAAGTAGTGTATATAAAGTGTGTATTAAACATTGGATTTTTAGAATTTGAGTATACTTTATAAAGTTCATTATATGCATCTATAATAACCTTTTCGTCTTCTTTTATATGAAGCCTTGCAAAAGTATATAAATTCAAAATTAAGGTGGTAACAATTTGAATATCTTCATTTTGGCTATCGTTAAACTTACGAAGATATCTATTGATTTCTATTTTTGCTAATTTAGTTTCACCTATTACTTCTAGCAATCTTGTTTTTTGAACTAATAAGAATGCTACTCTTACCTCAAATTCAATGCTAGTCTCATTTTCATATCTTAATATACCTTCTTCAAAACTGTCTATTGCTTCATAAACTAGTTCCATTTCTGACAATACCTGAGATTTTAAATTTAAAGTATCTAAAAATAATAATCTAAAACTAAATGAATCTTCATGTTGAAATCTATCAATAATACCATTTAATGTTTCAACAGTCTCTTCATATCGTTCCAATTCTTCTAATGTTTCAGCTCTAATTAGTAAGCACGAAGCTACCTTTAAACTTAGTTTGTTTTTAAATTTATTATCTTTAAGGGATTTATATACATCATAATTCAAATCACTAGCAACTATTATTTCTTCTGATGGTTTAGATTTCATTATTAATAATACCAGTATTTCAATAAGTTCTACTTTTTGGTATTCTTCTAGCTCATTAATATCAAGTTGCAAACTATCTAATAATTTTAAGGATGCTTCATATTGAGAACTAACCACTAAGCTCCTTAGGGTTTGAACTTTACTATAGTCCACCTTATTACTATTGACACTAACTTCAAGTGACTGCAGTTTTTTTAGTCGATGTACGACATGGCTTAAGAAGAATACATCATTATTTTCGTCAGTATCTTCTGTACCTTGAATTAAATTGGCTAAAAAACTCAATGGATCTTTAGTTATTTCAGGTTCAGCTAATTGTAATTTTTGAATCATAGACTCAAAGACCACCTCAGCAGGTAAAAAGTTTTTTGAATCAATAGGAGACTTCAAATCTTCATCTAAGTTTTTTACTCTATCATTCGCAACAACAAATACTACATTATTATGAGATTTTAACCAATCAGGCATTGAACTAATACTATCTTCATTATAACAGAACCAATATAAGTTATATGGAAGAGAAGGCTCATTCAATCTCCTTTTTAAATAGGTCATTATTATATCGTCTTCCCAACCACTATAGCCGACAATTATAGGCGAACGGGAACCCCCAATACGTTCTAACATTGAAGCCATTTGTGTAGCTGCAGTTCTATCTGTTATTTCAACTGTTAAGTTGCAACAGTCATAAGATAAATAGTTACCATGAATGTGTACTAGTTGAATTTCATCTAACTCAGCATCAATTTTAAAAGCTGTTCCAGGATGATCGCAGATCATTGGATTTGAATTGAAAAGGGTTAATGCTCTAGCAAGAAAATTGTCAAAATTAGGTGTAATTACAACTTTTCCAATACCACCTTTTGAAAGAAGGTGAGCTAATTTAAAATTTGCATTTGTAATTGGCTTGTTCTCAATAAGTTTTCGAAAATATTCCCTTCTTGATTTTGAATGAGGAAGGGCTCTTTGTAGCCAAGTCGAATACTCTTCTGAACCATTTAACTCTTTTATTTCTTCATAAGTTTGGTCAGTTAATTCTTTACAATCTTTTATTATTTTGTTTGCTGTAGGAATGATTGGTGAAGAAATCCCTGCCCCTACAATAAAATAGAATGGATTTTTTGTGTCTTCTGGAGTTACTGCTCTAGCAATTTCATTAATGGCAATTTCCAATTTAACTATTCTAGACATCAGCCTACCGCCTTGTTTTTTTCTTTTATGGTATTCTTTTGCTATATTATAATTAAATTTTACCATGGAAAGATTGCCGAAAAATTAAAATATGGAAAAAAATTAAAATTATTTTTGGTTTTATTTAAATTAGGAAGGGAATATGATTTTTATGTAGAAGTAATAATTAAATAGGAGAGTGATATTATGGGTTATTCAAATAAAAAAAAGATAAAAAATAAAAAAGCTCCGAAGAAAAGCATTCAGTAATTTAGTGGAGATTTGGAATCTCTTAAATACCAGTTACATAAAAGATTAATTTCCGAAATCTTAAAAACAAAAGCCCATTGGTGTTAAGCCAAAAACTAAAAATTAAAGACATTAAAACATATCTTTCTGAGATGAGAATCAGCATATGATTCTCACCTTTTTTTAAAAAAATTTATTACTCTTTTCTTGCAATCTGAACTGATATCATAAAAAGAAGAGTCAAGGGAACTTCTATACTAGAAGTTGGCAGTAAATAAATAATTGTTTTTTCTTTTGCATATTCGCCTATTGTTGAAAAATGAAAAACATCAATAAGTCCTTCTGTTCATAGGTATTTAATGTCATTTTCCATCTCTTTTTTATTTTTTTATTTTTTCAATGCTTAATATTGATTTTTCTTGTAAAGGAAAAATCACTTCTTGTTCCGCCCTGATAGCCGGTGAGTTTAATTCGAAATTCTTAATTTCAAGTTTCACAACTTCTATAAATCCTTTAACACTAATCCCCGGATTATCTTTTGTTGCTTCTGCTGTAATTATTGTATGAGCACTTCTTGGATTGAACCAATATATTTCTTCTAATTTTTCAGCTGATGTCCATGAAACATAATGATTATTATAATTCACTTCATCATGGCCTAAATGAACTCTTCTTATTTTCCCTGTATATAGTAGATATTTTGCAACCTCATTTTCATATTTATTTTCACTGTTCTCCCAATTACGAATATCTTGTAATAACTTTTTCCAACATTCATCTGTATGGTCTAAGTTACTTCTACCACTTCCTTCTTTTGGATGATTTACCCACATTTCAAATAATTCGAATATGTCCATTTTTAGCTCCTTATTTTAATACATATCATTATACTCTCATAAATGAATTGATGTCTTTTTTATTTTTCCTAAAATCTAAAAGACTACTTTTAAGATAGTAATGGTTCTCGCAATGTTTAAAGAGATAGGAAATTTCGGTTCATCTTTTTTGCAAATGGCTAAACTCTTTTCAAAACAGTGCGACTTTATTTTAAACTCCTTCTTCAATTCACATTTTTGAATTCTTCCAAATTTGAAGTTGTTTATTGAGCAGTAAAAGTCTACTACGCAATATAAAATTACTCCTCTTCTGGCTTAAAATAAAAAAATGAGCGCTGATCCTTGTTCTAGGATAGCAGCCGTTTGTTGAAGTATACTTTTTTGCCTTTGCATTAAAATAATACCTATATCACTTTTGTGGTACTCAGTAGTTACTTGACTAAAAAAAGAGAATGTTATTGCTCAATCTTCGATATTAATTTTATATGGACTCTTGCCAGAAAGCAGTTTTTCTAATAAATTTCCTTCATACATCTCTTTTATAAAGTAATATTGCAGGTTATATTGTCCGTTCGAATATACTTCTATAATTCTATTCATTAATGAACCAGCGTAAGCTTCTGCAAAATTAACTAGATATGGAACAAGGTTTTTATCTACATAACCATTATGAACTATTTGATTTCTACATTTATAAATGTAATCAACTGTTAATTTAACTTCACTTCTTTTTTCTCTTAGTTGCTTTAAAGCCTCTTCGTTATCTTTATAAAAAGTTACCGTATCCTCAATTTCATCCAGAAAACTTTCTTTTGTAGTATATTCTTTTAATTCTTCCATTCTGTTATAAAAATGCTTCAAAGACACTACGGAATCTTCAGAACGGGCATTGTATATTCCTACACTTTGAAGGAAATCAACTGGTATATTTATCGTATCATCTTGTTCATAAAAACTTTGACTGTATATGTCCGTTACCCTAAAAAGATTACTGATAGGTCTATATTGTTCCCAAAGAAAATACATATTTGATATAGTTTCTTTAACGAAAATAAATTTAGATTCTGCGTCTTTTTTTGATATGTTCGCTAAACTCTCAATAGCAATCCAATAATTTAAAAGTTTACTTTCTTCATTCTGCCATTGTGCCTTAGATATTATATCAAAGACACCTAGTATAGTATTTGCTTCAAAATATAATTCTCTCTTTTCTAATTCTTGTATCACTTGTGAAACTTTTTTTATATTATCATACTTTTTATCACTTAAAAATTTCGGATTACTCCTACTTATATTTCTTCTAAATTGTTTATCATCTCTAGAACCAAACAAAGTTCCGAAAGAGCCATTCTCTTCATCAATTTCTTTTCCTCTAAATTGGCCATCCCAAAAAAATTCGTGATATTCATGAGCATAATAGAAATTCAACGAATTCAATAAATTTAAAAACTTAGCTTCAGCGATTTTAGAGGCAGATTTTAGAGAAGTTGCTGTTACTATGACCTTGGCATTACATCTACTTCGAAACTTATCTTTTAAATTTGATGAATCAATTTCTTCACTTTTCTTTTCGATATGGCTTGTATCAAATGTTTCATCAAAATTAACATCCTCTCCAAGCATTTTTTCCGCTTCAGGACTATACAAATGACAGTCAAATAATAAAATATTATTACTTTTAGGGAGTGTAACCATACCCCAAATTGGATAAATAAAAATGTATTCTTTTTCAACAGAAATTATTTGTTTCCTGAAGAAATCCAATCGATCCTGAATACTCAAGCTATCTATATAATCTTTCTTTTCTAACTCAGTATCAAATTCTTTAGGTATTCCTTTATATCTTATATATATTTTCCCTTCATGGATAAAATATGATTCAAATACTTCTGAAATAATATTTTTTACATCTGCAATATTCATACCAGAGGTAACCAAATCAACTATTATTTCCTTAGTCAACTCTTTAACTTGTAAACGCTAGAATAAAGTTGACACTTTTTGCTTGATAGGATTTTACACTTTTGCTCAATCAACCTATTACTTTAGTAAAATAGTTTGTGACGTTATTTTACTGGAGGTTAGGATTTTGGAGGAGAAGTTAGTGTTATATATTAAGATTCATGAATTACATAAAAGAAAGTTTAAAGTATCACAAATAGCTAAAGAGCTTAAGGTCTCAAGGCCAACTGTCTATAAGTATTTAGAAATGACATTCGATGAGGCTACAGCTTATACTGAACAACCTTTAGGAAAGAAGAAAAAACTAGATCACTATAAGGACTGGATACTTGCCTGGCTAGAAGAGTACCCTCATCTAAGTAGTGCTCAGATCCATGATTGGCTTTTAGAGAGATACCCCGACCTCGTGGTCGGTGGAAGTACTGTAAGAACATATGTGAGGGGTATTCGAGAAGTCTACCAGATTGAGAAAAAGGTGATTGTCCGTCAATACGAAGCAGTTCCTGAACAGCCTATGGGTAAACAACTCCAGGTAGATTGGGGAGAAACAAAACAGAAAACAGTAAACAACAAAGAAACCAAGCTGTACTTTATTGCCTTTGTACTCGCTAACTCTCGTTATAAATACATGGAATGGCAAGCACGCCCATTTACGACAAGAGATGCGATCCGTTGTCACGAAAATGCGTTTCAGTTTTATGGAGGGCGAACAGAAGAAATTGTCTACGATCAAGATCATTTAATCTCAGTGAGTGAAAATGCAGGACAACTGCTTTTAACAGCTGAATTTCAAAGCTATGTTAATGAGCGTAAATTCAAAATATACCTGTGCAGAAGAGCAGATCCCGAATCTAAAGGTATGATTGAAAATGTAGTGAAATACATTAAAGGCAATTTTGCAGACAGTCGTGTATTTAATGACATTGAAGATTGGAATGAACGTGCACTACAATGGCTCAAGCGTACTGGTAACCACCAGGTGCACCAGACAACGAAAAAAAGACCAGCAGAAGTGTTTCTCCTCGAAAAGCAACACTTACAGCCAGTCTCTTCGTTACTTTCATATGAAAGCACCAATAATCAAAGTATAACAAGAAGTGTAAGCAAGGACAACACGATTCGCTACAAGTCAAACCGTTATTCCGTCCCACTCGGGACTTATCAAACTATGAGTGAGAACCTTGTGTGGGTTGAAGCGAAGGTAGAAGATCACAAAACTCTTGTCATACGTAGAGAAGCAAATGGTGAAGTGATTGCCGAGCATGTCATCAGCTCGGAAAAGGGAAAACTTATTCAAAATCGTCACCATACCCGAGATCGCTCTAAAGGCATTAAGGAACTTAAGCAACGCCTCATTTCTCTCTTTGAAGAACAGCTTAAAGCAGCTGCATACTTGGATGAGGTTAGTCAAAGATACCCAAGGTATCAGCGAGATCAGTTTGCGATTATCTATAAAGTAATCCAGCAGTATCCGACCTTAGTTGATTCTGTTTTAACTAAGTGCATGACAGAGAAGCTTTACAATGCGAATGATTTTCGTGATATCGCTCATCATCTCGATACATTACAAGTTGAACCGGCTGAAGAGGTACAATCCTTTTACACAAATTCGTTAAAACACTCTCATATCAAAGCATCTACGCGTTCTCTTAATGCTTATACCAGTATTTTAGGAGGTAGAGCATGATGAACAAGACTGTACATGAACTACAAGATCAATTCCGTCAGCTACGATTGGCGGAGACTGCGGAGGAGCTTCCACTGCTTCTTCGCGAAGCTGAAAAAGCATCATGGACCTACTTGGAGTTTTTAGAGTCTATTACCCGACATGAATTAGCCAAACGTGAAGCGAAAAGCCTTGAAAAAAGAATGAAATGGGCACGCTTCCCTTTCGTGAAGTCATTAGATGAGTTTGAGCTGAAAGGACAAAACGTTCTGACGGCTCGACAGCTCTCCCAACTCCGTGAATTAAGCTGGCTGGAGCAACAATACAATTTAATTCTTCTTGGTCCCCCTGGCATTGGAAAAACATATATCGCAATTGGACTTGGACTCGAGGCTGTTTATAGAGGGTTCAATGTTTATTTCGCCACAATGGGTGAACTTGTGCAGCTTTTAAAATCAGAAGAGTACTTGAACAAATCTAAAGTCCAATTAAAAAGAATCAGAAATGCCGACCTAGTAATCATCGACGATTTAATGTATATGGCCATGGATCAGAGAGAAGCGAACCTATTTTTTCATTTGATTAATCATTTGTACGAACGAAGTTCGATTATCCTGACATCAAATAAAAGTCCAGATGAATGGGGCAATTTAATAGGAGACCAAGGGATCACCACAGCTATTTTAGATCGTTTACTTCATCGTGTGGAGGTCATCCATGGAGACGAAAAAGAGGAAAGTCATCGGATGAAAAATCGGAAGAGCATTTTTTCAGCAGAAATGTAAAAAGGAAATGAGCAAAAAGTGTAAAATTCAACTTGACGTCTACATAACTCTTAATCGATATTTTTTTTGGAATAATTTCATTTCTAATATTGAATATAATTCATCAAATAAAATATTTGCAAAACTTTGCTTTGATATTTTTATAGACAATTCTTTAGAAATAACATACACTGCTGTTTTTTCTTTTCTCTCTAACTTTTCTTTTATAATAAGTAATTCTTCTCGAAAAAAACTTATATATTTTTTGGAAATCAAGGTGTCAATTAATTTGATATAAACCTTTCTATTATTGTCACTTTCAAATTGGTTTAATTCATACTCATTGATGATGTCTAAAAGAACAACCCTTATATTTACAATATTAATACCAATCATTCCATTTTTTACTTCTTCAGCAATAGAATTCCATTCATCATACCAATAAGTAAGCACTTGACTATAGAATGAATCACTTTTATATCTATCCCAATCCAAGTTATCACCCTCACTAAAGTATTTTTTAGTTAAAACAGTTAAAACTTTACTATTAGTATAGCACTTTAAAGGTTAACAAAGTTCTCATCTTAGGAAGGAAAAGTAAAACTTATTATTTTTTCTAAGCTGTTTATAACAGGACTTGCAACCTTCCTATTCTATAAACATGGGGTATCTTTTTACCTCTACATCTCAATATTTATTAAATTTCACGTATAACTTTTAGATGACCCAAGAACAAAAGATTGGCGCTGATCCTTGTTACAGGATAGCGCCCGATTGCCGAATACTCGATTTCGAGATACTTGTATATGTTCTTCGATTAAAGCTCCAGATAGCTTAATTAATATCCTGAAGTTATTTTTAGGTTATGAAACTTAAAGTATTGGTTGTAGATTTGTCATTGAATAATAAGTAATACCTTTTCCTTTATTTTTAGCATATTCAATTTCTTTTTGTGTACTTTTTCCAATATATTCATTGACATCTATAACGAATATTTCATCGCACATATCTATTTTATGATAATGCATTTCCTCTAACATTAATTCTTGTTCGTTTGTTAATTTTATTTTTTCACTTTGATCAAAAAAGCCCAGACTAATAACAATATTTCCTTGATATGTTAATGTTGCTTCAGCTTCTCTAAATTGCCTTTTAAATTTTGTAGAACCACATAAAGTTATTATTTTCATATTCCACCTCTAAAGATAATATGAGCTTTTTATTCAATAACTTTCTTCCGCTTTTCTTTCCATTATCTATGTAACTAGCGACCTACCTGCTACAATCTCTCCCAGAATTTAGAAGAATGTTATACCTTTTATTTTAAGAAAAAACTCAATAGTTATAGAAGAAAAAAGGAAGTCCATTTAAAAGTAATTCACATTAGTTCTTCTTCAAGTATTGCAAACAACAGGCTATCTCTCCACTCGCCTTTGATTTTGGATTCTTTTTTAAGCTCTCCTTCTAACCTAAAACCAGCTTTAGTTAAAACATTTATTGAACCAATATTCTCAAAGTCACATTTAGCAAATATTCTATGTAGACCCAAACCCATAAAGCCAAATTCTAATAAAGCATTAACAGTTTCCACTGCATATCCGTTTCCCCAATATTCTGGATCAAAATAGTAACCAATTTCAGCAGTTTCATTATGATCTGTAATAACTAAAAAGCATTCACCTACTATATTACTAGAGGATGTCACTGCAAAAACATATACTCTTCTTTTTTGTTCTTTTTGAAAATCAATTTGTCTATCTAACATTTTCTTAGTGTTTTCAAAGGTAATAGGTCCCCAAATTACGTACTTAAAAATATCCTTGTTAGACCGAATGTTATATATTGCTTGTAGATCGTCAGATTCCAATTCTCTAATTGATAACCTTTCAGTTTCCAAAGTTGTGATTTTAGCCAAATTTTCACCGCCAGTTCACTATTGTAAGAGACCACTTAAATATTGCCGTTCCCTGTTTATCGGTTGTTAATAATTATTCTGTAATCCTGCCCTATTGCTTAATACCAATTATTTCATAAGCTTCAAATTACTACAATATACAATTCTTCATCTTGGTCAAGATAAAAAGAGCGCTGATCCTTGTTCCAGGAAAGCGCTAGATTGCTAAGGTTAATTATAATTTTTTTGAACAAAAGTTTAATAATCTAACTTCTAACTTTTTTCTCAATAATCTGCTGAAGAATTTCTATACTTTTATGGTCTTTCGGACGAAGTTTTCTTCCTGTTCCTTGTTCGTAAACTCTTTTCTCCTCAAGTAATTGGTATGGGTTAAGAACATTTATTGATATACCATGTACCGTATAGAATTCCTTAGTTAAGGCATCTTTCCTCCATATCCAGTCGGGAAAACCGTTAGCGACTATTTTTCCCTCATCGGAAAGCATAACAAATACAAAACTCACATCGATATTGTTCTTGTAGAAATCAGTTTGAAAATCACTTACTACATTTTTTTGATAACCAGCCTTTACAAGAGCCTGTTCCACGTGTTCACGATGTTGGATCCATGTAACTAAGTCAATATCTGAATGTGACCGTGTAATCCTTTCTAATAAAAAATCTATCGCCCATCCACCTCGTAGCCACAAGCTCAAATTAAAAGATAAGCAAATTTCATTTATTTCTTGAAGTATATCTAACTGTAGTTTGCTCGTATTATTTTCATTTTCTAATGTAAGATCTTTAAAATCCATCCTCATCCACACCTTTAAAGTAATACAACTTTACTATTGGTTTATTCTGCATGAGTCTTGAAATAACCTTTTTGCTAACCTAACGCGTATTTCAGAATGTGGCTCTAAAATAAAATGAGCGCTAATCCTTGTTCCTGGATCGCGCCCGATTGCGGAAGACTTTAGTTCGAGATAACTTGTAAAATGGTCTACGATTAAAGCTCCAGATTGCCTAAGAAAGTAGATCCTTCTGCTCGGTTCAATTCGGTATATAAAGCATTCCTTTATCCTTTTAGATAAAGATTCAATAAACTAAAAAATGAAGGTTTTGCAGCAACCAAAACCTTCATTCATATATTTATTGTTTCATCACATTTCTAACAAACAATCGCTTGTTTTGATGAACGATCACACTTACTATTGCAAGCAAAACCCCTGATATAATAAATACGAAACTAATTCCCATAAAATCTGCTAGTAGACCCATAACAAGAGAACCAATTCCAAACATTCCGGTTCCGATAGCACCTAAAGAGGTATAAACCGTTGTTAACTGTTCTTTTGAAACACTAGTTTGGATAATCGATTGTTGAGGTATACTCTTAATTTGTGCGAAAAGCCCTACAAAGAGGGATAAAATTAATGCAACGATAGGGATACTATTTATGCTAAATAATAATGTAACTACAAAACTTAGGAGTGAACCAAGAAAAATAAAGGTACCTAATCTCTTTTCAATAAAATTCGCATATTTAATACAATAGACACTCCCTAGGATTAACCCTAAAAAGAATACACCATTAATAAAGCCCCACCATTTTTCATCAACATTTAAACCATCGCTGACAAACACATATAATATGGCAGCAATCCACACCGTTCCAGCAATAGTTTCAAAAAAATCGATCCAAGCGATTCTTTTTAATACTGGAGTGTTTATTATAGTTACCCATCCTTCTTTTATCTGTTCAAATTTACCTTTGGGTTCGGTTCTATTTTGATTTAAATCATCTAAAAAGCAAAGTAAGATGCTTGCAACCACGAATAATAAACCGACCAACCATACCAATTGTTGAGAGCTCATAACAATAAGAAACATACTTCCTACAATCCACATAGATGCTTGTACGACCTGAGTAACTGTATTGGAAATTCCATTAGCTTGAATTAAATGTTCAGGTTCAACATAGTGTGGAATCATTGTTTGTCTTATAGGATTGGCACATCCATCAAGGAAAGCAATAAACCCTATAATTAGGAATATTAAATAATAATTAGATGTTGTTATTCCGATCAACATAAAACCTAAAATAAAAAGCAAAATCGTTTTTCCAATTTGCGAGCCAGCCATTAACCATTTAAGATTGACTTTCCCAATCAATAAAGGCGTTAATATACTAGATAAAAACATAGAAGTAGTAATCGTAAATGGTACAAATGAAGATGCAGTTGCAGAACCCGTTAATAGGAATATTGTACTTATGACGCTAATCATATATAATACATCGCCAATATTAGCGAGAGAATTACCTAATAGTAATAATAAAAAGTTTTTATTTAATTTCATTTTGTATCCCCCAATTTTTAAGTTAAATCTATTAATGTGTGGGGAGAATTTAAATTGGACTATTCATTAATTAATTGCTCCTTTCTCTTATCGAATAAATCTGGGGGACTAGATTTATTACTAAATTTTTTAGCTTCCTAATCAAATGTTTATATGAATATTAGTTGGCTTCATTGTTTTGTAAATATAAACGTTTTCTTGATTTTTAATTTCAAACATTGAACATTTCTCAATAGATATTTCACGTAATTAAGAAGCTTACTATCCCAGATAAGCATCCGTTGAATAAATGTATTAAATTCATTTTCAAATGCACCAATTTTTCCTATGCAATATTTATCTTTTTTCATTAACTACATTATGGTAATCAATTTCTAAATAATATATTTCTCTACTTAGAACGTCATAAAAGAAAGGAACAAACTCCAATTCTTTAAAAACATAAACTTCTATTTGTTCAACATTATTTCGATATGCTTCAAATATCCTATGGTTTCCATTAATACAATATGGTTTGTTATTCGTTAAATATCGACTCTGGAGAACCATTACAGGATTTTTATGATTGGGGTTAATCAGATTTGAATCTTTATTTATGTTACCTTGATCAACAGCATCAATCATGTTCGACGGAGAAAATTGTACTGGCTTAATACCCTCTTCTTTAATAAATGAAGTAGCACATTCAATGTCTAAAGCATATTCAAATACACCAGTTGGATACTCTACATATAATGAAAAGGTTTCCTGCCCTATCGGATGAGTAACAGGGTAAATTTCACTACTAAGAGATTGATTTAAAAATCCAGTCCACTTTTTGGCAACCTTAGCCCCATAAACGGATTTTTTCTCCATTTCTTTAATACGTGAAATAAAGTGTTTATAGGGGTTAAAATATTGAGATTCTGTTTCATAAATTTTAATTTTACTATTCATTTACAAATCCACCTTACTCCGTTTTAATTATCTTATTTTTATATACTTTATACATCTTTGCTAATATAAAATGAGCGCTGATCCTTGTTATAGGAAAGCGCCCTTTTATTGAAGATCCTTATTAGTAAACGGTCATCAATAAAGGGAATCTCGTTTAAATAAACAAGTATATTTGATTATCACTAAAATCACTCAAAAAAACATACTTGCAATTTATTACCATCCAAGTCATAAAAGTTGAAGAATTTATTTACACCATCATTATGTAGTTCACTTACACTTACACCCTGCTCCTTCAAATTTTTATACGTTCTTTTAATATCCTTGGAAAAGAATATAGGATAACTCTGATTATCACCAGGGTTAGTATCACCCTTTTCAATTGTTAAAGGTACACTGCTGCCATCCCCAACATTTAAAACTTGATAGCCTTCCCCCTTAAAAGCTACTTTTAATCCTAATAATTCTTGGTACCAATCACTAGATTTCTCAATATCACTAACCCTCAGGCACAATGTGTCAATTCTTTCAATCATGAATAGACCTCCTAAAGAAATTTTTCATCGTTTATCTTGATGCTTTGATAGCTTCTTAAGCCTGAAAACTGCCCGTTTGCTTAATTCCAATTATTTCATAATCTAATAATTCCTACAATATGAAATTCTCTTTGGTCACGACAAGAATGGCGCTGATCCTTGTTCCTGGATCGCGCCCTTTAGCAGAAGACTCGATTTCAAGATAGACTTAAAAGACATTAATTATGATCTTCTCTTATTGCTCCCATTTTGTGTAACAACTTAAGAGTGAATTCACATCCTCTCTAATTGTAGTTATTACAATCTCATATTATTTATTATTACTTTTTTAGACAAATTTTCGCTTATATCATACCTTCAAGTAATGCTTTAAACTCCACTAATAAAGGCTTCCTTTGGTAGAGTTCAATTTGCTTTCCAGTGAGAGTCCTTCTTCAAATCTTACAGTTTATGTTAAACTTAATTTATATTATAGAACGGAGTAGAGCACATGAACAAACAAATGAAAGACCTCGGTATTTTTGCGTTAGGCGGACTCGGTGAAATCGGGAAAAATACATACTGCATAGAGTACAAGGATGAATTGTTGATTATTGACGCAGGTATAAAATTCCCTACGGATGAACTATTCGGAATTGATTATGTCATACCTGATTATACGTATCTAGTTGAAAACCAACACAAAATTAAAGGTATATTTATTACCCATGGGCACGAAGATCATATCGGTGGTATTCCATATTTACTAAAACGAGTTAACATCCCAATTTACGCAGGAAAACTGGCCATCGAATTAATAAAGGAGAGGCTTAAAGAACATGGCCTGGTTCATAAAGCCACTTTTCATGAATTGGCCGAAGGTAAGAATGTGAAGTTTGGACAACTAGAGGTAGATTGTTTCAGAACCACGCATAGTATTCCTGACTCATACGGAATCGTTGTTCACTCACCACTAGGGAATATAGTTCATACAGGAGATTTCAAGTTTGATTTGACCCCCATCGGACCGGTTTCCAATTTAGAGAAAATTGCTGCAGTCGGGAAGGAAGGGGTCTTATGCCTTCTTTCAGACAGTACAAACAGTGAGATTCCGGGCTACTCATTATCAGAATCTAAAATTAAAAAGACCATTCATGAACTATTCGGACAAATACAAGGAAGAATCATCTTTGCAACGTTTGCATCCAATATGTATCGGTTTCAGCAGGCGATTGATGCTGCCGTCTTACATAACAGAAAAATAATTATTCTAGGCAGAAGCTTATTGAAGGCTGTAAAAATAGGAAGCAAATTAGGGTATTTGAAAATTCCCGATAAAACATTGATTGAAGCTTCAAAAGTGAACCATTATCCCGATGATCAGATTCTCGTAATCTGTACAGGTAGCCAGGGTGAACCATTTGCTGCACTATCAAGAATTGCGTATCACAAGCACCCTCAGCTCGCCATAAAAAAGCATGATACGATCATATTCTCGTCCTCACCAATACCAGGGAACACATTGAGCATTAATAAAATTATTAATCAACTTAGCCGTTCCGGTGCACATATTTTACACCACCGTCTAAAGGCAATCCATACATCAGGTCATGGGGCCCAGGAAGAATTAAAACTGATGCTTACCCTTTTGAAGCCTAAATTTTTCGTTCCTATACATGGCGAATATAAGATGTTGAAGCAACATGTAAAGTTGGCACAGGATTGTGGTATCCCGGCCGAGAATTCTTATCTTTTAGATAACGGAATGGTACTTGAAATTGCTGATGAACATGCGTCCGTTTCCAGGTCAGTTCCAGCCAATGCGGTATATGTGGATGGAGAGGGTATTGGAGATATTGGGACGATTGTTCTTCGTGATCGACAGAGATTCTCCCAATCTGGTGTCTTACTTGTCGTAGTGGCAATAAATTTTCGAATAAAAAAAATCGTTTCAGGTCCTGAGATTATTTCCAGAGGATTTGTATTCATAAGAGAATCCGATGATTTAATCAGAAAAATAAAGGATTTGGCCCATACAATAACAACGGAATCACTTGCATCCAAAAACAACAGATGGATTGACCTCCGCACTGATATAGCAGAGAAAGTGGAACCTTTTGTATATAAAGCTACGGGAAGAAGGCCAATGATTCTTCCAGTTATTTATGATATTTCAAAAACAAGTAACTGATACAGTGTGTGATGATATTGCAAGAATAAAGGAACTTCAATATATGAATGAAGTTCCTTTTCTTGTTAAATCAAATTTTGGGAGTTTCAGTTTATTAATAATCACTCCTATCTTTCTATTGCACATAAATCCATTTTCAACCATTACTTTATAATAGCATTTTTCAAACTTGATGCTTTTTATTTTTGTCACGTTGTTCCTTTAAAATCTTTTGTAAGTTTTCATTAGTATTTAGTAGTTCATGTAATTTTTCTTCTTCAGCTTTTTTCATTTTCCATTCCATTTGCTTTTTTCTACCCTCAAGCTCCTCTTCATAGATTCTTTCCAATTTTTCAATTGAAAAATCCCATGACTCTCCAGGATAGTGACTTCTTGAAGGTGTATAACCTGGTAACTTAGGAGTAACCAGAGTTACATACAAATCTGAGGATTTAAATTGAAAATCGTATTTTTCCTTTAGTATATTAATATTTTCTTTACTCCCCTCCTCGCATAATGTTAATACCTCAAGCACTTCATCCCAATATAGGTTTAAGTCAGTAGGTGAATCATAGTAATTAATTGATGTTGTAACGATTTCCCTTGTTCGCACGCCTGGTTTAAACCATCCAAACATGTAGTTATTCCTCCTTAGTAATTTCGGCTATTCACCCTATACTATTCTTAACAAAACAAATTAAGAATATTTGTGCTGCCACATAGAGTCAAAGAGAATTAATTACTAATGGAGTTTTTACAGGAAAAACTGAGTGATATTATAAGAGTAATAACTTGATAAGTTACAGTTTTCAACAAACTTCGAATTAGGTGAAAAGTAGAAATAACCACACTGTATTGCTTATGAAACCTTTTTATGAACCAAAACCCTATCTTTATTTGGTTTCCTTGCTACAACCGCGAAGACCATTCCGATTAGTGGAAATAGCATCATAAGATAAAGTATTTCTTGATATCCACCATAAAAATCATAGGCAAGAGCAAATGGCAGTGGGCCAAATGCCGAACCGATTACCATAACAGTGGAGGAAACACCTTTAATGCTTCCAATATTGGCTCTTCCAAAATAGTTCGGCCAAATAATTCCTAAACTTATGGCTTCAAACCCTCCAACAACTCCTCGAGCAATTCCAAACAAGATAGCAGTGTAATAGGAATCTGTGCTCACAAGTAAAAACATTATTCCAATCTGCCCAAAAAACACCAAGGCAATGATGTAATTGACTTTTATTTTTTCGACAGCAAAGCCTGCAATAAAGGTAAAAGGAAATGATACAATCGCCATCAGGCTCAGAATAAATGCTGCTTCTGTTCGTCCGATATTGCTTTCAGCCATGATTGGGACAAAGTGAAAAACAATACCTGTATTCACCATGGATGGGACGGCAACACAAAAGAGCAATAACCAAAATTGCTTGGTTTTCATAGCTTCCTTTACTGTCCATGCTTCTTCAAATATGGAAGGACGATTACTGGCTTCATTCTGCAACTCATTTAGTGCAACATTGTCAGGAAAAAGACCGACATCTTCCGGTTTGTTACGAATAAAAAAATAGGCCAAAGGAAGAAATACTCCTAACAGTAATCCACCCCAAACGAACCAAGAAATCTGCCATCCAAATTGGTCAATTAACCAAGCATTCGCTGGAGGTAAGGCAGCTGCACTGATAAAACTTCCAAAAGCCAAAAAACTCATGGCTCTTCCTCTCTTAATAACGAACCACTGAGGAATGAGCGTGCCTGGTATCAGGGTTAAAGATCCTTGACCGAAAAGTCTTAACAGGAAGAATCCTATAAACAACATAACTGGTCCCAATAGGAATGCATTAAAGATGCAAGCGATTCCCAACATCGCTGCAACAAATACTGTCATACGTCTTTGGCCGAATCTATCTACAAATCTCCCAATCACAAAGAGCAGAAATCCTGCAAAAAGGGTGGCAAAAAGGTACATGGTTGATACTAAGGTACTACTCCACCCGAAATGCTCAAGATAAGCAGTGATAAAGATGGAAATAGAATATGTCTGACCCGGACCTGAAAAAAAGACCGACATTGCTGCCATTGCAACAATAACCCAACCATAATAAAAAGGTGGAGTGAAGGGCAATTTAGTTGATTGATTCATTGTTCTCACCTACACATTTATTTCGATTCCCTAAACATTCCCATTAAACTATAACAGATATACAAAATATCGTAAACGAAATTTATGTATAAACACACATGAATAAAATACATCCTGAAGGAAAAAGTAGAAAATAAAGGAGGAATGACAATGACGCAAACATTAAACAACATTATGGCAAAAAACATTATAACAATTGAGGCAACACAAAGTGTAAAGGAGGCTGCCGCATTAATGCAGCAGCATAATATAGGATCGATTCCGGTTATCCAAAATGGGCAATTAGCTGGCATCATCACCGACAGGGATATAACGATCCGAACTACTTCTCAAGGTTTGGATGCCAATACCCCTGTCTCTTCCTGTATGTCCTCAAACATTGTTGCTGGAAACAGCTCCATGAGCGTTCATGAAGCAGCCCAATTAATGGCTCAGAATCAGATTAGAAGGCTTCCGGTAGTTGAAAACAACCAAATTGTCGGTATGGTTGCTTTAGGTGACCTTGCGACCATTCAGGAATATCAAAATGAAGCCGGACAAGCTTTAACCAATATTTCTGTTCATGATAACCTCCGATAAAATTTGCGGGTAGAGTGCAATCATCTGCCCATACATACCAATATTGCAGAATAGTCAGTTAATTGTTATAATAAAGAAAACGCTTCCAAAATCATATGAATGGGAAAGGTGATGCTGTTGTTATGATGGATTATCAATACAGACGACGAGCTTTTCAGAACCTACATGTGGAACAAGAAGAAGCAAAAAAGGAATTTCAAATACAAATAAAAAAGGGTAAATCATTGCTTGCATCCGTCGCTGCATGGTTTTCGTTTTTTCATCACACTTCATAGGAGCGAATCGCTCCTTTTTATTTTGCAGTCTTTTCTCGCTTAACTGTATAATTGGCTTAGGGGGGATTATTCTCGATGAAAAAAATTCTTGTTGCTCTTGATGGATCCAAACATGCTCAAAACGCAGCCATTCATGCAGCTGATCTAGTGAAACAAATGAAGAATTCCTCATTGACCATTGTTCATGTGGTCGAAGAAGCTCCACCAAAAGATAAATTACTGTTAGCTAATTTTGACGTGGAACAAGTCTTAAGAAATGATGCATATGAAAAGCTATTACAGACAATCCGCATATTCAAGGAAAATGAGGTGGATTTTCACCTGGAGGTTGCAATTGGGGAAGCCGCAGAGGAGATTGTAAGACTGGCCATCGATCAGAACTTTGATTTAATCGTGATGGGGAGCAGAGGATTGGGCACGTTCGGTGAAGTGATATTCGGCAGTGTTAGTCATCAGGTTCTTCATGATGCCCACTGCCCTGTAATGGTCGTAAAACAAGAAAAAGGATGAGGGTCAAAATCCCTCATCCTTTTTCTCTATTAATGCCCTGACGGTGCAGATAGACCAATTTTATTTACTAATGCTTCACTTTCCGGATTCAGTCCGACAATGCTCACACTCTTACCTAACTTTTGATATTTCAATACCGTTTTTGCAATGGCTGTTACTGCTGATTGGTCCCAGACATGCGTGTTACTGAAGTCAATAACCACTTCTTTTGGGTCATTGTTATAATCAAAAAGTTCTACAAAGTGGCTCATCGTTCCAAAGAACATTTGTCCAGAAATGTGATAATATACTTTATTTTCTCTTAATGTCATTGTTGCTTTAATTTTGGCCATTTTCCATCCGAAGATCAAGGCACTTAAAACAACCCCTGCTGCCACACCTTTTGCCAAATCATGCGTGTAAACAACAATTGCTACTGTTACAATCATAACAACTGCATCTGCACGAGGAATCTTGTGCAGTTCACGAATAGATTGCCAGTCGAACGTACCAATTGCTACCATGAACATTACACCTACAAGTGCTGCCATAGGAATTTGCACGACAATATCTCCAAGAACCATAATGAGGAATAATAAGAACACTCCGGCAACCATGGAAGAAAGCCTTCCCCTACCACCAGATTTAACATTAATCACCGATTGACCAATCATTGCACAACCAGCCATACCACCGAAGAATCCAGTAATGACATTGGCAATACCTTGACCCTTCATCTCACGGTTTTTATCACTTTTGGTTTCTGTCATCTCATCAACGATTGTTGCTGTTAATAAAGATTCTAAATTACCTACAATCGCTAGAGTAAATGCGTAAGGTAAAACAATCATAAATGTTTCCCAAGAAAGTTCAACCATCGGAATGTTGAAAATAGGAAGGGCTCTAGTAATCTCCCCTTGATCTCCAACAGTACTTAAGCCAAAACCTCCACCAAAGATGGCAATTGCAGTGATTACAGCAATCGCAAACAAAGCAGATGGAATAGCTTTAGTAAATCGAGGTAAAATATAGATGATAGCTAGTGTAGCTGCTACAAAAGCATACATTACCCAAGTTGCACCAACAAATTGCTCCAATTGAGCCATAAAGATAAGAATTGCTAGTGCATTAACAAAACCGATAATGACTGCCTGTGGTAAGAAAGACAAATACTTACCTAGCTTGAATATCCCCATCAGTATCTGAATGATACCTGTCAGGATTGTTGCAGCAAAAAGATACTGCACACCATGATCGGCAACTAATGTAATCATCAGTAATGCCATGGCTCCAGTTGCTGCAGAAATCATTCCTGGTCGTCCACCTGTAAACGCAATTATTACTGCGATACAGAAAGAAGCATATAAGCCTACCATCGGGTCCACACCTGCAATGATAGAAAATGCGATTGCTTCTGGAATGAGGGCTAATGCTACGGTCATACCGGCAAGTACGTCTCCGCGTACATTACCGAACCATTCTTGTTTTAAGTTTGCTACGTTCATAGCACACCTCTTTCTATAATATTTAGTTGTTGACTTTCTACTCTCAAGAAAGTCGGGTCCGTTTGCAACAGAATGAATCATAACACAGAATAAAATGTCTGCAAATCTCCCTGAAAACGCAAACAATAAGAAATAGCTCTTTCATTCTTCCCCTTACTTCATTTTCCTCGATATTTCGTATGAACTTCAAAAAAATACAAATAGGCCCGGTACCAGCGTTCGGGTAACCAGGGGAAAAGTAAATTCTTTTATCCGTAAAGTCCTAACTTTCAGGGCTTTTTTTATATGTCAATTTTCGATAAAATTAGGAAGTTTGCAGCAACAGATTAAGTCTTCTGCTCCAATTTCATCACGAACAAGCTTAAACTCAACCATTCGTTTCCATCTGGTTCTGTTACCCACAACTTATCTTGTACTAAATCACAATCGTGCCCTTCGGAGCAACACTATTAAGAAATTCAAATATGCAATTTAGAAAATATTGGTGGCTGGGTATCACTTTCCTTTTAACATTTAATCTACTTTCACTATTCATGAATTTATCTTATTTGCAAATAATAATTCATGAAAGGAGGAGGTATCTTGGAGAACACTAATTATTTTCACTCATGGTTTGGAAATATTAAAGGGGATATACTTTCTGGTATCGTCGTAGCATTAGCCTTAATACCAGAGGCAATTGCTTTCTCCATAATAGCGGGAGTAGATCCTATGGTAGGATTATATGCTTCTTTTACAATTGCTGTTGTCATTGCATTTGTCGGTGGTAGACCTGGAATGATTTCAGGTGCAACTGGAGCAATGGCCTTGTTATTTATTCACTTAGTTGCAGAGCATGGATATCAGTATTTATTGGCAGCAACCATATTAACAGGGGTCTTACAAATTATCTTTGGTGTGCTAAAACTAGCTCGATATATGAAGTTTATTCCACGTTCTGTGATGGTGGGATTTGTTAATGCATTAGCAGTATTAATTTTTATGGCACAATTGGAGCATTTTATAGGTGAAACTTGGATTATGTTTGTATTAGTAGCCTTGACCCTTGGTATTATTTACTTGTTTCCTTATCTAAATAAAACCATTCCCTCTACTTTAGTCGCAATTATTACAGTAACAACGATCGCAATCTTTAGTAATACTGGTGTCCGGACAGTTGGGGATATGGGAACTATTTCTAAAACCCTGCCTTCCTTTTTCATTCCAGACATTCCCCTATCTATAGAAACTTTGATGATTATCCTCCCTTACTCACTTGCTCTTGCTTTAGTAGGTATATTAGAGTCCTTGTTGACTGCCTCTATCGTGGATGATATGACGGATACTGGAAGTAATAAAAATTCCGAAAGTAATGGACAAGGTATTGCCAATATTATTACAGGATTCTTTGGAGGAATGGCAGGTTGTGCAATGATTGGTCAATCGATTATTAATGTAAGTTCTGGAGGCAGAGGAAGATTATCCTCCTTGTTTTCTGGTATTTTCCTCATGTTTCTAATCGTTGTACTGGGAGACATCGTTGTTCAAATTCCGATGGCCGCATTAGCTGGAGTGATGATAATGGTAGCTATAAGTACGTTTGACTGGAATTCAATAAAAACCTTACACCTTATTCCAAGAACTGACGCTGTGGTAATGGTAGTAACCGTTCTAACCGTAATATTTACTCACAATCTTGCCATTGGTGTTTTTACTGGGATACTTTTAAGTGCCATATTCTTCGTTTCTAAGATTTCAAAAGTTCGTGTAGAAAGCACTCTTGATGGGAATAAAAGAATATATAAATTAACAGGTCAGTTGTTTTTCGCGTCTGTTACAGAATTATTAACTAAATTTGATTATAAAGAAGATGTTTCGGCAGTAGAGATCAACTTGAGAAGATCGCATTTATGGGACGACTCTGCCATTGCTGCTATTGACAAAATTGTTAATAAATTCGAGGAAAGTGGCAAACAAGTAATCCTAACGGGGTTAAACGAGGATAGTTCTGAATTAGTTGAGAAATTAACCAATAAACTAGGTTCACACTAAGCAAGGAGGCGTAAGATGTTTCATAAAATATTACTTGCATCAGATGGATCAGAACATTCAAAAAGAGCAGCTGAAAAGGCAATAGAAGTTGCTAAATGTAGCAAAGATTCTTTATTAGAAATTGTGTATGTTATTGACGGAGATCAAGCTAAATCTGACGTTTTACAGAATTGGAACACAGCAGATTTGGATGACAAAAGAACGAAAAAAATTAGATGGGTAGAGCAGAAAGCAAAAGAATCAAATATTACTTTTAATGTGAAGACACTTAGTGGAGAGCCGGGACCCTCTATTGTAAAACATGCTAACGAATACGATTTTGATTTAGTAGTTATAGGAAGCAGAGGGCTTAATACACTTCAAGAATTCGTATTAGGGAGCGTAAGTCATAAGGTTGCAAAGAGAGCACAATGCCCCGTTATGATTGTGAAATAAAACAATCTTTATAGCTATTGTTGGGTTATAAAAAAGTTTGATTAAAAACACGTCCTATTATGTTGAATTTCCAAATATAAAAGAGCCTGCTTTTGAAAAAAGATGTAGCTTTGAAATAAAATTTGAGCAAAAATACCTCGAAATCCTTATTTTACGATAAATAAGAAGAATCCATTTTGAAAAAAGATTGATCAAAAAGGATTCTTCTTTAGTAGATTTAAGTTTGGTTTTTATAAAAATGCTTGATCATTTTCTACCTGTGTTGCTCCACAATTTCGCCCGATTGCTGAAGAACTAAAATCCTAAATTAGAGCTTCCAAAATGGAATAGCTGCTATTTCATTTCAACTTCCAGATTGCTTTTTATAATTCCTTAAAATCATACCATTTGTCTTTATCATACCAAACTTATCATAATAGGGAACCAAGTCATCGTCACAACATAAATCAATCATGTATATGTCATCAAGTTCTTTTAGCATACGATTTACTAGTTCTTTACCTATCCCTTTATTTTTGTACTCTGGTAACACCTCAAGGAGTGGAATATAGGCAGATAGAACACCGTCGCTAATCGCGGTAATAAATCCAATTACTTGATCTGTATTATCATCTAACCCAATAACTACTTTACTGCTATTTTTCAGCAGTTTTAAGTGAGTTTCTAGTTTTGGTGGATTAGGCCAATTAACAAAAAAACCTTTTAACATATCTGAAGAAATACCATCGAGTGAATTCTTGTATATCATCATATATCAGCTCCCAATTTTTAATAACTTATTAGACAGATGATATATCAAAAGTAAAGTAACAAAAATATGACCCCCAAGTCTTCTAAGAAATACTTAATTATTCAATTCACATTTAAGAATTCCTACCACTGGCTCGATAAATGCGCCCGTTTGCTGAAAAATATTTAATGAAGTCCATGTTTTAATATTTGATCCCTGATAACCTCGTTACCAAATGTGAACCAAAATAAAAGCAGCAATACTATTACTCCCATCACCAGACTAAACCAAGCAAAATATTTATTTTCCCTATTTATCATAGGATATAGAACAATTAGTAATGACCCAAATGCAAGAGTAATTACTACCGATAGTTGTCCTGTTAGTGTTTCAAATACCATTTAAACTGCCTCCGCTTCTAATATTATTTCAAGTTAAATAATTCTACCCGATTACTTCATACCAATTATTTCATAATCTAAGAATTCCTACATTAAGTTATTTATCGTCTTGGTCCATATAAAAACGAGCGCTGATCCTTGTTCCTGGATCGCGCCCGATAGTTGAATAAGGTAAAGGCGATCCTTCAATTAGAAGAATCGCCCCTATATTATGTTTGCTGTTAACTTATTGGTGCAAATTTTAGTTAGAAATTCATTTACTTAATTGTGATTTAATTATTTGGTCATTCACAAAGGCTTTTATAAAGAAATGTTCATTTGAATTGGGAGTTCTATTATTCTCCCTTTCAAAGCGTTCAATGGCTTTATCAATTGATGTAGAATCTGTGGCTTTGCTGGTAGAGATAAGTTCCTTCCAATACAGATTCATTTCTTCTAAGTCACAAATAGACTCATGTCCAAGTATGAAGTAATTAGCATCATACTTTTGAATATCTTCGATCATAGACAATAAAAGCGATTGTTTGTAATGAAATAAAGAATTTGTTGTTGTTCCATAAGCACTATCACCTAAAAAAAGAACTTTATCGTCAGGAATATAAATAATGGTTGAATCTTCACTATGCGTTCCCTTTATTGTTTCTAGGACACAAATCTTGTTTCCTAGATCAATAGTTAGGGATTTTTCAAATATAATATCCGCAGAGTTTAACCTAAAGGAATCCCTCAAGGGTATTTCATTTATTATGATTTCCATACATTTAGAAGAGATCCTATTAGACTCTACATATTTGTGAAGGGAATCATCATCAAAAGAATAGCTTTGCCACTCTTCTAGTATTTGATTTGTAAGGCTATTAACTATGATTGTAGCACCAAATTCATTCAGCCCTAAGATATGGTCCCAATGTCCATGAGTTACAATCAAATATTTAACTGGAGGCAGATTTAAAGCCTCAATTTCCTTTAAAAAGTCTTGTGCATGCTGGACTGAATTTCCAGAGTCTATTACAAGACTAAATTTATCTCCACAAACCAACCCTAAAGTTGGTCTTTCTTTAATATCATCGTTTGATAAATAATAAATAGATGGGGTAATTTTATTTAGCATGTTATTTCTCCTCTTTTAATTATTTTTGAGAAATGAGAAAATCTACATGCTCGGTTAAATTGTATAGATTTTCTCAGATTATTTTTTTACCATTGGACTTTACCTCCTTTGTCTAAGAACATTCAGATAATAACACAATAATACTCTAACATACTTTACCAATCGATGGATGATTTATTTACCAACTTTTTCAAGGACTCTTCTTATGAGATAACTCTAGGGTAATGTCAGCCTTCCTAAACTTCTCCCTCTAACCTATTTTTTTGCAAACTATCCAATTAGTTAAAATTAGCGCTAATCCTTATTCAAGGATTGCGCCCTATAGTGTAATAAGGAAATAAATAATTTAGTGTAGATTGTCTTCGAACTCATTTAATAGCCTAATTGAACCTTAAATATTGTAAATACTTGGTATAAGTGATAACTTGTATAGACATAGTGTTGCTTTTCCTATGTAAAGGAGGAAATACACTATGATTAGTAATGCTGAACGCTTACTATTTATTAGAGGACTTGGACGTTTACAAAAAGATTTCAAAAAATGTAGCGATAACCCCGTGCGTAACGCTATTCATCAAGACATTCTTCTACTTCGAAAGACATTATCTATAACTGCTAGAAATTAGCAGTTTTTTTAATGTATAGTATGTAGTCAACTTCACAGATATGAGTTGCTCCACAATCGGGCCATTATATATAGTATCATGGTAAAAAATGAGGTTCGATCGAACCTCATTCTATGTTTACATGTTAATAAAGATATGGTTTATTTTAATTGATTTCCTTATAAATTGCGGCCCAATCGACCTTTAATTGTTCCTTCAATTTCTTATTTTCTTCTTCGAGATGCATCATTTTCTTTCGAAGTGATGCAATTATCACATCTTTAGAATGGTCTGTCATGTTTCGTTTTACTTGATTCGGTGAATCTAATTTTTCTTCTTGTTTTCTTAATGTTTCAATTCTCGACCTGATATCGCTGTGTTTATATAAAAATGGTTTTGATACCCCTGATTTTGCTGATACAGAATTAAAATTTATCTTTTCTTTATGTTTAATCATTTCTTTAATGGTACTTTCAACCTTTTGCTTTGCTTTTTGCTGTTTTTCTTCGATACTTCGAAGAAGTGGTTGAGTATTTGGGTTTATATTTGCCATTGTATTTCATCTCTTTCTATATTCAGTTTCTCAATTCTCTTCTTGTTTTAGGAAGTCCATAAATCCCACCATTTTTTATTATTCCATCTCTAATTTCTTTATACTTTTTCAATTTTGGCTGAATAATTTCAATTGATCTATTTCTACCTGATTTTTGATATATCTCAATATCAGATTCCATTTTAAGAATTTGGTCGTTATAGAAATCTAGAAACGTCAGATCTACATGGAAACTGCGGCAATTGTTTTTTATACATGGTGGTTCTAAAGTTTGTTCCAAAAAGTCACAATTATTTTTGGGGCTTTTAATACACAAACCGTGATCTAATCGAATGGAATCCAAATTGTGGCGGAGCCATTCTAACTCTAATCCATTTTCGTCTGCTTGTTTTTCTATACTAGTAGCGATAATTTTGCCACCTGGATTTAATCTTACAGCCCCATTACTTGTGGCTTTTTCCCATTCTTTTCGAAGGGTTGTATCATGAATCTGGGCGTATACCAGTGTCATTTCAGGGCTCACATGAGCCATCAGCTTTTGTACATGTAAAATGTTCATACCGTTATTAATAAGGTTTACTCCATAACGATGTCTAAATGCATGTGCTTTACATCGATAGATATCTCCGTTTTCATCCATTATATTATTTTCAATAGCTAGTTTATTTAAATTATTTACTACATTGTCACGCGAAATGGGCTGTCCTTTTCTTGTACCATGATAGGTTGGAAATAAATAATTTAATGGATTTGTTTCTGAAGTCGATTTTTCCCTTGTTAATTTTTGTTGGGAAAGCACAACCTTAGCTATTTCTTCCGAAATTGGGACCCGATGATTTTTCCCCTTTACTTTACGCTGATCTCCGGTAATCCACCAACCATCTTCTCTTTGAATCAAGCAATCTACTTTCAAAGAACACACATCTGAAATTCTAAAGCCTGATGTCTCTAACAATATTACAACCGGAATAATCTCCTGCGGCAGTTTTCCCATGTGATCAATGATCTGATTCCAAACAAAATCAGATATGTATTTAATTTCGTTAGATGCCTTTGGAGGTAGTCTAGGTTTATCTTCAGGTACAATTAGGATTCCTACAGGCTTTTTGGGAGCTTCATCCCATTCATATCTTTGAATATATACAATAAACGTTTCTAGTACAGATAATGAGCGATGGATGTGATTCTCAGTAGGGGGTTGACCTTTGTGAACGCTATCTCCACCCATTGGAGAGGTTCGCAAATAATGCATAAATTCCTCGATATCTCTCCTACTTAATGAGGTTAAGTCTTGCCAGTTTGGATACTTTTTATAAATATATTTAAAGAATTCTTGCAGCTTTGCCATGGTTTGTATGCCAGAACCCCAGCTTAAACTTTCTTGTATTAGAACACGTTTTTCGATATATCTTTTTGCCAAGTTTTGAAAAGGTCTTGGTACAGAAGTGAAATTTAAAGTGTACCCGCAATTACTGTTATTATAGTCAATACCTAGTTTTCGAACATCCCAAATATCTTTCTCTGTTTCCTTCCGTTGATCATACCAGTCAAAGAAAAATGAATAAATTCGGTTGTATAACTGGAGGTAGCCTTTTACTGTTAAGTCGCTTTTCCCATGTTCAAAAAGATAGGTTTTATAGTGAATTGAAAATTTCCCGTAAGGGATGTCTAGAATAGAACCAATATCAGAATAGAATCTGAAAATAAAATCTTGCAATTTATTAAATGCAGTAGAATTACTCCATACTGTTGCCATATTTATTTCTAAATTAGTCAACCGACTGAAGAAATAATATTTAAATTCATTTCTAATTCTTGGATTCAATGTTTCCTCAAATTTAATTATTGGGCTTTTTATTATTATTTCTTTTTTGTAAAGGGGACAATCTAATGCATCCCATTCTTCGTTTTCCCAATACCCACTTAACTCTTGTAAAATTTGCTCATATCTTACAGCTCTAGCTTGTTGTTCAGTTGCTTTATTTAATAAAATCATTCTTGTCACCTTTCATCTTGTCATGTGCTTTCTGCCACTCTTTTCGTATAGTGACATCGGTGGGATGAACATAAGTCTTAATTGTTGTTTGAACGTTCGAATGACCCAACAACTTTTGGATTATCGATATTTCTACCCCTTGTTCATGAAGCTCAGTGGCATAAGTATGCCTTAACATATGGGGGGTAATATCAATCTGGGTTTTCTTTCTTATACGTTTAATTACATCGAAAGCTGCTTGATAATTTAATGGTTCTCCCTTATTAGGACCAGTTAGATTTATAAATACATGATTGGTATCCGCGTCATGATAATCAATTAGGTAATCTTGAAAAACATTCATTGTATCGCCAGATACATATACTCTTCTTCCTTTGCCGTTTACAGTTTTAGATTCTCGTACTTGAATGGAGGTAGAGCCAATATCAAAGTCCTCGATCCATAAAGATAATGCCTCTCCAATTCTAAGACCGCCTTCATACAAAATTCGAACCAATAAAGCATCTCGAATATTGCTACACGCATCATGAATAGATTGAACCTGATCTTTTGTAAGTGTTAAAACCTCTCTCCGAGGTTCTTTAATTTTTAAAATGTTTTTATCAAGTGGCTTCCCCTTTGATATATGATGTAGAAAGGGTTTGAACGATCGGTAATTCCCAATCACTTGCTTCTTTGTTTTTTCTGATAGATCTTTTTCATAATCTTCAATTCGCATTAAATAATCGTAGAAACTCTGAACGCAAGTCACCATAGTATTAACTGTTCGCTCAGATCTCCTTGCTTTTGTTTGTTGAAATTGAATTACTTTAGTAGATTGATTAGGACTTCTTAGCCAAGATACATACTCCGCCAGAAGGTTAAGATCCACTTCCTTGTACTCTTTTTCTTTTTCGTTTAAAAATTGAAAGTAAAACTTTAAATAATGACAGTATGACTTTAAGGTATTTTCGGCCTTTCCAATGTTATCTAGATATTTAAGAAACCTTAAAACTGGACCGACAGGTTTGTTATCTCCATCAATAAGCAAATATCTTTTTCTGTCATTAATTAAAACCTCTTGCACTTTCATTAACATCACCTCCAAAAACAATAGTGATGTATTTTTGTTTCTCTTTCTATGAAAACTATGTTTACTATATTTATCTACTATATATATGTTGTAAATAAAGAAACAAAAAGGGCGTAGTAATTAACGTTATTAACGTTAATTACTACGCCCTGGTATACTACATATAATGGCCCGTTTGTTGAATACTATATGATTGAAATCAGTATATTTTTTTATAATAAAACTTTTCCTTTGAAGAAAGAACACTGCATTTTTAGCTATACCTTTATTCATTCATAGAAGTCATCGACCATAGACTTCAATATTTGTTTCTTTTTTTTACACTTAACATTAAAATACCCCACTTTATGGCTAAGGGTTTTACGCTTATACCTTTGTTCAATAGGTAAGGTCCTTTGAGTATCTAAAATCGTCTTAGCCCTCCTTAAATAAAAATCCTCCCGTTCTTCTTCATGCTCTTTTAAAAAACTATAGGTTTTCGGAAGCATAGGAAAATGATTTTTATGCAATTTAATGTTAGCTTTTCTCAAAATACTAGTAAGGGTTATTCTCTTAGGGTCATTATCATCCGAAAATAACTCTAGATAAGAAATACGAGCCCTAGCTAGATATTCTTCATCTCTTTGCTCCCAATTAACAATGGGTTTATACTGTCTAGTTTTTTTATGATATGTTAGGCTATTAAGCCACTCTTTGTCGTTATTGTATAATCGTTTATATAGGGGATAATTTAATTTTTTTATTTCCGTTATATTGAATCCTGGATTATTTTCTACTAACCTAAACCAATCAGAGCGATCTTTCTCTTGGTCATATACCGAATATTTAATATCCAAAGGCTTCTTTTTTTGTTCTAGACAATATCTTACTGAATTTTCAGGAATCCCTAAGATTTTCGCAATGGTATAAATCTTGTGTTTTTCTATATGATATAGATAATTTATTTTCTCTGCTAGCATGTGACCACAAAAATGCAATAAGTCCCATGTATAATCCATGGTATCGAAATCACTACCTTTTTTAACATAAGACATTCCGCATATATTACAAGAATAGGTAGAAGAAATAGTCTGATTTGAAACATATGTTTTAATAGATGCACCAGTATTCGTCTTATACGACATACAATGATGGTTTAAACAAACAAGCTTTTCTTCAATATATTCTCTATTTACAAGCGCTGTATCTTTTATTCTTAAGCCATTTTCTAAAAAACCTTTTATATTAATCATACCTCTATTAATATTCATTTTATAGTATAGGAAATTGATAAGTATTAGATGAAACAAAGGGTGTTTGTTTCTTTTGTTTTCAGTCCATAATGAAGCTAGTTGTTTACCAATTCTAGACAAGTTAAAACCTAAATCTATTAGTACATCACCGTAGTAACTAATAATTTCTTCAGCTACTTCACGAGTTTTAATTACTTTCTGGTACTTGCCAAACCCTAGTTGCTTTAACAAATTCCTATATATTTCCGGTAATTCACTTGCAAAGGGCAACCCACCTTCGTCATCAATTATTTCATGAATTAGTTTTGATAGGTCTATTAAACTTTCTTTCTCATTATTTTTCTCTCCAATATCAATACTTGATTTTAATCTTTCACTATTAATTAAAACAAACTCTTTATCAATTTTATTAACATCGCTCATTTGAATATATTCGTTATGAATGGGACAAACCAATACCCCTGGAAGTTGATGCAATATTCTCCAATATGAATATCCAAACTTAGCCATATCTTCTTCTGCGCAGCTTCTACAAAACCTTAGGTATGGAAAATCCTTAATTCTTGATGCTGTTTTACCAGTAGACAGCTGAAAATGGTAGTAATTATCTTCAATCATCTCTTTTAATACTCTCTTTCTCAGTTCTGCCTGCATAAAATACATATAATAACAATAGCTTGTATGTGCTATTATCCAATCTTCACTTGTTTCTTTTACGTTAAAAATCTTTGTTTTTTTGTAAAGACTCCCAATATTACTTGAGAAGTCTAATTTCAGATTTTTACTCTCACTTTCAAATAAATCTTTAAGCGTATGCTTCTCTACACTTCCATTTCCGCTAATAATATGATATCTACTAATTACTGAATATAACATCTCACCTTGGTGAGGTTCCGGAAAAATATTCATAGTTTATCGCCCATAAAATCATCAAAGGGGTTGGAAATAAATTTTGCATCAATTAAGTACTTGTGTATTTTTTCTGGTGCATCTTCTTCCTTAGCTAACTTTAAAATTTCCGTATAAATGACCGTTTTAATAGTTTTAATGGGTTGCTTATTCTCCATTAACTCACTAACAACAATCTTTAATACTTCTGCCAAAGTTGCATTTTTATTCTCATAAAGGCAACTTTTCACTATTATTTCTGTCTTATATAAATCAAGATTCAAAGGCTGTAAATAGTTCATAATTTCTTGAAACTTGGAAATATTTTTCTGCCCTTTTGCTTCGCTAATTATTTTTAATGGCTTACCTTTTCTATTGCTGATATATTCCTTTATATCTAACGGTAAAATATCATTGTATTTAATAATTTCCTTTTCATTATTACTCTTAAGTGCACCTATAAATGGCTTTACTAATTTTAAATCTTCATGAGATACTGCTTTAATTAACTTTACATTCAATTTTTCTATCCCTAATTCCATTGAGCGACATTGTGTTAGCCAAAACAATTTAATAAGAATATCTATTATGCCTTGCGTTTCTTCATAGAGTAGTTTTTTTATCTGCGGAGTTAATGGAGTATATTCTCTTGTAATCTGATTCTGCCAAAGTGTCTCTACAATAGCATCCCATTCCTCATCATCTGAATTAAAATTCTCCCAAACAAGATCTCCCAAACCACTGCTTCTTCTTGCCTGCCTTAAGTCTTTCTGAAGAATACTTTTCGCACTCATAGTCCCTATTAATAAAGTAGGAATACCTATAGAGTTCGTTAAAGTTACAAAAAAGTTCATCATCTGTTCAGTAGACCCTCCTCTTTTACTTAACAGATGTTGAATTTCATCAATAACAAGCACTCCAATTACATGTATTTTTGATAAATGTGCCATATGAGTAACCATAGCACTAACAGAAACCCTATTGTTTCCGAATTTATAGGAGTAATCTGTACCTATTAGGTTATCTATTTCTTTAAAGAAAGAAATACACAAAGTTTTCAAAGAGCCATCATGAGGGCAATTTAATTTCAGCCATACGATTTGTAATCTATTTACTGGGCTTCTATGAACTAAGACCTGTGAATACATAGAAAGTACAGATTCAATATTCCTGCTTTTCCCCATACCTGGAAATCCCATTAATGAGAAACTTTTAGTGAAGACAGTTGATGTATTAATATTTCTATCATATAGACTTAGGTTAGCAATTTTATTATAGGGGTTTCTACTAATATATCCAGATCTTAACAACATAGAAAGTTTTCTTTCTAAATCTAAGGTTGCACTGATTGGTTGAAAGAATGTGCTGAATCGAAGAATTAAATGATATCTATGTTCTAGAGGTAAACTTCTATCTAAATCAGTAAACAATATAGTTTTATTTAAAGTATCATAAACCGAAGATTGACTTTTTATTTCTGGCAGTGCTTCAATAAATGGATTTCCTTCATATTCTTTGATATCTTGTTTAAAATACGTTGCCACTGTTAAATTTTGTTCTTCAATTTTCATATTCATGCCCCCCCTTATATAAACCAAGAGCTAAGATAGATTTTTTCTTATAACTTGCTGTTCCAGTTTCTTTCTCATAGGGAGCTGTTTTTTCAACTAAAGCTTTCTGATCGATAATAGAATTTATCTGTCTTTCTTTTCTTCTATTTTCTTTAATATTTTTAATAATGTGACTTTTCGGGATAGAAATTGTTTTCTTTATTTCTATATTAGCCTTTTCTACATATTCCTTGGTTAATGTCTGTAAGTTATGATAAAGTGTTATATCTCTTCCAACCTGGTGTTTATCTTCTTGTGCTCGTTCTTTTTTTATAAATTCATTTAAATATTCTATATCTTCAAAAGAAACATCAAAGTATCTCTCCTGATGGGGGAGCAAATAACATGGATAAAGTTTGTTACCATATTCCATATATATTTCTTCAGTAAATCGTTTGTCATACCTTACATTGACTCTCCAATTCCCCTCAACTCGCGCTTTTGATAGCCAGTTGTTATCTTCTATTATCTTTGCAGAATACCTAGCTCCCTTAAAGTGTAATCCATCTCTCTTAATTACTCCCACTCCTCCTGGTAATAGATGTATATATACATAGTTAGGAGTATAACTTTTTAAATCTCCGGCGTAATTCCTTATTCCCCAATGCCATATATCTTTTGGTTTTGCTTTTAAACCGTCTTCAAACATTGCTTTTGTAAAAGGATATGTTTTTAAATAACTTCCATTGTAGTGAAGGATGCAACGAATCATAAGTTGGCTAAACTCCTTAAGAGTTAGTTTTGCTTCAAGTCTATAATCTTTTCCGCCTCTTTGCTGAAAATCCTTTTCTATAGTTCCTGGTGCAAAAAGATAAATGTGTTCTGGTATTAAGTCTAATAATTTCTCTACAGTTCCTTTCATGTCTCCACGGTAGGATGAAGTATTTTCTATTGTTATGTTAAAATTTGATTCTAAGCTATCCGAGTTATACCCAATAAATTCTGCCTTATCTGCCAATAACACCTTAGGAAAATGAGAGGAAGGCCATTGAAATTCTTCCATTTCTATACCATATTTTTGGCATAGCTCTTTCTTATTAGTAATTGTATTGACCATTGCTGCAATAGCACCATCCCATGAAGATACTGATTCGAGTCCTACATGAAACCCTGTTACTAACCTACTGAAAACATCTACGCAAATATATATAGTAGGCTTTCCTATAATTTTATTTCTGTCATATGCACTTACTATATACATATTTGCTGGTGTTGAATCAATTTCAAATCTAGAACCTGGTCCGTTAGTTTCATATACACTAGAGCCAAGCAACCCTCTATGGTCTCGTTCATAAGCTTTGGATCCCTCTTTATGTTCAATTATTTCTTTAGATGTATATAATTTTTTAGCCCAATAAATAAATTGTCTATAGGAAGGCGATGCAGCAACAGTTACTAGTTCTTCTTGACCATATGGATTTATTATTTTTTCCGAATAATGCTCTAGTAACATCATTTTATACGCAAATTTATAGGTACTTCTATGTTTTTCAAAGTAGTGGGTTTTCAATGCTGAACGGATTTGACCTTTTACCTTTTCGTCAACATTTAAACCAGTGTAAGGTGAGTGTTCTGAATTTGGCCTACCTGTTTTTTTAGACTTTAAGAATTTATCTTTACCTCTCCCACCAGAGTTATATTTTTTATTTGCAAGTGCGTTTTGGGTCATACCACCAGACCAATATCTTTTAAGGTAATGATAAATCGTTACGTCGGATACCTTAAATTCAGCTATCTGCTTTTCAATTAGTCTATATCGTTGATCCCTAATATAAATATCAGGTTCCACTGTTACTATATCTTTAATTATGTTCCAAGCTTTTAAACTTTCACTTTGTAGTTTAGGGGATAATGAATCAATTCTTACGAGGTCAGTAAATTCGTCTTCTATATGTTCAATTTCATTTCCAATTAACCCCCTATTTAATTCACTTATATTAATAATGTAAGGTAACTTTTGTTTTTCCCCACAGTCAATAACATAACCGTAAATGTTGTTAGGGTTAATCCAAAGTAATCTAAATTTTATATTTTTGAACTTATCAAAATAAACATTGTTAACTGCTATCAATTTAGACCCCTCCTACTTAATCTACCAGTCCTTTTTTCCAACTTTGATGAAAATTTAATTTCTCATTTAAATTAATTCTTATTTTTTTGTTATACACTAGATAATGGAGTACCTTTAAAACTTTTTCATGTGAGACATATAATTCCCTTCCTATCTCTACCACTGAATCAATAATTTTTGATTCAGGATTTTGATTTAAAAACAATTCGTTTATTTCATGAATTAATTGTTGGTCTATTTCACTTATATATAAACTAGAATCTCTTAAATCATATAGGTTGTTGGCAAGTACTTTAGGAATCTCTTTTTCTGTAATAACCGCCCAGTTAATACCTTCTTGCATAAAATATTGTCTTTCAATTAATAATTTTTGAATTGTTCTTTCGTCAGTTAACTCTGATGAAGGTTTAATTGAACGTGCATAAGTTGTTATTTTTCCACTCTTATCTCTCGCTGTTAATAGAAAATCTAGTGTAACGACCGTTTTTGTTTTTGTATTAGGATAAACCGGATGTTTGAACCCTAAAATATCCGCTATTTCAGCTGTTTTGTCTCGATTAAGAATTGGGTATTGCTCTCTTATATCAATAATTTTGTCACTCCATTCGAATAATAGAAATGCATTTCTTTCTAGGTCAGAAAGGGTGTGATAAATTCTATTAATCTTGGTTCCTGGTATTCTAGCAACTCTTCCAGTAGATGGAACATCCCTCACAGTTAACCACGGTTGATATTGTTCAAATTCCCCCTTTCCACGACCTTCTTTAATATATCTTCTTATTTTTTCTTCATTCCACTTATAGTTATATCTTGGCATTTTCATACTCCTTTTTTATAAAATAAAAAAAACACAACTTTATCAATAGGTTTGACAAAGTTGTGTTTTGCTAATCGTATATTTATTCATTTTAACAATATTCTTGTTAATAAATTTTAAAAACTTTTTTGTAATTCAAGTACATTCTTGTAATTTAAGGACTTTCTTGTGGTATCACAAAAGTTAAAAGTTGATATAAGACGCAGGGTTCACTGCATTGGACTTGGATCCATTCCAGCCGCCTTTGTGTAGCTCAAAGTGTAAGTGAGGGCCTGTAGAGAATCCAGTGTTCCCCATGTTACCGATGAATTGGCCTTTGGATACGGATTGTCCCGCACTTACTGCCATGCTATCAAGGTGGGCATAAACAGTCGTCCAAGTTTGTCCATCAATGTAGTGAGTGATGAATACTACATTACCATAAGAGCTGGAGTAGTAAGCTTGGAATACAGTACCGCTTCCTGCTGCCACTACCGGTACATTTCCAGTTCTACCGTTTTTACCGACATCAATTCCGTAGTGCTGGGAGCCCCAACGAGTACCAAATCCGGAAGTCACGCTACCAGTTGTCGGTCTTGTCCAAGATCCGGATGAAACCGGTGGTGGCGGTGATGATACTTGAGTCGGTGGTGGTGCTGGCTTACCTGCAGCTTTTGCCGCGGCAGCTGCCGCTTCTTGCTCTTTACGTTGTTGCTCTTCAAGGCGTTTTCTTTCTGCCTCTTGTCTTGCACGTTCTTCTGCTTCACGCTTGGCACGCTCTTCTGCAGCTTTGATTTCTGCGCGGATTGCTTGTTCCTGAGCTGCTAGAACTTCTGCTTCGTTCTCAAGCTCATGGATTTCGTGCATGGTGGCTTGTTCTTTTTTCTTTAATTCTGCCAGTAGCTTATCTTTTTCAGCGATTTGATTTTTCAGTTGTACTTCCATGTTTTCCAAATCAATCAACTGCTGCTCTAAGGAAGCAAGCTGTTCACGCATTTCCAGCTCTTTTTGTTCGAGAGCCTGCATGTCCTCTTGATGAGCTTGTAGAATATCACGATCGGCTTGAACAATTGTTGCTACCGCACCAACGCGGTCCAGAAAATCTCCAAAGCTTTGTGCACCTAACAATACATCTAAGTAATTCACGGCTCCCCCACCCTGTTGGAAGGAACGAGCGCGATCTTCTAGAAGCTCATTTCTTTTTGCGATACGTTCTTTTAGTACTTCGATTTCTTCTTTTAACTTCTCAATCTCTTTACGAGTAGTATCGATTTCTTCTTTTTTACCACTGATTTTATTTTTCGTTTCTGCTACCGCTTTATCAAGGCGTGCCACTTCTGCTCTGATTTCATCTTGCTCCGCTTGTAGCTTATTTACTTCATTTTTCTTTTCGGATCTAGTAGATTCATTTGATGATTGTTGATCTTTCACTTCATTAAGCTTTTGCTGCATCTCATTCGCAAACGCTTTTTCGGATACACCCGAAGCGAAGAATCCGGAAAAGCCAATGACTGCAGCAATAGCAATTGTACCAATCTTTCTTCTCATCCCTTACTTCCCCCTAATTTCTTATGTATCCTGACAGGAACAAATTGGATGCTCCCATCAGGTTTTTGTTTTTTATTGAACGGGTATTTCTACCATAGAATAGTTAGTAATCTCTTACACTCTCAAAAACTTGCGGACGGACATCATGCTTCCCCACATACCGATAAACGCTCCGATTGCCACCAGGATTGCGATGACCTGGAATGCGAATGGGTAGAATGGAAGCATTTGAATGAATGTGCCTTGGATTCTCGGCTGTACTAAATCTATTAAATAATAGTAGGATGTGAGGATGATTCCAATCGGCACAATCGAACCGAGGACTCCCAACCACAAACCTTCTAAGAAGAATGGCCAACGGATGAAACCGTTTGTGGCACCAACCAACTTCATGATTTCTATTTCTTTCCTTCTGGCAAAAATGGTGATCTTGATGGTGTTGGAAATTAAGAACATAGCCGTAAATACTAGTCCCAAAATCAGGGCCAATCCTACGTTTCTTGCAATCTCAAACACTTTGAATAATCTTTCCACCGTTTCTGCGCCGTAAATGACTTTGTGTGTGTAATCCAGCTCGTCAATCTTCTTGGCAGCTGTGATGGTTTCTTGTGGTGTTGCAGTCTTTACGATGAAAACATCATATAGCGGATTATTTTGTTCAAACAACTCAAAAGCTCCGCCTTCTTCTCCAAAACTGTCCACTAAACCTTTTAACTCATCTTCCTTCGAGGAATAGTCGACTGTTTCCACTTCCGGAATGTTCTCTATCTGCTCTTTTAGTACTTCTTGGTTTTCCTCGTTTGCTGTCAGATCAATATGAACTCGAATCTCTACGTCGCTTTCAATTTCGGATGCGACGTTATTCAGGTTCATCATCAGTACAAGAAACACACCAACCAATAGGAGAGTAACCGTCACGGCACTGACAGATGCAAAGGTCATCCAGCCGTTACGTGCCAAGCTTTTAAAACTTTCCTTAAAGTGTCGCATCAGAGTTCTAGGCTTCATAACCGTAGTCCCCCTCTGCTTGGTCACGCACTATCTTCCCGTTTTCAATTGCAATCACACGTTTTTTGATGGTGTTTACAATCTCACGGTTATGTGTGGCCATTACTATCGTTGTACCTTTTTCATTTATCTCTTCAAAAATATTCATGATCTCCCATGAGGTATCCGGATCAAGGTTACCCGTTGGTTCATCTGCTATCATTACTTTCGGATTATTGACAATGGAGCGGGCAATGGAAATACGTTGCTGCTCTCCACCTGATAGTTCATTTGGAAGATGGCGCGCCTTGTGTTTCAATTTTACTAGATCAAGAACTTCCATGACACGCTTTTTTATATTTTTGGGACTTTCTTCTATTACTTCAAGGGCAAAAGCTACATTTTCATAAACCGTCAACTGCGGAAGAAGCTTAAAGTCCTGAAACACAACTCCTATGTTTCTTCTAAGTATAGGGACTTTGCCTTCCTTCAGCTTGGAAAGGTTCACTCCGTCTATGACAATACTCCCGTTTGTAGGCTTTTCCTCTCTGTACATCATTTTGATGAACGTGGATTTTCCAGCCCCGCTGGGTCCTACTACATAGACAAATTCGCCTGCTTTTATATTTATATTTATACCATCCAAAGCTTGGACGCCGTTTGGGTATTTTTTATAGACGTCTTGCATTTCAATCATTTAATCACCTATCTGGGTCAAAGATTTGAATCTCATTGCAGTCCCTGTTTTCGACGCACAGGAAGGAGAGTATTCATTAAACACTGGTGAATACGGATAGAACACTTGCTACAGAAAACGCAATATGTATATTTATCTAATTTTTCCGCATAAATCACTTTATTATTATATCATCTATTTCGACAAAATAAGAGTTTTTATTATTACAGTTTCTTTTCAATTGTATGATAGGGTTGGTAATAGAGGGATAAATTACCTTCACTGTGGGGTTTGTCGAAAAATATTGTCGGTTTGGAGAGAAAAAAACACCTTTTGGGGGTCAGACCCCCAAAGGTGTTTTTGAAGTTTTATAGAATACTATAAGGTTACTCTTAGCATTATTGGATAGTTAGTACGTCGGCAGCAGCGATTGCGCGCTCATTGTTGCCTTTTTTCGCGTAGACTGCCACACGGTAGTTTCCTGCTGGCAGTTGTGTTCCATCAGCCAGGGTACCATTCCAGTCATGGTAGTTATAGCCTTTTCCAAGATCTGCATCATAAAGTGCGTCTCCCACGTAAGTACCAAGTCCACCAGTTGCTGTAGCAGTGTAAACCCAAACCTCGAACTCATCTGCTCCACCTGGAAGGTAAGAGTAGAGTTCAAAGTTGTTATCTCCCAGTGGAGTAAATCCAAAGTGAGTAACACGAGGGTAATCCGGCTCGCCTACAAATAGAATAGTAGGAACTTGAATTGTGGTGCCACCCTCTGTCACAAGCAAGTGCCCTTCATAATATCCAGGCTCAAGCTTGGAAGCATCCACTTGAACATTTACATTCACATTTTGTTTCTTACCAGCTTTTACTTTTGTGTTATTGCTAGTTTTTACTTTAACGTGTTTGCCTACTTCATTTTTAAAAGTAAACTCTACACTGTAGTTCTTATCTTTATTGGACAAGTTCTTAATTTCGAACTTTTGATTTTCTGTTTGCTTCCCTTTCTTCTTTTCAAACACTCCGAATGAATAGCTTCCAGGGTTCACAAGTGTCTCAGCTTGTAGAGCATCAACCACACGGATGCTTCCTGCACCTTGAGAGTTGTGTGCATACTCTTCACCAGTTACCGGGTTGATCATTTTTTCCGCTGTGTTCATCAATGCAGATTTCACTTCATACACGCCCCAATCAGGGTTTGCTTGAAGAATCACCGCTGCAGCACCAGCTACGTGTGGAGCCGCCATACTTGTACCTTGTTTCGCTCCGTAACCATGTGGGTTAGCAGGATCGAAAGTTGGTACTGTACTTACAATGTTCACACCAGGGGCGGAAACGTCAGGCTTGATCATCCAAGTGTCCACTACAGGGCCACGGGAAGAGAAGTCTGCCATTGTTTCTCCGACTCTTTGAGAAAATGCAATATCGAAGCTTACTGTTACATTAGCTACTTTTGCTTTTAGTGCTTCTCCATCAGCTTGGTTCAGCATGATAGTTGGTACATCCATACCAGGAATTAATGGCATTGCACCTGCAACATTATTGTATAGAACTGCTCCAACCGCTCCGGCTTTCTTCGCTTCTGTAGCTTTGTCTACGAAAGGAATGCCAGCTCCACGGCTGATTAAAGCGATTTTACCTGTTAAATCTTTACCTGCAAACTCAGCAGGAGAACCAAATCCTACATCTACTAGTCCAAAATTTTGACCATTAAGTGCCAATAACGCTTCCTCGGATGGGAAACCTTGAACGGCAGAAGATGCATAGGATACACCGTCAGAAGACGTTGTTGCTGCTGTAAATACGTTGTAAGGAAGCTGTGTAGCCCCTACAGAAATAGCTTCACGGGAAGTTCCCGGAGAACCAACTGTCCAGTTGTTTGGACCAGCGTTACCATTTGAAGTTACTGCAACTACTCCCTCAGCCATTGCTTGATCAAGAGCAATGGAAGTTGCCCAGTCAGGAGCGTTTAAAGAGTTACCTAATGAAAGGTTCATTACGTCCGCACCATCAAGCACTGCGCGCTCGATAGCTGCTACTACGTTTTCTGTAGATCCGCTACCACCAGGCCCAAGAACACGGTAAGCAAGTAATGTAGCGTCAGGAGCTACCCCTTTGATTTGTCCATTTGCTGCAACTGTTCCCGCAACGTGGGAACCGTGAGTCGTTGCCGCTCCACGAGGGTCACCTGGGAACGTTTCTTGTGGATCTGCATCGTTATCTACAAAATCCCAACCTAGATACTCACCAAAGTTACCTGCTAAATCAGGGTGCGTGTAATCAACACCAGTATCGATGATTGCTACTTTTACACCTTCACCTGTAAAACCAAGGTCCCAAGCTTCGTTAGAACCGATGAATGGCGCAGAATCGAACATTGCCGGGCTGAATTCCTCTTCGGAAACAACCTCGGTAGTCGTGTATTCCACATTCGGATATACCGCTTTTACACCAGGAGTCGCTAGTAGACTAGGAATCTCATTTGCTGGAATCTCAAGAGAGAAACCGGAGAATACATGCTCGTACTCACGCTCTACTTTGCTTTTGGAAGTACGTGCTGCCACTTCCTTCTTTACTTTATCACGAGCACTTTTCAGATTCTGCTTAGACTGCTTCTTCCCATTGTGCTTCGCTTCAACAATAGATTGTTCTTGTAATTCGACAATTACCTTAACTGCTTTGGAGGATGATAAATCAAAATCCCCTTGTAATGTAGCCAATTCATGGTTTTCTTTACCTGTGTTGGCAGAGACACCGTTTGCTGCAAACGTACTGAATACAAGTACAAGAACCAGCAAAGGCATGAATGCTGCGATAAACTTCTGCTTCAAATCATCCCACTCCCCTTTTTTTGTATCTTACGACTTATGTAAAAAATTCTAGACATATACTTAAGTACCATTTACTTACGTTAGTCCAAAATCTTTACAATCCACATTATATTTTTAAAAATTCAAATTTTCAATATACTTTAGTATAACAAACGAACAATTTCGACAATTTGGTTAAATATAACTAGTAAAGTTCCATAATACTCCAATTAAAACACCCTTAATTCCCTATGATTTAATAAAAGCGTTTAGGTATCTTAGGGCATAAAAAAGAACCCTCCATTTTTCAGGAGAGTTCCTTACTTTCTTATTTATGTTGCGCTAACCACTCTGCTAAAACTGTCGCATCTTCTTCCGGAACAAGACCAGCTGGCATGCTTCCTTGACCATTGTTGATGATGTTTTCAATTTCATCCTGATTATATTTGCTTCCTACTTTTTGAAGGTTCGGCCCGCTTGCTCCTTCCATGTTACGACCATGACAGCCGATACAGCTTTGATACAATTGCTGTGCCTCTTCATTTTCTACCATTGCGAACTCGCCTCCGCCGCCAGTTGTTTCCTGATCCTCATTGGCGCCGCCTCCGCAGGCTGCAAGCGTAAGTAGTGATGAACCTAAGACAAATGCCATAAAATACTTTTTCATAGATAGGTCCCCCAATTTTGAGATGTAATTATTACCAAGTTCGATTATATTATATCCTATTTACTCTCTTTTAAAACCCTCACCCAATACCTCGGATGCGTTGGTAACCACGACAAACGCCGACGGATCAATGGTCCGGACCACTTGTTTCAATTTTGTGAATTCGGTCTGATCGACCACGCACATTAATACAGGCAACTCACTTTCCGTGTAGCCCCCATATGCGGCAAGCTTTGTCACACCACGATCGATTTTCGTAAGGATGGCTTCCTTGACTTCATCTTCCTTCTTCGTGATAATGATCGCCATCTTGGAATAACCAAGTCCGACCTGTACAAAATCGATAGTCTTACTAGTGACGAAAAGTCCGATAAGTGCATACATCCCAAGCTCCAAATCAAATACCACCGCTGCAGAGATAACTATAAGGCCATCAATGATTGCCACACAAGCTCCAAGCGTCAACCCGGTATACTTATGGATGATCTGTGCTGCAAGGTCTGTTCCACCTGTGGAAGCACGGCCCCTGAATACCAGCCCAAGCCCAAGTCCTACACCAATTCCCCCGAACAAGGAACCAAGTAACGGATCCTCTGTAGCCGGTGCCATGTTGCTTGTCCAAAGTACTATCAGCGGGAGCGTAATAGTACCCACTAATGTCTTAAGACCAAATTGTTTCCCTAATAATATGACCCCAGCCAGGAATAGCGGAATATTAAAGCATAACTGCACAATCCCCGGTTCCCAATCAAGGAGTGATTTCAATATGGTACTGATTCCACTAACCCCACCGGACGCTACCCTATTTGGAAGTAAGAACAAGTTGAACGCCAGCGCCACAATCGCTGAACCCAACACCACATATGTATATTCCTTCACCCGTTGATACACAGGCTTCACTTGATATCCATTTCTATTTTTACGACTCAACTTTATGTCCCTCCAAGTCTTTCCTCTAAGCTCTTTTCTCAAAAATTGTTGCTAGCCACTGGTAAAAAGTCAGCACTTGGACTTTTTACAGCTTATCTCTCTTAAACATACATGTAATTTTTCTGTACAGCCGGGAAAAGAGCACGACAGTATGAAAGATAACGGTTAATTGATAAATTCAAAAAAGCAACAAAGTTTACGAAAACAGCTTTTCTCTTTAAAAATTCACACAACGAGCAAGAGTATAGCACGCGATGGCAAGGGTGTAAATGGCATTGGTATAACGTGGTAAAGCGTTAACGGAAGTAGTGTAAATATATAGTTCTAATCATTTTCTAGCTTAATTGGGCTAATGTGCTCATTTCTTGGTAGGATTTCCTTAAGTTTGTACACTATGCAAAGGAAGAGCTAAGTGAGTTTTGCATTGGGAATTTGAGAGCTATTGGAGCTAGGCAAACTCTGTTTTACTTACTACCTGGGTATTATATAGGGTTATTGATTACCCTTTCCTCCGATTTGTCCACTTCTTGAGACAAAAATACACCCCCAGCCATCCAGGCCAGAGGTGCTATCATCATCTTATAATTTCGATCTCAAATATGCATCAATAAACGGATCCAAGTCCCCGTCCATGACCGCTTGCGTATTGCCGACCTCCGTATTTGTACGGTGATCTTTTACCATGGAGTATGGATGGAACACATAGGAACGGATCTGGGAACCCCAGCCAATATCCTTCTGCTCGCCGCGGATTTCATCCAGTTCCGCCTGCTGTTCATCCAACTTTTTCTGATAAAGCTTGGCTTGCAACATTTTCATCGCGCGCTCACGGTTCTTGATTTGAGAACGCTCCGTCTGACAAGTCACGACCACATTCGTTGGGGTGTGGGTAATACGAACCGCGGAATCGGTTGTATTGATATGCTGCCCACCCGCTCCACTTGCACGGTACGTATCAATTTTCAGATCTTCCGTACGGATATCAATCTCGATGTTATCGTCAAACTCCGGCATAACCTCACAAGAAACAAAGCTTGTGTGACGGCGGCCGGAAGAATCGAACGGGGAAATACGCACAAGGCGGTGAACCCCTTTTTCCGCTTTCAAGTATCCATATGCATTGTGACCCTTGATCAGCAACGTGACACTCTTGATTCCCGCTTCGTCCCCAGGCAGGTAATCAAGCGTCTCAACTTTAAAGCCTTTGCGTTCTGCCCAGCGAGTGTACATACGCAGCAACAATGAACCCCAGTCTTGGGACTCGGTACCACCAGCACCCGGGTGCAATTCAAGAATCGCGTTGTTCTTATCATGCTCACCGCTCAACAATAGTTGAAGTTCGAACTTGTTGAAATCTTCCGCTACCGTTTTCACTTCGCTCGCAAGCTCCGTTTGTAGCTCCGCATCCGGCTCTTCTTTTACCAACTCATAAGTTAACTGCAAGTTCTCATAGTTCTCACTTAACTCATGAAACTGTCCAACAGGTTCCTTCAGTGCATTAGCTTCATTGATGACCACTTGAGCTTCACTCTGATTGTTCCAGAACTCGGGATTGGACATTTCATTATCAAGCTCGGCAATTCGACGTTCTTTGGCCTCTAAGTCAAAGAGACCCCCTAAACTCGACTAATCGCTTAGCCATTTTTTCTAACTCGTGACGAATCTCTACTAATTCCATTTATTTCACCTCATAAAATTTTCACTAACCGAATTTTAACCCTTTTCAAACAAACAGGGCAACTAATAGTCTATAATATCGTATTTCACTAAAATAAAAAAGTACCTGAGTCTGGTATCGGGAATTTGAAGAATCATTTTGTGCGTGTTAACTTTCCTGAGATAGCTTTTTCAAAAGTTAATTTCAAATTGAAACGCTGTAGCCCATGGGAAACTTGAATTTTCATTTTTGATTAATCAATCGTTTGTTTAAAAATTACTATGCCAGCAAAGGGAAACCTTCTAAAAGTGACAAAAACATGAGAAAATCCCCACTATCCTGCCATAGCATTCTCAAAAGTTAATCTTAAAGTTAACGGCTGTACCCTTTGGGAATCCTAACTTTCCATTTTCATTTATACCAACGTTTGTTTAAAAAGAGCTATCGTACCAAAATGGCACCTAGCCTTAAACAAGCAAAAAGCGGGGCCAAAATAGCCCCACTTCCACTCTCAAAACCGCCATTACTTCCCGCAGCAGTTTTTATATTTCTTTCCGCTACCACAGATGCAAGCATCATTGCGGCCAACGTCCATCACTTTTTTCACTGGTTTTTTCTTTGGAGGCTCGCCGCCACTTTCTTTTGGAACGACTGCCTGACCTTTGGCTACTTCTTCACGTTGAAGGTTGTTGCGGATCTGTGCTTTCATCACATATTTCGCTACATCTTCTTCGATAGCAGCAATCATGTTTTCAAACATCGCAAATCCTTCGAACTGATACTCACGAAGCGGATCGATCTGACCGTATGCACGTAAGTGGATACCTTGACGAAGCTGATCCATCGCGTCGATATGATCCATCCACTTGCTGTCCACCGCACGCAGCACGACAACCTTTTCGAACTCACGCATCTGTTCTGCGGAAAGCTCCTGCTCCTTCTCGTCATAACGAGCTTTCACTTTTTCTACGATAAGCTCAGAGATTTCCTCAGGCTCTTTACCCCGCAGGTCGTTAAGTGTTACCGCTCCTTCTTCTAACAGATTAGCGTCTACATAGTCAACGATTCCCTGCAGGTTCCAATCCTCCGGAACCTCCTCTTTTGGAGTATAAAGTCCAACTTGACGCTCAATTGCGGAAACAAGCATTCTTTCCACCACTTCACGCAAGTTCTCGGAATCCAACACTTCGAATCGTTGCTTGTAAATAACTTCACGTTGTTGACGAAGAACATCGTCATATTGTAGAAGTTGCTTACGAGCATCAAAGTTGTTGCCTTCCACACGTTTCTGGGCTGATTCCACAGCACGAGAAACCATTTTACTTTGGATAGGCTGGGTATCATCCATACCTAAACGTTCCATCATCGTTTTCATGTTGTCCGAACCAAAGCGGCGCATCAATTCATCTTCCATGGAAAGGTAGAATTGCGTCACACCAGGGTCTCCTTGACGACCGGAACGTCCACGAAGCTGGTTATCAATACGGCGGGATTCATGTCGCTCTGTACCGATAACAGCTAGTCCGCCTACTTCTTTTACACCTTCGCCGAGCTTGATATCTGTACCACGACCGGCCATGTTCGTCGCAATCGTAACAGATCCCTTTTGACCTGCGCCAAGGATGATATCCGCTTCACGCGCATGGTTTTTCGCATTCAACACGTCATGCTTGATTCCGCGCTTCGTTAGAAGTTTCGAAATAACCTCAGATGTTTCAATCGCAACCGTACCCACAAGCACAGGTTGTCCGTTTTTATTACGCTCTGCGATATCATCCGCAACCGCATTGAATTTTCCTTCAATCGTTTTAAAGATAAGATCGGCACGGTCATCACGCACTATTTCCTGGTTTGTCGGAATCGCGATAACGTTCATATTGTATATGTTACGAAACTCCTCTTCCTCTGTTTTCGCCGTACCAGTCATTCCGGCAAGCTTTTCGTACATACGGAAGTAATTCTGGAATGTAATCGTTGCGAGCGTCATGCTCTCATTTTGGATATCCAAACCTTCTTTTGCTTCAATTGCTTGGTGTAATCCATCGGAATAGCGGCGACCTTTCATCAGACGACCAGTAAATTGGTCAACGATGACAACCTCGCCTTCCTGCACGACATAGTCCACATCATGATGCATGGTCACATGTGCTTTTAACGCCTGGTTGATATGGTGGTTCAAGGTAACATTGCCAATATCAAACAGGTTTTCAATGCCGAACGCTTTCTCGGACTTCGTAATCCCGTCCTCTGTCAGCTGCACACCTTTTGTTTTCACATCATACGTGTAGTCCACATCTTTTACTAATGTACGGGCAAACGCATTCGCTTGGATGTACAAGGCAGCAGACTTCTGGGCACTACCGGAAATGATCAATGGCGTACGCGCTTCATCAATCAAGATGGAGTCAACCTCATCAATTACTGCATAGTGAAGGGGACGCTGCACCATTTGCTCTTTATATAGGACCATATTGTCACGCAGGTAGTCGAATCCGAATTCATTGTTTGTACCATATGTGATATCCGCTTTGTAGGCTTCAATTTTTTCATCACGGGACAGTCCGTTTAGGTTCAAGCCGACAGTAAGGCCAAGGAACTCGTAAAGCTGACCCATTTCCGTCGCGTCACGGCTTGCCAAGTATTCATTGACTGTTACAACATGAACGCCTTTACCAGTAATAGCGTTCAGGTAAACAGGCATCGTTGCCGTCAACGTTTTACCTTCCCCCGTTTTCATCTCGGAAATGTTTCCTTCATGTAGGGAGACACCACCCATGAGCTGTACTTTATACGGATAAAGTCCGAGTACACGCTTGGACGCCTCGCGAACAACCGCAAATGCCTCGACCATCATATCATCGAGCTTTTCACCCTTCTGGTAACGGCCTTGAAATTCTGCCGTTTTCTCGCGAAGCTGTTCATCGGTCAGCCTTGCCACATCTTCACTTAGTGATTCTATCTGATCCGCCATTTTTTCAAGACGCTTCAGTTGACGCTTATTCATATCAAACACTTTATTCAATAAACCAAGCATACAAACGCTCCTCTGTAACTATAGTTTTATAGCCTAAATAATATATAAATTTTAACACTTATTGGGGGTTGGTACAACTTAAAGCAAGATTTGCAGACAGTCTTTTCTGAAAATAAACGGGAAATGACAAAATAATCAACGGTTCAACATTTCCCGAGAAATGTTGCTAGCCGAAAACGTCGAACAAATAGAAAAGGACCCTGCTGGCAGGGTCCCCTTTAATCAGTAAGACTCAATCAATCCATATTTCCCATCGTTGCGCTTATACACAACATTCGTTTCGTTTGTTGCCGCGTTCAGGAATACGAAGAAATTATGTCCCAGCAGGTTCATCTGCAGGATTGCTTCCTCACTGTCCATCGGTTTCAAGTTGTAGCGCTTCGTACGAACCAAATCTGCTTCGTCCTCTTCATCCTCCACTGCTACATGGGCTGGTGCGCCATTATCAATTACTTCGTTGAATAAGTATTTAGGTGAACCTGTATCGCGAAGCTTACGGTTGACCTTTGTTTTATGTTTTCGTATTTGTCGCTCTAGTTTATCTACGACAAGGTCTATCGCTGCATAGAGATCATCGTGACTTTCTTCTGCACGTAACACTAGGCCTGTCATAGGGATGGTTACTTCAATTTTTTGTTGGTTGTTGTAGACTTTCAGATTTACTTTGCATTCTGCATTGTCTGTGGAATCAAAATAGCGTTCAATCTTTCCGATCTTATTTTCTACATAATCTCGGATTGCTGGAGTTACCTCAATGTTTTCACCGCGTACGTTGTACTTCATAAACGAACTCCTCCTTTTGTTCCTGTTTGGACTTTTCTTACGCCCAAACAATCTGCCTACATATTCCCTTCTAAAAGAAGGGTTAAGCTTTATTAAGCTTATGTAAACATATTTCTACAATACCCTACAGAATTCCTGCCTAAACGTAAAAGAAATGTTAAGAATTTGTGAAGGTTTGAGTTTAGCTTGGTCTTTGTGGGGTGAAACAAGTATATGCGAGGTTATGGAAAAACTTTCTTAAAAATCGGGGGCAACATTTAACTCCCTGTTTCCTTTCATTCCAGACGTTCGCTTTTCGAGGGGCGCTGCTTGAGCCTCCTCACTTCGTTGCGGGGTCTCAAGCTACCGCTCTCTCCATTCGGAGTCTCACGTCTTGCACTTCAGTCAACAGGGGGGAATTGCAACCTCAGATATTCACCCTTTCCCCATAAAGAAATAAAAAACCCTCCTAAGTTGGTGGAGGGTTAGTGGGTGATGCGGGGGAGGATGTGGTGTTGTATTTGGTTCTTCCAGTTTTCGTATGCTGGTTTGAAATAGGTTTCTAAGGCTTCTTTTTCAGGAATGGTGTTTTGATCGAAATGGCCGATTTGTTCGAGCTCATCTAAGAGGGTGCTATATTGAGCAATCACCTGAAGGACTTCCCCGTTCTTTTCAAAGAGAGTAACGAGTTTTACGTGCACTTCTGCAATTTTCCCAATCGCCTCGTGGCTGTCCAGCACGACTTGGCGTGTCACAGGTGTGGAGGCGTTACGGTTTTCGTCACTCAAATACTCAAAAGCTTCTTCTATCGTTTCCAGTAGGGCATTATATTTCTTAAGTAAGACAAATTCACCTTCTTTCAAAGCTGCCATACTCTACACCTAGTTTCTTTTATCATAATACATCCCGTCTGCTGTGGGAGAGCTGTAGGCTTGACCATATGCCTTGACAGTCTTTTTGGACTGCTGAATTTGTCCCCACTCCTGCTTTAACTGTTTGTGAAAGCCCTCAAGCTTTGGAGTGACCTGCTGGCTTGCTAGGGCCACCTTTTTTCCCAGTGCCATCTCTGCTTCCGAAAAAGGAGGAACAAGGCGTTGTAGTAAAGAGTCCCTAATCTGTAACGCTTTATCAATCTCTTCCAAAAACGCATCTCGGTTATCCTCTGAAGGTAAAGGGCCATCTAGTAATGCCAATAGATGCGTCGTTACTTTATCCAGGTTCTCGACAACGTTCATTACGCTTGGCCACCTTGCGTAAACGCCTGCTGGCGATTCAATTGAATTACCTGCTTCCAAGCATCGCGAAATTCCGTCATATGTCCTTCCACTTCTTCCACCATCGCAGAATCATTATTCATGTTCGCTTCAATAAGACGACGGTTCATATAGTCGTACATCGTCATCATCGATTTTCCGACATCTTGGCTAGTATCAAGGGTCACCATCAGTTCCTGAATGATTTTTTGCGCCTTGACAAGGTTAATATTTTTCAATTCTATATTCTTGTCTTCTATAGCTTTCTTGGCCAACTTCATAAACTTCAGAGAGCCATTATAAAGCATTAGCGTCAGCTCACCAGGGGTAGCGGTGTTGACCGAATTTTGTTGATAGGCTTGATAGGGATTCTTCATTGCCATTGTTGATCACTCCTTATTATCAGCCATTATAAAATTGACTCATTAATTGCATGGATTGTTGATTGGACTGTCCTATTGCTTTTTCCATCGCGGTAAATTGGCGCCAATAGCGTGCCTCTACCGTTTGCATCCGTTTCTCAAAATCCGAAATACGTTTGTCTACATTCATTAACTCGCGACCAATTGTGAACTGCTGTGCGGTACGACTTGTATTTCCTGCACGCGCTTCAATGCTTTGGACAGTTGCTGTTGCAGATTCACGTAATTTCCTGGCTATTCCTGTACCATTAGCTGTGAAGAGCTCCATAACCGAGTTAGAATCATTTTCTATTGCCGCTCTTAGCTTATCTTCATCAATTAGCAACTTTCCTTTGTCTCGGTAGTTAGCTCCTGTAGCGATTCCTATTTCAGAAAGTTGACTGAACGATCCAGTCACTCCACCAACTTTCTCATATAGACTCAATCGCATTTTGTTCAAACCAGAAGAAAGGATAGAGTCATTGCGTAACAAACCACTTCTTGCTTTCTCTTCCCACTGTTCAATCTGTTTTTCAGAAAGAGCTTCTCTTTCTTGATCTGATAATGGTTTATAATCACGGTATACTGGTTCCCCGATTTTCCCGTTTATTTTCTCTATTAATTCGTTATATTTTGTAATATAATCCTTGATGGCATTAAAGGTTTTGTCAGTGTCGTTCCTCACTGCTACTACAGCAGAATCCCCTTCCATATCCCCATGCAATGTAAAAGTTACACCATTTACGGAAAACGTGTTAGACTTCCTTGTTGTTTCTACTCCATTGATTTTCAATTTAGCGTCCGTACCCATTACTTCTTCGGGCGATCCGCCTAAATTTAGAGTATCAGTGAGGAAATCCCCATCAAAGTTAAAGGCTTTTCCTTCTGCCCCCACCAAGTTTCCAGCATTTTTTCTGGTCAGCATTAATTGACCATTCACTTCATCAAAAAAGGCAGTGACACCAATTTTTGACGTGCTTATTTTATTCATTAAATCATTCATCGTAGATGTTTGATTTATTTTAAAAGTATCCTGTATTTCATTTCCATCTGCATCAAAGGTTGTAATGGTAAAACTGTGTTCCTCTCCATCTCCTAATATGGCTGGTGGGGTAGAAAATTTATCTCGCTGATCCATAATACTTTTGCTAGGATCGAATTTTTCTCCTGTCCCATTCAAAATCTCCTTTGAATGAATAGAGGCAGGAGTAGCAACTTTGACATCTGAAATGGTATAGGTAACGTTTGCTGCAGTCGAGGAAGCTGTCGCAGTTACCTTGTCATTACTAGATGTTACTTGCTTTTGTGAATAAGTCCGTTGAAGAGTCATATCAAAAGAAAGATTACGAAAATCATTCAATAGTCTATTAGTTTCGCGGTAATCATCACGCTTCCACTCCAACAGCTGCTTCTGCTGTGTAAGTTTATTCATGGGCATTCGCTGGGCTTTCATCAAATCAGCTACCATCTGATTAATATCCAACCCACTCTGAAATCCAGTTAAGCGCATCTCTTTCACCACCTAAATCTTTTTATCGACAAATAACCCCATATATTCGGTCATTGCTGCATACATATCCAAAAACTTTTTGGAAGGAATCTCCCGTATTACTTCCTCAGTGGCAACATCCACCACCGTCACATAATATTCGTTTAACTCATCATGCAGCTCAAAACGGACAGACACATTCATTGGTTTTATAAAATCATTCATGCCTTCCACAATCGTCTCCATTTGACGCCTGCTTTGTTCAGGATGAGTTTGCTTTGTTTCCTTGATTGAAACATCTACTTTTGTGGATACTGTACCTAGTGATTGCGTTCTAGTTGTAGAGTCTAAGATGATAGCCATTGGCGAAATATGCATACGGGTCCCCTCCGCGAAAATGTTAATTCTAGTAGTATTATCGGTAGGAAGAAAAATAAATAAAGAGGGTTTAGTAGAAAATTATCTTAATGTGAGTTATAGTTAGACGTTTGGAATAGAAAAGAGACCCTATATAATTTAGAGTCTCTCCTAAAAGGATTATTAACGAAGAAGTTGTAATACTCCTTGTGGTTGTTGATTTGCTTGAGCTAGCATAGCTTGAGATGCTTGTGCAAGAATAGAATTTTTGGTTTGTTCCATCATTTCTTTCGCCATCGTGCGAACATTTACTTTCATAAATGACTAGACTATATCTTCACCCATTTTAAGGGGTCGGGCACTTCGGATTCACAGTGCTGATGGACACTGTTTCACCTACGGATTTCATCATCATAACTTTCGCCTTAGATGGTTTATCCTAGTCGTTGAACCTTCTCCATCCTTTCGGAACAGGAGCTTGGCTGCTGATTGCCAAATCTTTTCTTTTTTCAGACCGTCACGCCTGTCGTTTCCAACTACGTTGTGGAAAGAAAAGCTCTCATGGGTTTCCAGCAATTCACCCGATAATAATCACTAACCGTTACCAGTTAGGACGACTGTACTTAGTGCTACTTAGGCAACTAAAGCATAATCAACGTCACGGATACGAGATTCCGCAGCAGTTAGGTTTTCAGAAGATGTGTTTAGGTTGTTTATCGCATACTCAATACGGTTTTGGTAAGATCCTAAGTTTGATCTTTCCGCAGAAACTAATTTAATTGCATCATTAATTGTTGTAATAGCAGCAGTTGCAGTCGCACTATCGGATGAAATATCTATTGCATCTGCTGTTTCATCATCTCCAGTTGCAATACTTAGTCCAGTCCCCCCGGTCATGTCTGCAATTGACAATGTGATTGTCTGATCTTCATTTGCTCCTAACTGAAAAGTAAAGGAACCATCTGTATTTGGACCGCCAGCACCAGTAAGTAATTCTTGCCCATTGAATTGTGTATCTTTTGCAATTCTATTAATGTCCTTTGCAAGTTGATTTGCTTCTTCTTGGATTGCTTCACGGTCCTCTGTAGTATTTGTATCGTTAGAAGCCTGTACTGCCAATTCTCTCATTCGCTGAAGCATAGAATGTGTTTCATTCAATGCACCTTCAGCCGTTTGAATCAAAGATACGCCGTCCTGACCATTACGAGCTGCTTGGTCTAATCCGCGAATTTGTCCACGCATTTTTTCTGAAATTGACAGTCCTGCTGCATCGTCCCCAGCACGGTTAATACGTAAACCAGAAGACAATTTTTCCATAGACTTCATTTGACCTGCAGTAGCACTGTTCAATTGACGGTGTGTGTTCATAGCAGCGATATTGTGATTAATTCTCATTACAATTTTCCTCCTTGAGTTGTCGCCGATTTCACGTCCTTGTGTAATCGGTGTTGAATTTGCAAATAGGGCAAAAGTCGGCCGCCTTTCGATTCTATTTGCTTACATATTTTATATCGACCGTACTCGACAACTGTTAATAGGGATAGATAGAATTTTTCACAAAAATTATATTAGTTTTTTAGTTGGTGGCTCAAAGCCTGCAGAAGATCAAGAGAGGAATTGGACGCTGCGTTGTTTTCCTCTTGGATAGAAAGATAGATTTCTTTTCTATGTATCTCTATGTGCTTTGGTGCTTGTATGCCAAGTTTCACTTGATCGCCATTGATACCAAGGACCGTAATTTCGAGGTCATCCCCGATTTTTATGGCTTCATCTTTTTTGCGAGTTAAAACTAGCAAATGGTCTCCTCCTCCCTATTTAGCTACCGCTTCCGGAAACAGATTGTGTTTCGTTTGATAAGGACTGCCTGTTAGAATCACTTGTTTTCCAATCTTCTTTTTAACATTCACCACAATAGGCGCCTGCAGGTTGGCAGTTGTGAGGTGAAATGGGTCTGCCATTGTCAGAACCATATAGACAGTCACTTCTTCAGCAGAATCCAACTCGAGAACATCCACCGCTTGGTTCTCTAGGTCGAAATCATAATCTGGATAGAACGCAAAAGGATTAGCCAAAACAAATCCAAGCACGGGTGTCTGTACCGACTGTAAAATATGAAACGTCCCTTCCTCCGTAAAAGGGATCACCGTAAATTCCTTCTCCTCTAAAAACCCTGGCAAGCCATTCGGGAACCTTAGCACTTCTTCTTCCTGTACCTCTATTAAACCATGGTACTTCGTTTCTATTTTCATCTTCTCACAACCTTATATTTTTTGTTCGTAGCCGCCTGTACCGACATACCGCAAATTCTCAAAATCTATATCAAGTGAGGAGTAATTAGCCATATTGACCTGTGTGTTTCCCGGTGTATACTCATGCACTGGCTTATTTATCACTACATCTATAACAGGCTTACGCTCCTGCCACTGAATATCCAAAGAACCAGGCTCATAATTAATTTTCACACTAAAATGGGAAGGAATCCAGCCAATATTGAATTCTTTTGGAGGACCTTCACTATTCCGCTTCGCCTGACGGACAATTGCGCCACCACCATGTTCAATTCTCATCATTTCATTTCCGTCCTGTACAACGCGTGTTAGCCCCGCAAGCCATTCCTGCCGCCCAAGTTGCGCCGCTTCCTCAGTCCTCCTGGCAACACTCTTCAAATCCATATCCTCTCTAGCCTGCGTCTGATCAATCGTCAACCTCCCCGGCGTCCGCTGCATCATCAACTCTGCCTTCGGTTGCTCCATACTAAGTTCGGCCCTAGGTTGCTGGATTTGTTGTACCGGTTTCTGAATCTGCAACTCAGTCTGAGCAAAAGTCGACTGCAACCGTATCTGTGGAAATAACATGTAATCACCCATCTCTTAAAAGGTTTTTGTCTCGATCTAGAAAGATATCATAGGTGTGGATTGCAGCAAATGGCGTAGACTCCAGCGGGGGAGCTGCAATGTTGAGACCCCCTGAAGCTTTGTGAGGAGGCTCAAGGTCGCCCCGCGGAAAGCAAAGCCATTTTCGGAAAGGAACAGCGGTGCGGTGCTAATTCCAAAATAAAAACTGCCCCGGAAACAACTGCCCCCCAGACAGATCTCTCCAAGACAGTTCGTCCCCTACCGTAGAAAATCCAACAACGAAGGCTGAATCACACGCGCTCCCACACCAAGCGAAGCACGGTGCACACTTTCCTGCATCGTCAAATTCGTAATCACTTTCTCAATATCCGCATCCTCATTATCGGACAGGATTCGTGTCGCTACCACTTCTTGATAACCAATGCGGTTGTCCACCATTTCAAGACGGTTATAGCGAGCTCCTAACTCAGAACGCTCCGCAGAAATCGCATCCGCAGCTTTGTCAAAACGTCCCATCAAACTCTTCAACGCATCCGTATCACTAGATTCAAGTGCCGATTGAAGGCCATTCCAAATCTCTATCATATCTTTATTAAAAACATTATCAGCATTGATGTTTGATTGCAGCTTAATTCCACGGGATACCTCCACCTCGAATGGAGAGTTTTCCATGCTTACAGACATAGGATCGTTTGCATCCGTAATTCTCGGCTTATCAATCGCAGTACCGTTAAAAATGTACTTCCCGGCAACCTGTGTATTTGCAACCTGTACGAAATCGTGCTTCAACTGCTCAATTTCTTTTGCCATCGCCTGGCGGTCTTCCGGTGAGTAAGTATCATTGGATCCCTGAACCACCAACTCGCGAGCACGGTGCATCACACTTTGCACGTGGTCCAACGCCGCTTCGGAATTTTCCATCCATGCATATGATTCACTCAGGTTACGTTTGTATTGTTCAAGTTCCGTCAAATTCGTACGATAATACATCCCTTTCATCGCCACGACCGGGTCGTCGGATGGCCGGGAGATTTTCTTGCCTGTGGAGAGTTGTTCCATCAACTTACCCATTTTCCCATAGCTTGTACTTAATTGTCGCAGTGAGTTCTGCGTCAGCATGCTTTGTGTGACACGCATTTATCTACACCTACCTTCCGCCTAATCCTAATCCGTTAATGATTCTATCTAAAAGTTCGTCCGTTAATGTAATCATTCTTGCCGATGCATTGTAAGCATGCTGGAACTGAATCATGTTGGTCATTTCCTCGTCCAAGGATACACCGCTGACCGATTGGCGACGTTGATCAACAGACAATCGCAATGTTTCACTATTGTAGGAGAGTCGGTTTGCTTCCTGGGCATCAACCGCCAATCCTCCAATTACACTTTCGTAATAGTTTTGGAAGGTTGTAGAAACACCGTTCAACTGAAGTGTCCGGGCTTTTACTTCTGCCAATGCAATGGCATTGCTTCCGTCACCTACACGGCCACCGACTTCACCGGTCTTCGGGATATCAACCGCAATGAAATTCCCTTTTGAAACGTCTTCCAAGCGGACTTTACTCAAGTCAAAATTGACAGAAGGATTGCCAGCCGAATCGACAAACTCTCCCGACAATCCTGCACCAAGGTCTTCTAAAGTGGAAAAACTTCCAGAAGTCATTAATTCCTGTTTCGGAGACTTTGCTGCATCATAGACAGTGTATGTAAATTGCTGGACCCCATCAGCATCTACTGTCGACTGCACGGTAACAGACACATTTCCCACTCCGTTATAGCCATGGAACTCACCCGATGTGATGATACCCTTGTTGTAGCCGGAAGCAGCGATATTGTCCAACGACTGGACGATATCCGCTGATACCGTGAAAAGTTTTGCCGCATTTTTTATATTACCAGCTACTATATTTGTATTTTTAAATTCAAAGAACTTAAACGCAGTGTGCTCACCTGTTTCCATGCTCGAGATGCTCCACCCGGATTCATGTACCCTATTGATCTCCTGTGCGAATTCAAACGCCAAGGTATCGAGGTGATTAAGCATGTCAGGGTAAAGACCCTTTTCTGTATTTCCGTCCATAAATCCGTAAGAATCAATAAGACCTCGAAGCTTGCCGGATGACTGCATGCTACCGATCCCGAAGCTCGTATCTCCGAGTCTGAAGCCATCCACGAGACCGGTATCCGCTCGATACTCCAAGGAAAGCCTGTTGACTCTATTGCTTGTCGCATCGACCAGCGTGCCAATTTTACGGCCGGAGTCATCCACCATTTCAATGGTATACTTCCCTTCCGCCAGGGGACTTGCACTACCACCGGTCCCAACTTTTGATACCTTGATATTGACCAGCTGAGAAAGCTCATCTACCAGGCGATCGCGTTCATCATATAGATCGTTGGCAAGATAACCATGCGGTTCCAAATCTCCAATCTGTTTGTTGATATTGTTAATTTGTTGGCTCAGTGCGTTGACTTGCTTTTCCGTGACATCCATTTCATTTTTCATGTCCCCTTGAACCGAACTAAGTGAATCCGATAAAAACCGAAATGTTTCCGCAACAGCTAATCCGCGCTGTCTTACAACCGAACGTGCCCCTGCATTCGTCGGGTTAACTGCTAGATCTTGAAACGCCTGCCAAAAACGGTCCAACGTAGTGGAAAGACCAGTTTCGGATGGCTCATTCATGATTTCCTCCATCTTCTGCAGGGAGCCTGCGCGCGCTTCCCAATAGCCAAGCTTATTGTTTTCACCACGATACTGGATATCCAGGAAACTCTCCCGCACACGCTGGATACTGCCCGCCTCTACCCCTGTCCCCATTTGCCCGGGTATTTGCGGACGGTTCATGGAAGCTGGTGGATATGGTTCTGTTTGGACAAAATTGACCCGTTGTCTGGTATATCCTGGGGTATTGGCGTTGGCAATATTATGCCCGACCGTTTGAAGGGCAGTTTGCTGGGTAACCAGGCCTCGCCTTGCTACTTCGAGACTATGAAATGTTGAACGCATGGGTGTTCCTCCTAAGCTTTTGAATCGAACAGAGAGCGCGCAGGTGCACTAACGCTTTTCTTCGTGTTCACAGGTTTTTCGTAATTTAGCGCATTAGGTTGCGGGTTAAGGGTGTTTATCGTCATGGTGACAAATTGCAGGGATTGTTCAAGTAACAGTTGATTGAGCTCGTTTTGCTTTTGGATGTTTGCAATGGTTTCAGCTAATTTGTCTTTCAAGGTAATTAGTTCAACCTTTTCGCCCGGTGAACACATTTCAATTAGATCGGTCACCGTTTTACCATCGGATAGGGTCGCACGTTGCTTTTCTAGTTGAACAATCGCGCGAGTGTATTGCTTCTCTTCTCTTGTAATCTCTTGGAGCTCATCTACCTTGTTCGCCTTTACAACCTTTTCTTTCCGTACAGTCACTTCATAAAGGTAAGTATGCAAGGTGAGCATTTTTTCTAGTATCGTGATAATTGTTGGAATGGACATAGGTTCTCCTTATTTCAAGGCTCTGTTAAACACCACTGTTGTTTTTCGCACTAGGCTTCGCTTTCCGCGGGGCGGTGCTTGAGCCTCCTCCCAACGCTTCAGGGGTCTCAACCTACCGCTACCTCCCGCGAGTCTCCACCTTGTGCTACAATCAACAGCTAGGATTCTTATAATGCTTCTACATGCTCTAACAGCCCTATTTATTAAAATAAAAATCTATCATCTTACTAGCAACAGCCTTAGGGTCTACCTTGTAGGTGCCGTTTTCCACAGAAACCTTAAGCTTTGCGATTTTTTCCTGTCGTGCCTCTGCAAATTGGGAACGCTCCTGCATTTCTTTTGCTTTACTGGAGATTTCCACCTGATCGCTCTTTGCCTGATTAGGCGTCTGAACCTGCTGTTGTTTCATATGATTCTTATAGGGGTTGACTCCTGAAGGACCAATATTATTAATCTTCATTGTTATCCCTTCCTTTTCGAACAGTTTATCTATCTATGAATATCGGCACAGATTAACGAATGTTTATAGGAATTTCTTATCAATTGCATGGTAGGTTCTTCCTTCGCTCCGGATTACCCGCTGTCTTTCTTCTTCACGGTCCAATTGCGAAAGTTGTCCCTGGATATCTTTTTTACAACCAATACACAGCTTATCCTCTCTAATCATCCTACCACAACGGTCGCACGGATACCCCAAATTTGGAAATTGGGTCAGCTGGATGCGGCCTTTACAGATGAACTTGAGGATCAACGACTCTGCCACGCCCGTATTTTCCACGACTTGGTCCAAGCTTGCCATTCTGTTATCTCGTTGTCGGATGTACTTGTATACAGTCTGATACTGAACTTCCTCTTCTTTATAACATGCTTCACACACTTCCCTGAAAGCATTTTTTACATAAATCTCTCCACAGTTTGGACAATTATCGAGCTGGGACATGAGGCAACTTCCTTTCGAGCAAAAGTTTCTTACTTTTTATATCGTAAAGGAAGCAAAAAAGTTAACTGCGAACTAAGGTGAGCGAAAAAATATCGGTCGCCCCTGCCTCTAGCAGGACTTTTGCGGCCATTCGTAAAGTCGTTCCGGTTGTGTAAATATCGTCGATCAGAAGTACACTTTTCCCTTTGACCTTTTGGGGTGCGGTGACGTAAAAAGGATTCTCTTGCTGCAGTCGTGACCTGCGTTCTTTTTTGGACTGCTTAACAGAGTCCGTTTTTGCTAGGGGTTCAGTTATTTTACTTGGAGCTAAAAGGTGTGCTAAAAGCAGGGACTGGTTGAACCCCCGCTCATAAAGGCGTTTTAGCCCTAAGGGAATAGGAACCAGTATACACTGCTCTTTTTTGAATTCCTCTTCATACATTTTCCGAAAATCCCTATAAAAAGCTTTTGCAATGATCGCATCCCCTCTAAATTTGTATAGCGCCAACGTTTCCTTCATGTATTTGTTATAGGCAAAAACAGAACGATTCATCTTTAGCATTCCAGCTGTCTCATCATCACTTTCCCACCTGTGGCAATCAAAGCAGATATCCCCATGCCGATTTTCCACCGGGACCTCCTCCCAAACCCTGCCACATATCCTGCATAACTTACCGCTGATTTTCTGAAAAGCTTGCTCACAAGATTCACATACTTTTTCTGGCTTGCTAATACCTAAGAATTCACCCCATCCAAATGAGCGAGCCACCTCGTCCTGACAGATCAAACAGTTACTCATCAAGATATCCCCCCGTCTTCGCTCGATAGTTCATACGCCTGATTTGATCAATTGCGGCTACCATCTCACGTGTCCTACCGTAATGAAAAAACCTCACATCCCCTTCCGGATGCTGACTACTTCGGCCAGCCCTGCCTGCAATTTGCACGAGGGCACTTTCCGTAAACAGATTGTCCTCCGCTCCAAGTACACCAACTTGAACATCTGATACCGTAACTCCTCGCTCCAGTATAGTGGTCGTCACCAAAACTTTTACCTTTCCCTCCCGGAAATCAGCCACCTTTTCTTTTCGTTTCTTATCTTTGGCATGAACCCCAGCCACAAGCTCTCCATAATCCTTTTGTAGGATAACGACAATCCGTTCGAGCAGATCAATAGTAGGAACAAAAAGAAAAGTGGGTCGGTTTGCCGCATGGTGCTTTCGGACCCAATAAAGCACATTCCCAGGAAGCCTGTTTTTCTTCACCCTTTTTTCCCAGTCCCCACACCACTCCATGAATGGGACCGGTAAAAGGTGCTGGTGATACCTCGCGGGAATGATGACAGAAGAAAGCTTGCCTGAATGTACTGCACGCTGCATTTTCTTAGAAGGAGTTGCACTCAGATAAATAGTGCTCCCTCCTTCTGTCTGAGCTTGTCTCGCTGCATATTCCAACGCAGGGTCGACCGAATATGGGAAAGCATCCACTTCATCAATAATGATGGTATCAAAGGCGCTGTAGTAACGAAGTAGCTGATGGGTCGTTGCGATGGTAAGCGGAGAGTTCTTCGTTCTGTCCTCACTGCCTCCATACAGGGTGGCAATCTCCATTTCCGGAAACACCTGTTGGAGACGAGGAGACAGTTCTAGGGCAACATCGGTACGCGGCGTAGCGATGCATACCCGCTTGCCTTGGGTCAAAGCTTTTTCTATTCCTTTAAAAAGAACCTCTGTTTTTCCCGCACCACAAGTGACCAGTAATGAATACATAATTTTCTACCTCACGTCAATTTGACGCCCGCATTTCGTACACTCAAATAAATCCTCCTGGATCTCCAAGTGATGTTTAAGTTTCCGGCAAGTTTGGCATGATAGTGTTACAAGGCGTCCAGGGCTTTTCGTTCCCCCGACCAACATATTTTCCTGGACGTCTTCCTTATTCCTAAATATACATACTGCAAATGACGTCACAAGAACACCAGTTACCAGGCTTACTACCTCCATGAAGACGTCTCTCCTTTCAACATGTATGTGACGTTCGGTGCGTCATGTTTCTTAACCGGTAACACTCTGTACGCCTCATAGACACCAAACTCATTCTGCAGCTGTTCCACCATCAAGGTGTCATCCAGGCACCTCTCCAAGATCAGTCCGGCCAAGGTGGTAGGTTTCTTATTACAAGCTGTAGCCAACCTGTTCAAATTCTTTAAGTAACTATTACTCAATGATACTCCAACTCTATTTATCTTCTTATTGCCTAACCCCTTCCCTTCTATCACACTCATAACCTCCTTAAATGTCATTACCAATTGACAATGGCAACCGTGTTACAGTGTAACTAGGTCACCCGGGGAGGAAGAGGCTAATCCCCCCGCGATTTTTAACCTCTATTCTTCTCCCCTGCCCTTGGGACTCTAAGACGGGAGCAGGGACGTCAACAGGCTTCATTTGCCCGTATATCTCGGCATTTTGTTCTAGCCAATACTTAGCCTCCCTCATGGACCATTTAGGCTCCGGAAGAGGGACGTCAACCCTCTCCTCCTGCTCATAAAAGTATGGCTTCATCAGCTGGTGAAATTGTGGAGAATAGGCAGCCGTAAATAATGCAGCTCTAATAATTTGATTGCGATCCAGGGACGTCACCTTAAATACGTCATCAACATACTTCCTGAAGACGTCATGATACCTTACTGTTGGACGGTACACCATTAGAGGACGTCACCTCCTCCACCATTTCTAAAAGCAATGAGTGCCCTTCAGACGTCAGAAATACGTCTGTACGCGCCAATAAGACTTCTGCCAACTCTTTAGTCATGCTTAACAATAAAACCGCCTCCTTGGGGTCATTTTGGCGCCCTTTTGACGCCTTTAATAAAACTTATGTAGGTGAACTAAAAATATGTCTTGTTTACTTAACTTTTTTATTCTTTGATTCACTAACGATTAGAGGAATTATTTTAAAGAATGTGGAATGATACAAATGGAGGTGTCGTGATGCCTATTAAAGGATTCACTTGTAATCTAAGAGTGATATTAGCCGAAGAGAAGACGAGAAACCCAGCCTTTACTCAGAAGAGGCTTGCAGAGAAAATAGGATTAAGCAGGACTGCTCTTAATGCCCTGGTAAATGAAAACACCTTACCAAGCTTTGAGACAGCTTATGCAATAGCAACTGAACTAAATCGACCAATTGAACGAATTTGGGTGAAATTCGATAATAGAGTCGAAGACCAGGAGAATGATAGTGTATGAGTAAACAGCGAATTGAAGTAGGAGACACCATTCGAAACTCCGAAAATGGTTTAATTGGAGTTTTAAAAAAAGAAGTTGATAGAAAGAATTATTATGTTGAGGGTTATCATGAATATGCTGGTAAGTGGCAAACAGCAGGGGGATCTTTAAGCGACTATCAGAAATGGGATTTGTACCAGAAAGGTGAGAATGATAACATTACATAATATTAACAAACGAGGTGTTTATATGTCAGTTGAAAATTTACTACCTGCATTGCATACGTTCACTCTAAGAAATCCAAATAACAAACAAGATTTCCTTATTAATTTAAAAGAAATGGATGGACAATGTCTTGAGGTCAAGTTTGATTTATCCGGGTTGGACAAGCTTGTAAACCCAATAACCGGAAAAAGAGTGCCATTTTATCTTTATTTGTTTTTATTTCATCAAAAGGGTGGGAAAGAAGTTGAAATATTATCATCCGCCAGTTTTTATTGCGATGAAAATAAGCTTGAGATTGGAAACCTAGGGATGGAAACTCCTTTAAAACTTCCTGAAGATATTGAATCACTAATCGGTGATTTTACTAACAACTTTTTCAGTATTGAACTTCTATATTCGCCAAAAGAGCTTGAAGATGGATCAGACTTAAACCTATTATTAAATAATCCGGAAAGCAGACTCTTCAAATCAAAAGTAGCAATTATTTCGGAGGAATATTAATGTCCAGGTCAATTTTTCAAATGGAACAGTCCAAAAGGTTTAATCGTAAAGTTGTTCCTTTGTTACCAAGGAATGATATAATAAACAACAAGAAGTACACTCCATATAATATCCCCTTAACTTCATTTCAAGAAGTAGCAAGCGGAAAAGACTCTTTTCAAGAGGGTGAAGAAATGAAAAATGAACAGGAATATACAGGTATATTATTTGAAGAACTAAAGCGAGATATTAGAGAACGTGAAGAACGATCAAGGAGAGAAATAAGCGAACGAGAAGAGCGTTTCTTAAAGCAAATGGAGCAATTTTCAAAAGATGCAAAAGAACGTGAAGATCGTTATCGAGAAGAAGCAAAAGAACGTGAACTAAGAATTTCACAATCTATTGAAACTTTACAAACTGAATTCAAGGAAACAAAAAAGGATCTTGTGGATACTTCCAGGTATATTAAAACCCTTTCCATTACTTCTATTATTGCTCTAGTAACAACTGGAGTTGCGATTGCAGGTGTAGCAATAACAATATTTATGACTATAAAATAGAAAAAGCCCCTCCGATTAAGGAAGGGCTTTTAATTTACATCTTTTCCAATTTAATATTATTCGCGCTAATTAAGATTGATTTTTCCATTACCTTTACCTTTGTTTTAGACTGATTATCTTTAGATACGACCTCAAATGTTGCCACTAGAATCCCCTCCTTTATAATTTTTCACAAAGATCTATAAAACTTACCCATCGCCTCAGCAGCTTCGTAACGATCTTTCCCGGTTAACTCCACAAACTTGTTCCCTTTAAGACCTTCTTTAGATCCCCCGCAAACGAGAATTTCCTTTGCTACTTGGACTTGAGTTGCAGTAGTTCTTAGAAAAATTGGTACTTTCAACTTTCCTGCAATAAGCTCTGCAGAAGGGAAATCAGAATACTGATTAATGACAATTGCTTTCTCTAACATAAATGGTTCCTCCTTTTTAGGTGGTACTGGTTTAGGTGTGGGCTTTGGTTTAGCCGGAGCCGGATTAATCGGAATTACCCCGTGTGTCATGTCCAGAAGTACTTTGTAGTAAGATGCCCTCGTCACCATTGGAGCAGGACAGTTTTTCCCTGTTACGTCATAATGACGTACAAAACGGTTATATGTGTCTTTCAACTGAGGGAAGCGTTTTTGTAACATTTGATGGACCAATGCAGTTCTTTTAAGTGTATTGGGATGAATAGATCCATCACTTTCCTGACACATTTCTACACTTATAGTTAAAAGGTTTGCGTTACCCCCTGGATATTGAGGGCTTGTCGCACGTAAGGTGGATAATAACGGTCCTTGTCGTCTATCGTTTGCTTGGAAACACACTTCATCCAGAGGAACAAGTTCTAAAGCCTCAACCTTGTCTACAAATATATGTGCGCTGGCATACCTTTTCTTATCTTCTGGTTGTTTATCATTTAGATCAGGTAATGAGCTATCGAAATAGGTAAAGTGGTTAGCTGCGGAAGCCCCATGATTTGCAGTAGCGTGGTCAATAACCGCTTGGACCCTGAGTAGTTTAATTCCTGGTCTTGTAGTAGGATGTCTACGGATGTGCCTCTTTTTATAATTCAAAGTAACCATAAAGATCTCTCCTTTCAAAATGAAAAAGCCACCACGAATGGCAGCTTAAATTTCTTCCTTCTTTTCTTCCTCTTGAATAACATGGAGTTTTTCACTGATAACCTTTGGAACTCTGACACCTACTTGAGCAAGGTTTTCAATAATCGACAGAATTTCATTTGCCAAATAAAAAAGAACCGTAGCATATGCCACCGCTCCATTTAACCCAAGAATATTATCTATTACATTTGCAACAATGATGACCCCAAACACTAACATTTTTCTGGCATAACCGAATAATGCATTTCGGCTTCTTAGCCGTTTTAATTTGATTGCTTTAAATATGCCTGTAATGATATCAATAAGCATAAGTAGAGCTAGAAAATCCAAAAACTTCACTCCGCCAAATAGGTATGCTTGTACGATTTGTAAACTTTCAATGTTTATCCACATTTTATGTTCTCCTTAAGTTAAGAGCCAAATGCTCTTTTTGTTATTCTGATAATCGAGTAGCTAAATGCTGTTTTACAATGCCTGTTAATGCTGGAATAGATTCGTTGCCTCGATACTCTTCCGAGGTCAAAGGAATAATCCCATTTATGTTGATGTTTCTTTCTGCTGTGTGGCCACTAAAGCTTATTTGTACAGAACTTACTTCTCCCTCATCCGTCCATTGCACATTGGTAGATCTAATTTGAATAATCATTCTTCATCACTCTCCTCATCTGCATTTTCAAAAGCTTCACAAAGGTGGTCCAATACAAAGGCTTCTCTCCCACTTACTTCTCCTTCATAATCCAGAACAATGGGTTTTATAGTCTTTAACATTCCATGGTAATCACCGCCCTCAAGCACATACTCTTCTTCAAACAACTCGTCCTGTTGCTTTTTAAAGCCCTTGATATCTTTAATGGCAAATCCTGTTTCTGTCCTGTTTGGTTGCCCTTCTTCATCCACCCCGGCATACTCTTTGATAAGTGCCATCTCTTCTGCACTAATCTGTTTATATTTTTCTTGCAACGTGTTTACCAATCTGATGCGATGTCTATTTTGTTTTCCTTTTAGGGATAGATTGACTAGAAATGTAATGATTTCTCCAATGTACGCATATTTCAATTTGATTTTCATTATGTTTTCCTCCAATTAAAAACAGACAAAGGATATTTCCTCTGCCTGTTTCGCCTATTTTTTTATTTAGAATGGTATGCTTAGAAAATATAATCTGCTGCCACTTTCCCCAGGGAAGTCGCTGATCTCTTCCTCGTAGTTAAGAAAAACATGTTTCTCGATATCGGGCAGATAATAGACTAGTTCATAACGTTTGATAGTTGGTGTGACAGTTCTTAAATACTCACCAACAAGCTCGGCTTCAATGGTTAGATGTTCTTCGCCTGTTGATGGATGTGTGGTGGGAATCATACCATAAACAGGGTTATCATCAGTTAACCTATATCGTTTCCCATCCAAATCATTCACATAGATATGTTCCTTATGTTCCTCTTCTAAAAAACGAAAAATGTACGTAACTTCTTTTTGCCAATTGATTGTCCGGGCCATAGATTAAGTAGTCCTCCTCATAGTATGAACACTAACGCCGTCTACATAAAACTGAATGCTGCCATTATTGATTCTGATATAGTTGTTGTTGTCCCTCATAATACGTAAGTCCCCGCCTGTCATATCTATTTGAGCATCTCCTATGCCTAGGAAGAACTTTACCGGATCAATTAATCCCCTTAATCTATTGATATTCAAATTTCCTTGCACGTTAATCCCCCTGCCGACACCAGGAGTAAGGTTGATATCTCGCCCTCCTGAAAGAACTATATCCCTTGAAGCATATAAAGTAGCATCATGCGTATTTGCATTTATTCTACTAAACTGCAAACTAGACCAAGGCAACCCGTTTTCTTCTGAACGCAATTGAATTCCATTACTGTCTGTGACCATAGTTACTAAGGAACTACTAGAAAACAGGCCTTCCCCATTGGAAAGTCGTGCAATCCGATTCGCATTTGTGGATTCAACTCTATCTGCAGATAGCGAAATAGAACCTTGACTCCCAACAGTAGAGATATTTACTCCAGAGATATTACCAGCTGTGACAGTACCCAAGTTTGCACTAAGTGCAGATAAGGAGGTTACACTTATCTGATTAGCAGTGACGGTATTGGTCCGAATTCTTCCTCCGTTTATTTCCGTTGTGTTGCCCCAGACCCAATTATCTACTAACCGAGCTGAACGTGATGCCTTAATAACAGATAAAGGATCCACTTCTTGCACTTTAGGATTCGCAACCCAAACCTGTCTGACTGTTCCGGCATTCGACCAATTTAAAAACCTGATCCGGATTCGTCTTATATTTGGCCGGAAACGTGCTATTTGGCCTACACCGTTACCGACTCCTATCACATCAGTCCCTAGTGTACCAGATGGCATGATATATCCAACTAATTGTACCCAATCCGTCGGAACCTCTGGAGCAGAATAAAAATAAAAGTTTGTGTTATTTGCAGTTACAGAGCCATTACTTACGTTTATTTGATCAAATCCAACATTGATACTGTTTTCGTCAAGTCCAGTCAATCCAAAATATATCCGCCCAGCGTTTGCGCTTTTCTTTATCCATAACGATACCTCATAAGCCTTGGAAGTATCTATGTCAAAGTATCCGCTGTAATTTTGCGTATCAGTCGAAACGCTTGACTGTAATACGGGAACACTAAGACCATCAAACGAATGATTAACCACACTTAATCCAGAAGCGTTCCACCTTCCGATTCCTTTTCCTGCGGTAGGATTGTCCACAAGGTTGCCGGTGTTTTGATTTGTGTACACAATCGCTTCGTCACGGGCCGAATTCGCTTTGCTCTGTGCCCCTGTTGGAGTTTCCTTTGTGGAAGGGTCATAATTATTACTGAAAGTCACGTTACCATCTATATGAATTCTAGATGAGAGAATCCTTGTTCCCTCTGTACTGAGATTAATGGCAGCGACTACTCCATTTTTTTCTACTCTTGCATTTAATTCACCTGGTAGTAAGGCTAGGGTAGTCTCTGCGGTGCTCATACGTCCTGTTAAGCTGTTTACCTCTTGTTGTGATGCTTTTGCATTTATCTGTCCAGGTAAGATTTGAAGGGATGCTTCTGCCGATGTTAGTCTTGCATCAATATCTTCTGGTGCAGGAGTCCAATCCGTAGCTTTATTACCAAACTCTAGTTTCACTTCTTTTAAACTGACGTTTCCTGTAGCATCCCTCATTAGTACGGTGTAGGAAGCTATATTAGAAATTTCTTTATCTTGAATAAGTACTGTTCGGACATATTTTTTCCAATCACTCGTTCCAGCTTGTACAACCCTTTGACCAAGGCTAATATACATTATGGAATTATCAGCAAACCTTATTCCCATTTCCACGCCTAACCATGGGTTGCTTGTTCCATAGGCTAAATCCGTGGTTTTGACTAAAAAAGAAAGGGTTACAAATCTCCCTTTCATTTCCTTGATTGTTGATTCAGAAAGGGACATTCCATGCGATGACTTAGGATGTGATTGTCCTAAACTAGTAACGTTCCAATCAAATTGTTGGTTAGTGTTCCTTAATAAATTCCTTCCACCAATCTCCAAGTTGTTTAGATCCGCACGAACCTCACTAACACTAGCCACAATTTCGTTTGCTTTAATATCGAGATTGGCAATTTGACTTTTAGCAGAATTTAATTCTCCGGTTAGAGAATTAATTTCTGTCTCAGTGTTAGAGACACGGGTGGTGACACCTGAAAGGGCCACATCAAGTTGAGACATCTTATTGTTATATACGTTAGTGTCTATCTTCTTTCCAAGTTCAACATTAACTTCAGACTTGGTGTAAACATCTGAAGCATTTGCTTTGAAAGATACCTGACCAGCAAGAAGTTCGATGCTCCCTTCAGTCGTTGTGACTCTTCCCGTCAAGGTGTCCACCGTGTCTTTATTGGCTTTGCCGGAGAGAATGCCAGCCTGTTGTTCAATGGTGATTTGTTGTTCAGTAACCACACCATTCAAAACGGATAACTCGTTGATAGTGGTGCTTATACGGCCATTGATGGTATCCACGTTTTGCTCCACATTCACAATTCGATTTCCATTTACTAAGAGATCGAGTTCCAATTGATTTGCACGTAATAACAAATCATCGGCAATACCTTGAACTCGTGAAATTTCTGAATTAACATCACCAATACGATTATTCAGGTCTTCTAAAATCGCTTGTTCTGCTGCTTCTATTTCCGCCCTGGTGTATCCCCTTGCTTCCGTGATTAATTCCTCTTTGGCACTCTCCACCACAATGTCTGTATACCATGTAGAGTCATCATACACACTTCGGTCTTTTTGATCTACGGTTTCCTTATCATAGGCCCCCACTTCTTCAGCAAACGTAGGAGTCGCTTTCTCCCACTTCTGGGCATAGTGGTTCCAAGTGAAGATAACGTCTAGTTCTCCACTAGTATCTACCCATACCATTCCTTGACGTGGGTTAGGTGGGGGGGTGTCTCTTCGGATGACTTTCTGACCGTATAAGATTTGGAGTTGCAAGAAAGTTTTCATCAGATCTTCTTCGTTATACTCAATAAAGTCACCCAGGACGTATTTCCGTTTTACTTTACCAGCTGCAATGGATCGTTGAATTTCAATAACCCGTGCTTCTAAATACAATGGGGGCACATAGGAAGTATCAATGATGCGATTTGTATCACCCAGACGGACCTTTTCATGGGTGTACCCAAACACTTCCTCCATCGCTACTGCCTCGGCTGTATATTGGACTGTGGTGTTTATACGCTTGTCCAATTGTGCTTCCCCAAGCTCCTTTAAGCGTGCTGTAGTTACGTTATCATCAGAAATAGACGGTTCATAATCTTCCCATAGGTGATTACCATCCCGGGACCATCGTTTCCTAGCTTCCTCGTTTTTAACTTCAACGATTAGCCTGTCACCGTCCTCCTGCTCCGGTCCCAGCACCCGAAGGGCAGTAACGATATCAGCGTTTTCAATGCGCTCTACACCAATGAGGTCTTTCCCTATCCTGGTTTCTTTCTTGGTGTCCTCTCCGCGTTTTTTAATCATATCTACGTATCTACCTACAATACGGCTACCATCTACTACTATTCGGAAACGAAGTTCCAAACCATATAAACTAGCAAGCTGCTTCAACGTCTGGTAAGGATCCTGATAACCCTCAATGGTTACTTTCCGTATTCCGGCATACTCTGTGATACCACGTTGCCATCCAGTGCCAGCTAACGTCCAATCCATCGACATATTGACTGTCTGGCCTTCTAAAACTATTGGAGAAATCCTCTTGCTTTTTTTTAACTCAATGTAAGAGGCCACTGTCTTTACTTGTTTCTTTTTGTTTAGTTGGATCGTATCCAAAATGATGAATTCCCTATAATGGCCATCGTCATCCGGAATAATCACTCGGTTACGCCTGGTAGCATGTGCAGCATTTGGTGTGGTTGCTAGAATAGTGAAATCATAGGTTTCGAAGTTCTTAATATTATCAATGTGTATATCATCAAAAAAGGCGGGGGCATTAATTTTGTTTTCCAAAGTGCATAGTATTTCATCGGTTTGATGATGTAACAAATGTATTTGACTAATGGTAAGGTCCCCTCACTTTTGCTTCGACGTCTACAGCATCTCCAGGAGAAATGACTAGGGCGGTATCGCCCGGCTTGATTGGGAAGAAGGAAGAGATAAAATCACCTTTCAGCTTCTTCATATCTTCACCGTTTATTAGGATCAAGTCTTTTTTAAAGTCCATTACAATCTCGTCTCCTGGTTGGGCGATGTTAGGCACCACCGCACCGGATAGATCGTTTACTTTTTCAACCCATATATGATTTACCGTCATGTAGGCTGGTGTATTTTGCCCACTAACAGCAGCATGAATTTTAATTCCTGCAAGGTTTGCAGAAACACTCTCATCCAAGATAGACCCTTGCATTTCCCCGACATGCTGATTGGAAATGTTGGCTACATACGCTTCCCATTTCCCTTTTACACGCTTGAGTCGAAGGATTCCCGTAAAGAAATCAAACATCTTAGGATCCGCAGGTTGTCCAGCGATGATAAAGGTACCGCCAAACAACGGACCCACTCTCGCTTCAGCTTGTTGTTTGTATTCGTAACGGTGGATATCTTTGAATGCCAATTTTCCAAAGGCATTTCCGTTTTCATCTAACAAGTAAAGCTCAATCCTACCCACACCATCATTGCTTGGAGAATAAAAGGTACACTGCATGACCACTTGGAAATCTTGTAATGGTTGTGAAACGGATTTTTGTAATGCAGGTCCGTGCCAAGCTTCTCCTGTTCCAAAATTACTAACTCTAAATCCATTTTCTGTAGCTTGGAAACTACCCGAAATGACTCCTCCATCCACATTATGAGCATTTGTCCAGCCAATCAGAGTGCGCATAGTATCGGATAGAATGGTTTCTGTAGGATTGACAATGGTTTCTTCAACCGTTACTGGTCTACCAATTCTCATGTACTTATCCGGACCAATGATATCCAAGTGTGTAATTGGTTTCTTAACTAAAAACTTAAATTCTGGATATGCTTCAACGGTTCCTGGGTTGGTCATGATTAACGTAAATGTGCCACTTGTTGATGCAGACTTTGTAAAGGTAAGTTGTGGTCCATATTTGAAAGGATCTGCACAAATAAAAGTAAGAAGCCCTTTCCCTTTATCCAGAACTTCCTCCAAGTTTAACTCTCCGGTGAGTTCTGCATAATACACTCGATCCGGTTCATCTGGAAAAACAAGATTCCTAGGGCCGTCCTTAATCAACCACTTGGCTAAATCTTCTTTAACTTTTTGTAGATTAAGTGCCCCTATCCCTCTGACTTCCACTGGGACGTATAGAATTCTAACTTTTCTCTTCTTCTCGACAGCAATACCGCCCGCGCTACCTGGCACCTCAATTATTTCATGTTCAATCGGAGCCCAGGATGGTCGCTCCACCCCTCTTAATGCCCTGATATAGGACTTGGTAATGTTATCATAATAGAAACTCAAGTTATCACCTCCTAGAACAGGTCCTTTCGTGCTTGTTTAAACTGCAGTGCTGCATCCATGCCATCAACGGTAGCTTCAATAAATTCATGGCCATCAATTCCTACTCTGATCGGCCTTGCTGCCAATCGCTCGATAGCAGATATCAGTCCAGTTAGATTCATATTGGAATTGGAAGTATTATTACCAGGGAGTGGTACTCTTTTGAATGGATCCATGACTTGGCTGCTAGAACTTGCATACGCCATTCTAGAGGTCCCTAATGCTTGCTCAGGTGTAGATGACAGAACCATGTTTTTAGAAAGGATGTCTAACTCTCTGTAAACAGACTTTGCATTTTCCTTTATCCCCACTGCTATCCCTTCCGGAATGAAACGACCGACATCGTCACGCATTAACCTAGAAGGTGAATGGATCCTTAAAGCGCTTTTCATCGTGCTGGCGACTTGGTTGGCTATAGTTCTAGCAGTGGATAGCACTTGCCCTCTACCAGCCAATAACCCTTGATTTAAGCCCGCCATGGAATTTCTACCAATAGAATGAAATTGGGATGGGGTATTATTAAAAGGGCTTAACATGTCTCTAGCCAATCCTCTCACGACATCTTTTTGACGGTTGGAACCATCCCTTAATCGATCCAACATGTTTTTCATACCTGTCTGAGTGACTACTTTCAAATTATCAAAAGACTTCTCTATGTCTTTTACTGAATTATGATGATTTTTAGTAATAGATTTAAAGCTTAATTCAGAATCAGTTTGGATTGATTTGAATAATTTTTGAATGGCTTGAGTTACTTGGGAAGTACCATCATTAATCCCTAATGCAAGACCGGCGGTTATATCGTTACCAATTCGTTTAAATACCCTGGATGGGCTACGAGTTTCTGCTTGCTTCCTTGCAGCCTCTTCAGTAGCTTTGGCCATATTCGCAGCTGCTTTCTCGGCTTCTGGCGTTCCGGCCACCACCCCTCCACTAAACCCTGTAGCAACATCTTTTCCAATTGAAGCAAAATCGGATTTTTTAACCTGATCTTTCATAGATACTGACATGTCATCAACATAGCCGGTAACTAAAGCTATAGATTCGTCGAACCCATCTCCAAGAGTTGTCTTTAAGGCGTCTGTCGCTGTAACTGCTCCGCCTTCTACTGCGTCCGCGAAATTTTTTAACTCATCTTCACCCGCTTGGGCTAACACTGCCAGTTCTGCTGCAGAATCAATCCCCATACTTTCGATATAAGGAATAAAACTATCGTAACCATTCTCACCAGCCCACTTCATCAGTTTAGCCTGGTTTTGACTCCATTCTTCTACTGCTTTTTGATTATGGAGCATCGTCTCAGTCATACTTTTCATCGTGTGATCGGTTTTGGTTTCGATCTTATCAAACGCATCAGTCGCAGCATCTTTTAAACTTTCATATGAATCTTTCATACTATCGAAAGCTGCTTTGTTTGCTCCTTCAAGAGCTTCATAAGAAAATTGCTGTCTGATATTTCCTTCTTCAATAGCAGCGGCCATTCCATCAGCTGCTTCTGACACAAGAATTTCGGTTTCTTTGTGTTGCTCACCTAATTTTGCGTTTGTTTCTTTTAGCGCTGCTTCTTTTTCATCTAAGCTCGCGAATGCTTTTTCTGCGTCACCCGCACTCACAGCATTTTCTTTAACTTTTTCACTCCATTCAGCCCTAAGTGCATTGATTTCTTCAAGTTTGGCATCTACTTCATTTTGCTCTTTGGAGATTTCCACTTGCCTTTCCCGGGCAGAAATTAACTTTTCTTCTTCTTTCATCAAATCCACTCGCGCGCTCAATTCTTCGGAAGACATACTTAAAGCGTTGGCTTCTTCATCAAAAGAAAGATTTAAATCCTTTACATTACCATTCATCTCTTCAATATAGGCGCTTAACAATTGTTTCTCGGCTGCGGACTTATTTTCTTTGGCTGCTAGGTCCTCGACCTTTTTCGCCAAGTTTACATTTTCTTCAGCTGTGGCTTTTAATTCGTTTTGATTTTTTCTAAATGCTTCATTTGAGCTATCCAGTTCATCATTTAATGAATCTATGGAACTTGATAAATCCTCCGCCTCCGCATTTAAACGCTTTGCCTCTTCACTCGACCTATTCAGCCATTTAATTAACCCTACAGCAGCTCCAACTAATGCACCAATTCCTAGAGTTACCCATCCGACTGGTCCCATTAGGACTTTCAGAGCCTTTCCTACCACGCCTACCGCTACGGCTTTTGCATATAGCGCAACGTTGGCCAATGTGATTTGTCGTGTGAAAAGTAGCTCGACCGTAGTGGCAGTTACCAAAACAGCAGAACGCGCTTTGGTCGCTACGGTTGCCACTTTTGCAGAAGCTGCATTGACCAAATACCCTGTGGAACTTTCTGTAATGGCCAAGATATATAATTTTTTAACAGTTGTCCCTACTGCTACCGCTGTGGTATTTGCTTTGATTGCTGCTGTAGTCAGATGGATCACTTTGTGCATGGCATATGCAGATGCCAACCCAATTAGCGCAGGGGACAAGAATTTCACAACCGGTAATGTCGATTGGACAGCGGAAGTAAAACCTTTAACATAAGGGGTTGTTCCTTCTATTGTTTTTTGAATCACTTTAAACGATTGATTCACAATTACTTTTAAACCATCTATATTTTCGGCTATCTCCTTGCCCGTTGCATCCCTTGATAATTTATTAAAAGAATCAATCATACCTGCTACACCACGGGCAGCTGCATTACGCAAATTGCCAAGAGAGGTAGCTATACCTAAACTGTTATCTTTGGCTAATTTAGCCATGATTCCTGTACCTGTTCCTACCTCAATTAACTTAGCGTTAAATTGATCCATTGAAATGGTCCCACTTTGTAATGCTTGGTACATCTCGGTTTCTGTCATTCCAAACCCTTCGGCGATTTTAACAAGCCCCACGCTCATTGTTTCCTGGAGGGTTGTCCACATGTTCATATCCATTTTCCCAGTTTGCAAAGCCTTAATATATTGATCTGTCCCACGTTTTGCATCAACTGCACTGGATCCAGAACCAAGTAGTGCATTATTCAATGCAAGTGCTGATTCTGTTGCCAAATCCATATCATTGAAGGAGGTGTACATTCTTTGTGCTATCAAAGCAATTTCATCAAGTTTGGTAGGTAGCCCGTCAATTCCTTCGGATAGCCTGGACATAGCACGTTCTGAGTCCTTTGCAGATACACCTAATGCTTGTAGTACTTTAGGGAACTTGTTAAGTGTGTCGAAACGACTTATCGCATCATCCATAGATGACTTTAAGACACCGAACGCAGCGGATGCTATGGCGATAAGTCCGATGGCTACTGCAAACTTTTTAGTTCTGTCCGATGCTTTATCAGATTCATCAGCTATCCCTTTTGTTTCATTCTTAGCCTTGTTTAAATCGTTAGCAGCTTCACTGGCTTCACTGGAAACCTGGTCTAAACTATTTGATACACCTTTAACACTCTTGGAAGCTTCCACACTACTATCACTGATGTTGTCCATTGCCTTTTCGGCTGCTTTGACACCTTTACTAGAATCTAAGCTAGTTTTTTCGAGCTTATCTAGTTCTTTAGATGCCACAGATACTTGTTTACCATCTACTTCGATATCTATTTTAATTCTACCGTCTGCCATTTAATCCACCTCCTCTTCGTCTCCGTCATCCAAGGCATAAACTTTTTGTAATCTTTTCATCGCTTGCTGATACTCACTCGACTCCCCTTTGGAGGGTTTCCACATCCTGATCTGGATAACTCTTTGCATGATGGTTTCACTTGGCAAACCATTTAACAATGCTTGGAATTCGTGCCAATGCAACTTTCCCTGATACTCAAGTAAGTTCAAATTGTACGCTTGCTTAAACGAAGCAAAAATATATTCTGCATCTCTATCCAAATTGATAAGACTTTTTGTATCTTCCTCTTGAACAGGTAAAGGATTTCCCTTAAGGTCATATTCAATTGGTTGCGTACTTTCGATTTTGATAAACGATTCATAGATGAAATTCCATAGCTGAATAGCTTCATGCCCTTTAAATGACTCATTCAGCAACAGAACAAGGCATATTTCAGCCTTTTCTTGTTCTCGAAGGGTTTTATCCCCTAACACGTCAAACACGTCTAGGACGTTATCAAAAGCCAAATCAAGAGGATACTTTTTATCTTGGTATAAAAAAGAGGTGACTAAAGGGTCGTTTAACCTCATTTAATCACCTACTGTTTTTGAGCTTTTTTATTTAAGTATTCGTTTTTCTTCACTTCTACTTTTTCGCTTCGTTCTACTTCTAATTCCTCAATCTTTTTAGCAATAGCCACACCGATGGGATCCAGGGCGTTTTCTAATGCCAGAATGTCTGGATATTCCTTGTAGATCTTTTTAAAAGTACCATCACCAAAGATAACATCGTATTGAGCTGCTATAAACTCCTTATTCACATCAAAAGCAGCATCCACTAATTGAATATCTATATTTTCTAACTCGATTTCTTCCGGAAAGTGTATATGTTTTGCCTTTTCTTGAGCCTGTTTTAATTTTTCTTGTGCAAGTTCTTCCACATCGAAAAACCGCCTTAAATTCTCTAACGAACTGTCAAACCATAATTCTATGGTTCCGATTTTCACTGGAAAACCAGTCCGGTGTATATCAACCTTTAACCCTTCCATGTTCATCCTCCTTTACATTGTAAAGGGGCAATAAGCCCCTCATTTATCCGGCTGGTACAACATCGGTTTCTTTTGGAATTTGGTCGAAACGAATGTTACAACTAAACGTCTCGTATGCTGATGCATCCCCTGCTCCAGCGACGATAGATGAAATAGTGGCACGTCCTATCCATTGTTTTGTTCCATCTGAGGAAACGACTTTATGCCATACCTTTCGTCCTTCTCCTACCTTATATTTTTTTCCTGCGATAAGCGCCTGGGCAGGATCATCAGAAAAGAAGTGACCTTCAGGTGTGTATGCTCCTGCAACAGAAATAATCTCAGTTTCTGGAGTTCCATCACCTGAATAATATGCTGTTTCCTCTGTTTCTTCTTGTGTATCATCCCCAATGGTTGAAATCCCTGTTGCTAATTCCAACCACTCTGTTCCAGGTTCTTCTTGTCCTGGCGTAAACTCTTGTACAAAATGAGTACGCATTGCATTTTTTAATTTACCCACTTATTTCTCCTCCTTATAAACAGTTATATTTGCTTGTATATTTAACAAAAAAATGTACCATCCTTGGTTATCAATCTGATTAATAAATGGCTTATTCGTCACCACTAATTCTTCCAATTCAAAGCTACCATTATGGCTACCTAATTCAGTTAATAATTCCAGTTCATTTTGAACTAGCCACAAGGTATCATTTAAAATCTTGTGGCCTTTTGACTTCATGGCAAACTCATAATTTAATTGCTGATCCTTGGTGCCATCCATATACTCCTGAACGGTTCGTGATCCAGGTAGTGGATAAACTACAAAAGATTCTTCTGCACCTAAGAATCCGGTTTTTAAAGGTATAGGGAGATCGGGCAACGCATTAACTTTATCTTTTAATCTCTCGATAAAATCCATCACCAGTCAGCTCCCTTCAAGAATGCTTTTACCCAATGTGGCGTGTGCGATGCTTTTGCCTTGTTATCCCACCGGGGTCCGGTTCCAGGTGTAGTATAGTTGTACATGTACATATAAAAGAGTCTTCTTGCATAAGGTGTGTTGTAATTAATCGCTTTGCCATCAATGTCTATGGTTGCTGTTTGCCTCAGGGTACCTTCATCCATAGGAACATATTGATTCATATCCGCTAATGCTTGATTGGCCAGTGCGTACCTTCCCCGGTCTACATTTTTCTGCTCTAGCTTTTGCTTAACGTTATTTAGATCCACTGTTACCCTTACCATCAAACCACCTCTAATTCATACGAATAAATAGTTTTAGAGTATGCTTCGTAGATGGGTACAACTTTAGTAAGTTTATGGTCAATTCCATCAAAATGAAGAAGAGATCCATGTTTAAATAAAGGTAATGGTGTTGTTATCCCTTCATAACAAAAAACAACTGCATTATAGATCAGTTGTTTTCCAGAGGTTGTGGATGAATATTCGGCACCGCGGTCAATACGACAATGTTCTATTAACTTTGGAACTGAATAAACAGGTTCTGACCAACTATTCTCGCCCATATATTCCTTGTATTCAAAAGAATCAATACAGAATTTTTTGGGTGGCTTAGGCATTACCATAGACTCACCCCTCTGAATAAAAGCCCAGTACCTTCAAGGTAAATAAACACATCTTCTGCAACTAAAGGTTTACTTTCATTTGCACCAGATGGATTATACCTACTTGCATTTGAGACGCTAGTACGGCCAGCAGTGAACGTCTGAGGAGTGTTGTTTATCTCTTCAAATGTCGTAGCACCCAAAACATGAAAATACTCAATTTGAGCGGTCAGAGCAAGTTTGAATTGCCGCACTCTCCAAGCATTATCTCCCGAAATATCTTGACGTTGATAAAAATGATTCGTCACGGTGTCCAGAATGGAAGAAGATTTAGGCAGAAGCTCACTAAACTGTTCTACCGGAATGTCTTTTTGCGTCATTTGCTGAAATTCTTCAAATGTGAGATAGGGCATGTTCTCCCTCCTATAAAAAGAAAGGAAGACTATTCGCCTTCCTCCTGATCTTCAAGTAACTGTTTAAGAGTTTCATTGCTAGCGTTCCCCTTAAACTCAACGCCTAGCTCTGTAAGTCGTTCTTTAGCAACTTCTCTATCAAACTCTTGTTTTTCCTCAATCAGTTCGATAAATTTCCCTTTTTCTTTAAGGTTGTGCTCCACTTCATCTGCTCGTTCTTCAGATAATTCAATTTCTGCATTTTGCTTGTACACTTCTTTTGTATGAATGTCGCGAAATGTGTTTAAAACCTTGTATTTAGCCATTGCTATCACCTATCCCTTTCTTATCCTACTGGTGCATCAATTACCTTGATGACAGCTTTCTTATTTGCTGGCAGGATAAACTCTCCCGCTTTACCAGCTCCCTGGAAAGCCACTCCATCAAAGTCTTCTGATTCGATTGTTCGAGTAGTGTTGATACCAGTGAATTGTTTACCGACTCCGGTAATGGAAGTGTAAGCAATTTCACCAGTTTGGAACTTCGTTTCTGGAACTTCTTTAATCAAGAAACCTTTGAACATAAGGATGTTATTTTGATCTACATTGGCACCAGAACGCTTTGCAGAAGTAGTAATAGGGTGGTCAACAATCGCATTGTACAATGCAGGTTTTACCCATGCCATCTTCGTCCCCACGGCTCCCATGTTTACGTATGCTGTAGATAGATCATTGAATAGTTTTAGTACTGCATCATTGGACAAGTCCAATAATTCCAGGGCAGAGGCAGCACTATTAGAAATGAATAACCCGCCTTTATTATCAAACAATTGTACCTTAGCTTGGGCCTGTAGCTCTGAGCGATCGGCAACGGTTGCGGCAAAGTCATTATTTACTGTGTGACGGTCAATACCTTCGTGGAATACCCATTCCCAAGTGTAAGGTACATCTGTGTCCGTGTAGATGATTTCTTGTCGTTGTCCAAAGCGTGTGGTGCTACTTGTGCCTGTTCCAAATCCAACGTTTGGATCTTTGTTGTATTCAGTCCCGATTACCACAGGGATGTCGCTGGTTTTAATGGAGAACGCTGTTTTGTTGTGCGTTACCCCATCCAATGCTTCCAGGCCACCTCCAAAGAACTCGGAGAAGTATGCCTGTTTTTTGTAAACGGCTTGCAAGAGCTCCTTGAATTGCTTTTGATAGCTGCGTACTGCTTGATTGTTGTTTTCACCGGCGAAAGTTTGTAAGTCTAATCGTAATAGTTGTTTTCCCATGTTTCATTCCTTCTTTCTTTTAATTGTATTTAGCCATTTTAGCTGCAAAAGGGTCATCGTCCCCCGTGCTTGTACCACCATTCGGATTACCTGGATTAACGATTGTTGGCTTGGTTGGTTCTGTTTCTTGCTCAAATAAATACGAATCACTTTCTTTCAGGCTGTTAAGTTGGTCATCAAGACCTTTCAGCGTTTCACCATCCAGTTTGATCGTATCCATATCCAAAAGCCCTCGAATTGCTTTTGAATTCTTTACCTTTGCGCCAGTCAGTGCCTTGTCCAGTGCAAAATCAAAAGCCTGTGTTTCTAACTTTTTTTGCAAATCAGCAGTGGCCGTTTTGTTTTCATCTTTCAAACGGTCTATTTCTGCCGTTAGATCCGCATTATCCTTTACTTGTTTTGATAAGTCATCCAGCTGCGTATCACGGTCCGCAAGTTGCGTCTTGTAATCTTCTAGTTGAGACTCCAAGCCCTCCACTTTATCTGCTTTATCTTTCGTAGCATTCACTACTTTCCCGTGTGCTGCCATCACCTTATCGATTTGTTCATCCGTTAATCCTAATGCTTTCAGTTCTTCTCTGTTCACACTTCATTCCTCCTACATTATTTTTACGTGGTAGAGTCCACGTTGGAATAGTTATTTAACGCATAACTGCGATTGATTGCATAATAAAAGACGGCACCTCGCCGCCTCAATGATTAACCCCGCCACCCGTTTTACCAGGTCTGCACCCAATGTTAATCTTCCCTTTATTCCTTAACCGATAATATCTAGTTGTTCTGCTCCGCCGTGCGACAAACCACGAATGAATACATTTTTATTCATTACATGGACTAAATCTTCAGTGTAACTTCTCTCATAAAACGCCTGTTTCTCGTCAAATGAGCGCTCTGGAATACAGATAGTCTCTTGGACACCTTCAGCTTCAATCCCAACAAAAACAAATTTGCTACCTTCTTCTTTTGCTTTGTTGAAGATTGTTTTTAAATCTTCCTTGGTTAACTTGGACATGATATCCCTCCTAATCTTTATATGAAAAATCCTCTAGCAAAGTAGCTAAAGGAGTGTAGACTTTTTCTCTTTTGTAGTTCCTTCTCAAATATCGGCCATTACTCTCCAAATGCTCGCGCATGGCAGCCTGTCTTTTTTTCACCATCATTCCCCAATAGTCTGCATGCTTGCTTTTAAGCGCCTCTGCAACCATTAGATTCTTCTTGTATTTCACTATTTCTCTTTCTATACGTCTTTGAACATCCATTGCCTGGGCAACCTTAGCGTTTAATTTCTCATCATATACAGGTTGATTGTTTGTATTTACCCCAGGAATGAAAGGTATGTGTAGATGCTTGCAATTTACCCCTCTATGGCCCCCGGCTTCACCATAACTTGCTTTCCAGGAAGAATCATAGATGGACTTATACTGGCTATCGGGAGGCAGCTGATCCACTGGCCTGAGATCCACCACGTTACCTTGGATGGTAGAACAAGCTTTTCTCGCTCCAACGTGGCTAGTTACAAGGACTGTATGGACTCCGTACTCCGCCATCCTTTCCGTTCTCAATTGGTTATAGGTGTTGCCAAGAGTTGACTTTAGGACGGTCCGAACGTACCTTTCAAGGCTCCAAGTGTTGCCTCCTTTATCAAGCAAGGTAGATTTAATACCCTTTTGGGCCAATTCAGTTACAGCTCGTTCCAATGATTGTTCGAATGTATATAATCCAGTGTTAAACATTGCAGCAGTTTTGCTTAATACATTTTGATAGGCAATTTGCGCAGTACCCATCCCGTATCTAGTTGTGATGAGTGTCTGGTTTACGTAATTGTCCATCTCAGTCCACACTTGATTGTGGTAAGCTCGCATCAGGTTATCGATGTTATTTGGCATAGGTTTTGTTGCAAATGGCATAGCCTTATCTACATCTTCGATTATAGCTACACCTGTTTCTTCAAACATCTTTCTAATTTGTGGCTCTGCTACAACTGTAACCCTGGATAACTGTTTCATCACTTCGTTATTGAACAACCCTAATTCATACATCTTTTGAGCTTGCCACTCATGAATTTCATTAAAACCACTATTCAATTGCTTAATAATAATTCGAATGATTTCACCTTCAAGAGAATTGTATATCTCGGCCATGTTTCCAGACCATATGTCTAATTGGTGAGGAGTGATTCTAGGCTTTTTAGGATCCATTTAATCACTCCTTACCAGTTACTTTAATTTCTCCTTGGTCGGTTTCTATTTCCACATCATGGACGCGGTAAGTTAACGTTAAATAATTACCATTCATTACACTCATGTCCAAATTCATTGCTGTTAAATAATTTAACTTTATCGGCTCACCGTCAAGAAAGACTTCGGTTTCCTTTTTGACTTGCTTTATTTTAAGCTTAGCCATTCACTTATTCCTCCTCACCAAACATATGCTTTGCTGTACGTTCACTAATTTCAGTTGGATCCACACCAGTGACTTCTCGATTTATTTCATCAAGCCATTGCTTTGCTGTTTCCTTTGGCACCTTAAATACTCGCTGAATGATCTCAGAAGTAGGTATGAGCCCCATAAGCTTTGCTTGTCCGTAGAATTTAAGCAGCGCGGACCGGTCCTGGAATACACCATCGTCAAAGTCTACGCCAATGTGTTCATGTGTTGGTATATCGCCCTTAAACAGGTCATAGGCTTGCGCTAATTCTAAAACGGATACAACCAACCCTTTGATGAATTGTTCCACCTCATACACATGATCGTTCCTTGTACGATAGGTTAAGTCATTCTCACTTACAATCTCAGTCGCTGTTTTCATGGAACGGCCATCGAAGGAGAAGGTACCCACTGATAGTTTCAATTCCATTTCTAGTGTTCTTAGCGATTGATTAATGGCTGCTATATACTGTTCCGTTCGAATGTCACTAGTCACATCTTTCACAGGGTCCTGTTTATCGTCCGTTGTGGGCATAGACTTAAATATATTCACATCCGGGTCAAATACCTGTTTCGGAGGTCGCCCTGTTTCATCTGGCAAAGTGTTAAGCATGGCATCACTTACAAACACTGTGCGTTGCCCCATTTTAATTTCCCACCAGAACTGATCGTAGGTGTCATTTACCTTCTGCAACGTGGAAACAGAGTTATCAGTAATCCCTAACCCTAGTGGGCTGTGAGGATTGATATTATTAAATCCTGAAGGCTTCAAGTAATTGAAAAGTGGTCTTGATAAACGTGAAATGTATGTTACTTCTTGCATTTCTTCGTATATATCACCTAATGGAACTCGCTTCCCGACTTCAGTTGGACTTTCAGATTTGTAGAGCTCATTGGTTATGACGTAGAGATCTTTTTTCCACTCATGGAATTCTAGCAAGGTATAATAAATGACTTTCTTTCCATCAACTCTAGTCGTTACAGACTTCATGACGCCCTCTGAGATACCATTGCTGTTACTTCTCAACGGATAAAATGCATTGGCCAAAGCCCATGAAAATTCAATCTCTCCGGAAGCATGGTCCACATATGGACGTACTGTCAACCCACCTAAAGCGAATGTAGGTTCCAGGTAATCAGCAAGATTCTTTTTGAATCTGTTATGTTCAAATACGTGTTGGATGAATTCATGCGCCGATTTGTATGTGTTCCCTTTTTCCTCTTCTTCTTTTGCATCCGATATAGTAATCTCACATTGTTCATTGAATACCAGGCCAGATAACACATCAGCACTTAATTTTCTTAGGTTCAGCGTCATGAAGTCCCGTTCTTTTAAATCTCCATTCGAGTTCAAATACTGGACTTTAGGATACTTTCCCTTGTATTGCGATAAATTGCGATCAATTCTCGCTAACTCCTCTGGATCGATGTTAATTTTAGGATGGTCATTAATCGACTTGAGTGTTTGTTCTGTCAAAGCATACCCTCCTCTCTTAAATAGATTTTTAATGCGTTGAATAACATTCACACTCTCACCTCCCTAGACTTTTAAGCGCAAGTCTCTAGCGTTGGAAACACAAAAATACTGAAAATCATCACATGTATGGTCGTCTTCTTTGACCACCTGTGGATTGTCAGTGTTCCTTGTCTTCTCTATCCATTGATACTTTTTATGCTCCTCTATGAATATGTCGTTGCTATCACAGTTTGCTAACCCGGTAGGTAATGGATTAAGAAGATAATAAAAACGACCCTGTGCTAAAAGGTCGTGGACGTAATCTACCATATCTACTTTTTTGAGTTTGTTGATAGGCAGCCAATGTTGCCCGTGATCTTTATAGTATTGATTTCGTAATGCACCCTCGGCACTATCGATGGTACGCTTTCTAATTCTTGCCCCTTTATAAGGTGCTTGTGTTGAAGTCATCTTGATGAACTGGTATATATCCTTTGAAAGTTCACTAGGAGCCTTTTTATTCACCTGACCAGCTGGGCTGTAGTAGTAGCCATTTAACCTGATAACCTTCCCCTTGGCTGTAAGTCCATAACACCCACAGGATGTAGCGGAAACACTGTGTCCTGTGTCCATGGCATAGTAGAGAGCAATGACCTTGTCATCGTCCGGCAACTTCTCCAACTTATTGAATAAGTTCATGTTGTAGACGTTGGTTCCAAGCCCCACAGGTTCACCTAGGTACAAATAGCGATAATAGTCATAATCATTTTTCTTTATTCTCTCAATGTCTTGCAGCATCTGTTCTGTGACAAATCCAAGCTCATCGTTTTTGTAACTGGAATCGTGGACCAGGTAATTATCTTCCGCTGCCATTTTGTCCGACCATTCGTTTATCCACGAGTACGGATTCCTAGGGGGATTATACGACCAAAAGAAACGTACAATATCCGCCAGTTGGTGCTTCTGTCTCATAAAGGTGGTATTCGACTGATCAAATTCTTCGGCATCATTGAACTCAGCTGCTTCCTCGTACCAGACAGCGATGATATTCCCGATATCGTTTGATTTAAGCTTTTGAAAGTCATCCTGTCCATAAAAAAAGAACGTGGATCCAGTAGCCTTGTGCGTTAATTTGAAAGGGGATACCGTATCTTTAAATTCTCCCATTATGCCGAATTTTTCTAAGGCCCACTTGATCTTGAGGAAAACCGAATCTCGAATCGTGTTCGCTACTTTCCTAATGACTACGACGTTTGCCTTTTCTCCTTTTTGGAGGTACCAAAGTATCATGTAAACAAGCAACAAGGCGATAACTGATGACTTAAAGGAGTTACGCCCTCCCCTAAGGACATTATATGGCTTCTTGGTTTTCCACACTCGTTTAAAGTGAGGGTTCACATTCTTCTGGATGTCAATGGTTGGCTTATTCATCGTCATCACTCCACGCATCCACAATAGTAATGGTTGGCGGTTTATTTTTGTTTTCATCCTTTGCAAGCTTATCAGCTTCTACTTCTGCTTTCTTAATATTAGCCTGCATCAGTTGGATTCTAAGCTTGCGTTCATCATCATCATGGGCTAAGTCATTAAACTGCTTAATCAAGCTCCTAAGCTCACTCATGGCTCTGGATTGGGCAGTTAAAAATGTTGCTTGGCGATCCCATGCAAACTGAAACTCAAACTCTTCTTCCGTTACTACCTTTTCAACTCCTCCACCCTGATCATCTGGAATCTCATGATACTCATATCTACCTTTCTTTAGCTCTTTGATCACTTCCTCTTTGCTAGTTACCCACATAACCTTCTGAGCTCGAATAATTGCTGCATACTGTATTTGTATCTGGTCCCAAATTATATCTGCTGGGGATCGTTCACTCATTTCCTCCATAATCTCTAAGGTCTCAAGAGGAAGGAATTTAGAGAAGAAGCCATGAGTTACTGCATTAGAATTACCTTTAGGAGCTGATCCGCCTTTATTACCTTTTGCGTTGATATTACCTTTAGGCGCTCCTCTGTTTTTTGTGTGCACACCTTTTTCTTTGGGTGCACCCCTTTCTCTATTCCAAGCATATCGTTTCTTCCATGACTTAACGGTGTTAATAGATACCTGATACTTCTCTGCAATATCCTTATATTTCATGCCTTTAACATAATCTTTTTCTGCTAATACATACTTCTCAGCCATATCACATCACCTTCCACCTCCTATAATTTGTGTTTGTTTTGGAAAAAGAAAAAAGCACCCAAGATTGGATGCTTCTAATCTAAACTTTCTATACCGGTTACCCCTCTTATAGTCGGAGGTAGTTTACCGTCTAAATATGCCCTTGAAAAATCCCCAACTAGTCCACCTGCTTTAACAGAGTTGTCATATTTTGTACTATATTCACCTAATAGCATTTCATCTATAGCAAATTTCACAAAATCGGAAATTTCAAGAAGATCCTTCACCATAGGAGAATCTTGGATATATTCATCTTTTATTTCTGTTGTTGTAATATTAAGTTCTGTCAAAGCTAAATCCAATGCCTTATTTTTTTCAGGACTACGGTCTTCATGAACATCTATCAGTAGGTAATTCCCGGTTAGTTGTTCAAGATAGGCATATGCCAAGTTCTCGGACATTTCGATTTTCTTTACCTCTTCTTCTACATATGCTTCTTCTCTAGTATCATCGTTGCAAGCCACTAAAAACAATAAGCTTGTAAGTAAGATAATTATTTTCTTCAAAGGAAGATCCCCCCCAGGCTAGTTATATGTAAATCTTACCACTTAAAGGAGGTTCATTCTATATCAAAATACAAAGCACCCTCGAAAGGATGCTTTAAATAATATTAATGTCCTACTGTTCCTGGGTCCATTACTTTATGACCACCGACTCCTGGGTCGTTATGTTGCATACCACCAGTACCCGGGTCTACTTTATGACCGCCTACTACTCCTGGATCAAATGTTTTCATTGATATCACCTCCTGCTTTTTAAATTCGACAAAAGGAGATAATTTCCTGCAATAAAAAGACACCACTCAAACTGAGTGATGCCCTCTTGATATATTTCGTTAATACCATAATAACACCCTGAAAGCGAAATGCTCATTTAACTTTCGTTTTAAAAACGTTTCAGAATCGTTGATGTTTCGTTGCGAAAACATTTTGTTCACGTTGGTATTAAAAATAGCTGAATCTGCCCTTATATCGAAAATGTGACGGTCTGGTGATATTATATGTCCCCATCCACTTCATAGACTTCTATTCTTAATATGAATGCTAGTTTATAGAATATTCTTGGCTTAAATTTTTGATGGTAGTGAAACTCACTCATTCCCATCTCGTTGTACACTTCGTAATCAAAAGCTTCTTCTTCCCCGAAATACTTCAGGATCACCGCCTGTCGTTCCCGTTTTCCTAGCCTGTTAACCGCCTTCCTGATACGCTCAATATAGCTGTCTCTTTCAATCTCGAAGTCTACCTTCTTAATTGCTGCATCTTCAGTAGAGGAATGGAATTCATTGGTGTTAGATGGTGGGACAAGCGAATAAGAGGCGGTTACTTTAGGCAAGCGTTCTTCCGGAACTGTGAGTAAATAATAACGATAGAGTTCTAGGGCTTCTTCAACGTTCTTTTGTGTTTCTTTTCTATTTATTTTAGGCAACTTAAACTGTAATTGAGACACCAAGATTCCCCCTACGGTAAAATATTCTTAGGGTTGGTCGGGAGAAATCTCGGCTTTTTTTATTTACCTAATTATTAGTGCTTATTTATTTCAGTAATGCTTTCTAGGCTGATGGCAGGATTTCTTTTATTACCTACATCAATATGAACGCTCTTATTGGTAATCTTCGAGATTTTACCCACACGTCCACCACCATCTAATGTACGAAATGCAGCTGTGTCACCAACAAAAAACTTCTCATTAATGCCCTGAATAAAAGTGCCGGTAGAATACTTCAATGTTCAACCCCCTTTTCATCTGCATCTCCTAAGCACATCAACATTGTCTTACTGCCTTTTCCTGGTACATATACACCTTCGACTTCTATTGACCTTCCAGGAAAATGTACTGTTTCCTTGCCTTTATTTTGAAGAATGTTCAAGAGATCTAACAGTAACTTCTGTGGCATTACTGCTTTTTCAAATTTCCCATTAGAAATTAGATAACAAGGTATATTCATTATTTTCCTCCCTGTTTTTTCACACGTTCACCATAAGTATGGATGTTGGAAAACGCTTCTTTCTTTTTCTGTAACCTTTCATCATCCGGTTTAGGCGGATATTTCTTCCTGTATTCCTCTAGCTCCTCGGGAGTCATTTTCCACTCGGTTACTTTGCCAATCATGGGAATCACCTCTTTCACTATATGGTCGAATAGTTCACTAAAACGGTATCTCTATTTCATCATCAACCATACCAAGAATTACGTATCCTTCTTTAACATATTGTTCATCAGTTAACATGTAGGTGATTCGCTTTGTAATCCGTTGACCTAATTGTTTTGTTTGTTGATTATAATGTACTAAGTCGATAAAATCCCCTACCTGAAAGTCTCTATCAAACTTTCTTACTTCGAACGTTTTCTCTCCTCTTTTTACTGCTGAAAAGTAAGGCTCTATCGTCTTCAATTGATGCTCTCTTATATTTCGGTTGTCTGTTTTATAAATAATCGGCTGTTCTTTTTCCAAATTTCTCACCCTTTCGTTATGACGCTATATCGGTCAAATATTTATTACTTCAGTACACTTTCTAAATCAAACCTCACTCTAAACCGATAGTTACGGTTTTGGTGTTTAACTTTAATGTTTCTAATATCCCCGAGCACCTTCCCAATTGATTTCTCTGAAGGCTTTTGATTAAATATTAGTTCCTTTAGTGGGGCCAGTAATTCTATTTCGTCTTTTATTCGCCTGCGTTCCTTCCTAGCTTTTTGTAGTTCCTTTGCTAATTTGTAACCATCGCGGGCATTGAAGTTACTCAGTTCAATTACATGGAGCAAGTCCTGGATTTCTTCATCAATTTTCTTGAGCTCTTCCTCATTGGACCTACATCTTTTCATAGAATCAACATATACCTCTCTTACCGCCAATAAAGACTGTTCGACATCCAAGTTACTCCCCCCATTTTCTAAAGAAAAATCCCATCCAACCCCAAAGGCTCTTTCTCTTCTATCCGCTTCTTTTCCTCTTGGCCTCGTTTGATTTGGGAAGGGTGCTGTAGCTGGTATCTCCTCCCCTGCCATTCTATAACCGTTGGAACACCCTTCTTCTCTTTAATGACTTTGATAACCCTTGCCTGGTCTGCTCTCATTTAAGTAATCCAGCTTTCACAAAAATGTTTCTCCAAGCCCTGGCAACACTCTGCTTATGACGGCGGGCAAGTGCTTTGCCCAACCGTCTTTTCTGCTTTTTACTTTTCACCATTAGTGGACGTTCTCCGGATCCGTCTCTTCATCTTCATCCTGGTACTCGTCAAGTGTCAGCTGGCCATCAGCAACCTTCGCTGTTCCATCCTTATCCACGTTGTACTTAATGCCCTCGTGTGCATCATTGAATTCATCGATGCTCATTTGAGATTCGATAATGTTTAGCGTGACATCGGATCCAGCCTTCTTGTAAAAATTGAAGGATTGTTCTGCAGAGGTATCGCCTTTTACGATAAAGTCAAGAGTCGTTTTCTTGCCATCTTTCGTGGTCTTGCTAAATTCACATGTAAGCTTTTCCTCTACTCCTTCGATTTGCAATTCAACTACTTCACGAACCAATTGAGAGAGTTCTTGCTTTTTCTCATCCTCACCCTTTACATAGAATTGAATGAGCTCCTTCTTGCTGTCCTTTGTTTGTTTGTTGAAGTTTGCTTTTACGGTTACTTGCATGCTAACACGCTCCTTCTAGAATTTTTTGTATGACTTGAGATTGATAGTTTGGTAGCAATGAAGAATTAGTTTCTTGTATAAAAAAGCATTCCATCGCTATCCGTGCCATGATATATGCATCTACCACGTTGTCACTTTGATGAGTAAAGCCAAAGTGCTCCTCCACTGCTTTCATGACAGCTTTCTTCTTTTGAGGGCCGGTAAGTCGTTTCTTACTGCCAACTTCTCCAACCCAGCCTGTGACATTCACAAACTTCTTCACAGCATTTGGTGCTGCCTCGTAATAGCTCAATTTTCGCTTGTAGAGCTCATTTCTAATGCCATGGTGTAATCCCCCTGCGAACATGGCTTTCTGCGTGTCAAAGGGGAATCCCTCAATGCAAATAATGTCTCCTGGTTTAAGATGAGCAACTACATCATTTATCAAAGTGACCATCCGTTTAGGATCCACACTGCCCACTCCTGTTAACTCTTTTGCCCGCAATACCTGACAGTGGGCATCCAGAGCGACAAAACCTGTTTTGGATGCTGGATCTATTCCTAAAAACCTCAATATCTCTCCTCCTCTTGCATTCTGTAAAACTCTGTTTCTAGTTCCTCGACGGTGAGCTCTCTTAAAAGCCGGCCGTCTTGGGCTTCTTGCTTCCCTTTTAAAGAGAGTTCATGAAGCATTACCTGTCTCCTTAGCTCCATCTTATTCCCAGCAGCTTGCTTCTTCTTCGCAAGCTCCCTCTCGTATCCACTGATCATTTACTTTGCCATCATACAATCCATCATTTATGTCATTCTGTACCATTTCGTCTATGTCTTGTTTGGTATATCCTGCAACCAAGCACATTCTTTCGTAATATCCTGCTTTGGGATAACGAAATTTCATAAAGAACATTTGAAACTTCCATTTTAATTCACGAAACTTGTTCATTTTTCTCCCCCTGTTCTTTGAATTTGGCAAGGTGCTCGTTCATTTTCCCTCGAAATTTATCTTGGAAGTAGAAGTGCAGCTTTTCTTCCGAATCATCGAAGCTTAGGACCTTTTTTTCATAGATGAGGAAATCAAGAAGTAATAAAAGAGGCTCCTGGTTGTAATCAACGGCATCCAGATACCAATCCCTAATTAGCTTGGGCATGTCGGTCATGTAAATCCCGCATTCTCTGTGTTTTTTTGTTGTAATAGATATCCACCTTTCCAGTTGGGCCATTACGCTGCTTGGCAATATCAATTTCTAAAATGCTCTTTTTTTCAGAATCGGCATTATAGTATTCATCTCGATAAAGGAATCCAATGACGTCCGCATCTTGCTCAATGCTTCCACTTTCCCTTAAGTCGGACATTACCGGTCTTTTGTTGGATCGTTGTTCCACTCCCCGTGATAACTGAGCAAGGGTAAGGACAGGACACTTAAACTCTTTGGCCATTCCTTTTAATGCAGCACTAATTTCTGATACCTGCAGATGGGCATTCCCATTGTGGCTTTCTTCTGGCTTGATCAAGGTGAGATAGTCAATCATCACCAGAAGCTTTTTATCCGGATTTTCCCGTTTCACGTCTCGGATATGAGCACGCATTTCATTCACCGTCTGACCAGGCTTATCAAATATCTGCATGTTGATCCGTTCCAACAACCCAATGGCTGCCACCCAATTCTCATGATCCTTGTCATCAAAATAATGGTATGGGTTTCGTGCTTTAATACCTTCTATTCCGCCAAGAAGGCATAACATGCGTTTAATTAGGCTTTCCGCGCTCATTTCTAGGGAGAAGATGACCGGGATGGCTCCCTTATATCCAGCATTGGCAGCAATGTTCAGAATAAGTGCTGTCTTCCCCATGGAGGGCCTTGCCCCGATGATGATACTGTCCTCATCCTGAAATCCATCTGTCATGTCATCGAGGTCCTGGAAGCCACTCGGGATCCCGGAATAGCCTTTTTCCTTCTTGATAAGTGGCAGCTGATACATTTGGACCAGGTGCTCTTTGAGATCAAACTTTTCCTTTGTCCCTGTTTTATCTATGTCATTCAGCTGCTTGATCATCTTTTGAATATCACTCGAGTCAAATTCCTGTTTATCCACAATCGGCTTCAAGATATTGTGGATATTTTGTTTCTTCCAGGCATCGATGACAGCTGCTTCATAATTCCGGAATGCATGGATGGAAGGGACACTTTCTTTTAAGAGGGAAAGATGGCCCGTTCCACCTAATCGAGAAAGGTTGTTGCGTCCAATCAGTTCAATGATTGTTATGGCATTAATCGGTTCGTCCTTTTCACCAATCTTTTTCATGGCCGTAAACAATTCCTTGTTTTGATAGTGCTGGAAGTGTTCAGGCTTTGTTACTAGTTCATTTAATATGCTGTTATCAATGAGTATGCAGCCTAGTAAGGCGCATTCTGCTTCGTAGTTATTAATCACGCGATCCACTCCGTAACTTTCTCATGTATTCCAGGTGCTCATGGTTCACTTTTGACTCGGATGGTTCTTCATAAAGATCTGCGATGGTAGGTGGGAATTTGTTTTTAGTGCAATGATTATCAAACCTTCTCATTACGCATTTAAAATCCTGATTTCTCAAAAGTCTATGCCAAGCTTCAACAAGCTTTATCATTTTATCCGTTGCTGTTTCCCCATCATTTAAATTGAAATTCCGACTAAATGGTTGATTGTAGAAAAGCTCAATCTGTTCTATCAAACTTACAACCTCTTTTTTATTCATCTTCCATACCTTCCTTCAAAGCTTTCCAATCAAGTGATTTAGCTGCTTTCTTCTTCACTTTCGAATCAAACTCATTGTGATTTGCTTTAACAGCATCTAAAGTTAAACGATTGTTTTTATGGTGATCCAACAGAATCTTGTCAATATACTGCATTGGATGTTTTGCTTCATTCGTTTTAGCTCTAGTAATCACTTCACAGATGATTTCTTCTGGATTTACAAACTGACTATCATCTAACCAGTAATTAAATTTATTGATAACTGAACTTGATAATAGACCAAAATTTTTCTCATATTCTTTAAAAGGATTTATGTTCATCTCATATGCATCTTTCTTTATATTTTTCTTTAAGTTCTTTCTTTCTTCTTTGGTAGAATTACCAATAGTGCCTTTGGTAACTTTACCAATAGTGCCTTTGGTAGAATTACCAATGGTAGAACTACCAATAGTTTCACTTTCTAACCATTCGTCATGATTTTTATTGAAGCTAATTATCCTAGGTTTTCCTCTTTTAACTTTCTGGACAATTATCTTTCTTTGTTCTAGCTTTATTAATTCTCTTTGTAGTTGCCTTTGATCGTACTCTGTTGCAGTTCCTATAAAGCTTAGTGAAAACTCATGCTCTTTTCTGTTAAAACCATATGTGTATCTCCAGATGACAAAGAGTATTCTATACTGTATTGGGCTTAGCTTTGTTTTTGCCATCTGCTCGAATATATCGTTTGCAATTCTTGTAAATCCGTTTTCTAGTTGTACATCCGCCAAGCCCAACACCTCCTTACTTCTTGATGCATATTACAATGTCAGGCAAATTTTCGCCTCTTGGCATAATCTTCATGGGATACAACCGGGGATAATAGAGGTTTATGTACCCCTTTATATATCTGATATAAAGATTCTTGTTCCCGGCTGCTAACCATTTGTAGGTGTATGGTATCAGCACCTGCTTGTCCATCTTAGTCCAGCGTCATTCCCTCAAAATCGTCAAAGCTCATTGCTTCTGCATCCTGCTTTTCTTCTTGTTTAGGAAAACTAAAGTCTATCAACTTATTAAGGGCCACCGTTTCCTGCAGTGTTAGTTCCTTGCCTTTCTTTTCAAACTTCTCCTGGACGAATTTGTTCAAATCGGTCTTGGTAACACCACGTTCTTTGGTCTTTTTCTGAATTTCGGCCCAAACTTTTGCAAGTTCTTCATCCGGATCAATCACCTTGTCACCAGTGTCAACACTATTTTTCTCAGGCGTAATATCTACCCTCTGGCGCGGTTCGTATTGGTCATAAGCATCTTGCTGTGTTTGATCGTCATCTACTTCAATACCAAACTGCAATTTAAGAGCACGTTTCAACGCATGTTTTTTGAACATATCATTGTAGTACGTTTTCCACTGGCTCCCTTGCTTGTTTCGTAAGTGTTCCACCTCTTCGGCTTCAATAATAATCACTTTATCTGGATATCCTTCACGGCGTGCAATGGCGTAGGCAGCTGCCACTTTCCCCCGTGGAAATTTTATAGAGTGCTTGGTAATCTTAAGTTCCTGAGTTTCTGAATCAATTTCCACCTCAAACTCATCGTTCTCATGTACCAGTTGAGTAGTAACTCCTTTGTAATCATCCCGTTGCTGGGCCAAGTATTGAATCCCTTCCACGGAAACCTGGATGCTCATCTGGTTTCCATACTTGATGAAGTAAATATGGTTCTTGAAAGGATCCAGTCCATTGTGTTTGCAGATTTGGATGAAGAGAGCAAGCTCCTCATTTGTTGCGTTCTTAGCAATGCTGTTGACCACTACCTCCAATTCTTTCTGGGTAAAGTAGTATTCAAATTCCTTCGTGTTGATAGCTGCCAATTGATTACTCATTAATAATTACCTCCTCGATTTCCTCAGTTTGGATATCATGAACTGTATGCTTAAATACCTTTCCGTTTAAAGAACTAGCAACTTTTGTTGCAAAATCCTCTTTAACAAATTTCGTAGCATTTCTCCCATAGAAAGTTATTAATTCGTTGTTTGTTCCAAACCCTTCTACCTTCGTCACAACTCGATTTCCTACTTGAACTGTGTAGAAAGTGCTAGTCTCATTCTTTAACACCTTGGACTCTTTCTCCATCACAACTTTCCTCCTCCGTAGTTATCCGATATCATCATGGCGAAGTTGGCCATGTTTGCGCATCTTAGTGTAATTTCATACTTATCATGGTCCTCTTTGGCGAGCTCTTTTTCCAACTTCACAGCGTTCTTTCCAAGCTCTCGAAGAAGATACTCATGATGTTCTCTACGCCAGTGTCCTTTTTGTTCGTTTGAAGCAAGCTGTAATTCCATAGCCTGAGCAAATTCCCTTACTTCTTTTCTTGGGCCAGGTTGCGGATCCATTTGCTGAACAAAGTTGGCAACCTCATCACCTAGTTCAAAAACATGAACACAATCCCTGTCAGATCCCATTCGAAGGGCGATCATTTCACTTGTCGGATGGTCCCTGTACGTTTCTAATAAAGGATTATTTTGAAATGCATCTTTCGCCTTTTCTACAAATTGCAAGTGCTGATTAGTTATCTGATGGGTCATTTAGTTGCTTCCTCCTTCAATTGCTCAGACACACATTTAATATGGCAAAACAAATCTTTTCCTCGTTTCCAAACTGTGTCTCCTTGATAGATTGGCTTTTCACAGTTTATATTGGCACATACATTAATGGGGTCCTTACTCATTAGTAATTACTCTTATCGAATTGAACTGTGATAGAGGGTCTCCATTCATTTTCAAGATTGGAAACAGTATTGTTTATCATTGTCTTGGTAAAAGCTTCAATACTTCTTTCACTGGACAATTGTTTCTTCAACTCCTTCTTTATTGAATCCCGATGCTCTTGAATTAGTTCAACCGCTAACTCCTTGCACATTTCTGTTACAGTGTTATGAACATGAAAATCTATTAAATTAAATTTATTGTCATGAGAGTAGGTGCTAACCTTACCGTTCTTATCAACTTTGGTCATTAACATTGTTTTCACCGCACTGCCCACTAGCTCATCCTTCACTCCAAGTGCTTCAACTATGCTAGCTTGAACAACGTTTTTAACAATTTCACCAATATACTTTTCATCAACTTTTAAATCTAAGCCCATAATGTTACTCATTTATTTTCTCCCTCCAACGAAACATTTTTTATACTAAACTCTTCATCTACCACTCTTGCAACGATCAACTGACCAGGCGGTGATGTAAAATGAAGAATAGATTCTGCATTATCCACAAAGCACGGTGTAATTATCTGTGACTGATTAGAAAGCACTTCTATGAGTTCCAATCCTGCCTTTATCTTCTCTGCAGTGGAGAGCTTGCTATATGGCTTCCCATCCATTTCAATCTCAAAAGTGGCTTTCTCTTCACCGTTCTTCAGTTGTTCATAAAGCTTCACCGAGATTTTGGTAAAGAGAGCATCAACTTTGTTCACCATCAGTTCTGAACGGACAGACCGGAATGTTTTAATGGCATCCAGGATGCTGATAGATGTGTTACGGTCCTTGCGAAGTTTTTCTTTGTTTGCTTCTGCTACTGATACATCCTGATGAAGTTGCTCCACTCGACCAGCACCATTCATCTTTACTTGCAAACTCACAATCTTGTTATCTACCTCGCTAAGTTCCGTCCGGTCTATTTCTTCTGGTACCGGCATTGCTGCAAGTGATTCTTTTAATGCATTTAATTTTTCTAGCATCTCTTTTCCGGTTGAAACTTCTTTATCGAAACGTGCCTGTCTATTTTCTTTTACTTTGTTGATAGATTTTTCATCTAGGCCCTGACCACATGTTTGGCATGCTTCTTGAATTTCTTCATCTTTAATTCCTTGTACAACAGATTTCTGTCTATCGATACGTTCTACCAAGGATTCAATTTGGGATTCGATACGACCTCGGGCACTTTTTCTTTGATAAAAAGTGTCAATTTCCTCTTCCAAAGTAGTTCGTTTGCTAATCAAAGGGGCTAATTCTTTTTGAATGGCTGCCACATCTACGCTTTCGGAAGAACCTTGTTCCAATTGCTCTTTCAAAGTAAGATATCGTTCAGCTGCTCGTTCATAAGAAACATCTAACTGACGTTTTTTATCTTTGTTCAGCTTCTCCAGATCCTCCAAAGAGTATTTCTTTAGATTCTCTTCCAGGGTTTCGCTTTCAACCTTTCCCATCTTGGCCAAAACTTCTTTATTCAAAGGTTCACTGATGTATTGGAGCAACTGCTCACGCTGTTCTGTCCATTTTTGAGAAGGGAAGAATCCTGGTGTGAATAAAGAGAAGAACAATTTCTCGTCCAACATAGAATCCACAAACTCTTTAAAAACAGTCGCTTTCTCTGGTACCTCATTGATGTAATACTTGGCCGTTTTCTTCTGACTTCGACCTAGCAGATATTGCTTGCTGCCTACCTGCAAGAGCAACTCCACTTTCGTTTCTAAATCTGTTCCGATTGGCTGCGGTTCTAACTTGGATCCCATTACATCTTTTCCGTAAAGGCACCAGGTAATGGCATCACCAATGGATGATTTCCCTGCACCATTCTTTCCTTGAATGTTGGTGATATCACTGAAATTCACTTCCAATGACTCATGGTTCTTGAAATTTGTTAATACTAACTTGATAAATGAAATTTGATTCATACTTACCTCCCATTGATTTTTAAGGGGAAACTCGATATCATGGGTATAAGCCTATAGAGTTTAACCCCTTTAATGGATCCGTGTTCCAGCACGGATCTTTTATTTTCCTGCCGTCTTTCTTACTGCTCCAAGAATGTCCACTAGGTAATCCATAGCATTACACTCCAGGATCAATTCACCGTCATGCTCAAGAATGTAATCTCCTTCAAACACTTCATCACCACATGCATCAGTTCCAAAAATCTTCCCTTCAGGAAGTCCTTCTTTCTCCAATTTAGTAATTGTCGGATGTTCCATCCTGTACCTCCTTTCTTATGTATTGGTGCTTTCTGTTGCACCGGGCTGAGTACAAGGGGGGCTTTGAAAAGGGGGGAACAAAGACCTCATACTCAGCCCGGCAAAACAGATTGCCGGAACATATTGTTTATGTTAAAATGAAATTCCATATCCCAGAGCAGCGTTTTAAGTGTTGGTTGCACTTAGCTGCTCTTTTCTATTTTTGGACCATTTGTGTATTGATAATATTGGCGTTGTAAATCAATGTTGTTTGCCAGTTCGTGGAGAAAATCACTATCTCTTAATCTGTCATTTTGATACAACATGGTTGATCTATAGCGAAGTGCCTCCACAAAAGTAATCATTTCCCCTCCATCAACTTTCGGGTTTGAACTGTCTAGCAACTTCTTGAATGCTACCTTTGCATATGGAACATAACCCTTTCTTGTTTCCATACTTCCCAACCATTTGATGTATCTTCGTAGAGCAATGAGTAGTATGAATCTTTCTGACTTCGTGATCTCCAACTTATGCATGATCCTTCCTCCCTTTCCAGGCAATTAGTTCAACGTTATATCCCTGCACTTGCAAATCCTTCACCAGCTTCTCCATCCGGTCCTTCAGTTTCTTCCTTTCCATCAATTGATCCAGCTCTTTCTTGCATCGCTGGAACTCAATCATCCACCTTTCACATTCGTCCAGATTATCTCGATACATTTCCATTCGCACTCTGTTTAAGCAGCTGAAACAACATTCATATAAATTTATGGCTTGTTTTAAATCATTTGGGTGCACCTTTGTATGTAAGTTCATGATGTTGGCACCTTCGCTTTCGTGAGAAATCCAGTGAGTATGCTATTAAATTTGTCCAAGCATTCCATTCGAACCATGACGTCAATCCCATTCACTTTCTGTTTAAGAGTGGATTCGGCATATAGCTTTCCGGTGCGCTGGTAGTATTCAGCATTTAGCTCGCGTCTCTCGTTCTCCACTCTTGCTTTCACATCAATCCCGTGTTGTGTTTTTAGAATGGAATAAATGCTGTTGTACACTTCGTTATGGCCAACCCTTGTCCACCTGGAATATTCTTTAACATTTTCAGATACTTCTTTTAACAGGAGGGCTTGTCGCTCTCGATTGGCTGTTTCTCTTTCTTCCTTTACCATCTGCTTTGCACGATGGAGGAGCATCTCTGCTGGAGTCTTTGGCAAGGATTTTTCTTTCTCTATAAAATGTTTCCGTAATGCTCTTCCCATTTCATTGTTCTGGACCATAGCCAATTCTTTTCCTGCATCTATAGTCAACCAATAATCATGTTTCCTCACATTTTGCAGTGTTCCTACTATCGAGAAAGTAAGGAAATAATCTTGATTTTCAACGAATTCATATTTCTTGATTTTGTCCTTAATCCACGTTGTGAAATCTTTACCTATCACTAGTTGTTCGTGAAGCTCCCTGGCATTAATCAGCCGGTCTCCATTTTCATTCTCGTAAACTGGTAAGAAGTCATCTGCAATAACTTTCAAATTCTCCATAAATCCTCCTATCTTCGACTTAGCAATAACGCTAAGTGACATTTAATTTTGTTTTTGCGTGTTTCCGACTTCATTCAGCACAATTTTTCGCCATTTAGGGTAAAAAAAGTAGGGTGGTTAGCCCTGGTAATCACTTTATATAGAGGATAGAAGTCTACATTTTTCTTCCATCAATTCTTCAACTAGTGCCACATCCAAATCGATTGTTGCCTTAGCTATTAATTTGTTTAACCTTCTCAAATCTCCTCGTATGGAGAGATATTTGTTCTTCCTTCGGAAAATCTTCACTTCACACCCTCCTCAAAGTTGTAGGAGGGATTTTCACGATCAATTGATAAGATGATATTTTCGAGTTCCAGCTTTACTCGTTCCAAGTCGCTGTCACCTGAATTAATTCCGGAGTAGATATCCATCAGTTGGTTCTGCAGCTGGCGGATCGTTGAGACCAAGTGGTTTTCTAACATGACCTAGCCTCCTTGTACTTTCTGATTTCTTTGTGCATAAGTTCTTTATAAATCTTGAGACGTTGACTCCTGTATTTGTAGGAGCGAGGTTGTTTGTGTGCTGGGTGAACTGAAAGCTTTTCAGCAACCTTCCTTGTAAAATATTCAATGCGATGTACCACACCTTTTTTCACTTTCATAGCCTCCTTTGGATATCCAACTTCTAAAATGATAAAATCCAGTATTTTGAAAGTTCCCATCTCCTTGTCTCTCCCTTTTGGTATAATTTTCATGGGAGGAGGTGATATTGATGAAAATAGATGTGCACTCAATAGCTAGCGAGATAATGAAAGAAAATCGAGAGGCCGAAATAGCAATGATGGAACAACTTTATGACGAGTTTAATGGTCAATTAATTGAATTAGATAATTTACCCGGAAAGTTAATAGAAATGAGTACTAAAATCAGTTCTAAGCAAAGGAAGGCTCAATCAATTTTTACGATAGAACTTATTCAACGTGTAGTCGATGAATTAAGTAAACAGGAAGATTAATCAATATCTTCAGTTGTTAGAATTTTTGCTAATTCTTTTCCATCAATTTGAAGAGCTACCGTTGCCGCGGTGGCTTTTTCTTTTTCTAGCTTTAAAACATCTTCTTGCAAAGAACTTACAATTCCAAAAAGTGTTGAAACCTGTGCTTCAAGATTTGCTATTCGTCTATCTGTATTTGATTGATGAACTATCTTTGTTTCTGGCATGTTTCATCCTCCTAATTGGTTCTAAGTTAACTATGATACCTTCTCTTTCTCAGCTAACCCTACATGTCTCAATTGGGTTTTTATTACTCCGTCTACTACAGTGACTTGACGTTGATACAATGATGGAGTTTTTATATTCTCCTTTTTTGAATCTTCTTTTCTCCAGACCCCCGCTTGATTAAAAAGCTCAGATAACCCCTCAGGGATTCTCACCTCTTTTCCATCTAATTTAATTTTAGTAATTATTATTTCTTCTTTAATCCTCAAGAAATTCCACTCCTCTCTCTACTTTAAGAAGTTGCAGCCTTCCGAAAATTTCTACTTAAAGTAGAGTTACGATCAAAAAAAATATAATCATAATCCAATCCTAAAATTTCGCTAATTCTCTTGGCTTCTCCGATAGTAACAGTGTCAGGTTCTTTCTCCATCTTGCTATAAGTTTGAACGTGAACTCCAAGCTCATTAGCAATGTCTCGTTGAGTAAACCCTTTTAATAGGCGAGCTTGTTTTAGTGTGAGTTTCAAATGTATCACCTCGCTTTTTTTCTTGCTTAAACACATATTAATCTACTTTAAGTAGAGTGTCAACAACCTTTTATCACATTTTTTCTACTTAATGTTCACCTTTTAATGAAAAAAGTAGAATTTTTTCAACTTTTTGTTGTCTTTTTTCTACTTTTAGTTTATTGTTTTAATTATAAATTAGTCCGGAGGTAACAAAATGAGTATAGGAAGAAATATTAAAAGGTTAAGAGAACTACATAATCTATCTCAGAAAGAATTTGCAGAGATAGCAGGGGTTAGCGACAAAGCCGTTTCAACTTGGGAAAACGAAATTAAAGAGCCACGTATGGGAGCTATTCAAAAAATTGCCGATCATTTCAACATTTTAAAAAGTGACATCATTGAGGATAGAAATTTCAACGTAAGTCCAATCGACAAAAATGCACCAGTAATTAAGGGAAGTTCTAAACCAATGCCCTTACTTGGCTCAATAGCAGCTGGAGTCCCGTTGGAAATGGTAACTGTTCGAGAATGGATAAACGTACCTACAGAAGTTGCTGATCAATACCCAAATGGTTTTTTAGTAGAAGTCAATGGAGATAGCATGAATAAGATAATTCCTTCTGGTGCGTTAGCCTTAATCGTACCAGTGACTGATGTCAATAACGGAGATATTGTTGCCGTTGCTGTTAATGGTTATGACGCTACTCTAAAAAGATTTTATAAGTTTCAAAACGGAGTTACATTAGAGCCAGAAAGTTATAATCCTAAAAATGTAACTCAGTTTTATAACTGCAATGATTTAGAAATTAATCCAATCAGTATAAAAGGTAAGTTAGTTTGGTATATGGCCCCATTGAATATGAAATTCTAGAGGTGACGAATCATGAATAAGGCTGCTATTTATATTAGAGTTAGTACACAGGACCAAGTTGAAAACTATAGTATTGAAGTTCAAAGAGAGCGTTTAGAGGCTTACTGTAAAGCCAAGGGGATGGAGATATACAATATCTACATTGATGGTGGATATTCTGGTGCCAGTATTGAAAGACCAGATCTAAAAAGATTACTAAGCAACTTAAAAGATATTGACGCAGTTGTTGTTTACAAGTTAGACAGGCTTTCAAGGTCCCAAAGAGATACCTTAGAGTTAATAGAAGAACATTTCCTTAAAAATAATGTGGATTTTATATCAATGACAGAAACTATTGACACTTCTACACCATTCGGGAAAGCGATGATTGGTATTTTATCAGTTTTCGCACAATTGGAAAGGGAGACTATAGCCGAAAGAATGCGTATGGGTCATATTAAACGTGCAGAGAACGGTTTTAGGGGGATGGGAGGGGACTATGACCCTGCTGGGTATATCCGTGTAGATGGTCTTCTTGAAAAAAATGAGGAAGAAGCAACACACATAAAGAGGGCGTTTGACTTATATGAACAATTACATTCAATAACTAAAGTCCAAGAGGTTTTAAAACAAGAGGGTTTCCCTGTTTGGAGGTTTAGAAGGTATAGAGATATCCTTGAGAATCCATTGTATATTGGTAAAGTTAAATTTTCAGGTAACTTGTACAAGGGGAAACATGATTCTATTATCTGTGAGAAACAGTTTAAACGGGTCCAAAACTTATTGCAAAGACATAAAGGAAATAACGCTCATAAAGCAAAAATGAGTCTTTTAACCGGTTTGGTACGTTGTGACCAGTGCGGTGAATCTTTTGTCTCATATTCAACTGGTATATCCCAAAAAAATAAAAAGCCATATTATTACTACATTTGCAGATCAAGAAGATTTCCATCAGAATATGATGTTAAATGTCAGAATAAAATTTGGAGCAGAAAAAAACTTGAATCTTTAATCATACAAGAACTTAACAACCTCTCTTTTGAAAAGTCGAAGTCAGATAGTCCTATGAAGAAGAAAGTGAATTACGATAGGCTTCTAAAAGAAATAGACAAAAAAATGGAAAGGTTAATTAACTTATATGCATCTAATACCAAGATTAGTTCACAAATGCTAGAGTCCCAAATCGAAAATCTTAATACTGAAAAAGAAAAATTGATTGCGGAACAAAGTAGCTCATCTGAAACGGATGAATTGATTCCAGAAAATATGCTTGAATTAATTAATACCAATTTTGATGATTTAGAGTTTAGCTTTAAACAAAGTATAGTTCAAAAATTAGTGAAAGAAATCCATATTAATGAATTAGACGTCACCATTGATTGGCGTTTTTAATTTTAATATTTTTTATGTATTCATTACCGGCTGTTCAGACTGCCCAAACTAGTAATGATGAGTTGGTTTGGATAGCTCCCACAACCTCGTCGGACGCTTGTTGTTGCCCCTTTGAAAGGGTACCTTTCCATTCCAATTTACAACTATTGGTTCCACGCGCAGGCTTCGGTCCACTCCAGCTAATGAGAGGCGTGCATTCACTCACCCTTCCCATCATGATGCAGTGCCGGCAATAATTGCATTCTCGCCTGCATCGGGCACAATGAAAAGCCGCAATGAGACTAGCTTTTTCATTTCCACATCTTTGACAAGCGTAGCCAAGCTTGGTGGCAGTCACACCGTGATCATATTTCAAATATCCATGCTGGTAATGAGATTGAATGGTTTCTAAAGGAAAAGGAATTTCATCAAGGAGAAGTCTTTTGCCATGGAGATAGTGCTGAAGCTGTTGGTTGATGGGGAAAGTGGTGTCGAGCAGCTGTTGGGGTATGTCTGGAAAATCAGAGATCCTTTTTGCGAGCTCACTTTCTCCGGCGGTCTGAATCAATATTTTATTTTCTTTTGTACAAAATAGCATCACTTTCCTCCTCATATAAAAAAACAGACACCCCAAGCAAGCCTGCTCATGATGTCTGTTTTTGTCGTTATGGTTGTATAGTAATTTAAGTATTATCGCTTGTACCAGCCAAGTCCCAATGCACCTTCACCTAAATGCGTGCCAATTACCGGGCCGAAGTAGCTTAGGAAAAACTCCACATGTGGGTACTTCTGTTCCAGTTCTTTTTTCATCTCTTGTGCTTCCGTCTCACGATTGGCATGAATCACTACCGCACGCATTGGCACTTGCTCTGAAGCTACTTCATCTAGTAGGTCATGGATGCGCTTGACTGCTTTTTTTCGTGTGCGAATCTTTTCAAATGGCACAATTTTCGTGTCAACAAAGTGCAAGAGCGGTTTTACCTGTAACAGGCTTCCGACTATCGCCTGCGCGCTGCTTAGGCGTCCGCCGCGCTGAAGGTGAGAAAGGTCATCCACCATAAAGTAGGCACGGATGGATTCTTTCATTACGTCCATGCGTTCGATAATCTGTTCGGGATCCTTTCCTTCTGCGGCCATCTCTGCCGCTTCCAAGACGTATAATCCTTGAACCATACAACTAATCTCCGAATCATAAGCGTAAACCTGGATGCCTTCGACCATATCCCCTGCAGCAGCTGCTCCCTGGTAAGTTCCACTGATGCCGCTGGAAAGGTGGATGCTGACTACTGCATCGTATTCCTTTGCAAGTTTCTCATATAGGGCTACGAACTCGCCGATTGCCGGCTGTGAGGTGGATGGTAGGTCGCGACTATTTTTTACTTCTTCGTAGAATTGGTCGACTTTAATATCGACTTCCTCTTGGTACGATTCGTTCCCGAAAATAACATTCAGCGGGATCATATGTATATCATGCTTTGCGCGTATTTCTGCTGGGATGTAGGCAGTACTGTCTGTAACAATCGCCGTTTTCATAAATAGTAGACCTTCCTTATACTAAGTATTTCTGTTATCTATTTAGATTGTACATGAAATGTGGATAACTTTCACCATTTGTTTGATTTTTATTGGCGTAGGTGATATATCAACCAAGCCGGACTATTTATCAACCATCCTACACCACCAGACAAATTCCGCCACCTCTCTGTCCTCCGCCACTAACACCCACAAAAAAAACCTTGGAGACTTGAAATCCCCAAGGTTACCTAACCTCTACCCAGCCATTCTTGATTGCCACAACCACAGCCTGTGTACGGTCATTTACATTCATTTTTTGAAGGATGTTACTTACATGGTTCTTAACCGTCTTCTCACTGATGAAGAGAGACTCACCAATCGCCTTGTTGCTCTTACCGTCAGCAAGCAACTGAAGCACTTCGCACTCACGGCGTGTCAGCAAGTGAAGTGGACGGCGAATTTCGATTTGTTGGTAAGTTGTAGCCGTTGAACCGCCACCGTTTCCGCCACGTCTGCTTCCGGTTCCGACTCCGTTTTCGGTTAAGCGTCGATACTCCCTAACCAAATTGTGTGTCACTTTCGGGTGCAGATAAGATCCGCCATCCGCAACGACCTTGACTGCATCCACCAAAGCATCTGCATCCATTTCCTTCAGCAAGTATCCTCGTGCACCTGTTTGCAAGGCATGTGTTACATAGTTTTCGTCATCATGAATGGATAGTACGATGACCTTCGCTTCCGGGTTGGCTTCGACAAGCTGTCTTGTAGCCTCCACACCGTTCACTTTCGGCATGTTGATGTCCATGATGAACACGTCGGGCTCATGCTTTTCCATGAGGTCAAGCGCTTCCGCTCCGTCGTCCCCTTCCGCTACCACGTGAAAGTTTGTTTCAAAATCCAGAATGCGTTTAACTCCTTCACGGAAAAGCTGATGATCATCAATAATAACGATTTTTGTCGTATCCATTCCTCTCATCCTCCCAAATACATCTTTAGCTTAACGGAATTTTGATAAAGACGGTGGTACCCTTACCGGTTGAGGACTGGATGTCCAAGTCACCGCTGATAAGCTCTACCCGCTCCCTCATTCCGATTAATCCAAACGACTTTTCTTTTTTTTCTGTCGTATCAAATCCTACACCGTCATCTTTGACAATGACAATAATATGGGTAGGTTTCACTTCCAATTTCACATAAATGGAGCTTGCTTCTGCGTGCTTGATCGCATTGGTGAGCGATTCCTGCACAAGCCGGAACACTGCCACTTCCAGGTTTGCGGAAATGCGGTGCTCCACTCCTAGGTTCATGAATTCAATTCTCGGATACCCATTATGATAATCCTCGATAGTCGAAATATATTTTTTTAAAGTAGGCACCAACCCAAGATCGTCGAGTGCCATCGGACGAAGATCATAAATGATTCTCCGTACTTCATATAGAGCGGAGCGCACCATCACTTTCAAGGAGCGGATCTCTGATAAAGCCTCTCCAGGGCCCCGCTCCCGGAAAGTGCGATCAATCAAGTCGGAGCGCACCATCACATTCGCCAGCATCTGTGCCGGACCATCGTGTATCTCCCTTGAGAGGCGCCTGCGTTCCTCTTCCTGTGCTTCCATGATTTTAAAGCCAAACTCACGTTTCTCAGATGCGTCCGCTATCATTTGGCCAACCTGTTGCAAGTCCCCGGTAACATAATTGAGTACCACGGAGACTTGGCTGACAAGTCGATCCGCCTTAATAATCGTTTCTTCGAGATTCAAAAGCCTGCGCTCAATTTCATTTCTGCGATTTCGCAGTTGCACTTCTTTTTGGGAGATGGTATGTAGTTCTAGTTGAAGTTCGTGTGCGTGATCATACGCATCTCTGATTTGTTCTTCTGTATAGTTTTTAAATTGCCTGCTTACTTCTGATAGTCGGTTTCGTGCCATGCGGACCTGAATTTCAAGCTTATCTTGTTTTTGAATAAGCTGTGTCACTTCAAGCTTTACCGCATTCAACTCTTTGCCAAGGTTCTCAAATTCCTTGCGGGAACTTTCCCCTATCTCGAAAATTTCATCCTTGCTCACTTCCACCGTTTTAACCATTTGTTCAATAATCATGTCTAATTGTTTAGAGTTTATAACTTTCCGCGACATAGGACATCCTCCAAAAGGCCCGGTATTCTTAAAAGAATATCGGGAATACTTCATTATCCGATATAGTACATTATACCCAAACGCATGAAAGACACTATATGCTATATCATTCCAATTTTACCAAACGTTTGTGGGGGTACCTGTCGAAAATTGTCCACACTTTATTATATCGGACCAAAGTTTTACTTGTATAACATTATTATTACAATCGGGTTAAAGTTTGTCGATTTTTGACGCACAAAAGGAGTTATGGACTAGAATTCATTTGATGTCCTTCCCTTTTGCACTTATAATAGAAAGGGTATGGGTATAAAAAAAACACCATACAAAAGTGCCAGTCATCAAAGGGGAGTTGTCAGAGTGCTGTCTCACTACTATACCGTAAAAGGGCATGGAGAGCATGAAATAACGATTCAAAAGTCCAGATTCATTGCACATATCGCCCGTGCCACAACCGAGGAAGAAGCCCAAAACTTCATACAAGAGATAAAAAAGAAGCACTGGGGTGCAACACACAACTGCTCCGCCTACATGATCGGTGAACAAAACCAGGTTCAAAAAGCCAACGATGACGGAGAACCGAGCGGCACAGCCGGCGTCCCCATCCTTGAAGTTTTAAAGAAAAAGGACCTAAAAGACACTGTAGTTGTCATTACCCGCTACTTTGGCGGTATTAAACTTGGCGCAGGAGGATTAATCCGTGCGTATGGGAAAGCCACCTCTGAAGGGATAAGCGCCACAGGAATGGTAGAACGAAAATTAGTGCAAATTATGCATACAAACGTTGAGTACACACTTCTAGGAAAACTGGAGAATGAATTGCGTTCGTCCTCATTATTCTTACTAAAAGACATCCACTATCTAGAAGATGTGACATTTGACGTGTATGTAGAGGAAAATAAAATAGAGACGTATCAAGACTGGATGACGGAACTTACAAATGGAAAAGCAGAAACCACTCCTGGAGAATTGCTATATCTTGAACAGGACGTGTAAATTTTTGATAGGGGAGACAAAACATTGGTTAATTCTAGATATGAAAAGAAGAAAAGGAAGGGTAGAAGGTTAAAGCGAGTCCTTTTCGTCTTTCTGACACTTTTTTTGGCAGTTGTTGCTTATGGCGGTTATCTTTTTTATGAAACATACCGAGCTGCAAATGAAGCATATACGGAATTGGACAGAGACAAGTCCAAGTACCGGGACAAAGAAGTAGAAATGAACAAAGATCCTTTTTCCGTCCTGATTATGGGGATTGAGGATTATTCCACCGGTGGAGAAAATGGACGAACGGATACACTGATGGTCGCTACCCTTAATCCTAAAGACAAAACGATGAAACTGTTAAGCATCCCTCGTGATACGCAGGTTTATTATGAACATCTCGGCTATTATTCCAAAATAAATCATGCCAATGCCTATGGTGGCAAAGAAATGACTATTGAGAAAGTGGAAGAACTGTTGGAAGTTCCGATTGATTATTATACAACTGTGAATTTTGAAGGCTTCAAGAATGTCATTGACATTGTAGGCGGAGTAGAGGTAGAAGTTCCATTTGATTTTACTGAAAAATCTGATGTAGACAGCTCCAGAATTTATTTTAAAGAGGGGCCCATGAAGCTTAATGGCGAAGAAGCTCTTGCATATGCGAGAATGAGGAAACAGGACCCTCGTGGGGACTTTGGTAGAAATGACAGACAAAAGCAGATTATTCAAGCAGCAATGAGTGAGATACTCTCTCCAAGTAATCTGCTCAAAGTTGATAATATCGCTAAGGAAATGGGGACAAATGTCCAAACGAACATTCGAGTATCTGAAGGTATCGGTTTAAGCAAGCTATATTCAGGCTTTAACTCCTCTAAAATGGAGAATCTTATACTTGAGGGCGCCGATGACAATAGTAGTGGTATCTACTATTTCATTCCATATGAAGAGAGTATTATTGAGGTCAGAAGCGCATTGAAAAAGCACTTAGAAATTGAAGAGACAACTATAGAGGAATAAAACTGACGGTTCGTAAAGCAGGTATGACCTACTTTCGGGCCGTCTTTTTTGGTGAAATTACGTATAATATACACTTCAACAGGATATAGTAATAATCTCCAGCTCCGAAAGTAAGAGTAATTTCTAATTGCATAAAAAAAGAATGTAGAAAGATTGAACTTAACCTTCTACACCCTTTTAATCATTAATTTTTCCCTGTAACTTTCTTATAAAAGCTTAGAAACGGTTTATGCCTTACATTGATGATACCGACCAATTCTGCAATAAACTGTATTGTTATAACTAATGCAATCATAATAAGGATAGTACCGAGGAATGTTGCAGACGTCAGCATAACGGCACATACACTAAAGAAAATACCAAAAACATAAATGAGTAGAACCGTATTTCTATGGGAGATACCAATCGCCAATAATCGATGGTGCAGGTGACTCTTATCAGGTGCAGAGATAGGCTGTTTGTTTAAGAATCGTCGAATAATGGCAAAAGCAGTATCAAAAATCGGTACACCTAGGATGATAATTGGTATAACAAAGCTGAATAACGTAACACTTTTATATAAGCCCAATAAGGAGAATACCGATATACAATACCCTAAGAACAACGCACCCGTATCACCCATAAATATCTTTGCGGGATGGAAGTTATAAAATAAGAAACCAACAGTACTTCCCAAAACGATCAGGCATAATGTCAGGATCATTTCTTTTCCGGCCATACCGGCCATTACGGCCAATGTAGCAATCGCAATAGAAGAAATACCTGCAGCCAGACCATCAAGGCCATCAATTAGATTAATGGCGTTGGTAATACCAACAATCCATAAAATGGTGACAGGAATAGCTAGCCAGCCAAGGTCGAATCGCTCAATGACAAAAGGAATAGTGATAAATTCAATTTTCAAACCAGTATATACGACCACACCAGCGACTAGAAGTTGACCAATCAATTTGGTTCTAGCCTTTAATTCGTACATATCATCTAAAATACCGATCATTACAATGAGGATAGCTCCTGCTGTAATCCCATATATTCGTTCATCATAAAGACCTGAGGCAATGTAACCAACTACTACACCAATGAAGATTGCTAAGCCACCAAGTCGCGGCATCACCTTTTGATGCACTTTTCGATGATTTGGTTTATCTGTTGCACCAATTTTATGAGCAAACTTTATCACTAAAGGGGTAACCAAAAGGACGGTACCAAAAGCAGCCAAGAATGATAAGATTAATTTAATGTCCATTGTTAGAACCACCTGTAATTTTATTTTCTGTCTTAGTTTATTTTTAACCCTATAAGAAAAATGAATGTTATTTTTTTTTCGCCAAAATTTGCAATTAAATTTGTTAAACCCTGTACCATTTTAACAAATAATCTGGTTTTAATAAACTGTCTAAAGAATTAATTTTATGTTACGTTTGTAAACCTGACATAATATAAAGGTTCCCCCTTGTTATACCCCCTTATAGAGACGTAAAAACTCTTGAAAAGTTTCGAGTTCTACTGAGTATTGAATTGGTAATACTTTCTACAAGGCTCTTTTCCTAAGCTTGTTGCTATCCGCTAGTAAAAAGTCGGCAGTTGGACTTTTTACTGCTTTGATACTTTAATAATACAACAGTAAATTTAGTAATACAGGGAAAAGAGCACGAAAATAAGGTATATTACGGTTGGTTTTTAAGTACGAAAAAGCAAAAAGTTTACGCAAAGAGCCTTCTACAAATAAAAAAAGCAGGAGAATATTGATATTCTTTCCTGCTTTTTTTTCATAAAGGATATTATGCTTGAATTCTCTTCTTGACTGCATAATAGGCATAATTAATTAGGCACCAGCTTGCATATGGAATACTAAGCTTTTCAATATGCCTGTAAACATACCAGTTTCTCTTTGCTGCTTTCAACTTGTTACTCGATATGGATCCTTCCACAAGGCGGTAATTGGATAATGGCTCTTGGATCCCGTACGCTATATATCCATCACGAAGAACTTGCAGCCATAAGGCATAATCTTGCCGGGTTCTTATTAATGGCATTTGTAGCTGTCCAACCTGCCTGCGATCTATCATAACTGTTAAACAACCAATAATCGTATTTTTCAGCAAGCCTTTATAATCAATTTCAGAAGGGATTCTAATGACTTTATCTAAAAGATTACCGCTCTCATCCATTAAGTTATAGGCTGTGTAAGAAAAAGCATGATTATGTTGTTGCATGAACGCTAATTGTTTTTCTAGCTTTTCTGGTAACCAAAAATCATCGCTGTCCAAAAAGGCTACATAATCACCTTTCGCTTCATTTAGTGCCGTATTCCTTGCAACAGCGGCACCACTATTTTCTTTAAGGAAGATTGGTTTGATCCTTGGATCATTAGCTGCATAGTCCTGTAAGATTTCCCTTGTATTATCACTTGAACAATCATCCACGATGATCATTTCCCAATCGGTGAAAGTTTGTTTTTTTACTGATTCAATGGTTTCAGCAATAAACCTCTCCGCATTGTAGGAAGGAGTGATGACTGAAACTAATGGGGAAGACATAGAAAACACCACCCTTACATATCGTCTTCTCTGAATAGAATTGGAACCACAATATATGCAAACACAAATGTTAGACCAACAAGCCCACCTAAAACTGCCCGCTTTTTGGCAGAAAAGTTTTCTTGACGGTATTCATTTACTTTGATTGGCTCGGATAACTGCGAAGGATACAATGTCAATAACTCATTTTGCAGTTCAAAGATAAAGCGTTGTTTATCTACCTTTGAATCCTCGCTCACCGTTTCATCACTCAGTGTTTGATAACTATCTTCCAAAATGGATGCTTTCTCTTGATACTTATCTTCGTCAAACTTTAAAAATGCGCCGACAAGCTTGTTCGATACTTCTTCGACTTCCTCTTCATCGTCCGAGCGGTAAGTCAAGTCAATGGCACTATTGGAAACAGTGTTTATAACCAAGCCCGATTTAACATCCTCTAACTCTTCAGGCCCATATTGAGGAAATACCGATTCAAGAAACGAATATCCGGAGATAAAGTTTTTAACACTCTCTGGACTATTCATATTGGGGTCATCATAATACCCCAATTCTATCTTTGTCTTAGCAGAGTAACTAATGATAGGCTTTGTACTTTTTTCCAAAAAATAACCTAATCCTCCTAATAACAAAGGTAATATGATAAGCAACGGGATCGTTTTTTTTATTCGAGTCAACAATTTCTTAAATAAGTTGTCCATGTTAATCTCCTTTTTTTCAAAGGTTATGATGAGGTACTATATTATCTCTTCGTTTCGTTCTTAATAAATTTAAAGTGGCTATGCCAAATGCCAACAGCACCCAATGGAAGAACAGGTTAGCAACCGAACTAGGGCTTATACTAGAAATGACGAAGGCAGCCAAGGCAACAACGATTGCTTCCGTTACAAGTTTATACTGAGTGGTTAATCCATGCTCATGGTGTTTATAAAGTTTAAATAGTAGATATCCAAAAAAGGTTAAGTATCCGAGAACAACAAAGATACCGAAATTAGTGAAAATCTCTAGAAACCAAAAATGTACATTGGCTACTTCATCCGTATCATGAATGGAATAGTTTTGCATATAGTATTCGGTATTACCAGCCCCAACTCCCATCCCAAAAGAATCCAATGAGAAGTTGAAAGCATTTCTAATCAGATTGGCTCTACCAACATTGGATGGAAGCCTTTCGGAAAAATCATGGATGGTTGGGCTAAGGAACAAGCCGGAGAAGGTAGTCCAAAGTTTGTTGTGGAATACGGCAACAAATACTGCTGTCCCAATTGCCCCCAAGCGTAGTATCCATTTCTTCAACATTTTATTGCATAGAATAAATACATATACACCGATCCCAACCATCACAGCCAATTGGCTTGCGCGTGATTCACTTAAAAGAATGAGATGGATTGCCATAAGTGATAACACAATTCCAAGAGCCTTCCAATATTTATTTTTCCCATTACGTATTAACGATAGGAAAAAGAATAAAGTAACAGACAGAAAGGTTGCAAAATCGTTTTGGTTCGTAAAGACGGAAGTAGGATAATGCTGTTTATATTCCGGCCCCAAATATAAAGTGGAGCTAGGAAGATGGTTTTTGGTAAAGGCATTCCAATAACCAATTAACATCACAAATACAGACATGAAAACCCATATGTAATAGAAATTCGACAGCCTTTTCAAATCATTGATAAATAGGGTTACGACAAATATCAGAAAGATCCCCATAACCAAGATGGAAAGGTACTTAATTCCATTTGTAACCGATTTAGCCCACAAAAGTGTCAAAAGGGCATAATATAGCCAAAAAACAAAAAAAAGTAGAATTCCCTTTACCTTTATTCCTTCCCACTGTGCCCACAAATCTTTTCTAAAATCACTGCGAATGAAATTAAAAACAATCAAAAAACCTACTATTAACAGCAATATCCGATAGGGAAACAGACTGAAAAATCCTAAGTTAATCGCGAAAAAAGCATTGTTCAAGAAGGTAAGCCCCAATAAAACGTAAATGGACACCATCAAGAACCTACTATCGAAAAGGTATTGTTTCATGATTACCAATAATAGCAGACCTATATTCAATAAAACTAAGAGAATAGAGAATTTCGGTATATCAAGAAAGATTAAACCTACAGTTAGTATTGCACCCAGTAATAATCCTCCTACCCCAATTGCCACTTGCCTGTTGCCAGCAAATCCCAGGTTCATTTTCCTCCTCCTAAATCCACAACCAATATTAAATGAGGGGGCTCTCCTTGGAACTTTAGAAAGCCCTTAAAAATAAGTGTTGCAAATTATTATTCCAAAATATTCTTTACTGATACACACATAACATTAATGAATCACAGGTCGCCCGATGGAATGGTAGATGATAGAATGTTTTCTTGCATCTTCCAGAGTAAAGATGTTCCTGCCATCTATAATGATAGGGTTTTTCAAGTACCCTTTCACCTCATGAAGGTCTAGAGCCTTGACCTCAGGTAGGTCTGTTACAATAATGCATGCATCTGCATCCTTTAAAGCTTCGTACTCCTTCTCAAAATACTCTATGCTATCACCAAAATGCTTTTTCGCTTCATGAAGTGCTATCGGATCAAAAGCCTTTACCTTCGCTCCTGCATCAAGCAGCTCAGGAATGATCTCAAGTGACGGGGCATCTCGCATATCATCGGTGTTTGGTTTGAAGGCCAAGCCCATTACGGCAAAGGTTTTCCCTTCAATGTCACCGAAGACATCCATGACCTTTTTAACCACTTTGGTTTTTTGATTATCATTTGTCTCCATAACTGCCCGGATCAATTTAAAATTATATCCGACTGAATTTGCTATATGGAGCAAAGCACTAGTATCTTTTGGGAAGCAGGACCCTCCGTAGCCTATACCAGCGTTGAGGAATTTCTTGCCGATTCGACTGTCTAGACCCATACCTTCTGCCACTTTGGTCACGTCTGCACCGATTTCTTCACAAATGTTAGCTATATCATTAATGAAAGAAATTTTTGTGGCTAGAAAAGCGTTTGAAGCATATTTAATCATTTCAGCGCTTTCCAAGTCTGACTTGATTATCACGGTATTAAAAGGAGCATGTAATTCTTCAATGATTTTTGCTGCTTTTTCACTGGAAGCACCAATCACGGCACGTTCCATATTCATAGTATCTTGAATTGCCGACCCTTCACGGAGAAATTCAGGATTTGAAACCACATCAAATTCCTGGTTTCCACCAGAGACTTCTCTGATTATTTTAGTCACACGTTTCCCTGTACCAACAGGGACAGTGCTTTTATTTACAACTATTTTATAACCGTTCAGGTTCTCGCCGATAGTCTTTGCAACAGCATCCACATAAGACAAATTAGCTTCGCCGGTATCTGCCATCGGTGTACCTACAGCGATATAAACAATATCCGCTTCCTGGATAGCATTGGGAATATCGGTTGTAAAGGAAAGGGTATTTCTCTCCACATTTTTCTTTACGAGGTCTTCTAACCCCGGCTCATAAATAGGAATGATCCCTTTTTGCAAGTTGCTTATTTTAGCTTCGTCTATATCGCAACATGTTACATGATTTCCAATTTCCGCAAAACATGTACCGGACACTAAACCCACATATCCAGTCCCCATTACTGCTATTCTTTTCATATTACCTATCCTTTCGTGATGTAATTGGATTGAGCTAAGGAATTTAGATAGTCTATAACTTCTTCTCTCAGATCATCTCTATCAAGGGCAAAATCAACAGTGGCTTTAATAAAGCCGAACTTATCTCCGACATCATAGCGAATTCCACCAAATTGATAGGCTAAGACTTGTTGCTGGGTATTCAGGGTGTTAATCGCATCTGTTAGTTGTATCTCCCCACCTGAACCCTTTGGCGTATTTTCGAGTATCTCAAATATCTCAGGAGTTAACACATAACGTCCCATGATAGCATAATTCGAAGGGGCATCAGCCAGTTTAGGCTTCTCTACAAATCCATCTACATTTATGACATTCTCTTCTAGCTTCTCTTCTTTTGGGGAAACAATTCCATATTTTGATACATCTGTATCAGGCACGCTTTGAATACCTACTACAGACGAACCGTATTTATCATAAACATCAATTAATTGCTGCAGACAAGGAGTCTCTCCTTTTACGATGTCGTCGCCAAGCATGACTCCAAAAGCATCGTTTCCAATGAACTTCCTTGCACACCAGATGGCATGTCCGAGTCCAAGGGGCTCTTTTTGCCTTATGTAATGGATGTTCGCCAAATTTGCAATGGATTTAATCTCTTCCAGGATGTCGTACTTTTCTTTTTTCTCTAACGTTTCCTCTAATTCATATGATTTATCGAAATGATCTTCAATTGCCCGCTTACCTCTTCCACTGACAATGATGATATCCTCAATACCTGATTGTACCGCTTCCTCCACGATATACTGGATGGTAGGTTTATCTACAATCGGTAGCATTTCTTTAGGCTGTGCCTTTGTGGCAGGCAAAAAACGCGTACCAAGTCCAGCAGCTGGGATAATTACCTTTTTAATAGTCATTGCTTCCACCTCAGAAATTGAATTTTCATTTTAATAATTTTCGATAAGTTTCTATAAGCTCTTTTGAATTTTCCGTAACATCAAACTTGGTAGTCACTCTATCGTAGAGATCCTTAATGATTTCTACATTATAAACCCCTTCATCTATATACCCTAAAACTCCTTTTACAATCTCACTTGAGGATTTAGGTTCAATCAAAAGGTCCTTATATTCTCCAAACAATTCAGGAATACCGCCAACATTGGAAGAAAGTACAGGAACTCTTAAAGCCAACGCTTCAATGATGACAGTAGGCATCCCTTCCCTGTATGAAGGAAGAAGGAAGATATCGGCTGCTTGAAGGTGCTCCTTTACCTTTTCGTTCGGAAGTTGTCCCGTTAGAATGATCTTATCATTCCCAACCATTGTCGTCCTTAACGGTCCATCGCCAACAAGCACTAATCGGAATCGGTCATCAAGTTCGTCTATTGCCTGAGCAAGCTCTCGAATACCCTTTTCATTCATCAAGCGGCCAACATACAATAGAAGCTTTTTATCATCAGGTAAGCCAAGCCTTTGTCTTAACTCGCATTTTTCCTGATGACTCAAATCATTACTTGAGAACCTCTGCATATTCACCCCGATAGGAAGAACCTCAGGCTTTACACCTGTCAGTTTCTCTGTACTCTGAGCTAATGCACCACTCACAGCTGTTACCTCGCCAGCATTTCTAACTGCCAGTTTAAATGCTTCCATTGCGCCTTTACTGTAATGGGGATATACATTTACATCACTACCGTGTAGCGTCAACACATAAGGTACATTGTATTTCTTTGATAGAATTGCTGCGGCACCACCACTTGGCATCGCAAAATGTGCGTGGATGACATCAAATTTAACGTGTTTTTTTTCAATATATTGACTGATAGCTTTTGCAAAGCGTTTATGAGGCTGAGCCCATTTCAGTTGCCCTGGCAGAGCTAAGAACCGAGGACGATGAACATTGACCCCATTCCACTCATAGTTTTCCGGGAACTTTTTATAATTACGATATTTGTTACTTACCTTTGTTAAAATGCCGGGTGAATAAGGTACAGGTGCCACCACTTCAATATCCACCCCTAATCCCCGAATAGATTCTGCCTGTGTTTGATGGAACACACCAGCACCCGGCAAATGATCTGAAGGATATGCTGATGTAATAAAAAGCACCTTCATCACAATCCCCCCTTTTTAAGAATTTTCTTCACAGGTTTCCATTCTTTAACTTCTGGATACCCAAAATAGATTGCAAAGATATAGATGATCCCACCGACTCCAACCGAGAGGGCAATATTTATATAGATATTAACAGCTTCGACATTGTATAAAGCCGTCTTGAGGAAATAGACCAAAATGGCCATCATACCTGTTAGAACAATCGGTTTTAACAAAGTTCTAACGTATTCCCTCATTTCCAAATCAATTAATAATTTCAGTAACCATCTTCCAATCAAGAAGTTGATAAAACTTGTGACAACATATGTCCAAGCAACTATATATATATCATACTTAGTAGCAAAGTACATAGTGATACCATATAGGAGCATGACACCGAAGTCCCAATAGAAGGCAATATTTGCTTTTCCTTTTGCCAAGATGACGGAACCATTAGGGTTCATCAGCACTCTTAAGATACCCACTATCGCCAAGATTCCTAAAATAGGTGCTGCATCCAACCATCTTGCTCCAAAGAACACTTCAATAAACAAGTCGGAAATGGCCATTAACCCTAGTAATAGAGGCAAACTGACAAGTGCCAGCATTTTCGTTACATTTAGGAACCCTTCAATCAGCAACTTGTTATCAGACTGGCTTCTTGAGAACACCGGAAAGGCAACCCGCGTTATGATTGGGTTTATCTTCATCACCGGGATTGTGACGACTTGATAGGCCAGTGAGTAGATACCGAGCGCTTCTGCTCCTAGAAATCTTCCTATTAATATGTAGTCGATGTTTGCTCCAATCCTATTTACAAGACGGGACATCAGTTGGAATACACCAAACGACATCAATTCTTTAATGGAAGATAAATTAAATATGAAGGATGGCTTCCAAGTTTTTGAGTACACAACAAAATACAAAATGCCCTTTAAAGAGTTAAGAATAACTTGCGAGATGACATAGGCATATAACTCCTGGATAAGGAAAATCAATACAAGTAAACTTATAAATGAAGCAACGTTCGTAGCCACTTCTATCCTACTTAATAGATTGAAATTAAGGTCTTTCTGTAGCAAATATTGAAATTGCTGACCAATCGGCGCAATCAGGAACATTATTCCGAGTACTTTTATTAATGGGATTAATTCAGGCTGGTTATAGAATCCTGCAATCAACGGACTCGCAAAAAATAGTCCAATAAATAAAAGGATACCTACAATGATATTCAGCCAATATAACGTAGATAATTGTTCATGAGATACCTTTTCTTTCTGAATGATAGCTGCACTAAAACCCATATCTAGAAGAATTTGAGTGAAAATGACTACGGTTGTTATCATTCCTACAACACCGAATTGTTCTTTTGTTAAAAGATTCCCCAAGATGGCAAATTGAACAATTTGAATTACGGTAATGATAATGGTGGATAATGCTGTCCATTTTGCCCCGGATAAAATCTGTTTTGTGATTGTCGACATATATATATACCTTCTTTAAAATACTTTCTGCTATTATTTACAAATAAAAACCCATTTATAGATTATAGCACAAAGTAATTTAATACTACCTCTAAGACGGCGTTTAGATATTACAATTACTTTTCATTCATGTAAAGATTTTCACTAAAGTTTCAAAGGAAAAAATTATAGCCTGCTTCTTTGAAAAGAAACAGGCTACATGAACACTCATTATTTTAATTAGAGAAATACTTCTCTACCCCATTGTAGATTGCTTGGGCTGCTTTTTCTCTGAAGGAGGCATTAGCTAAAAGCTTTGCTTCATCAGGGTTACTAATGAATGCAATTTCAACCAATACACTAGGCATCTGCGAATCCCTGATCACTACGAACGAACCTTCTTTAACACCTCGATCACGTAAACCAAGCTCTTTCACCAACTCTCCTTGGATAGCTTCTGCAAGCTCTTTACTCTCTTTTGATTGATATCTGCCATTATACCAAGTCTCTGTTCCATTAGATGAAGGATCGGTGAAAGAGTTTGCATGGATACTGACAAAGATATCTGCCCCCCTATTTTGTGCGTCTAGCACACGATCTGCTAAGGGAATATATACGTCGTTAGTCCTTGTCATTAAAGGTAGTGAACCAGCAGTGGTGACTTTACTCTCTAATCGCTTGGCAATATCCAACACGACTGTTTTCTCTTGTACGCCATTCCCCACAGCACCCGGATCTGTTCCACCGTGTCCCGCATCAATCGCTACTCTTTTCCCGAGCATAGGCGCAGATAATGTTCTTACAACATTTGTCCCAACCGAAGTTGTCCCACCTAGCACCACAAAAGTCCCGATACCTTTTTCCTTGATTACATTTATTGTTGTACTCGGCACCTGAGTAGGCTGAGTCAATAGAATAACAGAGTTTTGCTTAGCCGCAAGGACAGAACCTGCCAAAGCATCGGCATAGGCATGTCCATTAGCAATGTAAGCTTTCTTTGCATTTAGGTTTAACTGCTTCACAACATTCGTTGCAACCTGGAAACGATCATTACCGCCAATTCTGGTTTTGGTCGTAGATGGTAAGTTGTTGAACACAGTACGGGAAACACTTGTTTCCCCTCCCATAACATATGTGGTCGAAACATTTCGATTTCTTAAGGTAGTGGAAGTGATACTCGGAATACTATTGCTTTCTGTCAACAAGATAGGAATACCGTTTCTTGCCGCATATGGAGCGATGGATAGGGAATCAGCTTCCGCTCTTCCATTTGCTACTATCGCGATGTTTTTAGCCGGTAACTCATTTGCGATATTAGCTGCCACTTCAAAACGATCTTTCCCACTAATTCTTCTTACATTAATGCTACTTCCCAATCTTCTAATCTCAGATATTACATTATCAGATACACTTGTCGTACCACCGATTACAATTACATTGCTTGCCCGTAATTCTTGTAATCTCTTTTTCGTTGTATCTGGTAAACTTCCAGCTCGTGTCAATAGTATCGGTGCATTTAAACGATATGCCAATGGAGAAGCTGCCAATGCATCTGCATAGGCATCACCTGAAGATATGATAACGGTATTGGATGTAGTCCAGCCTTCCCTTGAAACATTCACAGCAACATCGTAACGATTTGCTCCATCTATTCTTGTTGGTCCACTAGCTTCAGCAGTATTTACCTCTAAAAGCGTAGTAAAAAGAACCAAACAGATGAGCATAATAAACTTACGCACTTGATTACCTCCCTAAAATTTTCATCTCTCGACAAATATACCAAATTTCTGCAAATTTTTCATTAGTTTATTACAAATCCAAGTCGTTTTTTGCAAAAATAAGTCAATATTCACAGGTAACCTACTATTCTATGACCATAAAAAATAAGCCGGAGTGATCCGGCTTATCGTTTTGTAACATTTGTACCATAATAATAGAAATCTAGGATCTGCTTGTAATTATGACCTGCTTTAGCACGAGATTGGGCGCCATGCTGGCTCATTCCTACTCCATGTCCAAATCCATTACCGACTACTTTTAGGGTGTTGCCACCATTTTCAACTTGATACATCGTACTTTTGATATTCATAGTACCAAACATGGTTCTAAACGCATTCGCAGTAATCGTTTGGGATAAAGTATGCTTCTTCAAAGTCCCATCCGATTCGTTGACAAACCCTTTGCTGAGATCTCTCACAAAATATTCAACCTCAATTTTTGTGTCTTTATTACGTCCGCTACTATTAACATTCAGCGGTTCAATATTGTTTATGCCTACAATTTTAAATTCAGAATTGCTATGATGATTGTCTGACAACCACTTTTTCAGACCGTTCATAGAACTCGCCTGAACCTCTTGTGTTCCATTCCACCAAGCAGTCGGATTCTTCAAGTCAAGCCCAGACAAATCTAACTGTGTCTTATTCATGGTAAGGTTCCAACCTTGGTAGGAAGTATCCATGGAATCAGCTTTTGCTGTTAAGTATGGTAATTGAGTAGACGGCCAAAGATTGGAGTTCGATTCGGTAAACCCTCCATTACTTGAGGAGAATACCGCATTTTGACCAATCGGATTTCCGTTGAACGTCAGGATTTCTCCTTTTGTAGCTTCGATGGCGTTGTTTGTATTCACATGCCACTCATAACCTCTGTAAACCTGGAATCCTTGTGTATCATTGATGGTAGTACCCATTGTGGAATAAGCGTATGTTCTTGCTGCAACTGACTGCGCCTTTAATGCTTCCATTTCCCAAGATGCAGGCATTTCAGCAGGAACCACACCTTTTAAATAATCATCAAACGGGATATTACGGTTATAAGGTCTAACAAAACCGTTTTCTAGAATGTATTCTATCTTACCCAGATATGGACGGTTATTTAGCTTAATGACATTACTTTCATTGTATGCTTGAGGAACCATGCTGAAATTCGAAGTTCCAAAGTCCTTTACAAGTTGTGTACCTTCATACAATCCAAGTCGTCCGTTGTTGTTCTTGACATGATATGTCTTGCTGCTATCAAGGTATAATTCATTCGGAAGCTGGTTTTCCACTTCTCTTGTAACAGAAAGTGTACCACCCAGAATAGTAAATGATCTAGTGTTCTTACTCTTAATAATATCTTGAACAGCAGTTGGAATACTAGATGCTCTTGTCAGTAAAAGAGGACGGTTATTCTTGGCAGCTAACACTGCTCCCGTAAATGCATCTGCATATTTCTCTCCGTTGGCAAGATAAACCTCGGACGCTGCCAAATTAAGCGTTTGAATAATATTAGCAGAAACCTCGTAACGATCTGCCCCACCTATACGGCTTTTAGTACCTGGCAGTTGATTATAGACATTTTGAGAAACACTTGTTGTTCCACCTATTACTGTTACCTGTGTTTTCCCATTCAAGGCTTCGGATGTTGATGATGGAATACTAGTGTCTCTAGTTAAAAGAATTGGAATTTTATTCACAGCAGCATATGGCGCTACAGACAATGCATCCGCATAAGCGTTTCCACCAACGACTATTGCTCTGTTGGAACTGCCTAATAATGTTGAAATATTCTTAGCTACTTCATATCTATCAGAACCATTCACTCGAGAAATAGTGGTAGTAAGAGCCTTTAGTTCGTTAAAAACAGTATTAGATACGCTCGTTGTTCCACCAATAACGATGATCTCTCTCGGCTTCAATTGTTGAAGCTTCTTTTTAGTCGTATCAGGCATGGAGTGAGGGCGTGTTAATAAAATGGGTGCATTTTTTGCATACGCAAATGGTGCAGTTGATAAAGCATCTGCATAAGCTTCCTGACTAACGATAAATACTGTATCCGCTACATTCCAACCACTTGAAGCAATATTTGCCGCCACTTCAAAACGATCAGCTCCAGAAAGTCTAACATTACCGTTTTCCAGTTTGTATTGACCAGTAGTGTTGATTTGGATTTCCGTTTTATTACCTATGTAGTTCTGCAACTTTATTGAGATGGTTGAAGCTGAACCGATTGATGTTAAAACAGGTGAAAAGAACAGAAACAATGCGAGCGTCGAAACTAACAAAAACTTAAATTTATTCAATTTTTATGTATCCCCCTTAAACTTTTCCTATTAATCTCTTTATTACTAATCTAACAAAATATTACCATATAGTAAACGGGTATTTTGTAATAGAATGTCAAGAAATATCAAAAACTGTAATAGGAATCGGGGGTAACGGAATGATTTCTGTAGAATTCCGCATGAAAAAAACACCCTAAAATGGGTGTTATGTAATCACGTTATTTAGCTTGGATGCTTTGTAGTTCCAATCTTCCTTCTTCATTTTCCAAAAAAGAAATCGTCACTTCAGATCCTTCTTCCATTGCCTCTACTTCTTCTTGCTTTTCAGGTGTTACATAGTAGGTAACATATCCACTGTCAGTCTCCACTTCAATGGTATGATTATCTGCCCATCCTTTGAACACGCCAACCGATTCTTGGATAGTAGCATCGGGAGTTTCTTCACTTGATCCACTATTGTTATTGTTAGCACCTGAAGTATCTTCATTCGATTCATTATTACCGGCATTATTAGTAGTGGAAGTTCCGCAAGCTGACAATACCATTACGATTGAAAACATTAAAATCGCTAGTTTCTTCATTGTATTTCCTCCTCTCTTATCATGATTACACATTTCATACTATGAAACGTTTGGTGTTTAGTCAATGAATTATTAGTATCATTTTGCTTTATTTCAATTTTTAACCATTGTTATACTAATATAATTCCGTTACAATGTTGTTGGCATTCCAGCAAAGGAGTGAAACAATATGAAAAAACAAAAATCAACTTATATAGAAGAAATTCACATTATTAGAGCCGTAGCCTGTCTCCTAGTGGTTTTAGTCCATGTTTCCGCCACTTATTACTACCAGCAAGACGGCTATAATAATATCACTTTTTTCTTTAACCAAATAGGTAGATTCGGGACTCCACTTTTTGCAGTGATCAGTGGCTTTTTATTATTCTATCATGTAAGAAAAAAAGGATTTCAGTTAAATAAATTTATTACTTCACGTTTTGTGAAAGTCGGCTCACCATTTTTATTTTGGAGCCTATTCTATATTATGCTACTTGTATTTCTAGAGGGTGCAACACCATTAGCTGAAGGGAAAAGAATTTTTACTGTTAATTTCCTTTTAGGTAATTCATATGTACATCTTTATTTCATGTCGATTGTTTTCCAATTTTATCTACTGTTTCCATTATTGCAGAAGATTCGCTCGAAAAAATTATGGAGTATTCTCTTACTATTATCATTAGCAATGAACTATTTCTTCGTTGAGATCTATTCGCCTAGCGCTAATAACGAATTGATTCATTATGCGTTATCACAAAGAGCTCTATTTCTCAATTGGATTTTCTTTTTTATCTTCGATGGCTTTGCTGCCTATCACTGGGAGAGCATTTATTTTTATTCAAAAAAATTCAAGTTAATTTCATTGGTTGCGTCTATTTTCATCATTCTACTCACGGTTTATGAGTACAAAGCAAATGGTTCTGTCTCTTCCAATAGACCCTTGAACTTTATTTATATACCTGTTCTTTTTGCCGCAATCATAGGCTTATATGACTATATATCTAAAGTTAGGATTATTAAAAACGCACTTTCGTTTGTTGGACAATTATCCATGGGTATCTACTTGGTACACATGTTTATCATCTATGCGTTTGTGAATAATATGCCAGAATCCATCTGGACAACATTAAACTTCCCCGTTGTATTCATTGGCATCCTGGTAGGCTCCATCTTATTTGTAAAAGTCATTCAGCTATTACCTTTTGATCAGTATTTGGTAACCGTGCCGAAAGCAACCAAATCCAGCAAAATAAACAATCAGTTAGCAAAATCTGCTTAACAAAAAGCTTTCTAGTAGAGTAACATCACTAGAAAGCTTTTTTGTTTGAATTTCTATCAAAAAGGGAAAAGAATACTTTGAAAGAGTCTCATAATTTACTATTTCCACTTCAACATCTTATTCTATCCGCCCAAGTTGCTTCATAGATTAATACATATATATTTTCATACATTCGAGAAAGAGGGTGGCAGTTTGGCAGCACTTACAGACAAATTAGTTCCTTATATGAAAAACAGATTCGAAGGCATAAAAGCTAGGGGAATGAATTGGGATTGGGACACCACTAAAGTTATCATGAATGCATATGGAATACGATTGATAATCTTAACATGCTTAGCTCCCCTATTGACCGTGATTCCTGCAGTCACATTCAAACTGGCAACAGGTTCTCATTCTCTATTGGGGTATATACTTTCGATTATTCTTTTGTTGCCTTGGTTGTTAATACCTACACTATTTATACAGCATTTGACGGAGCATTCTAAGAAAGGTAAGATTTTGTCTTACTGTTATTTAGGATTGCTTTTAGTTACATGTGTAATATGGATTATTATTATTAATATCTAAATACCTAATCAAGAAAATTAAGTGCACCACTTTATGCAAACGCCTAAAAAATAATAGCCCTTCATTTCATTCTTAACTGAAACGAGGGGCTATTTATGGTTTAAAAATCTCTCGTAAACTCAACATAAAAACTGAATACAAACACTTTTATTTATTTAGTATATAAATGAAGTCATCAACTGCATTCTTAAAATCTTCTTTTAACCAATGCCATGTTCTACTTGATTTGAAAATATTAAGGCACAAAATTAGATCTTTTCGTAGACTTGGGGAAAGTTTCATCTTAATATTATCGGACGAAATATTTTTAGTGAAACTTCTAATAGCCTGATTTTGAAAGAAACTTAAATCACTGTAAGTAACCTCGTGTGCTACCTTTAAAGACTCTTTAAGTGCGTACACGTCTCTCACTTTTAATTCAAGTTGCATCATTATATTACACCCCTCTATCTATATTTATCTTTATCATATAGATACCCCATTAAGAAAGTTATCAAAACAAGTCGGGGAAAAGAGTTTATTTTATCTTACAAAACAACAAATTTCTACATATAATTCTCACTTTAGTCACTTTGAAACAAAATATTTGATGATATAATCTGCCCAAATGTTTTGCCCATTAGCGTTTGGAAAGGTCCCTTGCAAGGCTTCCTTAATATTGTCAGAAGATGTGTCTGGCCAATCTTGCCAATGATTAAAATACTCAATATTGTTTTGTGATGTAAACTCTTTTAAAGCATTTTCTTGATCAAGGTATGTAACCGGCTCAAAGATAGGGTTAGGCGGCTGAACTATTATATATGTTTCAGGATTAAGCTGCTTTACTGTATCAATTATCGTCTCGAGATTTTGTAATGTATCCTCCACTTTAACAAATCCGTTGTCATTTAACAGTAATGGTTCAATGATCAATATATCAGATTTTGCTGCAGCTATTTGCTCATGACCCTTTGTTTCAATTAAGTGATTTGTAGTGATGTTTTCAAAATTCATTACATCTAAATTAAATATATCCTGGCCATAATTTTCTTCCAACGCATTTTTCACTTGTAGTGGCCAAGGCAGGTTGTTTGCATCCCCATTCATAATTGCTTCAGAACCAACAATAAGAATATCAATTACTTCTTCAGACTCAAGCTTAGTTTTTACGTTGTTTTGCAAATCCTTACTCATATTATTTGTTAGCTTAAACAAATTGCTGTTTATCGGATCATCATTTTGACTTTGAGCTGTTACTTTACCAGCCTGCGTAATTTTCTTATCATACTGTATCTTTCCTATGAAAATTAAAGAAATAGCTACTGCACATATCAGTAAAATTGATACCTTCTTCATTTATTTACACTCCTAAAAAGAATCTATAACCATTATAAACATAAACCTTATAAACTTATAGATTTATAAGTTAATTTTTTCAAAATATGATAAAATAAGTTGAAATCATACATATTTATTAAATTTTTCAGGAGGAAAATATGTTTAAATTACGCGTTCCTATTATTTGCTCTCTTACTTTTACCATTACATTATTAGGGATGGACTCTATATCTTATGCGGAAGTTTCAAAAAGTAAAATCTTTTCACAGACCTCACAGTTCCTTGCTTTAAATACTAGTCCAATTCCGCCCCCTGCTACTGAGCCAGAGCCAGAACCTGAGCCAGTTCCTGAACCAGAGCCTGCGCCTAAGCCTGAACCCAAGCCTGAGCCTAAACCTGAACCTAAACCAGAACCTAAACCAGAACCTAAACCTGAACCTAAACCTGAACCTAAACCAGAACCTAAACCAGAACCTAAACCAGAACCTAAACCAGTTCCACAACCCAATACTCCCACTACTAGCTCTGAGCCTGAAGAGATTTTGGAAGAAACAGAGGAATTGGAAGAGGTTGAAGAGGAAGAAGTTGATGAAACTGCCTCTATCTCAAAGGAAGCTATAATTAAAATATTCGAAGAAAACCAGAGTAACTATTCAACGTTAAATACATACATTTTCACAAATATCATTTCTATTCTTATCGAAAACAAATATACTTCTGAATCATCAAGCTCTTATTCTAAATCACCGATAAATGATTTAGCAGTTAAACTTTCTTTGCAGCAGATAGAAGAGTTGGAAGGGTTTTTGTCTTTAGAAGTTAAAGAGATGGATACCCTACTTGTAAGCGAGATATTGGCTGATGTTCGTGCGAAAAAGTATGAAATAATTAAGAAGGAAGATATATGAAAAATATTCGTAATTGCTACTTTTAACTTAACTAGAGTAACTTTTTCAAAATAAATAACATTATACAACCTGTTCCTGTTCTAGAATATTACAAGTTAATAAAAAATGTATAACACTAACACTCAAATTTATCTTGTACGATCATTCTAGTTAACATAAAATTTACAGGTGAAAATTATCATATTGTGACGGGATGGATGTAGTTTGTCTTTAAGTAAGGTATACTTTTTTAATTTTTCAATCTCAGTTGGATATATTGAGTTTTGGTACAAAGATTACAAAAATGATGGAACCATGGTTTCACATAATAAAATATATTTTGAGTTATCCCACCCTATCCAACCTAATAACGGTCTAATTGCAATTGCAATTTCAACATTATGCGCAAGGAAATACAAATTTATCCATATAGACCTTCCTATAAGTGAGAAAGTTATTCAATCCATAAAGGAATTTACTTTAGCAGATGTAACTGCTATTCGTAGCTCTGAAAAAAAACTCGAAAGAAAGAATAGGAATAACATTGTTTTGAATTTCAGTGGGGGATTTGATAGCTTGGCCGCAAAATGCTTAATGCCTCCTGATACAAGCCTAGTTTCAATGGATTTTGGAGGTCGATTTTCTAGAGAGCGTTCTTTCTTTGAAAAGTTTGATACTTACATTGTTAAAACTAATTTATTGGAAACTCCTATTAAAGAAAAAACTTGGTCGTATATGGGTATAGCATCTATTCTTTATAGTGACTATTTAGCAACTGACTATCAAACATTTGGAAGTATTCTAGAGGCAGGTCCAGATAACTTTTCTGACTTGCCTGTAGCTGCTAAAAATATCAGTTTTCCTCCTTTTAAAATGACTGGAATGGAAAACGCCCCTTATGTTCTCGGTCTAACAGAAGTAGGCACATTAAAAGTACTTGGTTATCATGCACCAAATTTCATTGGGGAATCACTGGATTCTTTAGCAACACCAGGAGAAGAGAAAAGATATAGAAAACAAGTACTATCTCAAATAGCATCTAAAAAATCAGGGATTGATATCGAATTGAATATTGTAGATCGTCCGACTAGACCACACTTTAAATTTGGTCAAAATTTCGCAGCTGATTTCCTTTCATTCTATATTATTAAAAACTCAGATTTTGAAATTGCTTCAGATACAATAAGCGATATACCAGAAGAAGTTAGGGAAGCAGCAAATAATTTAAAATTAGACTTTTACGAGAGAGTAAACACGAATTTTTTATTGAATTTTCCTAAACCTCTATTAGGTGGATTACTATCTAGATTAGCAGAAGCTAACGTAATCCCCTATACCCAAAATGACTGGATAGAGTTTTTTGAGGTAAGAAAAATATTATCTAAGCATTACAACATTCAATATAAATAGAAATAAATATTTTATTCTATTGCAACTTATAAATATAAATAAGGGTCAAAAGCGTTTTCATAATGCTTTTGACCCTTATTAAGGTTTGGTAGGCTTCTTTATAGAGGTTTAGTAGACGACAGTTTAATAGTGTTGTTTTTTTGGTCCAATATTACATCATACCCCTTAATTTCAAAGTAATATAAACCCTCTTCTTCTGATGAGAATAGAAAATGTTCTTCCAGGGGTATAATAGATGAACTACTATTATTTATAGAATCTATTATTAGCACATTTGCTACATCCTCATCATTAAATAAATATGTTATATTGTCTACACTTACCATTTTTCTACCTTCATTATCTATAAATTCAGTTCCACTGTTGAATATTTCTGATTCATTATACTCACTTCCTACAAAAGCTAAGTAATATTCATAAGAATTAACAAAAGTTTCTGGAAGTATATATAATATGTCTTCTAATTCAAGTTCATCCATTACTTTTTTTTCTACTAAGGTTATTTCCATATTGTTTATAAAACCAGTCTTATTATTTGTACTTATTTTATAATAATCTTTTGTTTTCTCCAGTACTTTTACTTTTGACCCAAATTCTAAAGACTCTATTTTATATTGGGAATCCATTTCATAATAAAGTGCAGCGTTATTTTCTGTAATAAAGCCTAATTGGTTTGTATATTTAATACTTTCTTCTTTTTCGGTCTCTTCATCAATATTATTTTCTTGGTCAGCAACTTCTTTATTTACTTCGATTAATTTACTCTCCTGAGAGGAGGATAAATTTTTAAATATTGCTGCAGGTTCTTCAGCAAACATGAAATAAACACTTAAGAGAATTCCAAGGAAAAGAAATGAAATTTGCGTTATAAAAACAATACTTTTAGGTTTGTTTTTATTATTTCTCTCGGTCTTGGTTCTTGTATAGTTTTTGTTATCAATTATTTCTTTAGATTGTATTTTTAATTGTTCTAATTTATATTTCTTTTTGTCAGATTCATTTAATGTATTATACCATTTTATAAATTCATTGTAGTTTTTCAAGATGATATCAGTATTACCATACTCTTTAACTTGCCCATAGTGTAACCAAAGAACTTTATCAGAAATTGCTTTGATTTGTCCTAATGAGTGACTGATAAAGAAAATTGTTTTACCATTCTTCTTAAACTCATTTATTTTATCTAAGCATTTCTGGTAGAATGTATCATCCCCAACTGACAAAGCCTCATCAATAACAAGTATATCTGGATCAGTATATGCTGAGATAGCAAATCCCAGCCTTGACTTCATACCACTCGAATAATTTTTAACAGGTTGTTCAATAAAATGGCCAATGTCAGCAAAATTTGTAATGTCAGGAGTTATTTCCTTTATTTGCTCCTTTGTTAACCCTTGCATTAGACACTTCAATTCAATATTTTCCAATCCTGTAAGGCCATTATTCAAGCCGACTGAAATTGCGATTAAAGAAGTTTGTCCATTAATTAACACGTTCCCTGAAGAAGGGGGAACTATTTCCGCTAATAGATTGGAAAGAGTAGATTTACCAGAACCATTTACTCCAATAACACCAATTGTCTCTCCTTCATTAACTTCAAAGGAAATATTATTCAATGCATAAAATGATTTATTATTTTTTTTTCTATTTATTAAAAATAATTCTAAAAGTTTATCCGATTGTTTACTATAGAGGCTATATTGTTTTGAAACATTTTCAAACTTAACTTTTAATTTATTCATAAGGTGTTAGTCTCCATTTTACAAGTAATCCACAAACTTGTTTCGAAATTTTATATGCAAAAAGGATCCTACAGTAAGCATTAACAAAGTAATAAACCAAAAATAAAATGTATAACTCATATCGTTAAAAAACCATTCATCACCCAATAGAGTATTTCTGAATCCTTCTATAAGATAATAAAAAGGATTTAATTTCAAGAAATTTTGAAGATTTGTAGGCATTTCTCCAAAGTCCCATAATATTGGTGTAAGGAAAAACAAAATTCTCATTGTGGATTGAACTGCAAATTGAAAATCTCTTACAATTGTTGATAAAGTTGAGAATAATAGTGTTATAGAAAATAAGAATGTATACATTGCAAAGAAATAATAAGGAAGTTGTATTAAATAACTTCCCGGATTAATCCCATAAATATACAGTATCACCCCCAAAATCAAGAACATTACAATAAAGTTGAAGGAATTCTTAATAATGGTTATCATTGGTAATACACTTATAGGGAATTTCATTTTTGAAACTAAATTCACTTTAGAATATACACTGTTTGAAGCCTGAGTAATAGTTGGACTAATAAAGAACCAGGGGATAAGGCCTATAACCAACCAAACAAAAAATGGAACATCTCCAACTGGACTACCACCTCTAATCCCTAAACCAAAAACAAACCAATACACAAGAACTTGTGCAACTGGATTTAAAAATTGCCAGACCACCCCTAAATAATGCATTTGGTAGCTACTTTTAATATCATAAGTAGCTAGTCTGACAATTAGATGTGAGTTGGAAAATTGTTCACGTATGACTTGTGTCACAAAACTCATGCTAAGACTACATCCCGTGTCTTTAGGTTACTAGATAAATTTCCAAAATGAATATAGTTAAATTCCTCTGAGTGATTAACTACAATGTTCTTTGTATCAAAAATTTGCTTTGTAGCCATTCCATTCAATACATCATAATCTAAAAATTTAAATTCATTGTGATCAGCTAAAATTAAAATTAAATCCGAATTATTTACAGCTTCTCTTATGTCTTTTGTTACCATCTTATGATTAACATGGGGATCAAATGCCCTTACTTCATATTTCGATTCACCTTTAAGTAACTCAAATATTTCCAAAGCGGGACTTTCTCTTATATCATCAACATTCCCTTTGTATGTTAAACCGAATACGGTAATCACTTTTCCATTATTTTTTTCTAATAATGCATTTACATTTTGAATAACATACTTTGGCATAGATGTATTAATCTCTCTTGCCAGACTTATTAATTTTGCAGTTTCTGGAGCTTTCGAAACTATAAAGTATGGATCAACTGCTAAACAATGTCCACCTACACCAGGTCCAGGCGTATGCAAATTTACTCTAGGGTGTTTATTTGCCATTTCAATAACTTCTAACGCGTTTATGTCCAATTCATTACACACTTTTGTCATTTCATTAGCTAAAGCAATATTTACATCACGGAATGTATTTTCCATTAACTTTGACATCTCAGCAGTCTTTGCATTGGTTTTAATTACTTCACCTTTGACAAAGGTTCTGTAGACTTTTGCACCTGCTTCCGTACATTTATTAGTGATTCCGCCTACAATTCTATTATTATAAACTAGTTCGTGTAAGATTTGACCTGGTAAAACTCTTTCTGGACAGTGTACTAAAAATATATCTTCCCCAACTACAAAACCAGCTTCTTCAACAAGAGGCTTTACATAATCATCCATACTTCTTGGAGCGATTGTTGACTCTATAATTAATACATTTCCTGCAGTAACATGTGGTAATACCGCTGAAACTGCACTAAGTACATAGCTTAAATCACAAGATTTATTTAAATCATCATTATTAGGAGTAGGTACAGCAATAATAAATGCATCTGCTTCTTCTGGTTTAAGAGAAGCTTTAAACTTTCCATTTAACACAACTTCATTTAATGCTTCTTGAAGTCCAGGTTCCTCAATATGAATTCTCCCAGAATTTAATGACGATATCACCTCTGGTCTTATATCCACCCCTACTACATCTACCCCATGCTTTGCAAACATAATAGATGTTGGCAAACCAATATAACCTAATCCAACTGTACATAACTTCATATTTTTCCCTCCAGCTAATATATTTATTTGTATTTAACTTATAACGTGTTTATTTGAATCTCTTACTATCTGTTCAAAAGCATTAGTAGCTTCATTTATATTTCCTAGTTCGGATTTATATGGAAGTTCTAATCCACTTAATATACTCCCTTTTTCATAAATAGCCCATATTTTTATCCCACTTCCCAAATAGTCACTGATCTTTGAAGGAAGATATGGATTAATATCTTTTTTGTTTTTAGTATAGGCATCGTTAACTACGAGACAATCAAAAGCTGTAGTCAAATTTAGAAATTCCATATAACTTTCATATGGATTCACCTTAATATAATCCTTTATGTTACTATCACTCAAGCTATTTATTAATGTCTTAGGATCGGATGTGAAAATATGAAGTCTAATATCTTTTTTTATATTTTCTTTAACATTATCAAGTCCAATAAATAAATCATCTAAATTCCTTGTTTGATAAAATGTTCCAAAATAGGCTAAATTAACTTTCTCAGTATCAAGATGATAGTTACTTTTCTTGATATGATAATATTCTTTAGGTAATGTAGGTTGAGGAGATATTTTTGCTTTATTTTGTATAATTCCTCTAACTTTTTTTATAGGGAAAGTTTCTAGCATATATTCAAGCTGATTTATATTAGTGAAAATAAGTTCATCTGCAAATAAATAAGGTAGATATTCACACCAAAAGAATAGATTATTGTTTTCTACTCTTGGAAGTTTATGCATCTTACCTATTTTTTTGTTTGCTTCTTTTAGGAACGATTCATTTTCTATACTTGCCTCTCTATTTTTTCCATGTATATCTAGTAATATAGGATCCGAAAATTCTGCTACCCATTTAACTTTCGGATTAGACTTTTTATACAAATATGCCAAAAAATGAGATCCTGGCCACATCGCCCTACTATAAATTTCTTTATATTGTTTACCTTCATTTAAATTGCTAATTCCTATTTGACAAAATTCCTCTATCGCTTTCCAATTAGAAAAGCTAGGATATGAGGGAACTTCTATTCTTTCATCAATTAAGTCATCAACCAGATAATTAAGGTTATAATCTTTAGTTCTAACTTTGTCCATTTTATTAAAAATTACGTCTACAACCTCGTTCATGTTTCTTAACCTTTTCCCCATAACATTTCCACTCGTATCAACATAAGGAGGGAAACAGTATGAAATAATTAACTTTGTAGCCAATCCTTTATTAATTATTGGATAAGGTATATATGTTAAGTCTAATTTCTTAATATCAGAAATTACCTCAATTCTATTATTAGGATTTTCTTTAAGGAATTTATTAATAAATGTTGATTGGGCATTAATCTTTTGCTTTATAAAAACTACTTTATTTTGATCGGAAGCAACTTCAAGTAACTTATTGAGTTCTTTTATAACTGCTAACCTTTGTGTTATATAAAAATCATATGTCATTGCTTTTCTGGATACAGAATTTTCCCTAATTACTCTATAGTAGACAGCTTTATTTGGAATTGGAATTACTTTAAATTCAAAATCGTTATTCAAATATAATTCTGCAAAAAATACTATGTCTTCCCCGCTTCTTAAATCTGACTTGAACTTGATTTCCTTGACTTTTGTGGTAGGGATAAGTTTGCAAGCGTTTATGGTAACTACCATATTTAATGTATTAAGATTATTGGTATCATTTTCTTCAGATGCTTTAATGATTTCTTTGTTTATAGGATTTTTTTTGTCTATATTTCCATTAGCATCAACATTATATATTTGTGACACAACAATTCTGTTAGAATCTGCAATTCCTAATAATTCCTCAAGAAAGTTATCAGATACATAGTCATCATCATCTAAAAAAACAGTATAAGCCCTTATTGCTTTTTGAATTCCAAGATTTCTAGAAGAAGATGCACTTGCTATTGGTGAATAAATAATACTGATATTGTCTATTGCATAATCTTTTATAAATTCTTGTATAATATTTTCAGTATTATCTTTTTCGCCATTTATTACGATAATAACTTCAAATTTTTCACTACTTAAGGTTTGGTTTTTCATTGATTCCAAACATTTTTTTATTACCTTCTCGCCTTTGTAAGTAGGAATAATTACACTAATACCTTCTTTAAATAGTTCTTCATTTCCCCCCACTTCTTTAGTCTTAAGAAAATTCTCATTAATTCCAGGAGTAGTTAATTGCTCTAATTTCTTTTTTAAATTTTCGATTTCCTTTAACCTTGCAAGGATTTCTGCTCTATTCATTTAATTTACTCCTCATATTTTTCCTGGTTAATTTTTTATACTTCTTCTTAATTTCCAATACTTCAAGGTAATTTTACCTAATTTAGAACTTTTCAAAGCAGCATATTTTCTTTCTAACATAGATAGTTTCTTTTCTTGAGCTGATATAATTGTGAGATTTCTGTCAAGCTGCTCTTTTTGTTCTAAATATTTAACTAACACTTCTTCTTCAGAGGTTAAGCTTTTACTAAAGTCATTCTTTAGATTATTAATTTGGCTAATTAAATTTTCTACTTCTCTCTTCTTAGAATCAATTACACTTTTCATTTCTTTATTTTCCTTTAAGAGTAGAGAATTTTGGTTTTTCAGTATTGTAGAGGATTCTTGTTTTTCTTTACTCTCACTAACAATAAGGTTTTTTAGTTCATCTATATGATTAATTAAGGTTTGGCCCCCATCATTATTCTTTTCTAATTGAACAAATTTTTCATTTATCTGTTTTTGAAAAGCACATACTATTTCATTTTGTTCTTTAGAACGAAATTCATTTACATCAATTATTCCTTGAAGTTGAGTTTTTATAGAATTAATAAGGTTTCGGTCTTCCTTATTTCTTTCTAAGAGGCTGCTCATTGCAATGTTTTCTTTACTTGAATACATAAATATATCACTGCTCAATTTATTTATAGCAGAATTGTTATCTTTTGATTGATAAAGAATACTATCCATTTTTGTATTAATTTGAGTGTTTTCATCGATTATTTTATTCAATAACTGGTTATTAAGATTTTTTTCCTGAATTAAGTTTCTTTCTAACTGTTTTATAGTTTCCTCTTTTAATAGGAGTGTCTCTTTATACTCTTTAATATTATTTGCATATTGGGAATGGATATTTTTTATTTGGTTGTCTTTTTCTGTCAAGTTTTTGCGAGAGTATTCAATTCTATCAATTAAATCTCTTTCTACATCGTAAAACGCCTTTTCCAAAGTACGCAATGTTTCTTTGAAATTTTTTTCTTTCATTTGAGTTTCTTTAGATTGAACACCTTTTTTGATACATACAACTCCTGTCCACTTCCCTAGAAACTCTACTTTCACAATTTCAAAAAAGGTGGATAAATGCTCATATAACTCTAAATAATAGTAAGTTCTTTTGTGATCGAAATAATCATTAATTCCAAACGGGACAGTTACAATAAGCACACCTGAGCCTTTAAGTATTTCTTCTATTTTTTTTAAAAAACTTTTGGGATCTGAGATATGTTCCAACACCTCAGTAAGAAGCACAGTGTCAAATTGATAAGTTAATGTGCTTTCCGTCATAAAGTTTCCGACTCTAAATTCAATCTTCTCTTGTACAGAAATGTGCTCATTTTTCAAATTATTTAAGGCGTAATCAATTGATTCTTGCGCTATATCTAAACCTAGTACTTGTTTGCCTTCTCTGCCTAATATTATTGGAACAATACCTTGTGAACAGCCGATATCAATGACTTTCTCTCCTTGGACATGGTTAACAATCCAATTAATTCTATTTCTAGTTTTGTTTCCAAAATCTTTTCCCATCTCTCCATTATAGGCTTCAGTTATACGATCTAATGGTTTAATGCTCAACCGACTCACCCTTCACTTTCATGAATAATATCCCATTTTTTTAGTTTTTGGTGCATATATTATTGTAGATATTTAAGAATTCAAGCTTTTCATTATCCCAGTTGTATTTAGAACTGGCTACCAAGCTATTTTCACTTAACTCTTTTCTTAATTTAACGTCAGAAAGTAATTTATTTACAGCAGCTGCAATCTCATTGGGGTTATGAGAATCAATTGTAATACCAGTTTTTTCATTCTCAACAACTTTTTTTATTTCTGGAAAATCACATGCCACTACTGGTACACCGCTCATCATATATTCAAATAATTTGTTTGAGGAAGCAGAATAGTGATTAAAACAAACATTATTTAATACTTGAAATCCAATGTACGCATTTTTTGTATATTTCGGTAGATCGTTCAGTGGCACTTTTGGAAGGAATTTTACTTTCTCTTCAAGATTTAACTCTTTAACTTTCTTTATTAAATCCGGTTTGATTTTGCCATCACCTATTAATACAAGCGTACCTTCTTGAAAGTATGGAACTGCGTCAATTAATTTATCTAGACCTCTTCCTGTTTGTATTCCACCTTGATACAGTAAGATTTTTTCTTGGGTAGGAAGATTTAGTAATTCATGTATATTAAATTTCTCTATTGAGACTTCAAAATTATTGAATGGGTAATTATGCACTACATTAGGATAAAACCCATATAATTCTTTGTTATACATTGCTCTCGTATGGTTCTCAACAATCATAAAATCAATCTTATTAATATAGAAAGACTCCAATTTTGCATAAATACTACTGTTATAGCCTGTTCTACTTGTTTGAACTTCATGTGAATCATAAATAAGATACTTTTTATGCAATCTCAATTTTGCACATATGTATCCTTGTGTTAAAGTGTTTAAGTCATTGGAATGATAAATGTCATAATTCTTTTCAAATCCCTTTTTAATCATACGAATAACAATACTTGTTCTAATTAATAATGTTTTGAATTTCGTTTTAAGAGAAAGCAACATTAAGATAGAAAAACCTATAGTAATTAGTGGTAATAAATATAGTAATAGTAGATAAGTTGATAGAGCTAAAAGGCCTGCAACCTTATTACTTTTGCAGAAAACTACAAACTTTTGTAATTTAATTAGTAGAGAAGGATATCTTTTAACCCTATGAACTCTAAAATGCTCACTACGTTCTTCAAACAATGGTAGTGTTTTATCAGTTGGATCTTCTATACAAACTAAATCTACATTATAGTTATTTTCAGATAAAGCTGTGCATTCCCTTAATACACGGGCATCATTTGTAAAATGGTTCCACACAAACATACATACGTTCTTTCTTTTATTCATAATTATCATACCTTGCCCATCTGTTTATTATTAGTAAATCCCCTAATGTATTTTCTTTTAGGAGGTTCTTTTTCTATTAATTCAATTAATTTGTTAATATTTTTCTCCCAAATAAAATTTTTCTCTATATATCTTGTTGCATTTCTCGACATTTGATTATACATTTCTTTCTCGTTAATAAGTCTTATTATACCTTCTATCATCTCATCTATATTCTGAGAATCAGTTACGAACCCTGTCTTTTGTTCCTCGATAACTTGTTTTGATATTCCAGATACTGATGCTACAATAGGTACACCACAAGTCATATAGTCTATTACTTTACCAGGAAGAACCGTTTTAAATACCTCTTTATCACATAAGGTTACAATACCTATGTAATAATTTGATATTATAGAGAGACATTCTTTACGAGTTATGGGCTTTATAAAAGAAACATTTTTCAATTTGTTGTTTTTCACAAAATTCGCAAGTTTATTTACTTTCATCCCATAACCAATTATGTCTAGTCTAATATTCAACTCTGATAATCTTTCAGCTAATAGTTTTATTATATTAAAGTCTTGAGCCAGTCCTATATTTCCTGCATAAATAACATTAATATTATCTTTTTGGATATCAGAATACAATTCTTCGAGGTTCGCTCCATTAGGTATAAATATAATATTTTTACTTTTGTCTTTTGTTTTTTTTCTTATATGTTCAACAAACCCGAGACTGTTAACTATAATTTCATCTGATTTATTGTATAATAGTTTTTCTAAATAGCTAAAGATAGATATTATAATAGATTTATCAAGCACTCCTACTCCTTTTAAAGATTCTGGCCATAAATCCCTAACATCTAAAAACATCCTAGTTCTGTAACGATATTTAGCGATTAAGCCTACAAATCCTACAAAAATTGCTGGAGAAGTAACAAATATCAAATCGTACTTATTTTTGTCCCGAAAAATATATAACATCATTTTCAAAGCAATTTCTAAGTAATACATTAACCTATGAAATATATTTCTAGAATATTTTCTAGTTTTCACACTTACTCTATGAACATCTTTACTCTTCACTTCAGAATCATCCCAAAATTTTTCATCTTCATAAATACTTTTTTGGGGATAGGCTGGAACAGTTGTTATTACCTTTACACTGTAGCCTTGTTTATTAAGTAACTTATAAACATTTTTAATTCTGTTAGCGGCGCTTCCTATTTCAGGATAAAAGTTTTGTGAAATTAATAAAATTCTTTTTGACATCGTTGTTCCCCTTCATTAACTAAACTACATTATCTATACATCCTAAAAATTTTAGCTTTCCGCTTTTTAATGTAACTTGCCTTAAAATTGATTTAAGCACTTTTAATATTTACTATTAATGATTATGAACTAAAATACTTTAATTAGATAAATTGTCGAATTTTTCTTATTCAATAGTAAACGAATCATTTACTTATGTAAACACCTATCAATTTTTACCAAAAAATGTTGAGCAAAACAAATCCTCACTCCATTTTAGGTTAGTGAGGATATATTTTATTAGGTGCTAGTTTCAAATTCTATTGGCTTTAATTTATTGATATTAAAATGATATAAAATTGCTTCAACTATACGCCTGGATGCTTCTCCATCTCCATACGGATTAGATGCTCTAGACATACTTTCATACACTGTTTCATCTGTTAGAAGTTCAGATGCTAGCATGTAGATCCCTTCCTCGCTCGTTCCTGCTAATTTTAAAGTTCCTGCTTCAATACCTTCTGGGCGTTCTGTAGTGTCTCTTAGTACTAGAACAGGAGTCCCCAATGAAGGAGCTTCTTCCTGCACTCCACCTGAATCGGTCAGAATAATGTGCGCACGTGAAGCAAAGTTATGGAAATCCTGAACTCCTAACGGCTCTATTAAATGAATTCTGGAATCGTTCCCCAATACCTCATCTGCTAATTCACGGACTACAGGATTCAAGTGGACTGGGTAAACAACCTGTATATCGTTATATTCTTCAACTAATCTCTTAATAGCTCTAAACATGTTTCGCATTGGTTCGCCTAGGTTCTCTCTTCTGTGTGCAGTTAATAGAACCATACGGTCGTCTCCAATAATGTCTAGCACCTCATGATGATACTTTTCCGTCACAGTTGTTTTTAGAGCGTCTATTGCTGTATTTCCTGTTATATACACATTTTCAGTTTTTTTGTTTTCATTAATTAGGCTAATCGAAGCTTGTTGAGTAGGAGCAAAGTGTAAATCAGCCAATACTCCCGTTAATTGTCTGTTCATTTCTTCGGGAAAAGGTGAGTACTTATCCCATGTTCTTAGCCCTGCTTCGACGTGCCCAACTGAAATTTGATTATAAAAAGCTGCTAATCCAGCCACAAATGTAGTGGTAGTATCGCCATGAACAAGTACAATGTCAGGTTGTACTTGTTTTAAAACCTTGTCTAGTCCATGAAGTACATTGGAAGTAACATCAATCAAAGTCTGTCTTTCTTTCATAATATTTAAATCATAGTCGGGAGTTACATCAAATATTTCCAATACTTGATCCAACATTTCTCTATGTTGACCTGTGACGGTGACAATTGATTCTATATGTTCAGAGTTCTTTTGTAACTCTAATACTAAAGGAGCCATTTTTATTGCTTCAGGTCGAGTCCCAAAGACAGTCATTACTTTAATCTTTTTCACTTTGTGTACCTCCAAAGTTGTACATTAAAATTTGATATAAAGAATCTACTATATATAATCCAATTGATAAATTAATCCCCTATATATCCTAAAGGATTGGAATTGTAATGTAAATGTAATAAAGGAAAATTCTTTAAAAAGTTTCTGTAGACCTCACTAAAGAGAAGATTTCTAATTTAATAGTTTGATGGATATACGGGCCAATATAAGGAAGTTAAATTCTCTTCAACTACCTCCCCTCATACCTCACATAATTCATACTAACCTTCAAATTAGCATTACGCTCTCGAATCTCATCAATGATAACCTTATCACTTACATCCGTCTTATTATTAATGAGGTATTCCATTTGGATCATCGTTCCGAGATTAGTAGTTTCAACTTTTTGCAAACTGTAGGTTTCGAGATATTTCTCAAAGATGTCGTCGAATAGGTTTTCGTAGTGCAGGTTTTCCGGCACGGTGATTTTCAGACTTTTAGTTGCTTCTCCTCTGCGTCCGTAGTTAAAGAGGAACAGGATGTATATCAGGATGGATAGGGATACTGTGAATAGGATGGCAAGTAGATAGAATCCCAGTCCACATGCGATTCCTGTTGCCATTCCGAAAAAGATGAAGGCGATGTCTTTTGGGTCTGCCATCGCACTTCTAAACCGAATAATGGAAAAGGCTCCGACAAGGCCGAATGCTACTGCGACGTTATTACCTATAACAATCATGATGACCGAAACGACCACACCCATGATGATGATGGTATGTACAAAGGATTGAGAGTAGTTGTTCCCTTTATGTGTTCTTTTATAGACCTGTGTAATGATTATAGTCAGGACAAAGGTCAGGAATATGGCAATGAAGGCCTGGACAATCGTAAGCTTGGTGGTTAGATTAGCGAGTTTGGAAAACTCTTCGATTAGTTGGTTCATGCTTGTCACCTTTCTTTCTCTTCCGATTAAAAGTCTTTGTCTTCAATAGAAGGATAATAATGGTCAATCGGACTGTAGTCCGTGATAGGATTGCCTTCTAAGTAAAGGCGGATGGTTAAGTATTCGTGGTCCTGTAATGCTTCAATGTTCTCAATTCGATTATGTCTAAGGTTAACATCCTCTAAGTACGCTGTTTTTGAAAGAGGAGAAATATCCTCTATTAGGTTATTTCGTAGATTGAGTACCCTGAGATCTTCGAAATTCGTCAAAGTCGAGATATCGGCGATTTGGTTGCCCCTGAGATTTAGGTCAACAAGTTTGGTCAATCCCCCAATAGGTTTAATGTCAGTTATCCGGTTGTCTCGCAAATCCAATGTTTTGAGCTCTGTAAGGAAATGTATGCCTTCGAGATTCTCGATCCCCGCGTCACGGATAGCCAGTTCTTCAATTGTTTTTAATTGATCTTGGGTGATGAGACCGTCCTCTTGGATGACCTCACGCACTGCCTCTTCCACTTTTTTATCTGCAAAATATATCCCTTTTGGTGCGAGCTGGAACATAATGCCCCAAAGAATCAGTAGAGGGAGTAGTAACAATATAATGAACATTAGCTTTTTCTGCATAAATCGGCTCCCCTCCTTGCTATGGTTTTTTCAGTATGAATTCCTGTTTTTCTGACAGGTCGATAGACTTTACACTAGTTACTTTATTGGAGAATGGATTTACATAGGAATCTATTATGGTATTTACTGTACCGGCTTCATCCAGTTGAACAAGCTGCAAGTCCCACTGTTCACCAATAGATACGTCCTCATGGTACCAGTTTTCTTTTCCAATCCATCCTGTATCGTTTCGATAGTAAAGTGTCAGTTGTCCTTTCAAACTACCACCACTAGTTTCAATGACCCAGCAACGGTCAATGTCTGTAGATGAGCTGCTCGGTTGGACTGTAACGGTTAGGCTTTGGGCATTTTCATTACTTTCCACATCCACTTTTCCGATTACCCAACCCTCTTTGTCTCGTAAGTAAAGTACATCACTAGCCTTGACGTTGGTAACATCTATGGTGGCAGTATTTTTCACTGTCCCAAGTCCTTCAAGATATTGCGTTAGATATTGATAACGCAATTCAATGAAATCTAGTATGTTTTCTTTATAATACTCCTCATGCCCTTTTTCGCCTATGCTGTTCTTTTCATGCAAAATAAATTTCTTTTCCGCTGTATGTTCACCGTTTAATTCGAGGATGTTAGAAAATTCATCCATTTTATTTTGAAAATAATAGGACGAAAAGGTTTCAGACATCAAGTATTGCATTCGTTCATTTAACTGTGCTCTTAGCTCTGGTGTATCCAAAAACTTTTGGAGCAATTGGTTATCAAACCTTGATTGGATTGGGGATTCATAGGCAAAGAAATGGTTCCCCGTCCCTGCCCCTTGACGGTAATGGGAGCCAAAAGAAAGGTCTTTATCCCATGGAATCAGTTTCCATTTGGCTTCGTCTGTTTCTGAATCCAAGTACATCCAATAGTCATCGGAGAAAGCGTCTACATCAGCAATCAAAAAATGAACGATTAGCCAGTCGATAAAGGCCTGCGTATCCACCCGTTCTTCAATTCCATTAACAAAATCCGGGCCAGCCTCTGTATGATAGACCCATTCCAACAACTCTGAAAAAGCTTTCCAGTCCGGCTTATTTCGATAATTGGTGGTTTGCTCCAAAAACTCTGCTCTATTTTCTACCGTTTGAATATCAAAACTGAAGATCGAGGAAGACTCTACATTTTCCAGTTGCAGATTGTGTCTGAATTCGTCCCTAACCAATGTCCCACTAGGGTTCAATCCGAAATGGGCAAGCATGTGATCGTCAATTCTTTCAATATGAAGGTATAATCCTTCAAAACTACCATTTACATAAACATTGAAGTATTTTGTCCGGGGGGCAGGCAGCCCCAACTCATGAAACATATCAAATGATAGTTTCTCCCTCATCATGGAAGGGTCTGTGTACATGGCATTCAAGTTCATATGTGTCCCACCAAAAATAAACTCCTTTGGTGAATCAAATCGAATACTGAACGATTTCTTCGGAAGTCCTCTTGAAGAATTCCCTCTGAACCTAAGTTCTGCATTATGTTCCTTTAAAGACCCGTCTACCGCTATGGCTTGAATACGTTGATCGTCTTTAGCATCCCTGCTATATAGGTAGTCGAGATCAACCTCGTTCATAGTCAAATAAAGATTTCCGATTTGGTCATTTTCTTCTGGTGTGTTTTCAGGAATATGAGCTCCATCATTTTCTTGCAGACTAGTAGTCACTTTTTCAGGGGATGCCGCCAAAAAGAAAGCCAACCCGAACACACCAAGAAAACATATTGATAGTAGTGAAAGTGTTAACCATTTATTCATAGGAATAGCTCCTTAACCGGTATAGACCGCTGTATTCTCTAATGTTGAGCTTCTATTTTGTTCTTCTGCCATTAGGTCGATGCTCGTGCAAAATTTGGATACACTTTGCTTTTTGCACCGATAGTCACTGAGTAGTCTTGTAAGCCATAACGGCACACTGTGCGTAACCTTCACTTCCATAATGACAAGTTCAGGATTTACGAAATTTGTTCCAAGCGGCCCATTTTCAATCCGCAAACCATGAGACCGGCACATAAGATTATAATCAAATGTAACCCTTAAATCTTCATCATAAATACCGTGAAACGCTTGGCGGTCATAACTCACTACCACTTCCGGCTGCAATTGATAAAGAGTGCGAAAGGAATGAACTTCTTTCATTGTTTGGGGATTGGAAATGTTTAAATCCTGTGGAAGGGATAAATCGCTTTGATTTAAATAGCGGTATGCATCCTGCAGGGTAATTTTCGTCCTTCTTTTATTAACAACATTTTTATACTTTTGTTTTACTTCAAAAAAAGCGGGATCCTCCATTGTGACCTCGTTATAAACCCGTAATCTTAATTTCTGTCGGAAATTTAATTTATTCCGTGTTTCATAGTAGACCTTATAATCTGGGGAATCAAAATACAAACTAATAATGTTGTACTTTCCCTCTTCTCCAAATTTGTCATACCTCATGTATGGTTGCATTTCGTCCACAAGCTTCAAATACATGTCAAAGGGGATTAAGTACTTCAGTTCATATCTGCTGAAAATCTCTAGTGCCATAATGAATTCTCGTCCTCCTTTCTTCTGCTAATCTGGACCCTTCTTTCTTTTACATGTAAGTATAATGTTAATACAGTGTAAATATTTTGTAAACTTTGTTATAGGAGGAGGGGGAGTCCTCGAAAGAAAATCCGTTTCAAAACAAAAAAAGAGCTTGGGTGCAATTGTGCACTCCAAGCCCCTCTCACTTTCTATAATCTCCACAACGTCACATTTTCCGGACATTCTTCCTTTGCCAATTTACTCTTAATATCCACCACTACTCCAGAACTACCTTTCAATAGTTCGGCAAATTGGCTCCACCCTTTATTTACATACTCTTGATGTGGAACTGCGAATACTACTGCATCGGCCGGTTGTAGGTTCTCATAATCCACTAACTCAATGCCGTATTCTCTAATTGCATCTTCTTTTTCGGCATGTGTATCCGTAACCTGTACTTCAACACCGAACTCCTTCAATTCATCGATTACATCGATGACTCGTGAATTTCTTAGATCTGGCACATTCTCTTTAAAGGTTAAGCCAAGAACGGTGACTTTCGCTCCCTGCACCTTCATATCTTTTTTTATCATCTCTTTTATTAAGGAAGTAGCGATGTGTTTACCCATATTTTCATTAATTCTGCGTCCTGCCAGAATTACTTCTGGGTGGTAGCCAACACTTTCCGCTTTAGATGTTAGGTAATAAGGATCAACACCTATACAATGTCCTCCCACCAAACCGGGTGAGAAGCGAAGAAAATTCCACTTTGTCCCAGCAGCTTGGAGCACTTCATCTGTATCAATATCCAATCGATCAAAGATTAAAGCTAATTCATTCATCAGTGCTATATTCAAATCTCTTTGTGTGTTCTCAATTACTTTGGCTGCCTCTGCTACCTTAATGGTACTAGCTCTATACACTCCTGCCTCTACAACGGAATTATAGACAGAAGCAATTATTTCTAGAATTTCTTCATTTTGCCCCGATACGATTTTAGTGATCGTTCTGAATGTACGCTCCTTATCCCCCGGATTGATTCTTTCAGGTGAATAACCAATAAAGAAATCTTCTCCACCTTTTAATCCTGATTGTTCTTCTAAAATCGGTAAGCAAACTTCTTCCGTTGCTCCTGGATAAACAGTGGACTCGTACACTACGATCGTACCTTTAGATAAGTTTCTCCCTACGGTTTCAGAAGCCTTTTTCAAAGGTGTGAGGTCTGGAACATTATGCTTATAGATTGGGGTTGGGACCGCCACAATGATAAAGTCTGCTTTAGATAATTCTGATTCATTCATCGTAAAATTAATATTTGCTTTCACCAAATCTTCAGATGATACCTCATTCGTGTAATCTGTTCCTTGTTTCAATGTGTTAATTCTATTTTCATTAATATCAAAGCCGATGATAGGATGGTTTTTACCAAATTCTACCGCTACTGGTAAACCAACATAACCTAGTCCTACGACTGCTATTTTTCTATTCATAATCCATTTATCCTCCTTGGTTAAATACCTTAAGTGATGGAGATTTTTTATTTTATGATATAACTAAACTTTATAGTGAATTAAAATATATAGAATTACTCTATAAAACACAAGTGACACCTAAGGAAATATTATAGTTTGATATCCTAAAAAAATCTACTTTCAGCCCGGATTGTAAAACTAAAGTAATACTTTTAATCAAAAATACAGAATAATTCTACAAAAACTTACAATTAAAAGGAGCATTTTCCTTTAAATGTATTGTTTTAGATTCAATTTGACCATATAATCAAGAATATCGATAACTAACAGAAGGAAGAGTGCTGAATGTTCAAGAAAAAATGGTTCATTATATTAGTCAGTTTTTTAAGTGTCGCTACCATTGGTGTTGGAGTTTTTGCTTTTAGTATTTATAAGTCACTAGAAAATGCTGCCACCTCCATGCATACACCATTGGAAAGATCTAATTCGGAAAAAAGAACAACTGAAGTAGATTTCAGTAAGAAAGACCCGTTAGCCTTCTTAATCTTAGGGGTAGACGAAAGACCTGGAGACAAAGGCCGCTCAGATTCTATGATTGTACTCACTGTTAACCCTAATGACAAATCCATGCAGATGGTAAGCATTCCTCGTGATACAAGAACCGAAATCATTGGTAAAGGGTTCGACGACAAAATAAACCATGCCTATGCGTTTGGAGGTCCAGAAATGTCCATTGCTACAGTGGAGAACTTCTTGGATATCCCGATTGATTATTTTGTTCAGGTAAATATGGAGAGCTTTAAGGATATAGTCGATGCTGTGGGCGGAGTGACTGTAAACAACAAATTAGAGTTTAGCCAAGATGGACATCAATTTTCTTTAGGGGAAATTGATTTAAATGGAGAGGAAGCGCTAAGCTTCTCCAGAATGCGTTCTGTTGACAGCGATTTTGGTCGCCAACAAAGACAGCGGGATATCATTCAAGGCGTTATCAACAAAGGAGCTTCTATATCTTCCGTAACAAAGATTGATGACATCTTAGATATATTGGGGAACAGTGTACGTACAAATCTTACATTCAACGAAATGGTAGACATTCAATCCAACTATAAAGATGCCCGTCACGAGCTATCCCAACATCAGCTGACAGGCTCTGGTACAAGAATCAATAGCATTTATTATTTAATTGTTCCGGAAGAAGACCGCCTGGCTATCTCCAACCAACTGAAAAAACATTTAGAACTCGATTCAGAGGTTGCAAGCAATCACTAAATAACAAGAGGACTACCAACTATCGTAACGGGTTAGTTTTGAGGTGCAAGCATAGGAAAAATCATATCAATCCGCATAAGATTAATCCTATCAAATCATAGTAACTATCACATACAAAAAAGCATTGGAAACAATAGGTTCCTATGCTTTTTATTTTATGTATTCATATATCGCCCAAGGAAGCCATAAAACAGGTTCTGTACCTACATCTTCTTCATTACTATATCCACAATAGCGGGCAGCTTCTTCAAGAGAAGGTATAAATCCATTTTGGTTCAAAGTGAATTTAAAATGTTCATTAAAGTCTTTTTCTAAACCATTACACAAATATGAGTGAAATCCCCCGTTCTCGTATCCAAGGATTTCATAGCCAATAAATTTTGATTCCTTTTCTTCAATAGGGAGCCTGGTTAACAATAATTTTTCAATTCCGTATTGGTTTTCTGCTATGTTAAGAGGCTCTTCATATTTGATAAACTCATCAACATACTTTTCTGGTAATCCAATCCCGATAATTTTAGCATCAGATAAATGGCAAAGAAATTTGTAAAGGAATTCTTTTGCGAGTTCTTTTGTTGTAAATACCTGTGGATATGCAAAAATTCCTCCTTCAAAATTATCTCCAACCCAATTTTCTATTTCTTCATAGGTGCTTTGAGATATATTTATGCGTTGAATGTATTTTTGTTTTGCTTCTTTCGAGCGCCCCCATAAAGCATTAATTTCAGGGTGGAAATCACAAATACAATCACTAGCTGATAATATGGTTTCTGGAATTAAATGTTTATCTTTGTAATCAGGTCTTACAACAGGAGTTATGATGTAATACGCTCCTAAGATAAAATTCATTGTTACGCTTCCCCCCATTTCACACACTATTTCACAACTATTTTGGCACAAATAATCACACTGAACAACAAGCATTGTCACCCTCAAGAAAAGCGATGTGAATTTATCAAGAGAAATGATGATATAAGAAGGTAAAATGTTGATATAGCAATAAAAATAAAAGCGTGAATTCTTATGAGAATCCACGCTAGAAACTTAATGTGATTTACCATTTTGCACCCTATATCGGAACCCGTTACAACTATCGACAGCCCTCTTTTTTGTTATTTCCTTCATGATAATTAATCCTTTAACTAACAGTAGCATTTTCCATGAGTATGTATTTGCATCTAGACCGCATTCCCTTTCAATACCTGAAAGCGTCCATCATATGAAAGGTCCTCAAAGCTAGGGGCATCGCCGATAGGAACCCAAAAGAAAAACACCTCGAAAGGTGCCTCATCTTGTATCCACAGGTTTGGCATACAATATATATCTTTCCGGCGCAGCCCCGGTCAATGTGAACGGATAACATGTTGTCAAAAGTAAATCCTCTTTCTCTTTTTGCAGTGTGATGACTGTTCGGTCGTCTTCATCCACAATTTTCGAATCATAAATTTCATACATATAATCCCCGTAAGGCATCCTAACAAAAAATCTATCTCCCATCTCCAGCTCTCCTAGACGTAAAAATACCGTATCCCTGTGTCCCGAAAAGACAATCTGGCCGTCCTCACCCGGAAAGGATGCTCCCTTATAGTGTCCTACCCCTTTTTTAAGTTCGTCTGGATCCGTCCCCTCTACTATAGGAAGCTCAGCCTCCAGCTTTGGGATTTCCAACAATCCGATAATCTCACCTGTCTCCGGTGCAAAGTCATCCGGCTTCTTGGGGCGATCCTTTTTATCGGGGCTCGCTTTTGAATCGACCTTATCCTTTGTCATTCCGACCGCATCCCTTAAGGCCGCTTCCGTCTTTCTATCCATGCTGAGCTTCTCAAATAGGCCGTAGCCTATGAATGAAACGCCTGCAACGATAAACAAGAGGGCAATGATCATTCCCTTTTTCAATGTATTCAGTCTCCCAACAATTTTATAATTTAATTTTACATTATCCGGGAAAAACAACAAGCCCAGCGGTTCGACAAATTACAATACTTTATCAAATACCCCGGATATGTTTTTCATGATGATCGGTAAAAATGCGGCAATCAGGTGCAAGCCAATCAATGCGAAATGATAAAATTTACTCTTTGTCAATCGAAATACTAATGGAATGACAACCAATAGAATGCCCGCTACGCTGATCATGGAATATATCATTGTGCCCTGCGCTTCCCCAAAAGTCATAAGTAAATAGAAGAACCCAACAATACTTATGTTATAAAGTAAGAATAAAAATGAAAGTGCAAAGCAGATGAAATTGCTGAAACTCTTTATTTTTGACCGCCAATCAATAGATTTCATTCTTTCTATATCCCCCTAAATACCATTTCAGTTGTCTCCCCTATTCATTCGATAAATAAGTACATTTTCCCTGTTTTTTTCTTTATTTTGGAGAAAAAATGTCGAAATTAAAAAAAGCCCCTGTTCGGAGGCCTTTATTTATATGCTGATAAATGTTGAATATCCTTGTGATCTTAGCGTTGACGCCAAGCGATCCGCATTTTCTTTTTGGGAAAAGGCCCCTGCCTGCACTTTATATAAATTCTGCTCTCTGAACACAAACGTGTTAAAGCCTTTTCGATTTAATTCTGCTGCCAAGTTGTCGGCATTTTCCTTAGCTTGGAAGGCCCCGACCTGGACTCTATAGATCCTTGTAGTGGGCGGTGGTGACGGTTTGAGTCTCAGGTTGAAATATTCAACCAATCCCTCTGCAATGGCAATCGCACAGGTTCTGCGGTAGCTGTCTGTTTTGAGCAATTGTGCTTCCTGATAGAATGTCATAAAGCCGCATTCACACAATATCGATGCCATGTTCGTTTCTCTCAGTACATGGAAATTTGCGGATTTGATTCCTCTATCTCTCCGTCCTGTTGCTTGAATAAGCCTACGGTGTACCATGTTGGCAAGGCGGTCGGAGTTAGGGGAGTTGACCACTGGAGTATAAGTTTCTATCCCTTGAGTAGTATTCCAGCCCCCGTTACCGAAAGCATTGGCATGGATGGAGACAAACGCCCGCGCCCCCCAGCTGTTAGCTCTATCTGTACGTTCCTGCAACGGTACATCTCTGTCATCCGAATGGGTAAACAGGACCTCCACATCTTGATAGCGCAATAACTCCTGCCTCGCATACTGGGCAACCACCCTATTAAATTCATATTCTCTCATACCATCAGGTGTTCGCTTACCAGGTGTACTATAGCCATGACCAGCATCTAGTACTATTCTCATCAATTCCACCTCTTTCTACAGATTTAGACCATTTGCACTATCATTGTATGTCCCGAATGTAAAACATTTACAAAAAGAGGCATCTGACCAGTCCGTCCTCTTGTAACCTTTTATATAATTTAACGTCTAAAGTTACAAAGAGGGGTATGGTATATATAAAGTGTTAGCAAGTGCAGGAATGGTGCATTCCCCTATTACTAATCTGATGAACGGAGGTGTTGACATGTATAAAATAATACTTTTTCTAACAATGTTCCACATGCTTGCCGCATGTGGAACGAGTGGTAATTCCACCCAGGAAGAACCTGTCGAAAACAACTCCTCTACAGGCAGCGAAGTTTCAGATGGAAATGAAGAAGAAACCCCTGAATCGGACAAGGCAAAGGAAGAATTGAAAGAGAAGATGAAAGTAGAGGAAAACAAAGACGGGGAGCTCAACGGACAGATTGAGCGAAAAGATCAGGACTTCCTATTCACTGTCATAAACAACCAAGAAAAGGATGCAGAAATCACCTTTTCTTCCGGACAGGAATACGACTATGTGGTCATCGATGAATCAGGCAAAGTCGTTAAAAAGCTGTCCGAGGGGATGATGTACACCCAAGCTATAAAAGAAGTCGTTTTAGCACCAGGTGAAAAGCTGGAATACCCAGTATCCTATGACGACGTAACAGCAGACCTAGCTGTTGGAGAATACACCATTGAATTTTTCTTCACAGACTCCAACCACCACGCTTCAGCAAAGGAAACATTCACCATCGAATGATTTGGGCAACCTTTCATAAGGTTGTAACTCCACCGTAAAGTATCTATAATAGAATAAGAAGATTTTACCGCCAAAGGTCTACGAGTCGAAGTAGACCTTTTCGTTTTTTGGCTGTGGTATAAAATTTATAAAATAAGGCCCATTTTGTGAAATGGGGTTCACCCTGTTGACTGAAGTGCAAGGTGAGAGACTCCTCGAAAATGCTAGCGCTTTTTCTTCGTGCGATGAATCGCTTCCGTAGCCTTCCTTGTCCTGAGGGAGGAAGGGACAGGGAAAACCCTACAACGAAGGAGGCCACTGAAAAACCTTAAAACTTATCTTCATTTTGGTTTCTAGCTGTTGATTGGAGCAATAGGCGAAGACTCCAGCGGGGTAGTAGCGACATTCTTGAGACCCCGCAGGGCGTAGCCCCGCGGAAAGCGAAGCCGTTTGCGGAAATCAACAGCGGCGTTTTTCAGTGGCTTCCAACGAAGTGAGGAGGCTTCCGGACCGCCCCGCAGGTAAGCGAACGCATGGAACGAAGGAAACAGGAGTAATAGAATCAACTTACAAGCAAATGGAAGGTGACACAAAATGGAGCAGTTCACAACATGGCTGATAGATACATATCCGCTCACGGAAGAAACCAACCGGCACAACCTAAAAGAAGGCTTAAAACTCTTCCGCCAAGGTAATGTCATCAACGCCTACGAGGAAGGCACAAGCATATTCGGCAAAGTGCAGGATAACGGACAAAAGCACGTACTGCTCGATACCGAAATCGGTGACCTCAGCAGATGCTCATGTGGTGCCTCTACCCTTTGCTCCCACCAGATAGCCACCTTTCTAGCCATATGGTCAGAACATCATACCATTGCTTCCCTTATAGATAGCTGGAAAACTGAAACAACCGTAAATGCTGTTCCTGTCCTAGCTGCCACAGCTAAAAAGAAGGCAACCAGCTATGAGGAGAATTCCCTTTCTAGCTGGCTGGAATTTGTGAACGATCAGCATGAAGAATTCAAAAGCTCCATCCCGACAAAAAGGACCTACCTGACCGGGCTTACTCACGCATTTTTTCCAAAACTGCGTTTACAGGCTCCAAAAAAGGCAGAAATCCGTCCGTTATTTTTGTTGCATGCCTCCATCTATTGTATGGAGCAAGTGATCAAGAGTTATGATAATACTCAACCATATCAATACATAGCAGATATCCTGCACCGATTCGTGGACATTGTCGAAGAGGAAGCAAAAGGCCTTTTTCATAGTGCGATAGCCTTTCAACTTGACTCATTGCTGAAGGAAAGCAGACAGTTGATCCGCGAAAAGCTATTGCAGCAAGAAGAACCTTTTATACGGGAAATGTTTTATATCTACCAGTTCACCTGGAATGACGTGTTCCAGCGCCGCAACTGGATGGCATCAGAGTTGAAGGAATTGGAAGGGGATGCTTCCCTGCAAGCGGAACTGGCAAAAACCCACTTGCTTTTTTTACAGAAAAAGGATGAAGAAGCCTTGAAGCTAGTCAAAAAAAACGGCAACCAGTATGCCCCGTATATTTTTCATTGGTTACAGGCACTAGTTAGTGCCAAAGCGAAGGACAGACTGGACAGCTGGCTCTCCATCTCCCTTCCCATCGTGACGGACTATATCCATTCAGAGCCAACCTACGACCGGAAAAGGCAGCTGACCAAGCACCTGCTGAAACTGTTGACGGACTACGCGCTCGAAACAAAACATGACCGACTATACAAGGAAGCTCTACGTAATCTCATGCCTTACAGCTACGGCGAATATGAATGGTACCTTTTTGAAACGAAAAGTTTCCGAAAATGGGTGGAACTGCAACTCTGGATGGGCTTTGAGCTCAGCGGCTTGGAGGCATACAAGCTTAAAGAGATAAAAAAAGCAGATCCTTATGCCCTTTTTCCGCTTTATCATGTGGCGATACATAAGGCGTTAGAACAACGAAACAAGACCGCCTATAAAGAGGCCACCTCACTTTTAAAAGCTTTACATAGCCTCTATAAAAAAGAAAAACTAGAGGATGTCTGGCTTCAATACTTGCAGCAGTTAAAAGAAGGAACCAAGCGACTCCGCTCCTTCCAAGAAGAATTGAAAAAAGGAAGATTCAGTTATGATTAATGAGGCTTTATATGCCAATTCAACCTACATCGAAGAACAGAATCAGTTTTTTCTTTATGTAAAACTCAGATCTTCTGTCCTTCCGCCATCAAGATTCATTCCGCTCCTGTTCACCTGGCATGAAGGTTCTTTTTTCGGTTCCTTTTTTCAGGAGTCCACCCATGATGGGATGGCTGGGGTATTTTTAAATCCCGGTGATGCACTGGAGCTTTTTGCGAACAATACGGAGAACTCCTTTTTAGAGCTTGAGTGGTGCGATCAATCTGAACAATATCGCCTGATTGCCCCTGCTGTTTCAGATGTAATGAACCAAAGAGCCTTTCAACCGGACTTTGCAGCTTGGCAGGCTGGAAGGCTTTCCTTCTCCTTAACCGTAGAAGGAGAGGAGCTTATTAAGCAGAACCCCCTTCTTCCCTCCTATAAGGAAAAGATGGAGGAGTGGGTCGATGCCATCATGAAGGATTGGCTGGATCGGAAAGAGGAGGAAAATCTGCAAACCTATTGGATGAACTACTCTGGGGATCCACGTGTACTTGCTGCAGAAGGCAGACTTGTGCAGTATCTTGACGAAGAGGACTGGCTCCGGGACATCGGGTGGACAAAGGATTCCACTCCCTTTAAACTTGGCCTCCGTTTATTGGAGCCGGAAAAAGGCGAGCAGGATTGGAAGTTGGAAACCCTCCTGAAGGATAAAAAAACAGAAGAACTATATGTATGGGAGGAAGATACCCTTCCTTCTTCCTATAAAAAATACAAAAAAGAAGTGAACCGTGGATTTAAAAAATGGCAGCAACTGACTCCCTCCCTCTTTTCTAATGGCCAGATCAGAAGCTATTTAACGGAAGAAGACGCTTGGCGTTTCCTTGTGGACGGAAGCGAAAGGCTACTCGCAATCGGCAGCTTCATCCATCTGCCTCCATGGTGGCAGGCTATCAAGGATTCCAGGATTAAGGTGAAGGCTCGAGTAAATGGTTCTAAAAAAGGTGGTGGCCATTCACAGTCCTTCGTGGGTCTTCAATCTCTGGTTAATTTTGAATGGCGCTTTTCAACCCGCAACACAGAGCTATCCGAGGAGGAATTTCTCGCCATGGTCGAGGAGAACCGCCGACTTGTACAGATCAAAGGCGAGTGGGTTGTACTCGATCCAGGATTTATCGAAGAGATTAAACGGATGATGAAGCATGCGGAAGAGAACGGGATCCGCATGGAAGATCTGTTGAAAAGTAATGCGGCTGGCATGGGTGGAGAGATTCCGGATGATTCAGATTCCAATTCAAGCTATTCTGTCCAGGATATCTCTTACGAAGTGACCGGCTCAGCTGAGTGCCTGATTGAACAGCTATATCAGGGCAAGGACATCCCTCCTTTTGACGTCCCGGAGACATTTAAAGGGGAGCTTAGACCCTATCAGGAACACGGAGCAGCTTGGCTGTCCTTTTTAAGGGAGCATGGTTTTGGTGCATGTCTTGCAGATGACATGGGGCTTGGGAAAACGATTCAGCTTATCGCCTACTTCCTCTCCTGCAAGGAAAAGGAACCGGATGGGCCGCCAGTGCTGATCATCTGCCCTACCTCCGTCCTTGGCAACTGGCAAAAGGAGCTGGAAAAGTTCGCTCCTAGCCTGGATGTCATGTTGCATTACGGACCAAATCGCGGGAAAGGGTCTATTTTTCGGGAGGCTGTACTAGGGTTTGATGTCGTACTGACCTCCTATGCCATCTCTCATCTGGATGAAGAGGAGCTAGCGAGTGTCGGCTGGCGCACCATCTGCCTGGATGAAGCGCAGAACATCAAAAATGCAGACACGAAACAGTCACAAGCAGTACGGAACCTGAGTGGAGAGCATCATATCGCACTCACTGGAACGCCAATGGAAAACCGTCTATCTGAGCTGTGGGCCATTTTTGATTTTATCAATCCAGGCTATCTGGGTTCCCTTGGCTCTTTCCATAAGCAGTTTGTTCTCTCGATTGAAAAGGACCAAGATAAAAAGAAAATTCAGCAGCTTCAGATGCTGATTCAGCCATTCCTGTTGCGTCGGACCAAGCAAGACGAACAGGTAGCCCTTAACCTTCCTGCCAAACAGGAACAAAAGGAATATTGCCCGCTGACCATTGAACAAGCTTCCATTTATGAGCAACTCGTAAAAGAGACATTGGATAAGGTGGAAGAACTCGGTGGCATCCAGCGCCGCGGCCTTGTTTTGAAAATGCTTGGACAACTGAAGCAGGTCTGCGATCATCCTGCCCTTTATTTAAAAGAAGAGGCGCCGGAGAATCTGTTGATGCGCTCCAGTAAGATGGAAAAGCTCGTGGAGTTAGTGGAGCAGATCCGCTTGCGCGGAGAAAGCTGCCTTATTTTCACCCAATACATCTCGATGGGGAATATGATCATCGACGCTTTGGAGTCAAGTTTAGGGGAAAAAGGGAGATTTCTGAATGGAAGTGTGGTCAAAAAAGATCGAGATCAGCTTATCCAAGATTTCCAGGCCGGGGAATTCAATGTGTTGGTGCTTTCCTTGAAAGCTGGTGGAACCGGGTTGAACCTGACAGCGGCCAACCATGTCATCCATTACGATCGTTGGTGGAACCCTGCTGTTGAGAACCAGGCAACGGACAGAGCCTACCGTATCGGGCAGAACCGGTTTGTGCATGTGCATAAATTTATTGCCACCGGAACGCTTGAAGAGAAGATTGATGCCATGATCGAATCCAAGCAAGCGCTAAATAACCAGATCATCACTAGTGAAGGCTGGATTACGGAGCTTGATAATGAGGAATTGAGAGACTTGTTGACATTGCGGTGATGATGCTTCTTGGATAGTAATCGACGTAAAGAGAAGCCATAGTAATGTTGGGGATAATGACTACCTCACTCGCATTTTGGCGTTAGGATTGTCTTCATTACCAAAGAAAAAGAGCGCAGCTCCCATCTACATAGATGGATCTTCGCTCTTTTTTGTTTCAGCTTTACGGCTCTTCTTAATATAGGTGGACAGGAACCCAGTAATGATCCCCTTCACCCCACCCATACCATTCAACCAAACATCCGCCCACTGTCCGCTTCGTTCGGGGTGCAGATGCTGCAAATACTCGTCAAGCATCGCAATCGTAAGAAGTATAGATAGACTAAACAAACATACCCTCCAATACTTCCTCCCTAAAGAACTTGCAAAATACCGGACAAGCAGATAACCAAGGACACTATAAAAAAACAGGTGGGCTCCTTTTCGGAAGAGAAACTCCACAAACTGGTAGCCTCCCATATTGTCCACACTCACCGTGCTGTCCCTGTACGTAATTTCGACGTCGGAAAATACTTGGGCGATGTGTTCTTCCGCTACAAGCATTTGCAAGTACGGCCTGATATCCTGCTCCGCGTAGGACATAGAAGACAAATAGAACAATATGACGGTCCAGCCAAAGGCCAGGAACAAATAGTATAGGATTCTCTTATTTTTCATAGGAACCACCACCGTTAATGTGTTAGATCTTTTTATTGAGGCTCTTTTTTCGATGTTTGTTGCTATTCACTAGTAAAAAGTCGGCATTTGGACTTTTTACAGCCTATCAACTCTAAAGCAGGCATGTAGTTCATTATTTACAGCCGGAAAAAGAGCACGACAATGAGAAATATAACGGTCGTTTGTTAGGTACGGATAAGCAACCAATATTTACGAAAACAGCCTTTCAAGAAAAAAATTCTACTTAATTACGGTGTGTCCCAACTGGGCATCCCTTATACACTCACGATTAAATTCTCTTACTGGTCACACCCGGTTTCGATTCCCTCATTGTAAGATAGGCTGTTTTCCCTTTATGTTTTACAAAAATACGTTGCAATAGCTCTTCAATCACATCATGGCCCACTTGTTCTGGATAATCGACCTTGAGAAATGCTTTTCGATGCCGGTACCAGGCATAGGAGGAGATATCAAGCTGGTAACTTGGGAGATTGATGGTGACCGAAATGATCCTTTTATCCGCATAAGAACGGAAGTGCAGTTCAACAGCCTGGTTGCTGGAAGTGGAAATGCAACGCAAATTCTCTTTTAAAGATAATTCTTCCTTACTGATCTCCAATGCGTCAAAAAATGAAGCCCTTGATGCAGAATAGTCTTCCGATGGTTCTTTTATATAAATAAAGTACTTTTGCCCATCAGCGTTCCAGTCATCCGGACCAGGATGAAAGCTAACTGTCGTCAACTTGAAATCTGCCACATTCATCACTCCCTCTTGCATAATTCACTCCTCCTAAGTATAAATAAATTTACTTTTTATAGAAAATATAGGTAATTTTACGTTTCCGCTATGTTTTTCTAGGTATTCTTACCTATACTCAATCATTCTCTTTAAATTGCAAAATTCGACATTTTCCATATAGGAACATTAAGCGCCATTGTTCTATATAAGAACAGTCACTCCTTCTCTTATCTATTACGTTAAAAGAAATGCGGAAAAGAGGCAGGAGATATGATGAACACGTCCTTTTTAGCCAGAAACATCAAATACCTTCGCAATCAGAAAAACTGGTCCCAGCAAGACCTTGCCGATCGCCTGAACAGGGTACATGCCACCATCAGTAAGTGGGAAACGGAAAAGGAAGTGCCACCATTAGAAACCCTCATCGAGCTTAGCAAACTATTTAAGGTCTCCATCGATTATCTGGTAGGCAACCATTACGAACAAGAGCATTATGTAAAAGAATTCAACCGACTCTATCAGATTAACCAGACAGACGAAGAACTTATGCAAATTGTCGACTACTTGAAACAGCATCAAAAGTTCAAAGAAATACTACATAAACATACCAAGCAAAACATAACAGATAGAAAAGTGATGGAAGAAATGATGGGTATCTATGTGAATAAATGAGGGCTTCAAGACCCGATCAAGCTAACCAATATATCCGAAAAAAGCCAACCCCTCAAAGGCTGGCACCATGAAATGGAGATACATAGAGGCAATTCTTCTCTCTAGAGGAACCTGGAGGGCTTATCCTCTGCTTCATGCTGATAAGCAAAAAAAGAAAGGCAGCTTGTTTCCGCAAGTTGCCTTTTTCATGAAAGGCCAAAGCAAAAATGGGAGGGGAGCCCTTTGCTTTATAGGTAATAGGTTAAAAATCACTTGATACATAAATATGGACGAACTTAATTGGCGTTGAATTTAAACTTCGACTTTTTCAGGCTGCCTGCCCATGAAATTCGGATGATCCTGTGCATAGGAGGACACTTGGGACTCCTGTGTTTGATGGGAAGCGTTCTGATTATCTTGTGGGACCTGAACCTGGTTCCATTCCCGCGGTCTGGTTCTACTATCCGTTTGTCCTTGGGTTTGGGTGTACGGTTCATTGTCAGGGTTTGGCGGTGGCGGCGGGGGAACTGTTGAATGGGAAGCCGCAGGGACCTCCTGTTTTTCCTCTCGCTTCTTTTCCAGAAATCGCACATTGTCCACCACGATATCTGTCACAAAAACAGTGGTGCCATCCTTCCCTTCAAACCGGCTTGTCTGAATCCTTCCGGTAACTGCCACCAAGGCGCCTTTCCTACAATAATCAGCTGTTGTCTTCGCAAGATTTCTCCATGCAGTGCAGGAAACAAAATCCGCCTCAATGACCCCTTCGTGATTTTTAAAAGAGCGATTGACAGCCAAACGGAAGCTGGCAACCGGGATTCCCTCCTTTGTATACCGCAGGTCCGGGTCTTTCACCATCCTGCCAATGAGCACTACTTCATTTATCACTTTCTTCCCTCCTTTTTCTACAAATTTCGTGCTGCTTCGTTATCATAACTGCTCTTGGAGATCTGGTAAAATGAGGGTTTTAGGATTTTAATCGATGTTTTGTGTGTAAAAACATGTTTTTACCTTAGGAGAAAATACGATTTTGTTTGGCCATGTGCATGTCGAATTATGATATTGCAAGAAATGGTTTTTTTTTGAGCTTTCTTTTTGAGAAGGTATCTTTCTTTGCGCTTATGTTATAATAAGACAAAATATTGGTACATGTGATTGGTGTTCTCCAGTGCCTTTAACGTATGTTTGACACTGTGACCAAGCCAAAAAAATGACCCGTTGGAGGAAAATCATGAAAACGTTCAAACTAGTAGCATTATCCCTCGTACATGGTGAAGACGTTGAACAGCTGGATTTACAAGACGGTTTGATTATCAATAGAGAGTACGGAAAAGAAAACTGGCTTATTGAGGCATTGCTTCCAAAGAGCGAGCCGGAAAAATATGAAAAGTTCCGTGATAATGAAGAAATGCTTCATATTCAAGCTACCATCTCGAAACCGACAAATGACCCCGCTTCCTTTGAGGCTGTCGTTCGCCAAGTGGCTGTGATGGAGGACAAAATGAGCATTCTCTTTGAAGGCGAGCTCTTCCGCAAAAACACCAACTACCACGAAAAACTGCTCGAACGCCTCGTCCTTGAAGGCTACGCAGGCGAAGAACTCGTCCAAGCATTTAAGACAAAAGTCAAAGAAAAGCCTGTATTGGAGAAGAGTAAGTAGAAGGCTATAAGAGGGGTCTGACCCGCTGTGCGTTAATGCGCTAAAAGGGGTCTGACCCTCTATGCGTTAATGCGCTAAAATCACCGTTAGTTCTAGGGATTTTATTAATGGATTCAGGCGGACTTTGAGGTAAATGTCCGAAGTTTTTCTGTTTATGTCCGAAGTTTCCGGGAAGTTGTCCAAAGTTTCCGGATTTTTGTCCGAAAATTTCGGAAAGTTGTCCAAACTAATTTTTCAAATGTCCGAACCCTACCTTGTCATTGTCCAAACGAACAAAGTCTTTGTCCGAAATTAGCTGAAAAGGAATAACCTTTTGTCCGAACCTCATCCAAACTTGCACGAACACTTTCAGAAGCAATGTTTTTTAGAAATTCGCGCTCAATTTCGGGGGATTCTCGAAACCAATGTTGCACAAAGACATGGCCTCTCTCACTCACCTTTACCTATACGTCCCAACGTCTCACTAACTAACTCAACGACTTTCCCCCTCCATCCTTCTCAAAAACTCAGCCTCCACCACATACCGCTCAGGCGCACTTCCAATAAACCGAAATGGATAGCAAGTCGTGATCGTCAACACCTCACGTGCTCTCGGGACCACCACAGAAGTATCCTCTTTGTCTACAACCCTGACCCTTGCGACTTTATAAATATACTCCCCACCATCAAACCCCAGCACAACCTTATCACCGACTTTAAGCTCCCCAAGCCTCCGGAATACAGTGTCCCTGTGACCTGAAAGTACAATATTTCCCCCTTCTCCAGGAAACCGGCTTCCAGGAACATGGCCAACTCCCTTTACCAGCTCATCCTCAGAAACTCCATGGAAGACCGGCATTCCAACTTCCAAAACAGGAAAATAAACTTCGCCGATTTCTTCACCGACCGCCACCTTTGCCTCTACCTCTACAGACTCACCATGTTCCCCCTCCTCGGCAACCCGAGATTCGCCCAAACGCAAATCCTCCAAACCCGACGACGAAAACTCCTCAACAGTATCCGACCTCTCTTCCACCGCCGAAATCCCCTTCCAATACAAAAGGCCGCTTCCAACAAACAAAGCAGCCCCCACAACAAACAACACTATTCCACATATTCGAATTACATGCAGTAACATTCCAGTATAACCTCCAGCTCCACTACCCATCAGCTACCTCTGCGTGCCATGCCCATTCCACTCCATCTCACCAACACACCTGCCGCAACAAGCATACATAGCCCAGCCATTATCCCAAAACCATACAGGGAAGCCGTATCAGGCATTCTATTATGATAAAGCTCATCGCTCATCTTTACCCCAACCTGTCCTAGGTGGACAAGCTCGGTCCCCGTGGACTTCGCAAACGATGGAGACACAATCTGCTCATCCATCACCGCAGATGCAAGCAGGCTGCCTTCCCCATTATATAAATCTAGGTGGACATCCTTTCCTTCCAGCCAACCTGGTTGCATCAAGGTTTCCTCTGTCACTTGCACCCGTTCGCCGTCCTCTACATGCAGATCGGCATCCACCTGGAATACACTCATCATTTCTGTCCAAAGGGAAAACACCTTATCTACTGAATTCGGCTCCTCTTCAAGCATCCCCTCCAACCTTTCCAACTCTTCTGCCAGCACGTCTTTAGGAAGGCTTAAAATATGATGGAAAATTAACCTTGCTTCCTCGGCCTCAAATCCCATGGAAACAAGAAAATCCTCCGCTCGTGCCACTTCCTCCTCGTGGGTCATGTAAAAGTCCACGGCAAGCTCCAAATCCTCAATGAACGTATAATCCTGCACTTTTTCACCAAACCGAGATAACAGCACCTCCAACTCTTCTTTCGTCAGATCGTACGTTTCTAGCATAATCAAAAGATTTTCTTCGTTGATCGGGGTGCCAAGCTCATCACGAAGATGGTTGATATCTTTAAAGTCCTCTAGACTTACCTCATAAAATTTCAAATAGTTATCCAAGTCCTTTCTCGTCCAACCAATTTCCTTCAAATAGGAATCCACTTCCTCCTCTTTCGGTGCCGCAGCAACAGCGACCGGTCCAATAAACAATGTCGCCCCCACCATCAATGCACAAGCAAACAATAAAATCCGTTGCATACCATCATGCCTCCCTATTCTCGCTACATTTTTTTAGTAGGATGCGCACAAACGGAAAAATTATACAAAAGGAGATCGACCAATTGAGAAAAGGACAAACCCATTTTAAATGATTGTTTCCTCAAAAATCCCCCAACAAAAAAACACCCAGCCTCCCCGCCAAAATAAACGGTAGAGACTAGATGCCATTGAACTTTTTTAAGAAGCGCCTTTCAATGCGGCTTCAATATCCTCTTCAAATGTCTTCAGAACAGGCTGTAACACCTCATCAAGTTTGCGGAAGGTGGATGATACACTTCCGGGTGATCCTCCAAACTCCTCGGCTAGCGCCTTTTGGGTTTCCATTTGCTCTTTCATAAAATGGGTATCCAAGAAGTAAACCAAGGCTGCAGCGTAGTTCTGTTCATTGCGGATCATCGGACTTTCCTTCATGCAATAGATGGACCACAGCATGTTGGCAAATTCCAAGAACCTTTCCGGATATCCGCGTTTTTTCGCCGCCTCAGCAAACAGCTCCAATACTCGTTCCTGCGCCGCATCCTGGACAGGAAGCTCCTGAACATCCTCTTCACTCAACTCAAATTCAACCATGCGCCCTGCAAGGTCTGGGAAGTTTTCACGAATATAGTCTTCGTTTACAGCAATGTCGCTAAGTGCTTCTTGTATTTTTTCTTCCAAGCGGATCGTCTCCAGCACGCCCCGTTCAAAGGTCGACATGAATACAACTTTCTCCTGCTGATAAGGGACAAACATCCCGATGACCAGCTCGTTTTTGCTTAAGCTGTCCTCCCTGCCAATATAAGTGACCTTCACTTTTTCTTTGGTAAAAAAGTCTTCCATGGTATAAACATCCCCACGAAGATTCGCCACCTTGTAGATGGAAGGATAAGCGTCCTGCCAGCTTTCAGCCCACTCTTTTACTTGGGAACGAGAGAACTTCCCTGCATGGACTTCAACAAACTCCTCCACAATCGTGCGGCCGTTATCACGTTTTACCGTGAACATATACCAGAGATGGAGTAGCTCATTAAAAGCTTCTTCCTTCATCTCATCCATTGAAAATTTATGTAGGTATTTTGTGCTTACACTTTCAAGCTCTCCTGCAAATTTCTCATATGCAAATCGCATGATATCGACTTGCAAACCCATCAATTCCGACTCCAATACTTTTTCAAGGCCGTCCTGCTTCTTTTCACAGCATTTCTTATATTTCTTGCCACTGCCGCATAGGCATGGTTCATTTCTTCCAATCATTCTATCACCTTACACTTTTTGTATTTTCGTAGTTGATTGTCCTTCTAAAATAAAGACAACGAGTTTAATTCTAACATACTTCTTCTCTTCATGGAGGAATTCAGAGACTGGGTATGTTAGCCAGCGACAATAATAAAAAAACACTTCTGAACATTTAATTCAGAAGTGCCATCTATCAATCTATCAATTTATTTTATAAGAATCTGCAGCTTTTCTCTCATCTCATCTACAAGCTCCATCATGGAGATATTCTCCCGTTCTGTACCTTGTTGGTAGGCATACTGAAGAACTTTTATGATTTCATCTTTATTATCAATTACTTTATAGTCATTCATTTCTCAAAATTTCACCGCCTAATTAATTACAAAATATACTACAATTCTACTACTTTCTCGAAAAAAGACAAGATTATTTTGAAAATATTTCTAATAGTATAAAATTCACGTCGATATTTGTTTTATATTCTATAGCCTTTTCCCCATAAACTTAAACATATTTTTAAAATTTGCTTTTCCCCCTCCCAATTTTATATAGTAAAAAGAGAAAGCAGGTGTTCTACATGAAAGTAATCAAAGGAATATTTATCACTGCCATTGTGGTTGGCGGACTTGGTTTTGCAGGCTATTATTTCATTAATAAATATATGGAAGATCAGGCTGTGGAATATGTGGAAAATGATATGGTGAATAATAATGACCTTGCGGTGGCAAGGGAATATGTGGACAACTCCCCGGCACTTAAGAACTATATCGCAGAGGGTGCACAGGCAAATTTGGAAGAATTGCCGATTCAAACAAGGGAAGAAGCGACAAGAATGGTCATGAATAAGCTAAGCTTCCAAGAGATGCAGCAAATCCAATCGAAGGTTTCCAACGGCATGACGGAACAGGAAGCCATGGAGATGATCCAGACATTTGAAGATAAAATGACAGATGAGGAATTGCTGGCATTGAAGGCGATTGTATATAGGGAATTGTATGAATAACCAAAGATACCTGTAAGCCCCAGCAATATGTATGGGTTTACAGGCTTTTTATTTTTTCCTTTTCAAGGCTCCTACCGTCGCCAAACAATCATGACAAGCATATGTTATGGAGTGGATAGTATGTCTAAAGGAGGCATTTTATACTATGTCATTATATTTTGAATGGAGGAAGAGCTGCGGGTGCAGGGTACCATGTAATTGCGATATTCAGCCGAAGAAGGCGGAACCGCGCTACTATTTTAATCAGTCAGATGAAATGCTGACTATTCCTGCTGATACCCCGACACAGATCATTGAACTAGAGGTAACTACTCTTCTAACAAATGAACCTGTAAAATTGGATGCAATGCTGGAGGCATTCATCCTGACGGAAAATGACCCGTACTATAGCTTTATTGTCGAGTTTTCATTATTGCGGGGGACGACTCCCCTGACAAGTGAAAGCTTTGCCATGATCAATCAGGTGGGTAAAAGCGAAAGCGAGAAAACCATCATCAATACAACAAAAATCACGTGGACAGATATAGTCCCTCTACCGGGAACCTATACCTATGTCATCGAAGTAAATCATATTACCTTGCCTGACCAGCATATCGCCAGTGTCGAGGTACAGGATCGCTCGTTAACAGCCATCGCTTTTCCACCTCGTAAAATTTCAAATCCAGAATAGTAATTTTTGAACAAACGTTTGATTAATTGAATGTAAAAAGTTTGATTCCCCATGGGTTTCAGCTGTTGCATAATGGATTAACTTTTGAAAAAGCTATGTTGGTAACATTTATGAAGAGATGTCGAAACCCCTAGAAAAATGGGGATTTCTAGGATTTCTTTTTTGATTAATATAGCTTTTTTCAAACAAACGTTTGATTAACCGTAAACTGAAAGTTAGGATTCCCATAGGGTTCAGCCATTGCATTTCGGATTAACTTTTGAGATAGCTATATAAGAAAAATAAATCCCCCATCCATTACTAGATGGGGGATTTATTTTGGGTAGCTTATTGTTCGGCACGATCTAATATATGGTTCGCAGAACTTTCGCAGTAAGCATTTGTCATTAATTTCCCTAAATAGACGATTCCTTAACATAAAAGGTTGCCTTTCTAGATTATTTTTCAAGGTTGGTTTACGTTTTTTCGAGTACCGGGTATATAATCATTAAGCTATTTTCGTTCATATACGAGAAGGATAACGATGCAGAATACGGAATATGCCCATATAAAATAAAAGCAACCCTTGAGGAGGAAGTAGCATGACTGAGCAACGCATGGAAATTGTAGGATCTTACCTAATGGAAGAAGAGGCAATGAATAAGGTCAATTGGTTAAAAAATGAAGGCTACCATCCTGAGGAAATTTGGATCATCCGCGACCGACGTGGCGTGTTGGAGCAATTGGGAGAAGAACCGATCAGCGGTGTTTCTTCCTCAGAGGAAACCAATTACGCTAACACGAGTGCCACCAGTTCCGTTGTATCTCCCGGCAGCCTGCTGAAGCCTGAATCCAAAAGTGTCGCTGCTACCCTGATGGAGCTTGGAATCGATAAAGAAGAAGCCTACCGCTATGAATTTGATGTGAAGGTCGGGAAAATGCTGATTCTCGCTACCCCGGTACCAACCAGCGAAGTTGGTACGGCTGAGAGCCACGTGGATAACTATAGTGTGAGCGAGGAGCCGGCAATGATGATAGATGAAGATGATAAGCAAGGGGGGGCTATGAAGAGCACTTCCGAGCATCACATCAAGATAGATGGACCAGAGAATGTAGCCGGTACTTCCAGCCATACTTCCGGGAATGCACCTGGTAGCTCCATCAACAGACCTATGCCGGATGCCAATATTGATGGCACTGTTCCTCTTGACGAGCAATTGCTTAGGGAGGAGCCGGTTGTGGATGAAAAAGTGGAAAAGGATTTCGCTCGGGAGGAGGTAATTTCCCTGCATGACCAGGCAAGTGTCACCAATGAATCACCTACAATGGAACGGGAGGAAATGCGAGCGGATACTCTCTCACGTGAGTCAAATAATGGCAAGCGTTATGCGGAAAACAAAACAGAGGAAGATGTAGATAAGGCTCTACTTTATGAGCATGGCCAACCATTTCCAATGGAAAAGCCGTATGAAGAAGAAGTATACGATAAAAATGTCATCGCAGACGGGCCATTGCATGTCGAGGATGTTCCGGGTGATGCCACTACAACCGAACGGGAAAAACCGTTATTTCAATCTGATGAGGGTGTGAGACCAAAGTCTGCACTAGAGCAGGAAGAAGAAATGTCGAATGAGGATAACGGTCCCATACTCTTTGAGGATACGTTGAACGAGATGGAGCGCGACAAACCTGGTGTGGGGATGGAGCCTGGTTTGGATGAGGAAGGAACGCTTGTGACAGAGAGCCAAGAGGATCTTTACACAACCGAGTATGAAGAAGGCGAATTGGTTGATGAAGAGGCCGATATCTATCCTGAAGCACCTTCCAACTACGAGAATGAGACTTCTGTTTTTGAAGAGGATACCCCGGAGCCATTTTCCTCCCGTAAAAAAGAGCGAATGGAAACAAGACGAGCTGAACTCTTTGACACAGAGGACGATGACCTGTTCCGCAAATAGTAGGATAATAGTAAGGGGCACCAGCCGGGGGCTGGTGCCTTTTTAATAAAAAAGAAAAAAAAGGGGTCAGACCCCTAAAGGATTTTCCCCCTCGACGTCGAAGCCCCTATAAACTAACACTCTTCCCTGTTTCACTGCTACGGTAAATCGCATCGATGATCATTGAGGTTTGCATTGCCTCTTCAGGCTTGACCACCAGTTCCTCCAACCCTAGGCAGCTGTTTACGAAATTCAATGCTTGTGGCAGACTTGGATCCTCCTCGCCTGGTACCCACTCAGCTTCTGTATTCAAGAGCATCCCATGTTTCATCTGGTTGACGTGGAACGGGAATAGGTCCACTCCCCCACTCAGACCGGAAATGCTGACACTCTCCTCATCACTCTTCACATTGGCAGACCAGGACGTTTCAAACAGCATCGACGCTCCACCCTCAAACTTGATGTATGCGGTCACATGGTCGTCCACTTCAAACGTTTCATGATCAAAGCTTCCCCACTGATTCACCTGGCCGGGTATTTTGCTTAACTCATTATAAGTTGATCCCATCACTTCCACCGGTTTCGGATTGCCAAGCAGCCATAAGGACAGGTCCAATAAATGGCAGCCATAATCGATCAGGCTTCCACCGCCCTGCAACTCCTTATTCGTAAACACACCCCATCCAGGAACCTTGCGACGACGTATCCCTTTTGCCCTTGCCACCATCGGGCGACCGATTTCATCCTCCAACACAAGGCGCTTAGCGGCAACCGACTCCTTCATAAATCGGTAATGGTATGCAATCGCCAGTTTTTTCCCGGCAGCTTCTGCAGCAGCGATCATCGCTTCACATTCATCAGGACGCATCGCCATCGGTTTTTCACAGAATACATGCAAGCCAGCCCCAAGCGCCGCGATTGTAATTTCTGCATGGAACTTGTTCGGTGTACAGATGGTCACTGCATCCACATCCCCAAACATATCGGCATAATGCGCATACACTTTGGGAATACCGAATTTCTCTCCCACCATTCTTGCTGTCGCTTCATTCACATCACTGATCGCGACAATCTCCACTTTATCGCTCATTTTTAAAAACGTCGGGATATGGCGGTTCTGCGCAATGCCACCCACTCCGATAACTCCCATTTTTAACTTTTCCATTTATCTGCACCTCATATCTGTTCTCTATGTCTGGTTGTCACTTTACTAGTGAAGTCCTGTATTCATTAGGGGTGACCCCATAAAACTTTTTAAAAACCTTGCTGAAGTATTTTTCATTATGATAGCCAATATGATAGGCAATTTCATAGATTTTAGATCCCGGATTTGCCAGGAGCTCCTTCGCCTTTTCCATCCGGATCCGCGTCACATAATCGGTGATGGTCTCATGATATTCTTGTTTAAATTTACGCGAAATATGCTCCCTGCTCAAATAGAAGCAGTCCGCGATCTCCTGGAGGGTGATATCCTGCTGATAATTCGCCCGCAGATATTCTTCTATTTTTTCCATACTAGAGGGCGTCCCAAATCCAGAAGTGGCAGGAATCGTTTCCACACTGCCCGAAGACCTCCGTACCAGTGCCTCCTCCTTCCACTTCTTCACCGCCCGCTCCAACGTTTCATTTAACAAATCAGGGTCAATTGGCTTCAGGATATAGTCAAAACTTTTATACGTAATGGCATTCCGCATAAAGGTGTAATCGTCATAGCCACTGACCACAATCGTGATGCTCGTGAGTTCTGATTCGGCAATCCACTTCAACAAGCTGATGCCATCCAGCTTTGGCATTTGCATATCGGTGAAAATGATTTCGGGGCGATGCTCTTTGATGAGCCTGATTGCCTCGTCCCCATCTTCGGCTTCATATACCGTATCGATTCCATTTCCTTTCCAATCGGCCAGCAACTGCAGACCATCTCTCACATGCTTTTCATCATCAATGATGATTGCCTTCATCCTGTTCACCCCCAACCTCGAGCGGAAGCTTCAGTGTTACCATGAACCCACCGTCCTGATGATTTTCCAAACGAAGCGCCGCTAAATTATCATAATATAATTGCATACGAGTATAGATATTTCGGAGTCCTATATGTGTTTCTTCTTCATCAGAACCAGAATTTCCTTCCGGAAAGCCCTTGTAAATTTCGGCCAGTCTGCCATCACTCACCCCTGCACCGTTGTCACGGATGGTCAGATGCAGATGCTCACCCTTTACTTTTCCGGTAATATCGATCTTCCCGACGCCATCCCGGATATCAAAGCCATGTTTAAAATAGTTTTCGATGACTGGCTGAAGGATCATTTTTGGCACCTCAACATTCAGCGCTTCCTCTTCCACGTCAAAGTCATATTCAAAGTGCTCCCCGAATCGCTCCTTTTGCAGCAAAAGAAAAGCTTTCAAGTAGTTGATCTCCTTTTTCAAAGGGACCATGTCCTCCTCCATGTTCATGCCGTAACGCATAATCTTGGACAAATGAGTCAGGAGCGTATAAATCTGAGGGACATTATTTTTCAATGCCAGTGTTCCGATCGATTGAAGGGCGTTATAGAGAAAGTGTGGATTCAGCTGGGATTGCAAAACCTTTAATTGATTGGTCTTGTTTTCAATCTCAAGCTTATACTCCCTGTTAATGAGCATATTAATGCGCTCCATCATCTGCTTAAAACGATATCCTAAAATACCGATTTCATCATTCCCCAATGACTCAAACTGTACCTTCATGTTCCCCTCTTTAACCTGCTGGATATTTTGCAAAAGCACCCGGATCGGAGAAGTTATTTTAAAAGAAACAATCAAGGAAGCCAAGATGACAAGGCATAAACCGATGACGCCAAATAAAATATTAATCTTCGTCACAACAAAAGCATTATCATAGAGGGTCGAATACGGAACGCGCTTGACCAAAATCCAACCACCGACTGCAAGCTCTGTCCGGTCAAACATCATCACGCCTTGGAACTCACCATTCTCCCACTCCATCGTCCCTTTCTCAGCGTCGGATTGCATGATGGCGGGGATCCATTCTTGTTCCTCCTGCTCTGTCGCTACCACGGGATTCGAACTGTAGATAAGATCACCTGTTGGGGAAAGAATGAAAAATTCCTCCGTTTCCCTCCTATAGAGATTTTCACTCAACTCTAAAATCTTTTCCGTTCCTACTTCAAGTGTAAGAAAAGCGAGTACCCTGTCGGAAGGTACATTCCTCAGCACCCGATGCACATATATTGTATTGCTACCCTGTTGAAGCTGATCTGTTTCGATATGGTAGTTAAACGGACTGATTTGTGCAAGCTTATAGGCATCGTCATATGCATCCGAAACTCTATCAGAAAAGACAACCGTCGAACGCTTGGAGGCAGTGATCCCCCTATTGTCATCTGCAAAAGAAATCTGCACCCTAGTGATATTATCCTCTGCATAAAGGATAGTCTGAAGGACGTTCCGGACCATTCCTATTGTTATATAGTTATCATCCTTATCAGGAGCCCTCATATAGTTGATAAAATCAGGATTATTATAGAGGGATAGCGTAAGTCCGTTCAGCTCTGATAAATAGTTTTGGAGATTTATTTTTCCCTGATAGAGCAGATTGCTATTTTCTTGGACGACCAGGTCCTTGAATGCCTCTTTGGTCTGGTAGTAGGTGATGATGATGGATGTTCCGAATGGCAGGATGGTGATGATCAATAGAAGTGCGATTAGCTTATTACGAATACTTTTCTTGAACATCCCAACTACCTCCGAAGCGCTTACATTTAATTGTGTAAATTCTTTTAACTCCCTGTTTCCTTGCGTTCCAGGTGTTCACTTTCCGCGGGGCGGTGCTTGAGCCTCCTCGGCGTTCGCCTGCGGGGTCTCAAGCTACCGCTACCTCCCGCCGGAGTCTCACGCCTTGCACTCCAGTCAACAGGGGGGAATTTCTCTAACAAAAACCTCTTTTTAAGGGGAACTCAAAACCTTTTCTATCATTATAGCAGAAAAGCATGCCCGCTAAGAGACATGCTTTTCGAAAAAAGTACTTATTTTAGGTTATCCCAAGTAGTCTGGAAGCGCTCAAGAACTGTGTCGTAATCGATTCTTCCGGCTGCATACTCCTGAATCGTTGCAGCAAACTCTTTGTTTGCTCCGTCCGGCCACATGAACCAAGTCCAAGGAACCGTTTTTTCCGCAGTAGAGTACTCAAGGATGGATTGACCAAGATCACCTAGGCCAGCAGGCTCGATGTTATCGAATGCCGGGATGAAGGCGAACTCTTCTGTGATGAAGCGTTGACCAGTTTCAGAGGAAACCATCCAGTTAAGGAATGTTTTCGCTTCTTCGATATTTTTAGAGTTTTTGTTGATTGCCCAGTTGTTTGGAACCCCAACAGGCAGGCTGTCAGCACTTGCATCGTCGTTGATCGGAATCGGCAAGAAGCCCATGTTCATGTCCGCATCAATTTCATAGATCATGTTCTCTGTCCAGTTACCTTGTTGTAGCATGGCTGTTTTACCGCTAGCAAACTGAGTTACTTGCGTGTTGTAATCTGTTGTTAAAGGATTTGCGTTCCCAAAGTTGATTTCTGCATCAAGAACCTCTTTGAAGTCCTCGAAATGCTTATTGCCAACGATTTTCTCCGAACCGTCATATAGACCTGCGATGAACGCTTCCGGGTCGTCTTGTTGTGCAAATGGAATGTTAAGTAGATGTTGACCGATTACCCACCACTCTCCATATCCTGCTGAGAAAGGTGTGATGCCTGCAGCTTCCAATTTTTCAGCAGCCGCTTTTAATTCTGTGATATTAGTTGGAGCTTCTGTAATTCCAGCTTCTTCAAATAGATCTTTATTGTAGATGAATCCATATCCTTCAAGGTTGACTGGCATTCCGTAAAGTTTGCCGTCTTCCGTATCTGTCATTGGAACTTTTCCGATTGGAAGTACGTGTTCTACCCAAGGCTCCTCAGAAAGGTCAGCCAAATGCTCTTTCCATAGCTCAAGCTCTTTGAATCCACCGTTGTTGAAGATGTCAGGCTGTTCACCGGATGCGAATTTCGCTTTCAGCGCCGCACCGTAATCAGCACCCCCACCAACTGTTTCAAGCTTCACTTTGATATTTGGATGCTCTGCTTCGAATTCTTTGATCATTTCCGCCAGTTGATCGGCGATTTCCACTTTAAATTGGAAAAGGTTCAATGTTACTTGATCTCCATTCCCTGAGTTATTGCCATTGTTGCCGGAAGAATTATCGCTAGAACATCCTGCGAAAATCCCCACAACCAATGACAACGATAATAATAGAAGTACTAAGCGTTTCATTGAAATGCCCCCCTTGTTTTTAAATGAAAAATTTTATAGTAACTTGGCAGGGACTGCAAAGTGTGCGATTTGCAGCATGCAGCCCTTGCAAAGCTTACTTAACAGAACCTGCAGCAATACCTTTGATGATATGCTTTTGTAAAAATAAGAAGAAAATGATGATTGGTGCGATACCGAGCATCAATGCTGCCAGCCCCATATCCCACTGCTTCGTATATTGGGCGAAGAACGAGCTTGTGGCAAGCGGAATCGTTCTAAGCTCTGCCGATTGCAGTACCAGTAATGGCAACAGATAATCGTTCCAGATCCACAGTGTATTCAGGATGACGACGGTCACCGTGATCGGCTTAAGCAACGGGAATACGATTCTCCAAAATACCCCGAACTGACTGCAGCCATCGATTCTTGCCGCTTCCTCTATCTCCACTGGGACCGTTTTGACGAATCCGTGGTAAAGGAAGAGCGATAACGGAACCCCGAAACCGAAGTACATGATGATGATTCCTGGGATGCTGTTGATCAGATTAAGTGCTCCACCTAGCTTCATCAATGGGATCATGACAGTCTGGAACGGAATGACCATAGCTGAAACGATGATGACAAATAATATTTTACTAAACTTTCCGGGAGTGCGTACCATTTTCCATGCCGCCATCGAACTGATGACCACAATTCCGATGTTACTGAGAACCGTGATGATCAGCGAGTTCCAGAAGGCACGCGGGAATTGGATGATCTCCCATACCTTTGCATAGTTGCTGAAAAGGATTTCTGTCGGCAATGCCGCTGCGTCAATCAGTATTTCACTGAAGCTTTTTACCGAGTTTATGATGACAAAATAAAAGGGAATGAGGAAGATAATCGCTATTAAGATGCCGATGATCTCCAGCACAAAGGTTCGTTTTGTATACTTTTGATCCATTATGCCTCAACCTCCCTTTTCTTTGTCGCCATTACTTGGAATGTCGTGAAGATCGCTACTACCACAAAGAAGATGATTGCTTTTGCCGTTCCAAGGCCATATCGGTTATTCTGGAACGCTTCTTGATAGATATTGATGGCCACCGACTGTGTCGAATTGAATGGTCCACCGCCTGTTAAGCTCAGGTTCAAGTCGAATATTTTGAATGCCATTGCGATCGTCAGGAAGAAACAGATCGTAAAGGCCGGTAAAATTAAAGGGATGATGATTTTGGTGATAAGGGTGAAGCTGTTGGCTCCATCGATTCTTGCAGCTTCGAGCAGGGAATTGTCCACCCCTTGTAGGGCTGCGATATAGATGATCATCATGTAACCGCTGATTTGCCAAGCGAACACGATGACGATCCCCCAAAATGCCGTTGTTTCATCTCCAAGCCATGGTAGCTGGAAGAAGGAAAGTCCGGTAAGTTCCCCAACGGATGCGAATCCTCTTACGAAAATGAACTGCCAGATGAAACCGAGCAATAGTCCCCCGATGACATTCGGGATGAAGAAGACGGTTCTGAGTATGTTTTTCGTTTTCAGTGCTGCGTTTAATAACAGCGCGAGGCCGAAGCCTATCAAGTTACTGATGATAACTGCCGCGAACATGAATTTTGTCGTGAACATGAAAGAGTTGAAGAATACTTCATCATTTGTGAAAATTCGTTTGTAGTTCGCAAGACCCACCCATTCAATGGCTGAACTGACACCATTCCAGGAAGTAAAAGAATAATAGATTCCCATCAGGAACGGGATGATTTGGATTACAAAGAAAAAGATAAGTGCAGGGCCAACAAACGCCGTGTACGTCAAAATACTCTTAAGCCTGGCTTTCCTTTTCGGATCGCCCTTCACATCATGCAACTTCGTCCTGCCTGACGTATTCGGCACAACAGGATCCACCTTAGGTTCAATTTTAGTCTCCATCGTTACTCACCGCCTATTTGTAAACGCTTTCCTACATTATAAAACGCTTACAAGGTATTTCAGGGTCACTCAATTGACACCTTAGGAGTACTAAATTGACCGATGGACGCAGGGATTCGACATGAAGACGGAAAATCCTTGAGGGGTCTGACCCTTTTTTTAAATATTTTTGCACCTTCGACTTGAGAGGAGAAATTCCTGCAAGGGTCTGACCCCTTTCCCTTTCTTTTTTCACTTATTTTTGTTAATTCGCTCCATTTATTTGGTATAATGAGAGGAAATTTTACTATATTTCAAGAAAAGTAGGAATAAAATGAATATTAAGCTGCAATTTTCATTGTTTTTTGAAAACATGGCCGATTTGGTCTTTTTGGTAGAGTGGAAGAATCATGAGCTGTGGTACACAGACGTAAACCCAGCTGCCCAGCAGAAGCTTAAAATAGATATGGTCGGAAAGAGGCTAGTAGATGTTCTTCCCCTATCCGTATATACCTTATTAAATGAGAACTATTTAAAATGTATTGAAACCAGGCAGCCTCTCACCTATTCAGACCTTAATCTTTTTGCTGCAGACTTACCTGCCTCGGAAACAAGCCTGACCTTTATTGAAGAGGAAGGAAAAACTTTCGTTCTTGGTATCACTAAGACCTTGAATGCCCAAAAAAAGAAGGCGGAAGATTATATTTTCCTCGAATCCTTAGTGGAAAATACAGTAGATGCCATGCTCGTCATCGATACTGATGGTTATATTCTTAAAATTAATAAAGCCTTTGTCCGACAATTCGGCTGGGATGCATGCGAACTTATTGGAAACCCTTTGGAGTCACTTGCTGTTATTCCAGAAGAATTGAAACAGAAATCATTGCATACCCTTGCCTTACTTAAGGAGGCAAAGTCCGTACCCACGGAAGAAGCTATCCGGTTGACTAAAAAAGGAGTTGCAATTCATACTTCTATCAGCTATTCCCCTATCCTCAATGAGGATAGTAAAGTCGTCGCCATTTCTATGATTTATCGAAACATACAACATTTAAAGGAACTGGAAGAAAAGCTTGAGGAAAGTCATGACGCGTACAAATCATTATTTTCCTATCATAAAAGTGCGGTTTGTATGGTAGATAATGAAGGGATAATTGAAGATACTAATGATGCCTGTATGACAATCACAGGCTACTCTAAAGAAGAGATTATTGGTTTTAATATTGTAAGATACGCAAAAAAAGTTGTACCTGAACTTGACCTGGACAAGACAAAGCGTGGTAAGGTGGCAAACTTCGAAATACTTTTTCCCAATGCCAAGGGACGTGACCTTTATTTATCCGTAACGAATGTCCCAATTATTGTAAAAGGCGTCACCAAGGGGACTTATATCATCGCACAGGACATTACTGACAAAAGAATTATTGAAAAAGAAAGAGAAAAACTTCAAGAGCAGCTAACCTTTCAAGCCTATCATGATAGCCTGACAGAGCTGCCTAATCGCAGAATGCTGAAGGACAAGCTAGAAGAATCATTAGCCGAGGCCAAAAAAAATGAAGCCCTGCTTGCCGTGTTTTTCCTTGATTGCGATCATCTTAAGGTAGTGAACGACACATATGGGCATGAAGTTGGAGACGACCTACTTATCGCTTTTTCCAAACGCTTATTAAAGTGTGTAAGAGAACGAGATATGGTGGCCAGAATAGGCGGGGATGAATTTGTCATCCTGTTGCGCAATATCGACGACTTGGAACAGGTGGACCAAGTAGCAGAACGCATCCTGACAACCTTGGCAAACCCATACACCATCCAAGGGCACACCATACATGTCACCTCTTCCATGGGTGTCTCCACCTACCCAGCCAACGGCACAACCGTTAAACAACTCTTCCGTAAAGCCGACCAAGCCCTCTACGCCGCCAAACACGCCGGCCGCAACGGCTACAAAATGAGTGGGTTTTAGTGCGGTAGAGGAGTAAAAGGGGTCTGGCCCTCACCCCTTTAAAATGGCAACGCGATAAAAGGGGTCTGACCCTTTTTTTTTGACCCCTTTTTTTAGCACCCTCGAGTAAGCCTTCTCGAGGGTGCTTCCTTTTTTATTATGTTATACTTTTTAGAAAATATAGAGAATATGGAGGTCTTTTATGATTAGCCAGACGAGAATGATTGTACAGGAGTCTTTGGATGCTTTGCTGGAGGATACTGCGTTCCTGCCGGAGCTTGTTGGAGAAGCAAGAAAGCAGGCATTTACATCGCTTGGTGCTATCCTTTCCACACCGAACCATTTACATAAGTCGTTTTTACGAATCGCGCTTGAAAATGGAAGCGTTGTCAGAATTCCGGCATTCAGGGTCCAGCATAACAATGCCCTGGGACCTTATAAAGGCGGGATCCGCTTTCATGAATCGGTGAATGAGGATGAAGTCATCAACCTCGCTTCCCTGATGACGTTGAAGAACGCATTACATGATGTACCTTATGGTGGTGGTAAGGGTGGTATTGTGCTGGACCCCCGATCTTACACCGAGAAGGAACTACATCTAATCTGCAAGAAATATGTCCAATACTTCAGTGACATTTTAGGACCGGACAAGGACATCCCGGCACCTGATATGGGATCTGGGGAGCGTGAAATGGATTGGATGATGGCGGAGTACAAAAGCATTCGGCCAGGCCAGGCTTATAAGGGAAGCTTTACCGGAAAGAGTGTCATAAACGGAGGATCTTTGGGACGGCGGGAAGCAACCGGTAAAGGTGTGTATTTTACATTCCGCTATTTGTTGCATGACTTCCTAAAAAACCAACGGAAATTTCTATCTAATACGGACAATGCATTTGCTAAAACTGCTTTGGAATACGAGGGAAGCCCTTTGACAATCGCCGTGCAGGGTTTTGGAAACGTTGGGTCGGTAGCTGCGCTTGAGGCTTATCAATGCCAGCATTTACAAAACAAAGTGGTGGCGGTCAGTGATCGGAATGTCACCCTGCACAACCCTGACGGATTGGATATTCCAGCATTGATAAAATTTGTTGCCCTGAATAATGGCGATCTACCAACCAGCGAGAATCAGCTCTTAGATGCAAATATAAAAGCAACCATTATGGACAGAAACGGTTTATTGTACATGGACGTGGACGTATTGATCCTTGCCGCACTTGAGGACCAGATCCATGATACCAATAAAGAAAGAATCAAGGCACGCATCATAGTAGAAGGAGCCAATGCTCCAGTGACAAGCGCGGCAGACGAATACCTCATCGACAAAGGGGTCATCATCATACCAGATATCCTTGCGAACGCAGGGGGAGTCATCGTCTCCTACTTAGAATGGATGCAAGGGCGCGAAACCCAATTCTACTCAGAGGATCAGGTATATAAACTCCTGCTCGACAAAATGAAAAACACCATGGACACCATACTACCAGCCTTCTTCGGTGACCCCCACCCACTAAGGCAAAACTGCTACATCCACTCCGTCATGAAGCTCTCCACCGTACTTTATAGGCAAGGGAAGCTTTATTGAGGTAGCGTGTTAAAAGGGGTCTGACCCTCAATCAGTTAAAGCACTAAAGCACCTCTTAAAAAAAGCCTGAATGCATAGGGTTCTCCCTTGCATTCAGGCTCTAGTTTAGTTTGTGGTTTCATCCGTGGTGTTTTTCTTTTTTAGATGTCTGCCTACTAGATAGAGTCCAATTCCTGTTAGCGCCCCTGCGCTGTCAAGTATCACATCACTGAACTGTCCGCTTCTTCCAGGAACATAGAGTTGATGTACTTCATCAGATATTGCATAAACAACAGATAAAAATAAAGCGAAAATAGCACTTTTTTTCAAACTGACACCACTTGTTCTTATCGCATTTAAACAAAGCAATCCAAGCAACAAGTAGGCAAAGAAGTGCGCATTCTTTCTTACAAAATAGCTTATTGCTTCTACATTTATATTTGCTTGCGGAGCAACCTGTTCAACAAGCACCTTCACCGTTTCGGTAATACCCCCACTTAGACTTGCCGATTGTTCCCCATGTTGGGCAGATAGGAAGAATATGAGTCCCATCCAACCAAGCACCAATCCCCAGGACAAAAACATCCAATAAAAACTTCTCTTTTGCATTCTTATACTCCCTTGAAACTGTTAGAATTTAACTGGTAAATATATCATAATTATAGCATATAAGTATCCTTCCCTATATCGATATAGAAAGGAATTGCGGCAAACGATACAGTGTACCCTGACATCCGATATCTGTATTTTCACACCTTGGTCGATATGATGAGGAAATAACTGAGGCCGACCACCACCTATAACAACTAAGATTGGCAATAGTTCGACACAACTTGTTATGAAACCTACTATTTCCTGAGAAATCTTCATTAATTTTCGACACAGTGGTAAATAAAGAGGCTAAAGTAGAGAATTTCCCCTCCACTTTAGTCTCATAATGAATACCTCGATTAAGTAGAACTAGGTTGACGTTTATCTTTTAGCTTTTTAGGCTGGCGGATTGGACCGACAATATATTTTCCAAAAGGTAACAAGTTAATGATCCAAGCAAGTAAGATCGAACCAAAAACTCCCGCCAAAAATAAAATCAAAGCATACCATTTAATGTTCATTTCCGGTAGGACAAGGTTAATTAGGTTGAATGACAGATAGTGTAATAAGAATATCGGAAATGAATACTTGCTAATAAACATGATAATTTTCGGAACAGATGGCAAATAAGAAAACAAGTAAAAAAATACAAAGAAAAGAGAGACGGTATAAAACAAAATATCAAGTCTTACGGAAGATAATAGTGTATAAGTTCCTGATATAAATATGTTGACTAATAAATATCCGGTAATCCCGGTAGCTATGAGAGAGAATGGGAAAGCCCATTTCCTGTTTTCCTTTAATTCGTCTATATATCTTCCCGCATAGTAAGCGACTGTGAAATAAAATATCCAACCAATAAATGGCATTCTAACAAAAGGGAGCCACTCTTGCATAATTTTCGGGAGCATGTCCGTTTGATAGTTAGCAATGTAGAGGTAAGTTACATTGATGATAAATGTAATTGATAGCATGGTCCATGCAGAGATATTTTTGAACCACTTTATATATATCCAGTGGATGAACATAAACTGTAATATTATAACGATAAAATACCCATGCCAAGCACCTAGGAGTATATCATCTAGTATGTCTCCTTTGACTTTTTCAATAGAGGCATTGTTTATAATCAAGTGATATAAACCATATAAAAAAGGTGTAAATAAGTAGGGTAAGAATAGGAACTTGAATCTTTTATTAAAAAAACTTTTTGGCAAGCTATCCGGATATACCCTTGAACTGATGACTTCTGAAATCAAGATGAACATCGGTGTGGCAAACATCAATAATATTTGTATGGTTTGTAACAACTGGACAGTGCTTCCCGGTACTTCATAGTTGGAGTATGTTCTTGTTAATGCATGGATGAACACTACACTTAAGCATGCAGTTGCCCTTATCCAATATATCTCATTAATCTGTTTTTTCATGATGTCCCTCCAATCAAATACTGTTCATTTTAACATTCCTTTAATTATTTCTGCCTATGTATCAGGATTTGTTATTAGAATGTACGGAACAGGATATGTTTGAAACTTTCATGTAAAATGAGAAACCCCGGAGTAATTACATCCGGGGTTTCCATTATTTATATAGTTTTAAATATTTATTGCCTATATTCCTCCAATTAAAAGGTCGTGCTTCTTTTCTGCAACGATTTGAAATTTCTATATAGTTCTCTAAAATGGAATGAATGGTATCAGTAATCATGGTTTCACTATTAGGATCAACAGCATAACCTACTTCCCCATCTTTGAACATTCCATCCAGCCCTTCTCCTTTTGCATAGATAACAGGAAGCCCTTTTGACATGGCTTCTATATACACAAGGCCGAAGGTTTCTCTGAAGGACGGCATGACAAAAATATCCGAATGCTCCATTGTCTTAGCTATCACTGTTTTATCGGTAATGTAACCATGAAAGTTGATTTTTTCTTGAATGGACAATGACTCGGCCAAGTTTTTACATTCTTGTTCAAGTGGACCATTCCCGAATACCTCTAATGATGTTTCAATACCTTGTGAGTTAAGCAATGCACAAGTTTTCATGACCGTTCTAATATTTTTATTTTCATCAAGAATTCCTACGAAGACAAGTTTGAGTTTATTTGTAGGTGCTGATTTCTCAATAGATATGGCATTTTCATGCCAGTATTCGTCAATGCCATTAGGTATGATCAGACATTTATCTTTAATCTTATGAAGCACTTTGTCAGGCAGCAATTCGAACACCTTTTTTTGATACGCATCAGAGATAAAAACTACATTCTTCGCATTTAGAAGTACTTTATACATAAAAGGACGAAGATGGATACCATATTTGTAAAAGAAGTTAATATCCGTACTTCTCACTGACACTACGTAATCAATATTATACTTCTTGTGAATTTTGTAAGCAGATCCACCATCACTGAAAATGGTATGAGCATGAATGATGTCGATTTGATTTTGCGATAAAATGTCCTTTTCAATCTCTTTCATTTGTTTGTTGATCTTATGAAAGAATAAAAATTTGTCGTGAGGTTTAATCATGTGTTTGAAATGATAGTGAACGGTTTTATTTTCAGCAGGTAATTGATTTACTCCTATGCTTCCACTACTTTTTACAGGGATGAAAACATGTTGTTCCAATCCCTCAGTCGATAATTGCTTAAATAAATTCATGTATAATTTATTCGTTATATAGTACGATGATAGGTGTAGTACTTTCATTAATTAGATCATCCTTTAACATATTAGAGAAATCATCTCATAGTTTTTTTCTATTCTATCATAATTTATACATAATGCACGAAATCACCTTTTCCGGTATTATTACTTTAAAGCTATTTAAATTTCCATTATGATTGTAATGGGAATAGTCATTATAGAAAATTGGAGGAACTTAACATGGCAATTTTAATTACTGGCGGTGCCGGTTACATTGGCAGCCATACTTGTGTAGAGTTATTAAATGCTGGCTATGAAATTGTAATTGTCGATAATATTTCCAATAGTAATCATGTCTCATTAGATCGGATCAAAGAAATAACAGAGAAAGACTTTTCATTTTACGAAGTGGACCTTCTAGATAAAGACAAGCTAGACAAGGTGTTCGATGCCCATAAAATTGATGCTGTCATTCACTTCGCTGGCTTGAAAGCGGTCGGAGAGTCTGTGGAAAAACCTTTATTTTACTATCACAACAATATAACTGGGACGTTATATTTGTGTGAGGTTATGCACAAGCACGGCGTCAAAAATATGGTATTCAGTTCTTCTGCAACCGTTTATGGTTTACCTGAGAGTGTGCCTATTTCAGAGTCTTTCCCATTAAGCGCTACAAATCCTTATGGGCAGACAAAATTAATGATCGAGCAAATTCTGCGTGACCTTCATGTTGCAGACGACGAGTGGAGCATTTCGCTATTGCGCTACTTCAACCCAATTGGAGCGCATGATAGCGGACGAATCGGTGAGGATCCGAATGGTATTCCAAACAACCTTATGCCATTTATCACACAAGTTGCCATTGGGAAGTTACCAGAACTACAGGTGTTCGGAGATGATTATGACACGGTGGACGGAACAGGAGTACGCGATTACATCCATGTGGTGGATCTTGCGAAAGGGCACCTTAAGGCACTTGAAAAAGTCTTGAATGACAAAGGTGTGCATGCGTACAATCTAGGAACAGGAAAAGGCTACTCTGTGCTGGAAATGGTAAAAGCTTTTGAAAAAGCATCCGACAAAGAAGTGCCATATAAGATAGTTGCAAGAAGACCTGGGGATATTGGTGCATGCTTTGCGGATCCGGCTAAAGCTAAGGAAGAATTGGGCTGGCAGGCGGAAAAAGGACTAGAGGAAATGTGCCAAGATTCTTGGAAATGGCAAAAGAACAATCCAAACGGATATAAAGAATAACCTAATAAAAACAGAAGCACTGCTGACAAAACAAGCAGTGCTTCTATCATTTACCATTCAACCCAGAGCATTACACTTTAGTACAATAGAGGATGAATAGTCCTGTGTACTACTCTTCTATCAAACAGTCTTCTAAAAACTCTTCCCATTCTTCCTTAACAGCTTTAACTGGTTCATCTATCAATTCACCCGTCACCTTACTACCCATAATTCTTTTTGAAATAGGCATACCTAAGAAATAACGATTACATTCCCAGATATTGAGAGAATGTAGACTAAACGCTTCCTCCCCTTTTTCTGCTACTCCGATGTTAATAAAAGAGTTATAACCAGGCTTAAATGGGTCTTCCCCTTCCCTAAAAAAACTTATGTCTAGTTCCAGGGCTCTTTTTATAAAAATAGGCTTGTATTTTTTTAGAAGTTCCCTCATATGACTTTGTAGCATCATTTCGTTTTTTCTAATTTTGTTTAATAACTCATTCGAAAAGTCACTCTGTTGATACTCCATAATTCGTTCACTCCACTCCATCTACATTTTTTTACAAAATATCACAAAATCTTAAGAAAAAGCTAGGTATTTTTTACCACTTTCTATATAATTAGTTTTGTAAGCGCTTTATTTATTTTGTATGGGAGGGATTTAAGGATATGGGGAATGAATTACCTGTGATTCATCAATATCGGATTGGCCTTTCGACGATGGCATTGCTGTCCTATCGTCATCCTCAGTATCAGACAAAGATAATGGATATGGAGGGGAAATTCATGACAGATGAGACAGCTAAGGAAATTTTGCATAGGGGCTGTCTAGATGACAGTTGCACCTATGAAGGGAGAAGAATTGCTACCATCCACTTCACCAATTACATTCAGAAAACACCGATTCTGATTGACCAAACAGAAGGAATAATAGCCATCCCAACTCATTCACCTGATCAGGAAGCCTGCTGTTGGCTGTTCCTGCAGCACTTATCACATGTTGAGTCTGTTTCCTCCACAAAATGTATTGTGTTTTTCAACAATCATGAATATCTGGAGCTCAATGTTTCTGCCATTACAGTTTATGAACAAGTGAAAAAAGCCGCTGTAGTATTAACAAGGTTCTGCTCCAACAAACAATTCAATTTCTCGTTAAATCCAAAAGTAAGGCGCTCGCGAAAAGATATCAGGAGATAAAAGCTTAACCCATTTTCACCATGAATTAGTAAGATATTGCTGCAACCTTAATAGGGGACAGGTTACAACAATCTGTTACTAATAGACAGGATTCCAGGTTCTCGTTGCAATTCTTTGAAATGGAACAAGAACCCGGATACTTACCTCTTTTACACTTTTTCGCCCTCCACCACTCATCTCCCAGGATACGATGATTATTTTCCACTTTTTTCTACAAAATTACATAAAAAAGTAATTCTCTAAAACGAACTTTGGTAGTATAATCTTTTTGTTGGATATTATTTTATATAATTTAGAATTGGGGGATTGTTTTAGTTGAAAAGAAGTTTTTGGCTAAATGTAACAGTTGTATTTACCTTACTACTTTCTTTACTTAGTCCTGCTGCACAGGCTTTTTCGGAAGGAACCGAATATGTGCTTGCCAAGGTATCATTAAAGGAAGCAGTATCATCGGAAGAAGGCAATGTTTTAGTGTGGGAAACGTATGGCGAGGATTTGACATCTTCCGCTGATGTTCAGAGTTTCCTACTAGTTAGGAATGGTGAAGAAGTAGAAGTTACCCCTGAAGAAGTGGCTAGCTTAGCTACTGAAAGCAAGAAAGTCTATACATATACGGACAAGGTAGAAGAACCAACGGCTATCGTGTACAGTGTTGTGTGGAAAAATGCTGAAGAAATTCACCAGAGTAACGAACTTACTGCAGAGGTACCGGCAGCACCTGCAGAGGAAGATGTATCTTCTGACGAAGAAAATGTAGATTCATCTGAACAAGCGCCGGAAGAAACAGTACAGGAAGATGTATCTGAAGATAGCACCACCGTCACAGAAGAGGAGCAGACGGAAAATATCTCCTCGGAACAGACTGCAACCGAAGATGTTGTTGAGGTCGACGAAAGTGCTCCCGTTTCCGTTGAGGAAGTAGAAGGAGCAGAATTGAATTTTGTTCCATCAGAAAAAGAGAATTATCTAAAAAGCACCCTAATTGATGAAAATGCGGAAGCTTTCATGTTTCTTGACAAAATGTTCGTTAATGAGCACTCTTTTGCTGTAATGTGGTATGGCTATGTCGATAATAGCCTAGGGCGTATTTCGACTTACGAGTTATACCTTAATGATACACTCATCACATCTGGTGGACCTAGATTATCAGACTACGAGTTTACTAATTTAACACCAAACACCGTTTATGAGGTTAAGGTGAGAGCGTTAAATAAAACGAATGATGTTTTAGTAGAAGAAACGTTGACAATAAAGACCCTTCCTAAACCAACTGGTAAGATTGTTAAGTTTGAAGACGCAAATTTGAAAGAGGCCATTCAATCCCAGATGAGGCTTGACAGGGAAGTCTTTGAGAGCGATTTGGAACACTTGACTATGCTTGATGCAAGCTCCCTTGGGATCAAAAGCCTAGTGGGTCTTGAGAAAGCAGTCAATCTGGAGGTCCTATTCTTATACTCCAACAGCATTGAGGATATTACCCCTCTGACAGGGTTGACGAAGCTTTTCATCCTTGACTTGGAAGAGAATAAAATAAAGGATGTTTCAGCTTTAAGTAAATTAACAGACCTTTATATTTTAGGCTTAGCTAACAATCCAATCACTAACATCCAACCGTTGGAGGGATTAACGAGTTTGGAAGGTTTATTCCTTCATAATACCGAGATCAGTGATATTTCTTCATTGGAGTATCTGCTTAACTTAACTTTTATTACATTAGCAGACACCAATATTGATTTTTCACCGGACTCGGTTGTTTGGGACCTACTAAATGTTTGGGCCGACGCCGGAGTATATGTTGATGTACTTGAGGAAGAATACTTTGAACCTCTAGAATTAAGCATTTATGGTACCACTGAGCAAAGCATTTCTATTGGCTGGTGGTATTATTCAGAGAATGAAGAGGACTATGAAAAAGAATACCTCTACAAAGTGTACGTAAATGACAAATTTTACAAGGAAACAACTTTAACAGAGCTGACTATTTTAGGTCTTGATTCGCAGAAAGACTATATCGTGAAGGTGGAAATGTATGATACAGACGGGACGTTTATGTACGATACATTTGAGATGGCACAGACTCTCGCGCCACCATCAGGGGATATCGTCAATATTCCTGATAAAGGCTTAAATGATGCTATTCGTCAACAATTGGGACTTCAAGATCTCGACCGTGAAATTTACCAATCAGATATGGAACGCCTTGAGTCTTTATATGCTTCCTGGATGGGAATTAAAAAACTGAACGGACTTGAGTATGCAATTAACCTATTTGATCTGGATATCAGTGGAAATGAAATCAAGGACCTTTCTCCTTTAAAAGGACTAGAATTCTTGCATTTTCTAACTCTATCAGACAATTTGATCACAGATATCAATCCGTTAAAAGGATTGAACATCTATTGGCTTGATCTGTCTTATAATCCAATTACGGACATTTCCGGCTTGAACGGGTTACTTGACTTGCAAGTGCTACACTTGCATAACACAAACATCGCAGACATCAGTGTCCTTCTTGAGCTTGACTACCTCTGGGAAGTTACTTTATTCGATATAGAAGGATTAACCTTCGAAGAAGGCTCACCTGAGCTTGCTGTTGTAGAAAAGCTAAGAGCTATAGGGATTATGGTTTATCTTTCAGAAGAGGAGTATCACGGTCCCATTCCTTACACGATTGAAGTGGTGAGTGTAACAGAAAGCACCATTGAGATTGAATGGACTTACGAGTATGAAGTAGAATTTGAAGTGGACTATTACGAAGTGCTTCTTGATGGGGAAGTTATTGATACTACGGATGGGAACTCCTATGTCTATACGGACCTTGAAGCGGATACAACTTATGAACTTGCCGTTGTACCAGTTGATTCAGCAGGCGAAGAGCTGGATTATATCTACATCTCCGCTTCTACTCTACCGGCTGCAGAAGAGCCAGTAGAGGAAGAAGAGCCTAAGGAAGAAAATAAAGATAAAGAGAAAGAAGATAAAACACCAGTTGTCGTAAAACCCGTGGATAAAGATAAAAACAAGACAGATAAAAAGACAGCTACCGATACGAAAAAAGGAAATATGCTTCCTTTCACTGCTACTAATACATTAAATTACATCCTGATTGGATTGGCCTTATTAGTGGTTGGTACAGCTGGACTTTGGTGGACTCGACGTAGAGTTATAGCTTGAGTTTCTAATTGATTTAGACTTATGCATGCTTCAATAATAATAACAGCCGAGCGGAGATTCTTTCCCTGCTCGGCTGTTTTCAATTTGAATGGCTATATTATTTATCTTCCGATTCCCCTTAAATGATTGACCGGTTCTTGTCTCGACAATTTTTTACGCTCCAATGCACCAGATCCCAATAACACTCCTGCCACGATTAGAACTAGCCCTATCAGATGGAAGATTGTGACCTTTTCGCCAAGCAAAAAGACCGATCCAATGAGTGCGAAAAAAGGCGTGAAATTCAAAAAAATAGAAGCTTCTGCCGGACCAATTTTCCCAATGATAAAGTTATAGGACATATGTCCAAGCGCCGTCGCTATGATGGCTGAAGTAAAAAATGCCAGCCATACCTGCCAGGATATCGTAGCAAATTCCTTTACTGCTCCTGGCTCCGTCATCAGTCCAATAACCATGAGGGCACTTGCCCCAATTACCAGCATGTATCCTGTCAGCAAGCGTGGATCCAGGGTTTTTGCCAGTTTACTGATGAGGATGAAGCTGAAGGCTTGGGTGAGAATCGAAATGAAAACATAAATATCTCCGATGTTGATTTCGGATACACCATTGCTTCCTACAAGGATGGTGACTGCAACACCTGCTCCGCCGAGGAGGAAGCCGGTCCATCGTTGAAAGGTTGTTTTCTTTTTGAGTAAGACAGACGCAATCAAGGCAGTCAGGATCGGTCCCGCTCCCAAGATGATACCTGCATTTGTGCCAGATGTACCTTTTAGGCCAATCGATAGAAAGTAATGATGGCAGACTACATTAAGGAAGGATCCTAGAATGATATAGTAGAATTCTCTTTTGGTTGGAAGCCTGACAAGCTTGAATATGGAGAGGATCAGAAAGACGGTAAGGCCTGCTGTCATGATGCGGAAAGCGGTCATGGTGACAGGGCTCAAGTTCTCCACAAGGATTTTAACTAACGGAACGTTCATGCCCCAGAATATCATGATGAGTAGGAGCGATAGATAGTATTTAGTTTGGTGCATTGCGGCTGGGCTCCTTGGTACGGAAGTGTGATATCAGTCCTTCCGTAATTTTGTTTCTTCATATGGTAGCATAAAGAAGATTCAACCGTATAGTGGCAAGTTCTAGTTTTTCATTAGATGTTTTCCAATTCCTTGTCATATTCCAGCCTCCAACCTACACCATCAAGTTACAACGTCTGGCAAAACCTCCGAAATGCCTCCCTGCCTTCCTCGTTGCGTTTAAAGACTCCAGCATGTTCGAGGATCGACGCAAATATCAACCCAACTTCTTTTTTCAAAATCGCCTGGACATCCACGTCTTCCAAAGGTGTGCGGATCTCTGGATATTTCTCTATTATTCTCTTAGCCCAATGTAGATGTTTTTTCATATTGTCATCAGCTAAACGGTCCAACCCATCATCAGATACCATCAATTCCCCAAGAATCCGAAACTCTTCCTGAAGGCGGCCGGGTAGGACAGCAAGTCCCATTACTTCTATAAGGCCGATGTTTTCTTTTTTGATGTGGTGCACTTCCTCATGTGGGTGGAAGATTCCCATAGGGTGTTCTTCACTTGTTCGATTATTCCGCAGTACTAGATCCAATTCGTATAGTTCCCCTTTTCTGCGGGCAATCGGGGTCACAGTATTGTGCGGGATATCCTCCGAATAGGCAAGAATATCAACCGTCTCATCGGAGTAATTTTTCCACGCTTGATAGATGGTATCTGCAGCCTCGATGATTTCCTCTTTTGCAAGGCCATTGAGGCGAATGACACTCATCGGCCAAGAAAGCCACCCTGCGGTCACATTGGGGAAGCCTGATAAGGAAAAGGATTCCTCTATCTCTGCTTTGGCCATCGGGAAATCATGAAATCCACCTTGGAAGTGGTCATGACTAAGGATGGAACCACCTACAATTGGGAGGTCAGCGTTAGATCCGACAAAATAGTGTGGGAGTTTGTCAGTGAACTCTACCAATCTGTGAAAGGTGTTTTTTGAAATTTTCATCGGTTCGTGTACACCTTTTAATATAATGGCATGTTCGTGGTAGTAAACATAAGGAGAAAATTGAAGATGCCACTGTTCCTCCATTAAGGAAAGAGGAATGGTCCGGAGGTTTTGACGTGCAGGATGATTCACCCTCCCACCGTAACCTACATTTTCCACACATAACAAACAGGATGGATATCCTGTCTCTTTCATGTTCCGTGCAGCGGCGATAGCTTTTGGATCCTTTTCAGGTTTGGAAAGATTAATGGTTATTTCTAGATTGCCATACTCCGTTTCCGCCAACCAATGCGCATTTTTTTCAATACGATCTCTTCGAATATAATGGGAGTCATTCGCTAGTTTATAGAAATAATCTGTCGCCTGAACCGGCCCTTCCTCTTCATTGATCCGATTAAATTCTTTTGTTACCTCTGATGGTCTTGGTACAAAGCAGCCCATTATTTTCGTATCCAAAAGGTCACGGTAAGTGACAGTATCGGCCTCCAGCAAGCCTTCGTCTGCCGCCCAATCTAAAATTTTCTCTAAAATCGGGACAGGAGAGTGAAGTTCGCCAACCTCCACGGAATTTGGAGCTGGTGTATAATCCTCCAGCTTTAAAATGGATAGGATGGAATTCCTTGTGTGAGCTATATCTTGGTCCTCTATCAGCTTCGTTTGCAGGCCATATTGAATGAGCTGGTCTATCTTTCCGTAAATATTTACAGTCACGTTAAGACACTCCTTCCATTTCGATAAAACTTTAATTCTCGTATCTCTCGGGATGTTGTTGATGCCACTTCCAAGCGCTTTGAATCATTTCTTCCATGGAAGAGTGCTGTGGATTCCAGCCTAATTCTTCTTTTGCACGGAGAGAGGAGGCGACCAGTTTAGCAGGGTCCCCAGCTCTGCGCGGGGCAATTTCTGCCGGGATTTCTTTTTGTGTCACCTTCCGGGCGGTTTCGATTACTTCTTTGACAGAAAAACCGTTTCCATTGCCAAGATTATACGTCCCATTCCCTCCACCATTTCTCAGCTTATCTACTGCAAGCAAATGAGCAGAGACCAGGTCGGTGACATGTATATAATCGCGGATACATGTACCGTCTTCTGTTGGATAATCATCTCCAAAAATCATGATCTTCTCCCTCTTCCCGAGTGCTACCTGCAAAATAAGGGGAATCAGGTGGGTTTCTGGTGTATGGTCCTCCCCGATATCTGCTTCCAAGTGGGCGCCCGCCACATTGAAATATCTCAAGACAATGAAATTTAATCCATAAGCAACCGAGCTCCATTTCAGCATCCTTTCAATGGCAAGCTTGGTTTCACCGTAAGGGCTTGTTGGATTCGTTGGATCTGTTTCCAGAATAGGGATGCTTTCGGGTTCACCATATGTTGCAGCGGTGGATGAGAAGACAATTCGATGCACTTGATGCTTTTTCATCATTTTTAAAAGGCAAAGTGCCCCATAGACATTGTTGTCATAATAAGCCAATGGATTTTGGACACTTTCTCCAACAAGGGAATCTGCTGCGAAATGTATAACCGTATCGACTTCATTTTCGTCAAAGACCTTTTCTAAAAAGTCGAAGTCCCGAATATCTCCTTCATAAAAGCGGACATTTTCGTGCAATGAGCCTGCATGCCCTGTTTTAAGGTTATCAATTACAATGACAGCTTCCCCTCTTCGCACCAGGTCCACGACCGCATGGCTTCCAATATAACCGGCTCCCCCACATACTAATACAGCCATCTATTTATCATCTCCTTAGCCTATATTCATTTCCCTTGCCCCGTCACCAATTTCTACTGTGTAAAATTCAGGAATCAATCCGGTTGCTTCTTCATATTGCCATTTCACATTTTTCAGGAACTCATCCAAATGTGCATTCTCCACGAGATTGACAGTACAGCCGCCAAATCCAGCTCCAGTCATTCTAGCTCCTATGGTTCCTTGTTGATTCCATGCTGCTTCCACAAGAGCATCCAGCTCAAGCCCAGTCACTTCATAATCATCTCTAAGGGAACGGTGGGAGTCATTCATCAGCTGGCCAAAACCTTTTATATCACCCATTTCAAGCAAATGCACGGCTTCTTTCGTCCTGTCATTTTCATACACGGCATGTTTGGCTCGCCTTTGGATGACATCATTGGATAAGTGATGTTTCACTTCTTCAAACTGGCTTGGTGTGAGGTCACCTAAAGATTGTATGGAGTGGTGCTCCTGTATTTCCTTTAATGCCTGTTCACACTCTGTTCTTCGTTCATTGTATTTAGAATCTGCAAGCCCACGCCTTTTGTTGGTGTTGCCAATAACCAGAGTAGCATCCTTGAGGCTGATTGGACTGTATGTGTAAGAAAGTGTATTGCAATCAAGCAGCAACGCATGATTTGCTCTCCCCATTCCAATGGAGAATTGATCCATAATGCCGCAGTTTACCTTCATAAATTCATTCTCTGCCTTTTGACTCATCTTCACCATGTCGACCATCTCCACCTGCAAGCGGAACAATGCCTTCAGGAGGACAGATGTAACAAGTTCAATGGATGCAGAGGAGGATAAACCCGCACCATTTGGAATGTTTCCGAAGAACAAAACGTCCAAGCCAGCATTCGGCTCATAACCATTCTTCACAAATTCGCGGATGACACCCTTAGGGTAATTGGCCCATTTGTCTTTCTCATCGTAAACTAGGTGATCAAGCTGGAAATTAATGATTCCTTCTTCAGGGAAATTCTTGGAATACACGTTCACTTCCCTGTCGTTCCTAAGCCTTGCGATTGCATACGTCCCAACACTTAATGCACAAGGAAAAACATGCCCTCCATTGTAATCGGTATGCTCTCCAATCAAATTGACACGGCCTGGTGCGAAAAATGCCCGGACATGATGAGCATCACCAAACACCTCTGCAAAATCCTTTACTAACCCTTCAAGCATCAAGGGCACCTCCTTTCAATTTAAAGCATCATTTCCCCTTCAAGGATGTCAAGACTGTACCTTCCACTTGAAGCCCTTCATCCTCGCGAAAAGGAAGATTAATAGTACCATCGGCCTCTCCCTCCAGTTCAATGGAGCAGACAAGTAGTTGGTTTAAATAGAGAGAAAGGGTAGAATTCCTTTTCTTGACCTGAACAAAATGATAAGCAGAAAAATCATAAGCATCAGGCAATGGATATTCATCCTTTACCTGCTCGGACTCTCCAAGTATTTTTGTTTTGAGAATGGATTTTTCCATATCAAATGACCATATCACCTTATTTCCGTTGCTTTGGAGGAATGATAAGAAATGCACCAGTTTCACACCGCCACTTGGAAGAGAGATATTTGTCTCAAAATGAAAATCTGGATGTTGATGCGCTAAGAGTCCTGCATTCAAATCACTGATGGATGAAGTAAATCGACCATCATAAGTCGGCACGACAGGGAGTGGCAGTTCACCTTTCACTGGAGGCTCCAACCATATGTGGTCCCCTTGCCATTGAAAGCGGCCAACCCTGACCCTTCTTTCCCCGACATTCTCTTCAGGTTCATAGCCGTGGTAAACGATATAGTCATCTACGCCATTTGGGCCTTTCACCACGACATGATGGCCCGGCCCATGACATGCCTCATTGGTTTTTAAAATAGGCTCTCCGCCTTTCCATTTCGACCAGCTCTTATCCTCCATCCCCTTGTCCCCCATCGGCTTGGAAGAGGTTGCATAATAGACGCCGTACGTATCATCTCCAAAGAAGCCTGCACTGTACATCTGATAGTAAGTACCATCTCTCTTCAAAACAAAAGGTCCTTCATTCCAAAAGAAGCTGTGCTCTTTGTTTCCTTCCCACAAATGCTCTGGAGCAACTACCATGGTTGGATTCCCGCTCAACGTTTCCAAATCTATCATCCGATCGACCACATTTCCGGTTCCGATGACATTGTTTGGCCCCCTGGTGTACTCGTTGCGGACATTATAAAACATATAATAGCTTCCATCCTCGTCCTTGAAAGGGTGGGCATCGATGGACCATTCATCTGTCAATGGCTCTTTTGCAAGCGTGAATGGGCCTGTCGGGCTTTTACTTTTAGCCACTCCTATTCTTCGTATCTCATCATTCCCGTGGCCATTTTCATTTCTGACGGCACCTGTCACATACATATAAAAAATGCCGTTTTCATGGATGATTTCTGGCGCCCATAAATCAATCTGAGCCCAATGGTCCTGGTCATCAGAGGCATGCAATGCAATTCCGCACGCCTCCCAATTCACTAAGTCCGTTGAGGTATAAACTCTTATTTCCCTTGGTCCTGTATGATAAAGAAAATAAGTGCCGTTATATTTAAGTACCGCGGGATCTCCATGGTCCAATCCCGCAATAGAAATAACCGGATTTTGATAAGTCATCTTACTTTACCTCACTAGAAAAACGTTTGACCGAACGGCCTTCATTGATTTCCTTGATAATCTCTAAATCTATTTTCGGCTTGCGGTCATAGGTTAATAGCCCGTTTATTTCCTGCTCCACATCTGTCAGTTGGGTGTAGCAAAACCCTTGGACAAGAGGCGATTCCAATAGAGCGGAAACAACATCGTAATAGCGGTTGGCAAAATCCTGATCATCAGATGCCCCAGAGTATCCCCAGCCTTCCCATTCACTCTTTTTATAGGCGATGCCGCCAAATTCGGATACTTGAATCGGCACTCCATCATAGTGATGGCCAGGTACATAAATAAGACGGCTACCCGGGGTTGCCTCCATAATTTTCTCCACTGTGCTATATCGTTCCTTTAGCACCTCTTTGTTGCTTTCATAATCATGGATGGTGCAAATATCGGATTTTGTATGCTCCCAGCCGTCATTGGAAATCACCAATCTGGTAGAATCCAGCGATTTAGTCAGGTAATACATTGCAAGGGTGTGGTTTTGCTGCCTTTTATCTGCCAAAAGCTTTGGGACACCCCAGCTTTCATTGATAGGAACCCATGCAACGATGGATGGATGGTTGTAGTCCCGCTCAATTGCTTTTTGCCACTCATCCGTTATGCGGCGGACGGCGTCTTCGGTATAGGTATAGCTGTTGGCCATTTCTCCCCAAACCAACAATCCAAGTTTATCTGTCCAATAAAGATAGCGGGGGTCCTCAATCTTCTGGTGCTTCCTCGCTCCATTAAAGCCCATTTCTTTCGTAAGCTCGACGTCTTTACGGATGGCATCATCAGATGGAGGTGTCAAAAGTCCATCAGGGAAATACCCTTGATCTAGAATAAGCTTCATATAATACGGCCGGTTATTCAGCATGACCTTTCCATTTTCAACGGAGACCTTCCTCATTCCAAAGTAGCTGCTCACTTCATCCAAGACAGTCCTGTCATCTTTTAACCTGAAGACAACATCATAGAGATTTGGTTGTTCCGGGCTCCACAAGCGTCCTTCGTCATGAACATGAAAATCATTTAGAAAAATGGAGCGTGACCCTTTATTATTAATCAATTTAAGAGATTCAGAGGCTACCAGATTCCCTTCAAATGAAATTTCTATGTCGAGGAACTGTGAATCGGATTCCCCATTCACAACATATTCCATTATGATTTCATCTTTATCGATATCAGGAGTCATCTTTACTTTTTCAATATAGGACGACTCTACCATCTCAAGCCATACAGTCTGCCAAATGCCGGTGGTCCTTGTATAAAAGATTCCTTCAGATTTCTCTTTCCAGTATTGCTTTCCGCGTGGTTGATCTAAATCCTGCGTCACATCCTCTACTCGAACCACCAATTCATTCTTACCAGCAACCACAGCTTCGGTTACTTCCAATTGAAAAGGTACATGCCCTCCTTCATGGGAACCGATATACTTACCGTTCACCCACACAGATGCTCGATAGTCCACAGCCCCGAAATGTAGGATGAGGCGTTTTTGTTCCCATTCTTTCGGGATATCAAAGCCTCTTTTGTACCAGACAAGATCATGGAAATCCGTATCATGGATTCCGCTCAGCTCACTTTGGTAGCTGAATGGGACAGTAATTTCCTTAGTGAACTTTTTTTGAAGATACCATTTTTCCAAAAGCCCCTTGTTTGCGTCATCATAATCAAATTGCCATTGGCCGTTAAGGTTCTCCCAGTTTTTACGGATAAATTGCGGTCTTGGGTATTCAGATCTTGGAATAGACATAATGTAATTCTCCTTTAGTCACGTATTAGGATATCAGGTCGTTGATAATGTCGGCCTTGATGTTCTACTTCTATATATGGCCAGTTGCCGGTATGGGTAAGAAAAGTGTTCTCTTTCTCTTCTACTAAAATCGTATCTTCAGATTTAATCCCACGTATGGCAGGATTCCAGGCGTATGCTTGGTGTAAGACAACCTCTTCTTCACTGTTCATGTTAGCTAAATATTCCCGAGAGGCAAAGCCAGTCAATCCACCCTGATGCAAAAGACGCCAATCCTCAGGAAATCCTGCCTCTGCATACGCTTTCAATCCAATCTGAAACACATCCTTCACCTTACTGCCCGGTCGGGTAGCGGCATTCATCCATACATCTATCTTGGCAAGCTTCTCCTTATTTATCTTCAAATGCTCTGGCAGTGGACCAAAGTGTACAAAACGCGTCACATTTGCAACAAGCCCGCCTTTTTCTGCACAAAGGACTAATATTGCATATTTATCAAGCTTTTTCTCGGTAGGGATAGGATGACGGTAATTGTAAATCCGTTCATCCGTTGCAACAAGGATCACTTGAGGGTTCACTCCCTCTTTTATCGTTTTTGCTGCGACTAAAGAAGCTATTTCAAACTCTGACATGCCAGGCTGAATTTCCCTTGCAACACCTTCCAGGGTATTTGCAGAGAATTGACCAAGCCAGCGGTATTGTTCCCGCTCCCTCTCAGATAATTGACTCCTTAGCTGCACCAGCTCTGAGGAAGCATCCTTCATGCCGTTCATATCGGTGTCTGAAACCACCTTTTTATCTTTACAAAGCCTGTTAATCAATGGTGTTGTGCTTTCATACCATTCACATTCCACCAGTTCATATCCAAGGCCTTCTAATTCCTCTTCCATAATCCTTCTGGATTCCATTTTTACAGTAATGCAATATTTTTTATCATCCAAAAGCAAGAGATCAGCTACACCATATTCAATGGTATTGACGATATGATTGACTTTTCCTTCTGTAAGCCACGAGAAATTCTGCCTTTTGCAGACCAAAAGTCCGTCATACCCTTTTTGCTGAAGCCAACTTTTCACCTTTTGCTCTGGAGAAAGCGCGGAGATTTGAATGTTCATATAAAGATGTCCCCCCTCTATGAATATTTTCAATTAACTGTTAGTAAATTAAATTTATTAACTTGTTTTCATACTACGCTACTAGGCAAATGGTTTCAAGATTTTTCTTAATATTCTATTAAAAATCATCTATTTGTCACTGGACCTACTAGAGTTCCTTCTCCCGGCTTTCCTCCTTCTATACTTGGCCAACCGTCTTCCCATTTCACTTTATCCAACATTAATGGCCTTCTCGTAGTTCCACTGCCAATCCACGGTGTTTCTTTATCAATCGCATGATAAATAATCCAATCATGACCTTCCCCGTCCGTTATGATGGCATTATGTCCTGGTCCAACAAAACGATCTCCCCCTTCTAACAGGAGGGTTCCACTAGTATCCATGATGTCCTTGCCGTCCTTATCAAAATAAGGTCCATTTACTGTTTCAGCACGTCCAACCGCCACTCGATATGTACTCCATTGTCCCTCACAGCAAGAACCCATGGAACCAAAAAAGTAATAATGATCGTCCCGTTTCACAATATAAGGCGCTTCAAAATCAGTTCCCGCAATTTGAAATTTTTCTCCGGTGTAGGTTAAGCCGTCTTCACTTAATTCAATGCCCCATATTCCATGCCAGCTCCCCCAAAAAAGATAGGCCGTCCCATCCTCCTCTACAAATAGCTGCGGATCAATAGAGTTGTTCACACCTATTTCCTTACTATCAAATAACTTTCCTTTATCTTCAAAAGGTCCCTCAGGATTATCTGCTACCGCAACGCCAATAGCTGGGTTTGCATCTCCCCACGTGGATTGAGAATAATACATATAATATTTATCGTTAAAAAAGGAAACATCCGGTGCCCATATTCCCCCCTCTTCCTTCCAGGCTGGTTTTTCTGTAAATGCCTCGCCCGCATATTCCCATTCTACAAGATCCTTTGAACGTACAATCGGGACAACCCTTGCACCCATTCCGTCTCCCCAATTGTCTTCTGTTCCATACACATAATAATAACCGTCCTCTCCTTCCACAATGGAAGGATCCGCAATTACCGGTTCAAATATCGGATTTTGATATTCCGGTCCTTTCGTTTGGGAAACATTATTGATTACAAGAAAGCTGATCCCAGCTAACACAACCAATATCAGTCCACTACCAATCCACCACTTACGATTCATTCAACTACCCCCTCCAAGAAAGTAAATTTAATTAATAAACTTAATTTAGATAATAACAGGTACTCATGACTTTTGTAAGCGTTTATTTAAATATTGCGAATTATTTAACTGTTATCAAGGAAACTGCAGAGGGAATACCTTTTATCTCTTTTTTATTTTTATAATATTTAAATTTATTTGTAAATTAATGTTGCCAGCTGATAATGTATGCGTTATCATAAATCCCAAGATAATAAATTTATTTAACAAACTACCTTTTTTAGCTTGCTGGCTTTTTGGGTTGCGAATCAGACTATGTGCCGGGAATACGGATGACTTCTCATCCTTCCATAAATTTTTATCCAAAAGAACATAGGGGGTTATGTGATGAAAGGGTTAAAAGTAATGTTCTTGTTACTGATCTGTTCGTCGTTGATATTTGCAGGCTGCAGCAATGGCGCGAACAGTGGCGGGAATGATGGGGAAATTACCTTGGAGTTCTGGAATGGGTTTACTGGTCCGGACGGTGAGGACATCGGTAAAATCATCAATGAGTTTAACGAAGCACATAAAGGCGAGATTAAAATTAACACGCAAACGATGCCATGGGGGAATTTTTACGATCAGTATAGAACCGTTGTAACAAACGGAGAAGCACCTGATATCGCTATTATGCATTTAGATTCGATTGCTGGATATGCAAGATACGGGCTGTTGACTCCATTAGATGATCTGGCTGGTGACATTGGTTTAAGTGAAGGGGACTTTATTGAAGAAGTATGGGATGCCGGGGTTTATGAAGACCAACGATATGGGATTCCATTGGATGTACATCCCCTGACTTTGTTTTATAATGTAGACCTACTTGAACAAGCAGGCTACACAGAAGCACCAAAAACGTATGATGAACTATTGGAAATGTCTTTAGCAGTGCAAGAACAGACAGATGCTTGGGGAATCGCGATGCCTGTTTTCTGGCCTAGTAATATGATCTTCTATACTTCCTTAATGTCTCATGGAGGTCAATCTGTGAGTGAAGACGGACTTACTCCTCTCTATAATTCACCAGAGGGAGAAGAAGCCCTTCAAAAGATGGTGGACCTTGTTTATGAACATAAGGTATCACCTTCAGACGTTCAAGCTGATGGGGAAGTTACATTATTCCGCCAAGGAAAAAGCGCATTCCACCTGAACGGCATCTGGATGATTGCAGGGTTTGAAGAGCAAGATGGATTAAACTTTGCAACGGCACCAGTACCGGCTTTCGGAGATCAAGAAGCAGTTTGGGCAGGTTCTCATAACTTTGTCATACCGGCCCAAAAAGACGAAGATCCTGAAAGACTGGAAGCTGCGATGAAGTTTATCAAGTATGTATCTGAAAACAGTTTACAATGGGCAAAAGCCGGACAGGTACCTGCAAAATATTCTGTCCTTGAGAGCGAAGAATTCAAAGCCCTTGAACATCAATACAAAGCATCACAACAAAACTTCGTCTTCCCTCCTGCCACTCCTTTCTATGGAGATGCTTGGGGACCTACAGGACCTGCAGTCGATGAAGCGATGCTAAATCAACTTTCTCCTGCGGACGCTTTGGAACGAGCAGCAAAAGAGGGAGAAGCCAACGCGAAAGAAGCATCACAATAATAATCATCACTAATGTATAAGGAGGGTCCCCCTCCTTATATTCATTATTCATGGGAGAGGGTTGCAAATGAATACATTGGAAGCCAAAAACAGCCAGCCTTTCCGTAAAAGGAAAAGTTGGAAAGAAAAACTAATCCCCTTATTATTTATAGGTCCTCATCTATTCTTTTTTATCATTTTCCTTGCCTATCCAACCTTGAACGGACTTTTTATCAGCTTTCATAATTGGAACTTCTTTACCGACATGAGGTTTGCGGGATTGGAAAACTATGCGAACATCCTGTGGAATAAGGATAGTCTCTTCTTTACTTATTTCTGGTCTGCCTTCCGGGCCACTTTGCTATTCGTAGTTCTTTCCGTGCCATTTTTAGTTATCATTCCTTTATTCATCGCAGTAGCAATTAACGCGCGACCTCCAGGGCATAGCTTTTTCAGAGCACTATTCTATGCCCCAAGTTTATTTTCAGTTGTCACTGTAGTATTGATTTGGATTTGGCTACTTGATACAAATGCAGGGTTAGTGAACTACTACATAGGGCAATTGGGTCTTGATAACATCCCTTGGCTCACAAGGACTCCTTGGGTATGGGTTTCACTGGTGGTCATGACGATTTGGTGGACGATCGGGACCAATATGATTTTGTTCTTGGCTGCCTTGGGTGAAATTCCGGATCATTTGTATGAAGCAGCAAAAATCGATGGTGCGAACAAACTGCAGCAATTTTTCCATGTTACCTTACCTGGTTTGAGGGGACCGATGGCCTTTGTCCTGATCATCACGACTCTTGCCTCCTTCAACGTCATGGCACAGCCGCAGCTTGCCACAGGCGGTGGACCAGGGTATGAAACTAGAGTATTAATTTTATATATTTATGAAGTAGGATTCACAGGCGGAAATCCAAGGGCAGGTTTGGCGGCTGCCATGTCTGTTGTGCTTGGACTGATACTTCTGAGTATCAGCATGATTCAATTTAAACTGATGATGAAAGAGAAATAAGACAGGAGGCAAAGAAAATGGCAATAAAAGATAAATCATCCAAAAGATTCAGTTTCCTCTTTTTATCTGTTGCGGCTCTATTTTGGATCATCCCTTTCCTTTGGGTCATCTCCACATCTTTAAAACCTGAGAGCCAAGCGATATCCTGGCCGATTCGCTGGATACCGGATACCATTACTTTCAAAAATTTCACAGATGTATTTGCAAGAAATGACGTTCCGATTCTTCGATGGTTTTGGAACAGTTTTTTCATAGCAACCATTCATACAGGATTGATGCTTTTATTCAATTCCATGTCTGCATATGCCTTTGCCCGCCTGAAATTTAAAGGGAGAGACTTGTTATTTTGGGCTTTGATGGGAACCATGATGATCCCCCCTGTCATGAATCTCGTTCCTTTATATGGACTTGTAAGTTCACTTGGCTGGACCAACAACTATGCGGCCATGATCTTCCCTGGCCTTGCGAGTGTATTTGGCATCTTTCTTCTTCGCCAATTTTTCATTGGAATCCCAATGGAACTCGAAGAAGCGGCGAGAATTGATGGAGCATCAAGCTTCACGATTTATTGGAAGATTATCCTTCCACTTGCTAAACCTGCCTTGATTGTATTGGCACTATTTACATTCATGGGGAACTGGAATGACTATCTATGGCCATTGATCGTGACTTCAAGTGCAGAAATGAGGACATTACCAGTAGGACTTGCTATCATGCAAGGACAATTCAATATACAGTTTGCCAAGTTGATGGCCGCAACCATTTTCTCTGCCCTTCCGGTTATTATCCTGTTTATCTTTGCCCAGCGCTTCCTTGTAAAAGGTATAGCGTTATCAGGAATAAAAGGTTAAGCCATGAAGAACGCATGGATTGTTTTTAACCGTTCTGTATTTGATGCCTATCAACAGCTGGGCACGATCATTAAATTCACTATCCTTTGGTGGCTTTGTATGCTGCCAATCCTGACTTTGGGCCCGGCTACCGCTGGGCTGTTCTCCATTATAATTAAAAGCAAGAAAGGTCACCGTATAACTGTAAAGGATTATTTCCAAGCAGTTCATCAACACATTGGGATTGGGATGAAGTTATCTCTCCTGTATCTATTTATCATGGTACCTGGAACCGTCTATACTATTATCCTCTTTTCAAATGGAAGTGTTGCGACCAATATTATTGGAATCCTTCTCATATATATACTGATTATATGGAACCTCATTTTCCTGTATATGTTCCCTTTAATGATCATACAGGAAGAGCAAGATTTGACCACCATTGTCAAACAGGCTTGGAAGCTAGTAACGGAGAATTACTCATTTACCTTTAATATCGCCTTATATATTTTAATCACTACCTTAACATGCAGCGTTTTGACCATCATGCTCATTGCATGGAGCGGCTTGTTGGCTTTAATTTCCTATAATTCTCTTTCCTTTTTATTACACAAATATAATCCGAATGAATACAGTTTTGATTATAATGTTAAGTGGAGAGGGTTAATCAGACCTTGGAACAACTAGGAGTTCAATGTGCAGCGAATCGCCTATTAATAGCATTTAAGAATTTTTAAAGAATTGAGGAACAAATATGTCTTTTATACCGAAAACTGGTAGCTTTGAAGGAATGAAATCACTTAACAAGTCTGCCATTATGAATTTGATCCGTTTACAGGGACCGATTTCCAGAGCCGAAATTGCAAAACTGACGAAATTAACTCCTCCTACAGTTGGCAGCATCGTTTCCGAACTGCTGGAGGCGGACTTTATTAAAGAAGAAACCGGCTTCGCGAAATCACAAGGTGGAAGAAAGCCGATCATGCTAACCCTTAATTCATCAAACTACTTTATTATTGGCATATATGGATCTGCTGAGGTCATCACCACTGTCATCTCCAACCTTGATGGGGAGATTATTTACAGTAAAGATAGAGAGGTTTGGAATACTCCAAGTGAGTTAGAATTTCTAACCATGCTAAAAGAATGCATTCAAGTCACTTTAGATGAAAATGACCTCCTCCACTCCTCCATCATCGGTATCGGTGTGGCCATGCACGGCTTAGTGGATCCAGAGAACGGAATAGCCATTTTCGCACCGCATTTAAACTTGTCGAATATCCCGATTAAGAAGACCTTAGAAGAAAAGTTCTCCATTCCGGTACTTATGGAAAACGATGTAAGGGCTCTGACACTGGCTGAAAGTTGGTACGGCAAAGGCAAAGATGTATCCGATTTTATCTGTATAAGTGTAGGTCGAGGGATTGGTTCAGGCATTGTCCTGAATCATAAAATCTATAATGGCGTATATAACAGCGCAGGAGAGATCGGCCATACCATCGTCGATGTGAATGGTCCCAGATGTAAATGCGGCAACTATGGATGCCTAGAAGCATTCTCTTCAGAGGCGGCAGTGCTCGAGCGTGTCAAGCGAGGCATTCGGTTAGGGCGAGATTCTATATTAGCTGCAGAAATTAATGAAGACAGCCAGTGGGATATTGAAATGATATTCCGCGCCGCTGAAAAAGGGGACCAACTGGCACTAGAATCCCTTGAGGAATCAGGTCGCTATCTTGGTCTGGCCATCGCCAATTTCATTAATATCTTTACCCCATCTAAAGTTATCTTAGAAGGAAAGTTATTCGATGCAGGAGATCTCATTCTTTCTCCGATCCGCACCATGGTGGAAAGGAGCACCCTGAAAAGCTCCCCTGGCGCTGAAGCCATTGAATGCTCCACTTTAGGAAAAAAGGGAATGGCCGTTGGTGCTTGCACCTTGGTTTTACGGAGTTTGTTTAAACCAGGGGGATTTTAAGTTATTTTGTAGAATTGTGGAGAACGGCATGAATTTTGTTAGTTTGATAAATAAAATGGGCTGTATTGAAAATAACGTATAGTGGATCATAAATCTACAATGAAATAGTGCCTTATAAAAATGAAAAAGTGTGGCGGGATATTCCCTTGCCACACTTTTTTCTATTTTATCAGGCTCTTTCTTTCAATTCCACTCTTCTTCTCCAAAAGAACAACACTCCACCAAAAACCAGCATTACCGTTCCAAGCAGCATATTATTATAAGAAGAAGTTGCTGTATAGGGAAGCTTGTTCCCCTTACCTGGGTTCTCCCCACCTTTACCCGGTGGTGTCTTATCGTTCTTGCCTTTTCCTTTTTCACTGCCTTTGCCAGGGTTCTCTCCACCTTTGCCTGGTGGTGTCCCCGGCTTGTTTCCATTTCCGTTGCCTGGAGGAGTGTTACCATCGCCATCACCGTCCCCAGGAGTTCCGTCCCCATCACCAGGGTCCATCCCTTCCTGCTCGCCAACGCGAATGACTACAGTCGTCAATGGTTCCATCGTTATGCCTTTTGCTGTCAGCTCAAAACCTGAAGGCGCTGATACTCCAGCCATACCAGCTTCATCCGCATCGACTACTACCACACCGTCCGTCAGATCCTGCTCTAACGTCAATGTTCTACTAGAAGTATCAGCATTCACGAATGTGTAATATTCCACACCAGCAGTCGACACGCTACGGTATGCAACAACCAGGTCTTGCTCCTTGATTTCAGGTGCCTTCACCATCGTTACGTTGGAATCTACCAACTCACGAGAGCCCAAGCGGAAGGCATCAGTTGAACGACGCAGCTCGATCAAGCCTTTCGTGTAGTCACGTGTCACATTGTTAACAGGGTATTTCTCAGCATCTGTCGCCTTTTCCCAATCAAAACGATTGATGATATCCGAGGAATCATAGGAATCGTGAATGAAATAAGGATAGACGAACGGGTTGCCTTCAGAATCTGTCATATACGTAGATTTGTATGGTGCCTCTGTTGCAGGTGCTCTCCATTGCTTCGTACGTCCAAACTCTTGTCCAGCATGCAAGAACGCCGTTCCTTGAGAAGTCAGTACCATTGCATTACCCACGCGGATACGCTTATGAATTTCCAAGTCGTTTTCCGCGATTTCCGGATCTTTTTTAATAGATTGTGCGATGACATCGTATAGCGTCAGGTTGTCATGCGCCTCAATGTATTGGACCACATCGCCTGGTTGATCCGCTTCAAAGTTATACGGCTGTGCTTTAATGTTATCGAAAATTTGTTGCACGTTGCGCGCGCCACCTGTGATGAATCGTGGCTGTCCTTCGCTTCCGAAGCCGGATTTCAGTTCGTTACGGAATTCGTCGGAGAAGCTTCCGACCGCTTCCGTATATTGCATCCATTGCTGATCAGCCGCTTGGACCGGTTCGCCTTCGTCACCGGCAAATGTTACCCAGCCTTCCCCGATCATCACGATATTCGGGTTCAATTTTTTCGCTTCGTCAAAAGCGATCTGAATACTTTCTGCATCATGGTCTCCCATCATGTCAAAACGGAATCCATCCACTTTGTACTCGTCGACCCAGTGCTTGATGGAATCCACCAGCACACGGCGGGACATTTCATGAGTCGTTCCTAGACGACCGCCCCCAAAGCTTGTTCTAGGCGTTCCATCAGCATCCATGAAGTGATAGTAGTTTGGTACAAGGTCCTCGAAAATGTGGACCTGTGCCGTATGGTTGAACACCACATCGAGTACCACACCCATGTCGCGCTTATGAATCTCGTTGATCAGATTCTTGAATTCTTTGATTCTCAGTTCCGGGTCCTCAGGATTCTCCGAGTACATACCGGATAAAGAGAAATAACTGTGCGGATCATAGCCCCAGTTATAGTTGGTGTTGGTAGAAGCATACTCCAGCATGCGCTCCCCAGACTCCAATTCATTGCTGAAGTAATAACTCATCACAGGCAACAATTGAATGTGAGTGACACCTAACTCCTGAATGTAATCCAGTTTTTCTACAAAAGAAGCAAATGTACCGAACTGGACTTTCAGGTCCTCGCCGATATTCGGGTCAGACGTGAAGTCACGTACATGCACTTCATAGATGATAGTATCTTCGCGCTTTTCAAAGCCTGGGATATCAGCATAATCAAGCTCTGGCCCAATGGAGCCGATGTCCACAATCGCCGCTTTTCCGATCTTTTCCCCCGCTTCGTTGTTCCATGCTGCCATTGATTTGGCATACGGATCTAAAGCAAGATTCGTTACATCACCATGTGTGATTTCATAGTGGTAATAGTAACCTTTCAAACTATCAAGGCCAGTATTACCCTTAGTTAGCTTTACAGACCAGACACCGCGGTCCCCTTTTGCCATTTTGATTGTGTCAACAATCTCGTTCTGGTCATCCTTGTCATAAACCACCACAGACACATTGTCCGCTTTTGGCGACCATATTTTTAATGTAGCCGTTCCATCTTCATGCAATTCCGCGCCAAGCTTGCCCTCATAGGCATACATTTCATCGATCAACTTCCAGCCGGATTTTACAGAAATGGTGCGGTCTCCATATGTCACGGTGAACGGAATTTTCTCCAAATCAAACTCGCCGTAGACATGGATCGTTTTTTCGCCTTCAATGGTCATGTCTGTAAAAGGCACATTGTTCCCATCTACATCCTTGATCTCTAATTGCTCTTTCAATTCATCCAAATCTAATCTATCTGTCTTGGTAAAAGTAAGACTAATCAACTTGTCTGACAAGACCTCCCCGGACACAAGCGCCAATGGCACCGTTCCGTATGGGTTCGTATAGACCTTATCCTCGCCTTCTTTTACAAAAAGTTGGTTGTATTGCTTCAGCATATCGAAACTCATATCTCCCGTTTGCGCCCCTGTTTGCTTATTTACAAATAGGAAGCCGATTTTGTTTGCATCTTCTTTAAGCTTGATGTCGTAGTAAGCACCGTATTTACCAATGCCTGCAGCATCTGCGGCACCGTTCGGCCAGCCATCAGATGGGGTCTCGACATCCTCCCAGTTCCATAAACCCCATCCGTCATAGTCGGCATTCGTTCTTTCATAATGAATGCGGACCGTGTTTTCCGGTAGGTTGGCAGGTTCATATAAAAATACTTCGTCAGAGCCCTGCTTGATCCATACTTCATTTAATTCTGGACTGAACAGCTCAACACCTTTGTCTCCGCCGTCCTTGTCCCCGTTTGTTCTGTTCAGTACAAGGAATCCGACGTTTTGCGCGCCTTCTGAAAGCTCAACATCGACATAAGCACCATAATCAGTTACATTGCCTGGTTCAAACGGTGTGCCACCTGATGGCCAGTTTTCAGAAGGGGCCGCCACGTCTCCCCAAAGCCATAGGCCAAGGTTTTCGTAGCTGTTGTCTGTGCGTTGATAATGGATTCGAAGAGTGTTTTCACCGATTTTCCCCGGTTCCGTTGGCTCTTCCTCTACAGGCGGTCCTGCTCCATCCACTTCAAGCAGAACAGTGCCCCCATCCTCCATTGCAGGTATGGTGAAGGTTACTTGCCCTTGATCATTTGCTTGGTACTCGTGACCAGAATAGTGGTCCGTCACCACTGCTTCGGAGGAACCAAAGTTCAGGGTAACATCTTTTGCAGTAGCTGCCGTATTCAACCCTACATAAACAGAATTCTCTCCATATGTGCGGGAGAAAACCAAGAATTTGTCGTTGTCAGATCCCGCTACCTTCTCACGGTCCCCTTTAGCAAACGTGTTCGGATTTTCGTTACGGAAGTCCAGAACTTTTTTATAATGCTCTAGAGTTTCATTGCCTTCCACGTCATCCCACGGCATATTCTGGCGATTGTCGTAATAAGGATAATTATTTTTACCAGGCAAGCCCAGCTCTTCTCCATAATAGATGACAGGCTGTCCTTTTGCCGTCAGTTGAAGGGACGCCGCTACCTGATACTTCCCGAGATCTCCCCCAACCAGCTCAAGGAATCGGTCCTCGTCATGACTTCCTAAAAACTGCCCTAGTGTTGATGTATTGTTCAACTTGCCGTTGCGGGCCTCCAGCTTTTGCTGGACCGCATCTAGTTGCCCGTTCACAAAATCACGTGCATAGTTCTTAAACTCAAAATCTAGTAAAGAATCCATCATCCCGCTGTTCAGGTAGCCTTGATCATCATTGACACTTGCACCCCACGCTTCCCCGATCAGCTTGTGCTCCGGCATTTCTTTTGTCAGAGCATTTTTGAACGCCATCCAAGTGGTGTCTTCCACATGTTTGACAGTGTCAACACGGAAATAATCAATGGTATTGCCTTTTGCCGTTCTAGACTTTTCGATCCAGTCCGTCTGCCATTGCACCACCTGCTCACGGACATCCGCATTTTCCGTTAGAAAATCCGGTAGGCCAGCCAACTCTCCGCGGATTGTATCCGAACCGCCATCTCGAAGCATTCCGTCGAATCGTGCACGGTCTTCGTCTGTCGGGAAGTTTGCGACACTGCTGTTGTCACCAGGTTTCAACCCGTAACCTGTGTGGTTCAATACGACATCGACCATGATTTTGATTCCGCGTTCATGGGCCTTGTCTATCATTTCATGGAAGTCATCCATGGAACCGAAATGCGGGTTCAATTTCCCGAAATTGTCCGCCCAATAGCCGTGGTAAGCATAATATGGCGTATCCGGTCCGTCGTTGTGTCGCACATCATATTTAATGTTATCGACAACCGGACTGATCCAGATCGTATTGATTCCAAGCTCGTCCAAGTAATCAAGTTTTTGCGTAATCCCCTTGAAATCCCCGCCTTGGTATGTACCAGACTTGCTTGTATCATAGCCAATTCCATGCGGATCATTGTTGGAAGAATCCCCATCAAAGAAACGGTCTGTCAGCATAAAATAAACAACCGACTGATCCCAATCGAAGTCCGCTTCTTCACCTGTATAAGTACGTGCCTGAATTTCTAATGTTGCAGACCCTTCGTAACGATTTCCGAATTCATCAATCGCTGTGATAGGCAAAGTTTTCACACCTGCTGTCACACTTTGCTTGACCGCGACCGTCAATTCATTCAGTGCAGGATCGATGGCCACCTTCTCTTTTCCGCCGATTTCTGATAGATTGATAGACATCTCACGGATTTTCGTCTCCGTTTCTGAGTGGATGTCCACCTTCACCACAGCATTTTGGTTATAATCAACCTTAGCCGGGGTAACTGAACCTGTCACTTTTAGATCTGACACCAAGTACTCCACAACGGATTTCCCATTCACTGTGTTATATGGATCCGTTACTTCCTTCGTTTCTCCATCCACTGTCACAAAATAAGTATATTCATGCTGTCCCGTAGGAAGGTCGTTTACTGTATAGGTAAAACGCTCCTTATCCGGCTCGGCATTCATTTCGTAATTTTCACCTAAAATGGATAGCTCGACTTTTTCGACCTTGTCCATTTCACCAGCTGCGTACAGGTCTTTATCACGGAAAAAGAAGTCTGCACTGCCGTCCGCGACAACAGGTGCGCTGCCATCAGGAAATTGCACGAATTTTTCCTGCTGACTTGTTACGTGCACTTTGGTGATGTCATCGATTTTGTTGACCGCTATCGAACGATCCCCATCAAAGTCCTTTTCTTCCCAATCCCCTTTGCGGACAATAAAACCAACTTTATCCGCATTTTCACTTACTGCAATGTCGGCATATGCAATGCCATCTTTAACCTCTGTAAAGTCTATCTGGTCATCCTTCACACCAGTCCCCCAGACCCACAGATTCCAGCCATCATATTTCCCATCAGGCCGTTCGTAACTGAATGCTATCCGCTTATCTCCCGTTGCGGCCACTGCTTTTGTTGGTAGATAGCCTGCAAACATGGAAACAACTAGTAGAACGGAAAGTAATACAGCCATTCCCCTTTGAAACCTTCTCATCGTGTCCCTGCCCCTTTCGTAATCTAAATCTCGACATCTTTGATAAAGACGAATTGCTTACTAATTTGCGGAAGCGCTTGCACATATTGTTAAGATCCACCGAGTTGCGAAACCGTTTGCACATAGTTGCACAAAAAGCAGTCCCACAACTATAAATCTACAGTATATGAAAACGCTACCATAATTCTACTTATAACATACTATGAATTCTGAAAATTTTCAATGGGTATTTTGGTTTGAGAGGATTGTGATCGCCAGCCATTTGGGTTAACCTTATTCATCCCTCAAATCCTACTTCGACAAAATATGACAATATGATTCTAAAGACCTATGTCATTACACCTCCTTAAAGACTACAATAGGAATGTACTTTTCATAAATCATGGAAAAAGGCAAAACTAGTGAAAGCTAGTGACGCAAAACTAAAGGGACTTCCGTTTGCTTTAAAAAGTGAACCAGTTAGCCAGTTACCCGCACCAACCTCCGTTGATTTATGAGTGAAAAGGAGGTCCTGCTATGAAGACCGTAAGAAACTTACAGTACTTCTGGCACTCTATGAGAGCCCACTATTACTCCGTCATTGCCAATGATTGTCTCGACAAGGGCATGAAACAGCAACTGGTGGAAAAAGCGGAATCCCATAGGCTAGAAGCCATTCAATGCAGAACGAAAATTCAAGATTTAACTTGTTAAATTTTGAGAAGCAGCTAAGATAAACAGATGAGAGAGGCCCTGGGAATTGTGGGCCTCTTTGTTTTTCTATTGATTGTTGTTTAAGGGACGAGCGTGTCAATTTGTTGGAGTTTGTGTCGAACGGCTCGTATATTCTGTTAATGGAAAATAAATTGGGCGTAACGGAAAGTATTTTGTGATTAATGGAAAGTATTTTTGGCTAACGGAAAATAAACTTCTTGTTCGGGGAAGATACCTCAAATAATAGGACATAATGGCGGAACATTCCAGGATGGAAGCTACTAAAAGGCCCTATGCTCTCAACAACCGAGCTTTATTTTACTCCATTCATAAAAAAACGGCAGAGAAGTCTCCTCCTCTGCCCTCTTGTTCGTCCATTCAATTTTAGATATGCTGTTCTGTCACTTTAGGTTTGCGTGCAAACGCCATGATACCCGCGATCAAGTAAAGAATTGCTGGAATGAATCCCAATCCAAATGTTCCGACTCCGATGACAAGTGCAGCCAAGATCAGCATGATTCCGGCAAGCACTGGCTTTTTGTTACCTTTGAGAGCGATAATTCCAATTACGCCAAGTATTAAAGAGAGAATTCCTACAGCGATCCAAGTTGGGCCTGCTAATGCCAACATGTCCATGAATGCTGCCATGTCCATTTCTTCCACCGCCGGGTCGGCTGCCATTTCTTCTTCCATCATCTGTGTAAATTCAGGACTGGACAGACCAAAATTCATCAATAATCCGAAAAGTGCTGTAATACCACTGATAATTACTGCGATAACAGTCATTACTATTTCTGCTGTACGTTTCATTCCTTGTTCCTCCTCTAGTTTATGTAGTTGTTTTATTGCTTTTGTAGTTTATACGGATAATAGCCAATGTTAGTTTCAAAAAACTCGAAAATTCGCGGCGGCAAAAATCCTATCAACAAGTATTTATTTTAACACGATGCCCATCAGGATAAAATAGTTAAATATTATCTTATTTTCCCATTAAATGAATCTGGTAAATAAACCCTTCCCTAATTTCATCCCTTCCTAATTTACATAAACCTACTTATTTCTGCTTATATTCGATAAAAATATTCAATAATCTAGCATTATCTTGCGGAAAATGTTGGATTTTTTGTTGTTTATATCATGTTAATAAAAGGTATTTTTCAACTATAGATGTTTAATCGGAAAATGACGACAAGGGGGAAGTTTAAATGAAAATTAAAGTGAAAAGCTGGAGAATGCTAACGGCACAGGATAAGATGTTTATTTTAAAGGCAGTCAGCCGCCAGTCGCAAGTAAAAGTTAGTGCGTAAGGAACGGATAGTCTGGTAAAGTGCAGGTCACTTCCAACTTCTTTCCTCTGGTATCTAGCTGCGTTACGCCAACCATAAAGCATAAGACCATCTTCTTCAACTTCTACTACATGACCTGTTTGATAAAGAGTAAGAATGCCAAGTGCCGGAAATAACATATCTGTACTTGGCATTTTTGTGATGACATTGAAATCTAATTTTCGTATAGTTCAATAGGCAAGCCATCCGGATCTTTAAAGAATGTGAACTTGCTGTTGGTGTGTTCGTCTATTCTTATCGGTTCGACCTTTACACCCTTTCTTTCCAGTTCCTCTACTGTCGCTACGATATCCGGAGTTCGAAATGCCAAATGCCGAAGACCCTGCGCTTCGGGGTAGCTTGGCCTAGTCGGTGCCTCCGGAAAAGAAAATAGTTCCAACTGAGTGCCATCGGGGAGGCTGAGATCCAGTTTATAGGAGTTCCGCTCCTCCCTATACACCTCACGGATTATAGGAAATCCCATCAGATTGGTGTAAAAATCTTTGGACTTTTCATAGTTGGAACAAATGATGGCGATATGGTGTATGCCCGTCAGATTCATTGGAGTGATCCCCCTTTTTTCTTACCTTATCAAAAACAAATAGAAAAGGACAGTTTTCACTGCCCTCCTTCGAGATGTAAAATCGTCTTCACACCCCCTTAAACCTTTTACAATCCACTAACAATGACCTTTGTCTCCGATGTTGATGCTTATTCCGAAGAGGTTGATGTTGAAATTGTTCTTGCATTTTTTGCAATGGTGCTTATCTTTGTGTTTCGGTTTGCAGTCCGTTTTATGGTCATTTTTTGAGCTAGCGTAGTAGTAGCATTTCATATGTTGTTGCACCTCCTTTTAAAGGTAGATGATTCAGAGACCCGTCTCTCTACCTTTTCTATTATTCTATGTAGTTTGCGGCGGGATGCATGGACTTGTGCCTTTATAGGTGTATTGAAATTAATAGATTAATAGTAAAAAGCAGAAGGGAGCCTCCCCCCTCCGCCTTCATGGAATGTTACCTGAACCTTGCTGCTTCAAATCGTGTACTGAAGTCAGGCGTATCGACTTCAATAATACCTGGTGTGGTACTAGTCAAAAATACTTCTACTAAATCACCTGCTTCCAATTGAAGGATTGTGTTGACGTTTATTGCATTCACATATCGGAATTGATCATCAATCTCTGCCCAATAGTCGTTATCGGCTGCAACACTTTCTCCATTCACATAAATCTGAACACGTACGCGGTATGGGATAGTGCCGTCATCTGCTATAAACGTCACCGTTCCAGCAACATAATAGACACCAGATCTGCGAGGGACAAATGTGGAGTTGTTAGAGTTGTAGATGTCACCGTTATCAAACTGCTCTTCCTGGAATAAAACTTTATAAAAGTCATTTGGTGTTTCAATTCTCTGCACTTCCGTATTCACTGCACGGAAAGCATCTGTTTCACGGTTGCCATCACCATTTCTGTCATCACATTTAATCTTGATGTTGATGTTAGTTTTACATTTTTGCACATGATTTGTCGTTTGGTTGTTGGGGCTGTATTTATAAAAGCATGCCAAAATTTCCACCTCCTTTTCTATCTATTTACTCTATTATTCTATGAATAGGAAGATAGATTGATTGGGTTGATTGGGGGGATAATCGCATATTTTTTGTCGTGCGAGGGTCGATCCGTTCATACCGATCATATTTCTCATGTTATCGCCATATATGTAGTGATGGGGTTATTCCATTTGGAGGTTACTATGTGGTTGATATTGATCGGAATTGCGTTTTTGTATTTTGTCGTGCAGGGGAATATTTTGGGGATCATTGTGGTGATATTGTTTACTGCTGTAGCACTACCAGGGATTGGTGGAAGAAAAACAATTGATCTAACGCAGTCCTCGCCTTTAGGGAAGGCTAAAAAGAAAGAGAAATATATAAAAGGTGACATTTATGGAATCTACACGGATCCGCTTGCCCTTCACCAACAACAGAAGGAACGAATGGAGCTAGAACGGAATGGAAGAGAGAGGATATAAAGGGAGAGCTCTTCCGCTACCACCACACCTTTATTAAGTAAGTGGCTAAGGAGCGGAAGAAATGCCCTTTTATTCTACTGGCACATATTTAAACGTATCGCTCGCATCAATGATCATGCCGTCGCTCAGCCAGACCACGTATTCTTTTACACCGAAGTCATTTCTATTGCTGATGATGGTGTTAACCTCGAGGCTACCATTTGACCCGTACACGACAAAGTTGCTTCCACTTGTGCCATTTGTCGTCACCTTGTACCTGCCAGAGGGAATATCAACACCAACGACGAAGTAGCCAGCAGGAAGAATTTTAGGAGCATCCTTCTTTTCCTTGATACCACCAACAATGGTGTCAAGCTCAGATTGTTTTACGGCAATCTCTTCTTTTAAAGAAGCAAGATCGGCATTCAAGCTCTCCAACTCAGCTTCTACTTCCTTTCTCCCCTCCGCTAACTCTTTTTCCAACTCGGCCTCGATATCTGAAAGCTTACCTTTTGTCTCGGTTAAGTCGTCCTCTATCTGTTCTTTGTCTTTGATAAGTGCTTCTGTAGCGCTCTTCTCATCTTGTAAGGTGGAAATCTCCTTTGCGACACCCTTCTTCTCCTCTTCCAGTGAAGTGATTTCTTCCTCTATATCAGCCTTCCGTTCATCGCGATCCGCTGCCATTGCTTCGATTTCTTGATCAATTGTACTTAGCTCTAATACTTTTTCATCCAGCGTTATCTTCGCCCCGCTAGAGCCAATCGCCGCACCAATAAAGAAAACCAATACAGCACCTAACACCAAACCAACAATCTTTAGAACTTTCTTCTTATCCAACTCGATTCCCCCATTCTATTGATGCGTGTTTCACCCGAGCTGTCCTACGGGGTAGCTACAAAATAAATTTCATATCATTATATGGGGGAATCTAAATGGTATTCTTCTTCCAATTTTATTTTATGAGATCAAATAGCATTCACTATTCTAATATACCCATCAATAAAAGTTGATTAATAAAGTATCATAAAAGGAGACCAGTCTATCAACTGCTTTTTTTCATTTAATCAAACGTTTGTTTAATTTAAACTATATTGAAATAGATTCAATAAGCATAGTGCCAATCCAGTGCTTCTATAAATAAACGCGTTTTCTTTATGCTTAGAAACAAGCGCATTTTCTTTAAAGTGAACTTTAATTGGGGACGGTGCTTTTTCTATTTCGCCATTCATCCAAAGAAGCAAAAGTACCGTCCCCACATCCATTACATCAACTTCAAAAAACTCTCCCCAAACTCCGGTTTTTCCACGTTAAGGTATTCTGCAATGGTCGCTGCAATGTCGGCCATGGTACTCCTTGTTCCTAGGTTGACTGGGGATAAACCGTTGCCCACCACGAGTATGGGGGTTTGTTCGCGGGTGTGATTGGAGTGGCCAATGGTTGGGTCGTTTCCATGGTCGGCGGTGATGATCAGTAACTCTTCTTTCTCTAAAGTGGGGATGAACGCAGCGAGAAACCGATCCACCTCTTCCAGGACTTCTTTATACCAATTGCTGTCTTCTTTGTGACCGGCAAGGTCTGTTTCCTGGACATTCACGAGGAAGAGGGACTCTTCTTTCGTTGAGTTATATTTGTCATGAAATTGACGTAACACCTCTTTTGTTTCGACCACACCGTCTGCATAGCCATCCGCCTGAATGACATCTGCCGTTTTTCCAATCCGGAAGACTGGCAGCCCCTTCTTCTCCGCAAGATATGCTAGTTGTTTGCTACTGTCTACCCCATAGCCTAGGTGCAGTACATGGTAGCCTGGGCCGTAGACCTTTGCGTTTGGTGAATCCACTCCCCATTGCCCCGTATTTTTTTCATGGACGGTGGAGAGGATGATTTCCGTTGAGGTGGTCGTATTGCCGAAGACGATGACCCTGCTTGTGTCTACATTGCTTCGCACCACTTTTCCAATCTCACAGGCATCCTCAAAAGTAATCTGGTTAAGGTCACATACCACGTTGATGATGTTACCGAGTTGAGATTCAAGATTGTCTCCAATCACCACGGATTTTTCCACTAGAAGGACAGGCACCCCTTCTAGTGGATACTCCACTTTATACTCGTTCGCTTCCAAAGCTGCCTTCAATCCAGGGGCAATATCCTTCATCAATCTCTCTTTAGGCCTGCCCGGTTTGCTTCCCATCAACTCCTGATGACCCATATAAGTATCTGCTCCATAATGGGCGAGGTTGCTTTTTCCATGTGCCGCAATTGGCTCACCAGTTCCATCCGCTAATTTTTCCAGTCCGAGCCGGTAAAGGTTGGGAATCTTCAAATCTACCGTTTCACGGATGCTTTTATACGTGTTCGCTTCCATATCCTCCGGTTTGACAGCCTTGCAATCTTCCATTGCTCCAACTCCAAAACCGTCCAGGATCAATAGTGTGACTTTCTTCATCGCTTACAGCCCCCTTTTCTGGAAATAAACAACTTCAGGGCTTGAGGTACGAACCCCTCGCACAAATGCCACATGGGCACGGGTAACAAAGATTTGGGTACGGAAAGCGTATACCACTGTATCCCCGACATTCATGTTCTCCTTTTTCTCAAGAGCCCCGTAATAGTCGATGTTCTCAGGCGAAACAAGTGCTGTTTGGGTACGTTGGGTGAGAAGCGCTGTTTCGTCCCTTCCATATAGAGCAGCTTCCATGTTACCTCTCGCATAAAATCCGCCGGCAATGGTATAGGCAAAGTCCTGGTCCATATGGGAGATTTCCGAGACGTATACCATGGATGGCACTTCTGCGAGGTCTTCCCTATACGCATGCAATGGAGTGGTACCTGTTATGGCGTGCCCAGGCTCTCCATGTGTCACACCGCTTTCCTTCAAAAGTGGCATTGTATAGCAGCTTGTGGCACTTGGGGCGTTCACCTGCAGGACTTCGAGATCATGCTGTTCCAAGATGGCTTTTGCTGTATTGAGCGTTTGGATATTGGAGGTGAAGACCATGTCATTCTTCTCTTCATTCAATTGAAAGACCGGAAAACTCGTTATCCCGATAATCCTTATCCCCGGTAGCGTGATAAGTCGCTTGATTTCATCATCAAGCTTTTCCAAAAGAAACCCGCCGAACTGACCTGGGAACACCTGATCAGAAGGTTTGATTACCCTCAAAATGACATCCTGCCTTATTCCAAGCTCTAAAGCGGCTTTTGATAACTGTTGTGCCCTTTCATAGGAAAATAACGTGACCACATCCGGTTGGAGCGCTTCAAGGACATACTTCCACTGGCTTTTGGATGGCTGGACAAGATGGCCGAGGTTTCCGATCCGGCAACCGCCGCTCTTTAGCATGGCCGCCTCATCAATATCCACTCCGACAGCTTTTTCCATCCCATTCTGTTCGATGATCTGACCAATAAATGGACTTCTCCCTATTTGTTTGGTCATATAATAGAGCGTTATACCATGATCGGAAGCGGAGCGTGAGAGTGCTTGGACATTTCCCTCGATCTGGTCGAGATCCAACACATAAGTATTGGCCGGAATATCGCCATTTCGATGAAGCAAGGTCGCGGTCCTCACCAGCTCCTCATTTCTTTTCAGTGTCATATCAAGAAACATCCCAGATCACCTCGCTGCCATGTTCCCAAGCACTTGGTTCAGGATACGGATGACCGTGCTTGCCGAGGATTTCATCGGATTGATTCGTAGACCATACTCTTTAAGCTCAGGCTGGCTTTCCAAAAAACTCCCCGAAACACGATAAATCATCGGTATCAGTTCAAAGCGAGATTCCGCTCCGACAGGGTAAGTAGCTGCACCGAAGTCTGAAGCTGCCTTGATCACCTCCTGAGCGATTGGCTGCTCAAGTTCCACGATGACATTTTTGGATTGCGAATTGGTGATATACACCTCTTTTACAAGAGGGACTTCACCTGAAGCGATTCTCTCCCTCAACTCCTCCACCTGCTCGTTTTGAGTAGCGAGCATCACCGGTGCAAAGACAAGGCTCCTTAACAGTTCATGTGCCTCAAACCCTTGCACCTGGCCTCCACCCGAGTAATTACGGTGATGAATCTGTTCCATTGCTTCTTTCTTACCCAAAAGAATGCCTATCCCCTGGGGCCCAAGCAGCTTGAAGCCGGAAAAAGTGGAATACTCCGCCCCATATTGAACTCCTATTTTAGGCATTTTCATCGCACAATAATTATCATCCACAACGATGGGAAGGTCTGGGCGTACTTCTTTTACAAGTTGGATGACTTCATCTAATCGATAGGTATCTGTTGGTTGCTGCCTTGCGTGCTGGACGTAAAAAACTCTGGAATCGTTATCAGAATTCAAGTGCGCGCGCAGCTTTTCCAAGTCATTGAAGTCCACTTGCTTTTGTTTTATTCCCATCATCCTGAATGTTTCCTTGGTTGTCATATAGACCGGTGCTGTATGAACGATGCAAGCATCACCAGGTTCCACCAGCTGGCTCAAGATAATCCGGATCGCTCCAGTCCCGCTCCCCCTGACCAATGCGCATGACTCCGCATCAAAGGTTCCAGCAAGGACCCGCTCCACCCGGGCGGTCACATAGGGACGGTTAAAAGCAGGGTGAAGTCCGACATCCCCCGTAAGGAAAAACTCATTGTCCTTAAATTCCCTAGTAATCTCGTCAATTAGACGGAACTGAAGTTGCTGGGCTTCTTTCAAAGTCAAATTCGGTAAAATGGACTGTTCATATCTCATAAGCTCGCCTCTTTTCGTATGCTGAATGCTTGCTGAGGGTTTTTGGTGAGAAACTTCTGAATCACGTTTTCATCCACCCCATTTTCCCTTAGACTTGGGATGAAGCTTCGGAGCACCACGTCATAACCTTGACCACCTTTTGCCCGCATATGGGAATTGCGTGTCAGATCACTTGATAGTAACAACTGGTTTTCATAGCCTTTTTCTAAAAATTTCATGAGTGATGCGAGGCGGTCTGCATCTGTCCGGTAGTTTTCCTTGCCGATTGTATCAAGTGCCACAAAAGCACCAGAAGCAAGCACCTCCAGAACGACCTCATCTTGTTCATTCAGGTCCTGGTGACCAATGATTACCTGATTCAGTGGGAGGCCTTCTTTTTCAAACAGTTCGATCTGCTCCAAGGCCATTGTTCCGAGTGTTGTATGAGTGGATAATGGAAGCTTCGTAACTTTTGCTGCTTCAATTGCGCCATGAAAAAGCTCTAGTTCAATCGGCTCAAACTTATTGAGACTGCTGCCAATTTCGCCAATGATACCTGGAAGTACATCCGTCCCATCCATTCCATGGGTAATTTCATCGATCATCCATTGGCGGAATTCATCCCGCGTGTAGCTTGTCCGATCCTCCGGGATAAAAGGGTCTTTATAACAGCCTGTACTTGCGACAATCTGCAAATCTAGCTCACGGCCTATTTGGAGAAGGGCAGGAATATTCCTGCCCATCCCATAATTGGTTACTTCAATAACGGCTTTTCCCCCGTGTGCTTTAAAGCTTCTAAGGTCTTCCGTTACAAGCCTCACATCTTGCAGGGCCGTATCCGGATCTCCTTTGATCCTGCTTAGGTCAATGCTTAAATGCTCATGACACGCACATACCCCCAACTCTTCCGGAGCAATCGGGCCATAGATGGTTTGAATATACATGTAGATCGTCTCCTTCTAATCAAGTTTATTGCGGCGGTGTAAAGAGACCGAGTAACACTAAAATGTTTCCAATGACACCTACTGCAATGGCACCAAGAGGACCAACTGCCATGCGGACAATCGGGCGCCCGGCCGCTTCATTGAGCAAGTAAATACCTGCGATGGCAAAGAATCCGAAGCCAGGCACAATCGCATTGGCAGCGTTCGCTCCACCTATCAGCAATGCCACTTCAAGCACCCGTGTCATGGCAGTACGGATATTTTCACCAGAGGCGCGCACTCCAGGGTAGCGATCCAAAAACTTAGCCAAGTACGTCAACAACCAAACTTCCGCAAAAATAATCAGCGCCCCGGCAATGGCCGCAACCAGTGGGTTAGGTGACAGGATCCCTGCCCCAAAGACGAACGTGAACCCTGCAGGACCATATACTCCTGTTGCAATCGCGGTACTTGCAATTAGCGGTACAAATCCGATTGCTTTTGCAAAAGAGGCAATCGCACCCTCGGAGATTTTTCCTTCTGATAAAAGATTAAGAGATATCGGGTCTCCCGCAACAATCAGATAGTTGGCAGCTGCAGAAATAAGCGCCCCACTGACCATTAAAATCCAAACATGTTTCTTTATTCGATTCACACGATCCACAAACAGACTCGCAAGCGTAGACAAGCTCGTATCATCCGATTTCTCCCGGATGGCAAACGTCATCAAGAAAATCATCCCCACGACAAGAGCAATCCCTTCTGGACTTAAAACCACCGGCGTTCCTCCGATAGAAATAAGCTGCTCTGTGTTGGTGAAAACAATGATTTGACGTGCAAGAGCGGAAACTAAAAAGGCGATAATCCCTTTTTTTACCCCAAATTGCAGCGCAATCGCAATCGCCGGGAAGACCATAAAGGATACGACAACCGGCGCGCCTACTAGATTGAACCCATCAACAAAATTCAGCGGCAGCTTTTCAAACCCTGCCACCACAAATTGAAGGCCGAAATAAACACCAGCACCATAGAGTCCACCAATCAGACCGGCTAATGCAGTCGACACCTTTCCTTTGTTCAAGGAAAGCCCGATGATATCCGTTCCTAGTAAAATACTGTGAATCAACAAGATACCACCAGCAATGGAGATTGGTATTCCAAATCCAATGACAAGTCCAAAGCTCATTGCGAATGCAGTAACAGAAAGTTCTTTCCGTGACATGCGTCCTTCCAAATTTTCCGGTACGATCGGCCTCAAACCATCATTAAAAACAGCAATCCCCATATTCGCCATGACGGCTCCTACTACCCCTAGTAAAATTAATATTCCTGCTTCTAATACCATGAAAAACTCCCCCGTTTCTCCCTACTTTTTTAAAAGCTCAGCCAATAGCAACTCCACCGCTTTTTCCTTATGATCCCCTGTAAAACCGAAAGCTGTTGCCCCTTGCTCCACTGCCTCCTGCACCTTCGCCTGCACCGGTGGTTTCCCTGGCATGGAGATGGTGGCACATTTGTTTTTCCCAAGAAGCGCAATGGCCATCGCTAGTGCACCGCCTCCACCCGTATGGCAAGCCCCCACATAATAGTCTGCCTGTCCATTCTTCAACATCATGGCTGCCTCCAAATCCGGCTTGACTTGTGTTTCTACTTTTCCATTGCCATGCTCTTTTACCAACTTTTCAATTTCACTTTTTTCTACTTGCCCGCCAATTACGATTTTCATAGTTAAACCCTCCAGATTTATAGTTTAATTGGTTAAAGCGCTTACAAAATGCATTTGTAAAAAGGCTTTTTCCTCTTGTGGCAAAGGCTCCCCCAATTGCTGTTCAATCCATTCCACTCGTTTGTTTGCTTCATGGATATAAGGAGATTGTTGCACCTCCTCCATTATCATCTCGGGTGGTGCCGAGAGCTCTTCTCCCCTGTCCATCCTCGTCACCGCCATGGCCAAATGGGTAATGAGCATTTGGTACTTCTCTTCTTCTTGAGTGGAATTCACATAAGCTTCCATTGTTTTGAGTGTGATTGCCTGTGCACGTTCCGTAATGGTTTCCGTCGACATAAGAATATCGACCCTATTCTTTAGCATGCTCACTTTTTTTCACGACCTTTCTTTTAAATTAGTATCAAAATACAAAAAATTGTATTTTAGGATTATAGTAGTTTGAAAGCATTATTTTTCAAGCAGACTGCGGGGTCTTCTACAGTTTTTTTGCTGAAGACTCCGCAATTTATATAGTTTTAATACCTCGGGATCACTTCATTTCTCTCTACTTGCTTCTGAACTTCCCTTACCTCATCCATTGAAATAAGCTTTAATAGATATTCCAGTTTTCTATTTCCTCTGTTCATCAAGCATACGGCTTCGGTCATTTCCTCTTCCATCTGCAGAGCAGCTGAAGTAGTCAGAGGGCGGATGTTGATCTGATTTTGATTCCTTTCATCCACATTCCAAACAGTTGCATCAATTTTCCCTGCCTGCAGATTGGATAATAGATGCATATAGTTCAGCGAAATCAACTCGACATCTTTACCTTCTGTTTCTGCAAGTATCAACGTCTTTTGGTCAGTGGATGACGGGTCTACCCCTATCTTCATCCCATCCTTAATTGATTCGGAAGCTTCATCTGCAAACATAAGGGCATGATTGGATACATATGATTGGGGACCAAAAGCAAGTCCCAACTCTAGGTTGTTATCTTCCTCCATATGCTGCCTGGCGGAAAACTTCGATACCAAAGCAAGGTCATATCTTCCTTCACGGAGCGCCCCGACCCGAAGGCTTGAGCCTCTCATGAAAGCAATGTTAAAAAAGATATTCAGTTTTTCGAAGGCAAAGGTCAGACCAGTGGCCATCCCTTCATACTTTTTTGAATATGGCAAAGGCATCACCGCTGTTACCTGATTGACCCCTGCACATTTTAATAATTCGTTCGTATCCTTATACCGGAGAAACGTTCCAAGGTGGCCGCGCGACTCCAAGGAAATAGCCTCAAGCTTTACAAGCCTCTGAAGAGTCGTTTGTATGGTTCCCCGTCCGACCTCAAGCTCTTTTGAAAGATCCTCCACTCGCGGTATTCTTTCATTCATTTCCACAAAAAGCAGCTTCTCACTAAGCTTCTGCAGAATAATCCCGCTTTTTAAATATAAATTTACACCCTTTTTCAATAGCTTCACCATCACAATATACAATTTGTTGTATATTGTGATGGTAACATGTGGGAGAGGTTGTTTGCAAGCGTTTTCTTTTTTTAGAGGAGGGGGGAGTTGGGGGAAACAATTAAACTCCCACCACAATAATAATTCCCCCTTCTTCCATATGATAATTCTTAATTTTTCCTATTGGGATCTTACGAACAATCTCCCAACTATTAAAATCAATTCTAATATGCCCGCTCTTATAGGTAAGGTGCGGCGGCTTATCGAAAATGCGTTTATTAAGAATACTGAGGTTTAAGGGTTTGAGTTTCGCAATCTTGAAGATTAGCTCTCTACCTTCTATCCTGACTGGTTGGAGGATGATGGAAAAGGAGAGATCCTTCTTTGTCACCTTTAGGTCCGCTTGCGCTTTCCCGGTAATGTGAATTTCCCCCTTCATTATTTTTACGGTAACTTCTTGGAGTTTGTCGTTTCTTCGAAGGACTTCTTGCAGCATGGTAGCAGTGATTGGCACCGGAATGCCATTGGCGTCTTTGACGCGATTAATTCCACTCTTTACTTTTTCGAAAAAATCCATGGAAATCGCCTGCTTTCTTGGAATTTCACATTGTCTAACAAGTTGTTTTCCCCGTCACCTCCACCTATTAAAACATCCCATGCTCATTAGGCGTTTCTTCGGGAATTGCCTGGCCGACATCCCACAATTCCACAATCCTCTCGCCTTCAAAACGGAAAATATGAATCACTGCCGCTCCGAGGTCCATAGGATTCTGTTTAATATGAGAGTGAATGGCAACGGTATTTCCATCTGCAATAGCATGCTTCACTTCAAGCGTTTTGTTTGGGCTTTGAGCTGCGTTCTCCTCCATTGCTTGTATGAGCGATTCAGCATCCCCGCGAAAATAAGGATTGTGGTGACGGAAATCAGGGGCAATGTGGTTTTCAAATGCTTCACCGATTTTTCCGGAAACAACCATTTGGAGAAATGAGATGGCTGCCTCTTTGTATATATTACTATTCATTTTTATCTCAACCTTTCATGTATGTATTTATGTTGCTTACCTTAACATCTACCTCTACTGAACCACGATAATGCTCTTCATAAACTTCGTCTTTTGTTAGCATAAGTCCTTCACCATCCTAAAATAAAAAGACTCCTCTGCTACATAAGTAAAGGAGCCTGGGAATACCATGTACTTACGGATGGACCTTTTCGCCCTGGAAGTCTAAGTATGTAATACCGATCATGACTGTTGTTGAATGGATACCTGAACCGCAGGGTTCCCTAAATGGCAGGCACTGTTACCCCAAGCCATGAAGATAAGGTTGCGGGTAGGAAAACAACGTAATTGTTGCCCGGAATCTTACTCCACATTAAAATTTCTATTCAGCTTGTATGCAAATATCTCCTCGTCAAACTCTTCATCCACTAATCCCGTATTCACAAAACCATTCCGTTCATAAAAGGCTTTTGCAAATGAATTTTCTTTTATGATACTTAATACAATTTCCTCAACTTCATGATGTTCGGCAATGAATTCGATAATAAGTTGGAGAAATGCTGCTCCAAAGCCTCTCCCCTGAAACTTTGCATCCATCATAAAGCGATCCAGCCAAATATAGCGATTTTCCTTATTTTCTGCGCCGATCATGACGAATCCAACCGGTGTTATTTCATTAAACAAACCGTAGCATTTCCATCGGTGCTTTGTATCGTATACTGACTCCAGGAGGGAAATCTCATTTTGTTCGATATATTTTTTTTGATTGTCTGCGACTTGAAGAGCAATTATTTGACGCCAGTTTGATGAGTTGACTGGTTGAATTCTTAGTGAATCCTGCATTATTTACCTCCTATAAATATTATTGTGACTAGGTGAGTTATGAAGACAATCTCACTTTGTTTTTCCTCTTGAGATTGTCTTCGCCACCCTCTAATGACAATCTCACTTTGTTTTTCCTCTTGAGATTGTCTTCATCCACCCTCTAATGACAATCTCACTTTGTTTTTCCTTTTGAGATTGTCTTCATCCACCCTCTTATGACAATCTCACGCTGATTTTCCTCTTGAGATTGTCTTCATCCACCCTCTTATGACAATCTCACGCTGATTTTCCTCTTGAGATTGTCTTCATCCACCCTCTTATGACAATCTCACGCTGATTTTCCTCTTGAGATTGTCTTCATCTACCCTCTAATGACAATCTCACTTTGTTTTTCCTCTTGAGATTGTCTTCATCTACCCTCTAATGACAATCTCACTTTGTTTTTCCTCTTGAGATTGTCTTCATCTACCCTCTTATGACAATCTCACTTTGTTTTTCCTCTTGAGATTGTCTTCATCCACCCTCTTATGACAATCTCACTTTGTTTTTCCTCTCGAGATTGTCTTCATCTACCCTCTAATGACAATCTCACTTTGTTTTTCCTCTTGAGATTGTCTTCATCCACCCTCTTATGACAATCTCACTTTGTTTTTCCTCTCGAGATTGTCTTCATCCACTCTCTAATGACAATCTCAACCTGCATTTCCTCTCGAGATTGTCTTCAGCCATTCCGCAACAAAAGACTCCTTAAAAATGAATTAAAATTCATAGTGACGCAATTGTTTCTTTCCTTTACATTGCATATGTCTCTTTAAGGCTCGACTTATCGTCCGCTTTGGTAACACTTCACCACACCACTCAAAAATATTACTCGTGGTAATTTTCTTTTCTGGGAACAACATGGTAAGTTCTCTCACGTTTCTCATAATGAGGGATTCCGATATTTCTTTCTCCCCACAACTATTGCATCTACATTTAGTTGCAATAACACTCATCTCATATGCTCCACACTTTATACAAGTACTTCCTTTTCTAAGTTCATGAAATTGGTAGTTTGGAGGGAGATGAAAGGGTGCTTCTTGAATATGAAGGGAGCTAAGCTGATTGGCTAATATATTGTGGTTATTGTTCAATTTTGGAGAGTTAAATTGGAATCGCTGTAGGTATCTATCAATTTGGCCAGGAAAAAGAAAAGGCTTATTGATGGGTGCTTGGTATAGGGTGAATTTAGGGTTGATGAAAACGATTAATGCTTGGATAGGTAGGTTGCAGCCGAGGTTTTGGAGAAGCTGACGTAACAAAGATTCAGTCCTGTTTAGTTGGATTAAAGGATTGGTTACCTCTGATTGCGGAGGAATTCGAGTGTATAAGCGGTCTGAATCGTAGAAATAGTCACCATCAAAGTTCTTGATTTCAAATAGATAAACAGTGTCAGGGGCAATAATTAAAGTGTCTATTTGAAAGGTATTTCTATTTTGCAGTAGAAGCAGATCGTTGAGAATGAGACATTCAGACTGAAGGGTGACGGTTAAATTATCAAATTGTACTTCCCCTTCATATCCTTTACGGAGGTTGTATAGGTGCTTCCTCTCCTTTTCTGATAACTTAACTCGAGAATTTAAGTACTGGTAAACCCGCAATTCACGTGACATGGTTCGAGATTTATATAACATGGCACACTCCTTTTTGTATAAATATAACAGATTGAGTGTTAGTAGTGTGAATTTTTAATCATTTTCCTAGTTTATATGATGAAGACAATTCTCCGTTCATTTCCTCTCAGAAATTGTCTTCATCCACTCCCCCATTACAACACAATCCCCTCAACAAAAACTCATCAAACCCCCTTACCAACCGCCACTGCTCGCTTCAACCGCCAACCTCTCATCAACGTATACGTATAAATCCCAAGCGCCACCCAAATACACATAAACGCTACAAGGTGCGCGTCCGTAAACGGCTCATGGAACAAATACACACCCATGATCAGCTTGATTGTCGGGGCAAAATACTGCAAGAGGCCGACCATGGAAAGCGGAATCCTCTTCGCGCCGCTCGCAAATAAAAGCAACGGGACGGCCGTGACCACACCGGACAGCAACAGAAGCAACGTCACCGCTACCTCTCCTCCGAACGCTCCACCACCGCTACTCACGCCATGCACATAACTTAAAAACAACAACGCAAACGGTGTAATTAGAAGCGTTTCTATCGCAAGCCCGACCAACGCTCCCACCTGAACCATCTTCTTGATCAACCCATAAAAAGCAAAACTCAATGCAAGCATGATCGCGACCCACGGAAAAGTTCCAAAGCTGAATGTCAGCACGAGCACTCCCGCACCCGCTAGAATGATAGACAATGTCTGCAATCCAGACAGCTTTTCTTTTAACACAATGACGGCAAGTAAGATGCTTACCAACGGGTTGATGTAGTAGCCGAGGCTCGCTTCGATAACGCGGTCGGCATTCACCGCCCAAATGTAGAGACCCCAGTTAATGCTGATGAATATGGAGGCAAGGCTTATTCCAATCAACCTTTTCCGGTTCTTCAAGAGACCCTTGAGCTCCAATGTAAAGGAAGGGATTTTACGCAACGCTGCCAAAATAAGCAACATGAACACTAGCGACCACACAATCCGATGCGCAAGGATCTCACCGGCCGGGACACCGTCCACCAGCTTCCAAAATAGAGGAAGAATCCCCCAAAGTATGTAGGACAAACCCGCACAGATAACTCCTAATCCAAACTCCCTGTTTTCTGCTGTATGATTCATGTCAGTACCTCTTTTTTCTTTTTTAATTAGTTTAGAGGCGCTACTAAAAAAATGCAACGAAAATGTTTCGAGATACGAAAAAAGCGAGGGGCATCAAGCCGCACTCACTCCTCCTCATAATAAAGCGTATAATCCCTCACATGGGCCTCTTTAAGAAAAGCAGCGAAACGGGAATGGTGTTCAAATAGTAGACGGTGCTGATCTTGGGCTTGGGAAGTTGTGATGCGTCGGTACATTTCGAGGAATTGTTCCAGTGAATCGATGTATTCGCCTGCTTGGTTGGAAAGGTGCTTTTTGGACTGCACAATGCTTTCATTTATTTCTTCGTTTCTTCGCAGTAGGTTTTTTAAGGTTGGTGATGCGTTATGCAGGAACTCACCGGAGGAAAACGGAAATTTGTATGTATCTTTTATTATTGGGCTCATCTGCTTCCTCCTGTCACCATTTGCGCGGAACGAATGCTACCGGCTAGCTCCTTGTCTCTATCAAAAAGAACATCCAGTGTCCCCACAACATCTTGAATGAATTTCTCCAGATGCTTGATTTCCTGTTCAATCGTTTGTATGATCTCTTCAAGTGGCCCCAACACCCCATGCTCGATTGGTTCGAAGCTCTCATCAAACACAACACTTCTGGCTTTTCGCTCTTTCGGAATCCCACCCAGGATCCCAAAATTCGGCATCCTACTTTTAGGGAGTAGTACACTCGGATTTGCCTCCAAAGCACTTATGCCCATTCCTATGTCAAACTTTACTCCTAAATAGATTTCTTCCAGTTCACCATGGATATAGCCCCTTAACTCCCGAATGATTTGCTGCTTATCCCCCACACCATTCCGGCATCTTTCCATGAATAGCAACAATTCTTCCCTATCAAGGAGAATCGGCATACCACCAATTGGATCAAGCATATTGAAGTATGTCTTCATATGACCTGTTCGATATAGCTCGGTTAGATGTGCAATTCCATGATACTCTAGTTGGTCACGCTGTTGGTATCCTTGAACCAGCTGATATCCAAAATACGGGTTAAATATTAAAGGTTTTGCAGACTGATTTGCTTCTTTTGCAATATTTACTCCTAAAATGAACCTCCCCAACGGACTCTCATACATCTCTTTCGCTTTCTCCATCCCTATCTTCCTATCAAAATTCCCAAACCCTTCAATAAATGAAGAAACCCCAGCATTATACCGTAATTCCTGCAACTTAAAAAAAGGCATCCAGGTCAGATGGGAAAAAGGATACTGCGCAACATTCGTGAATTCCTCCGTGTCCAAGTCACCCAAATAATGAATCTGCGAACCTATGTAAAGCTTACCTCTGAAATCTTGAGCATACAGAGGCTCCCCTTTGACACGAACATGTTCAATGATTTGGGCAGGTTCGTTGTAGTACTCTTTGGTGTATTGGATTAGGTCTTTTTCTGGGAGTTTAGAAGGTCTAGCTATTCCTAAGCGGTTTCTAAGATGTCTCTCAAAAACTTCATCGAATTGATACATGGCGTAAACGTTTAAAGGCGCATCATTCAAGCCACGAACATTAACAAATTGTTGATGTTTATAATTAGTATTAACCTTCAACGCAAGATTAACAACAATGTGGCCGCCTAATGAATGACCATCTCCAAAAATTAATGGATTAGAACCCTTCTTCTCAATTTCACTGCTTACTTGTTTAAAGAATTCCTCTGCATGAATAAGTTGTGAAGTGTTAGTTGCTGCAGCAATTCCGGTAGTGTTGTAATAAATGTCTTTACCGTCATGGGTTCCGCGGAAAATATAGAAAACTTGATCTATATTCCTCTCAGGGACCTGGATATGAATAGCTAAACCGTCCATTCCGGATGGATGACCAATTTTAAATGATTCACTGCTATATAGGCTTAAATTGTCTTTAGTCAATGACAAACCCGTATCTATGAGACATCACCGTATTGAATTAACGTTAATTCGTTTCTAGCGTTTTTTGATAGAATCGATTCTTCTTTCATGACTCTTCCCTCAAGTTGGCGTTAAATTCGACACTTTCCATTAATGTCTTCATAAACTTTATTTCTTCACTTTCATTAATTGAACAACCATCGGGACATACAATAGAATAATCTAGTTCTAAAATTTGGTTAGACATCTTATCAGCCACAAAACCATAATAAACGTTGGCAGCTTCTCCTGTACTTCCTTGGATCATCTTATTTTTCAAAGCATCATATTTTTCTACTGATTTTCCAAAAAATATTATTAAATTATCATGTTCATATATCTCAAAATCCTGCTCTTTATCTCTATCAGTTTTTAAAATCTCTAAACGTGTTTCTACCTGCCCATCTTCGACTTCTTGATAAGTTCCTTTTAAGCCTAAACTATCCTTTCCTTCCAAGTCCACATATCCATTCCACAACTCAAAAAAATCACCTTGACGCCCATAAGCATCTGGTTCATTGTCAAGTTGAAAGTCACTCGGAAACAACATCTTATATGTACCAATTTTGGATTCAAACACATGGAACCCTTCAGGCGCCTGCTCCTCCTGTATGATAAAATTTCTGGTAAAGGAATCCTTTAATGCAGGCGTATCGTATTGCATGCCTTTCACGACGAAGCCTCCTCCAATCAATAAAATTCCGATAAAGCCAAGCGCTATCCATTTCTTATACAAATATAATCGCTCCTTTCTATAAGAGCTTTTTTCAAAATTATACCATGAAGTTACTATTCTGGCCTTTTTTGTTTGATCAGGGCCATAAGTTAGAGCGAAAGTCCTATTCATATCTTTTATGAGAACAAGAAAAGATAAGTTTTAGTTGTAAAATTCCACACTCTCTAACAATCCCTTCATAAATGACCACTCTTCTTCTACATCTATGGAACAATTATCTTTACATATAAGAGAATAATTTAACTCCAATGATTGATTAGTCTTTCTATTTGCTACAAATCCATAATAAACATTTGCTTCTTGTTCATTTGGGTCACCTAGTACCATTTTCTTCTGAATAGAATCGTATTTTTTAACCATCTTCTCAAGAAAGATGATCTTATCGTCATATTCATAAGTCTCATAATGCTTCGTTCTAATCCTTTCCGATTTTAAAGTTTGTAAGTTTCCTTCTATTCTTCCTTCGCCTAGTAATATAAATGTTCCTTTTAACTCAATCTTTGTTTTAGCATCTTTAGAAGTATCTAAATAAGCTAACCAGCTCTCAAAAGAATCCCCTTGTCTACCATAAAATTCAGGCGGATCGCTAACCAATTGAAAATCAATCGGAAACAACATAGTATATGTACTAATCTTAGATTTAAACAGATGAAATCCTTCCGGTGCTTGCTCGTCTTGTAAAATAAAGCTCCTTGTAAAGGGATCCTTTAAAGCGGGGGTAGAGAACTGCGCATCTCTTAATATAAAACTGGCACCTATTAGTAAAATACCAATTAAACCTAGAGCAATCATTTTTTTATACAAAGTTATTACCTCTTCTCCAATAAGACTATTTTTAAATTATACCGCTTAGATATTATTTACTGAGTAACTGGTTTTGTTTATAGAATGGAATTAGTATAGAAAGCAAAGACCATTTTTCTATATTAATAGTAAAAATGCTCTTGGAAATTAAAATTAGAAGTTTTTGAGTGGGTAAGATATATATAGTGGTGAGTACCTGAGAAGAGATACGAAGATTAAGGAAAGTTGAAACGTACCCAACTTTCCCCTAGCCGTTCAACAAGGTTGTAAAAACAATGGAAAGCACAAAACTTAATGATAAGGATATTAACCAATCTTTCTTCCTTGTCGTTTTCAGTAGTATATTTGCAGTTGAAGTAATAGCCAGTAGTATGCAAAAAACAAAAAGGATCATTATTAAATCCATCTTTATTGCCCCCTAACTTACCATTATTTAATATCGTTTTTATGGTATCACACTTGTAATTTTTAATATATATGTGAATTTAAGGGTCCGGTTGATTCTAGCTATCATTCCTGGTTTTAAATCCTTTTAGCACCATAGCCAACTAAATGATATAATACAGACGAATAGGTCTTATTACCTAAAATAAACAAAAGGAGCACCTCTACATATGGGAATCTATGACCCTGAACGAAACCTCAGAACCCACATACTCAAGCTCTTCCACTCACATCCAAAGTCAATCGAACACATCTTAAAAGACTACCATTCCAACTCCTCCCTTAACCACGCGCTAGTGACGAGTTTAAAGGAGAAAATACTCTTAAACTTAAGAAACTTTCCCGTATGGGATAGGTTTGAAGATGAAGAGATTGAGAAATTGATCGAGCTAGAACTGCACTATCACATCGAAAAAATGAAGTCCGTCCATAAAAAGCAAACGTTTAATGCTGGATCCTTTAGTTCTCATTTTCCTATTCAATTTGCGGTAACTTCGCTACTTATAATCTCACTACTCCTCTATACCATTTATCAGGTATTAGTAAAAGATTTCTCCCCCTCTTCAAACAACGTTCAATATATTAAAGGTAATATAGAGACCTCTAGTGGCTTTGTTCTTCTATTCATCGGAATTGCCTTCCTTCTAATCGCAGGGCCACGGGTTGAAAGATTGTACGGTTCTGTAAAATTTATATACCTGTTACTCCTACCAGGGTGCATTGTTTTTCCTTTTCAAAATGGAACAATAGTCGAGCTTTTATCTGGGTGTATCTGTGGAATAATGGGAATCTGTCTAGGATTGACCTTATTAAGAAGAGGAAGAGCTAGCTTGGATAAGGCTTGGGTGATATGGGGATGCTTTTTCATTTATCTTGCAACCTATTATAACAAGTTTGGATCATTGTTTAACCCTTTTCCACTTATTGTTGCTGCTGTAATCGGGCTTCTTTTCTCGAAATGGATAAAATTTAAAGTTCATGGAGTGAAGTAGGCCCACTTTCTAAATTTATAGGCGATATACCCTTGCAAAAATGCGATAAAACCATCATATTAAAAGGTAGGAGGTGCGATATGCGAAACGATATACAACCAAATGAACGGGCATATTCGACCAAAGAAGTTGCGGAAGAAGTGGGAATTGCCACACCTACAGTACGTAAGTATGGACAGATATTAGAGCGGAATGGGTACGAGTTTTTAAAAGATGGTGACAGACGAATCTTTGTTGAATCGGATATCGATGCCCTTGTAGCGCTACGCGATACGGACAAGCCACTCGACAGCACGGCACGCGACATTGTGGGGCTACAAAAAGAACGGTTAGAAAACACAACTGAAACGGACATAGCGCTACCCGATACGACCGATACTCTACCGAGCGATCCAAATCAGATTAAAGAAGCTTTTAGATATTTAGTCAATGAGCTAGCAGTAGCACGTGAGATGAATGTTCAGCTCAAAAACGATATGACACATATTAAAACAACAGTAGCTCAGCTTCAACAAGACCATCATGTGATTAGTTCCAGCATTGGAAACTCTGCACAACGAACTAATAACAAGATTGAAAGATTAACAGAACAGCAAAGAGCTAACTACGAAGCTTTACTAGAACAAGAAAGAGAAAGAACGGAACTCTTACAGGAAGAAATACAAAAAATGAGGGACGACCAGAAAAAAGAGTGGGTATCCCAGAATGATTTTAATAGACGATTAGAGGAAGAAATGCAAAAGCGTAATGGTGGCAATTGGAGTTGGCTGTTTTCTCTTTTCAAGAAATAAAGTACTGTTATTAGTAGCGTATCGAGGGGCGATATACAAGTGGTAGCCCTAACAAATACGCTTTTGAGCTAATACATATTGGATATCTCTTATATCGGTGCACGATACGATGTAAAAATACGATAGAAAAATCGCCTATGATACATTGTAATGTTATCATAGGCAATTTTTTAACTGAATTACGGGTTTTTGTGTCGTATCTTGATTTGTCAGCTCTCATAATTCAACAATTTCCCGAGAAATATCACATAAAATGACTGTATGTCGACACTTTCAGACTCCTCCGTTTATCTTTTCAAGGGCACTTCTTTTTCCAATGGAAACCACTTAGTAATACTCTGTATGTCTATGTTATAGATTTCGGTGTTATTTGGCATAGTGGTTTGAAAGACAAATGTACCTTCTGATGTAACACGGTTACTAGTGATTGCTGTACTGAAAATTTTATTATCACCTTTCACTTCCACGGTGAAATTTTCCACATTTTCTATTGATGTCCTTCCTGTTATTGTTACCAATTTAGCGTTTTCCGTTTCAGGCTCGGTTGTGACAGAATCAATGATCCAGTTATTCACTTGAACATTCTCGGATTGATCTGTTAGTTCAAATTGTGTGTTTTCAGGCTCGTGTATTCGGAAGCCTTGGACCACAAGTTTTAATTCTTCCTCTAGAGAGAGTTCCTCTTGGCCATCCCTTCCGTTTACCCTATTAGTGAATTCAAATTCTGTGGTGAAAGATTGCCCCATGTTTGAAAAAGAGCTTATGCCATCTGGGATGAGACTTTGTTCTCGATCTCCTGAGACAATCTTGAGTTCCGGCATAATCATGGAATATTCTTCTGTACCTTCTTCACGCGCATTTAATAAATTTTGGATCCGCTCTTTCTCCTCAGGCAAATACTCTGATGTAAGTGTCAGTATATGGGCATTCGTAGAGGTTTCCCAATCTTGAAAAGTACTAGTAAAACCAGCTCCAAGATAATCAAAACTAATGGGATTTTTGCTAGTTTTTGCCTTTCCTTCCCTGATATCAATTGGTATCTCCAGCTTCCAAGCCCCCTCCTGTAAAAACAGTTCCTCAAATTGAAACTGCATCTTGAAGGAATCAGGCAAGTTCTCCATTTCCCCTGGCTTTATCACGATGGAATTCTGGAATCTGTCATTGCCTCCCCATGCTACCTCTCTGAAGGGTAACTCCTGTCCGTTTGCGTCAACGATTTGCGCATTCGGTGGCATCCTTTCGTACTCATCATGAACTTGAATTATGTGTTCCACATTATGTTTCTTTAAGTAATCCTCTAACACCCATTCTTCCGGCTTTAATCGGTAAAAAACTTCTATTTTCAGAGGGCTTGCACTTATATCGGTGACTTCCAGCAAGACACCTTCGTCCTTCACTGAAAACAATGCTTCTTTTTCTTCTTCAAATACTGGTAGGCTAGCATTGCCCCCATCACATTCTTTTGTACCACTATAGAAGGCTGCTCCAACTCCTAATGCCAGGACAATGCTTGCAGCAGTTAACAACTGATACGGCCAGTTGCGCTTTTTCTTTCTCGCCTGATACGGCTCGAGCTTGCTTAACACTTCACCGTCAAATCCAGCGGGTAGTACCGGGGATTGAATCGCTTCTTGGAGGAAGGCATCCTCTTTTTGTAGTGCGCTCACCACTTCGCGACAGGATGGGCAGAACTCCAAGTGTTTTTCAACATGCTTCTTTTCATCCTGTGACAGTACTTCATCCACATAAGCAGCCAGCTGATCAAATTCGAAACATTTCATGAAAATAGCCCCCTTCCTCTCGTTTCATGTTTTCCCTCAATCGATTTTTTGCCCGGTGGATTCTGTTGGCTACCGTGTGTACGGGTATGTTCAGCACTTCTCCAATCTCCTCATAACTCAAGTCGTTCGTATATTTCAGAAGGACAATGAGGCGATCTTCTTTTTTTAGCGTTGCCAATAGGTTTTCCAACTGCCTGTATTTTTCTTTTTGAAGATAAACGACTTCCGGGGTGAGGGTCCCGCCACCAGTTTCGTCCAAATATTCCACCGTTTCTAGTTTCTTTTTTCGAAATGTATCCATGCAATGATTGACCGAAACCCGGTACAACCAGCTTGCAAAGGTCCCCTTTCGGTCATATTTATCAAGCTGCCCATACACCTTGATAAAGCACTCCTGTACAAGGTCCTTGGCGTCCTCCGGATTCTCCACCATCCGGAGGACCATCCCATAAAGCCTGTTCTTATATCGATTTATAATAAACGCGAACGCCTGCTTATTCCCCGCAAGCACCTGCTCCACAAAATAAAGATCATCCTGCTGTTCCAAAAACCCATCTCCCTTTGTACTTGATGCCCTGATAGTGCTACCTACTCATTATAACGTGTTGATTGTCGAGAAAATTTCAAGAAGAGAAAAATGATTTTTGTGGCGCCGAGGATCTACCGGGGGATTACATAGAAGTAGCCCGAAGTTATTTAACATAACCTCGGGCTACTTTTGTGTTCGATATCTATCTCTTTTCCAAAACGTTCAACAATGTGGCTTTAATACTCTCATAGACATATGTCCATAGAGTTCCATCCGCTACATATCTCTCCCTTAATGTAGCAATGAGTTCCTTCTGTTTTTCTGCAAAAGTAGGATCTTCTTTAGGTGGCAGCGCCGCGCGGAGTTCATCCACGATTTGTTGCACTTCAGGTGCTCGCGGTCCCCATTTGCCTAAAAGTTCGCCTTGTTCGCTCAAAATTAAAATCATTGGAATCGCACGGCCCCCATTTGTCAAATGGCGGTCAATCAGGCTTGTGTCTGCATCCCTTAAAGCTACTCGAACATCAATATCTGCAGCCTCGGCCAACTTGCGAATGACTGGGTTGATCATCATCGCGTCGCCGCACCAATCTTCTGTTATCGTCAGAAAGTGCAGGGACTGATGTTGCAACTTTTCTACCAATCCGTCGGCAGGCAATCGGAATTTTTCATAGACTGTGAAGCTTTCTTCTTTCAATGTACTCATTTCATCCATATATGTCTGTATGGATTTTCCTTCTAAGAAAAATTGTTCTTCGGTTTTCATTGTGGGATCCTCCTGTATGTTTGATGGTCAATCTCTTTTCTTTGCTTCCTTTGTAAAATGGTCAACTGCCCATTTACTTTCCTTTTCCAATATCGATAATGCTTTAAGCTTACCTTGAGGCGCATCATTAATCCATTGCTGAAATGTCTGTACCACATCTTTCTTTTCAGGAAAATATTGAAGGAAGATATCAGCTTGTTCCTCAAGCTTTGTCGACCATATCTGCGAGCGGGCCATGACCATAGAGTAGAAGGTTCTAATCAGTTTTCTGGCGAAGCCTTGTGTCGTTACGTGGAATTCAGCGTCAGTTGCTCCTTTTAGCTTTTTAAAATATCGCTCAGAAACTTCAGCTATATCTCCATTAAAACTTATCGCTATGTCCTCTGTCAGCTTATAAGGTCCGAACTGTCCGCGAAGGTCCTCTCCATCTACACAAACACAAAGTTCACATAGGAATGCCTGTTCGTGATAGTTATTCGGATTCATACAATAATCCAGAGTGGTTTTCGCAATGCCTACATCGCGGACCAGCGCGTGATACTTCTGGGACAAACTCTCTCCTAGCTGCTTCACTCTTTGTTGTTCGTTATTATGCAGGTCTCGGTTGAATATAGCCAGTATGTCCAGATCTGACTTACCCTTTTTCGCATCCCCCCTGGCTACACTTCCGTACACATAAACACTATGTAGCAGGTTAGGAAGCTGTAGATGAAGGGTTTCTATTGTTTCTTGGACACATTTTTGAAAATCGGTTGTTATTTTTTCCAATCCCACATCGCGGACAATAAATCCATTCTCATCCAGTCCATATCCTTTACGCATAAAGTTCATTAGGTCACTCCTCTCTCAAGGTTCAGTTTTTTTTCGGTAGTAATACCAAGTCGAAAAAAGATAATCCAAGCGACATCCCGAAAGCGATTGAGATAGATTTATAGTAGTTAGGATCACTCAAGTTTATGAGAAAGCTCAGTCCAAAGAATATGACAAAATAAAGAATGAATCGACGCGTCCTCCTTTGCAACTCCGGACGCGGTAACTTTCTTGCTTTCCATAAGATCGCAGAGAGGAAGTAACACAATGAAGCGATCAGGAAAATTGCATAGCCGCCTACCATCACCGTTGCGAATGGGTGATTTACATCCTTGGAAACTATGAAAATGGTTAGGATGGTGTAAATACCGAATATTAATAAGTATGTCATGGACATTCTTCGCATAGTTTAGACCTCAATTCTAATAATTTCCTTAAATTTAATTATTTCAGAGATTTAACGGTTGCTCAATAGAAAGATTAAAGGGAAAATCTCTATAATACCGTGTTTCCTTAGCTATAAGTTGTAAAAATATGGTTTATCGTTAATTAGAATTCAATTTTTCTATTCTTCGATGAATATATTGTAAATTCATCAGCTTTATTGTATATTTTGCTTATTTTTTTGAATACTTGAGATCCCACTTACTTCGGAAAACGCTTTGCACCCAAGCAAAAAGTGAGCACCGTGCTAATTCCCTCATCTCCTCCCGTTTCCCTATTGTCCAATTCCTATTTCTGTAATATAATCTATTCAGCTATTTTATTTTTTCTAATATAAGGAAACAATTTAATATATTACTAAAGAAAGAAGGACTTGGTTTTGGGAAACAGGTTTAAGGTGAGTTAGCTGTGAGTGCAGGTATGTTTCACTTTATGGAAAAACTTGTATTTATTATTTTTTATAGTGTTGTTGGTTTGATAGTCGGGATCAATTTGTTTGTATCGAGGGGGCATCATTCCATTAGTGCCATAGCTCCAGATTATTTTGGAGTAGGGACCATTGTTATTGTGCTATTCATACTGATAGCCTTTTTTAAATTTCGCACTTCCGTTTTTAGATTACTAGAGAAGGTTCCGGTGACCATTTGGGTTGCCGGGTTTTTAGGCTTTAGCATCATTTTTCAGCTGGTCGTGGTCAAGCTATTTGCAGTCAGGCCTTCTTGGGATTTTGGTGCGCTCGTAAATGGGACAAGGCTTTATCTAGAGACCGGAGAGGTAAGTGCCTATTTTTCCATTTACCCTAACAACATCTTTTTGTTTTGCCTGTTAGTAGTCATTGGGAAGGTCTTCACTCCTTCTGTAATCGTTTATCTTCTTTTTAATATTTTCATCATCACTATTAGTCAGTATTTGATTTTCACGATTGCCGGCAAGGTAGCAGGGAAATCCACCGCAATGGTCACCTTGGCAGTTAGTGTATTGTTTTTCCCATATATCTTTTTTGCACCGGTTGTTTATACGGATACGATATCGTTAGTGTTTTTGTTATTACCATTAAATATGCTGCTGGATAAGGATGGGGAGTTCAAAAGTAATCTTCCTACCCTTTTAGGGGCTGCGGTCATTTTCGCTTTCGGTATGTTGTTGAAGGGCTCCCTGATCATATTCATCATTGCTTTTGCTATCACGCTTTTCTTTTACATGAAAGGCTGGAAAAAGGCATATGTGATTCTTCCTTTTGTGGTGCTAATCATGGTGAAAACGATATTCAACAGTGCTCTATACCAATTGGAAATCTTAGATAAAAGACAACTTCAGCAAACTAGTTTCCCGGTTTCCCATTGGATGGTAATGGCTCAAAACGGGGATAGGTTCGGGAAGTATTCGGGAGATGATTTTGAATGGACTAAACAGTTACTTGAAGATCACCCACGAAATCAGGTTTCTGATATTCATTTTCAGGAGCTAAAAAATCGCATGGAGGAAAAAGGACTTCAAGGTAATCTAGTCTTTAATTTGGAGAAAATAATGCATACTTGGACAGATGGAACCTACTATTCCTTGAATAAAATCAAGCGAAATCCAGTAGTCCCTGAAAATATTACAAGTTTGCTCGACTACAAGTCCGGAGATCTGCTCCAAGGTTATGCGAGAGTGCAGCATTTAGTTTTAGTTATCGGGTTGCTTTTTGCGGCAAGCCTTTTGAGAGAAAAGAAGACGTTTGTGATGTTCTGTATGCTGGCAATCGTCGGTTACTTCCTATTCTTTCTTTTATGGGAGACGCGTTCGAGGTATTTGGTAAGTGTGACGCCGCTGATCATCCTGTTGAGCTGTATGGGTTATTTTAAAATAAAGATTAGGAGATTCATAGGATGAAGCGATTCCTTAAATTCGGGACGGTTGGGGTTTTCAACACGTTGATAACGTTACTTAGTTTTACGTCCTTTTATTATATTGGCATAAATTATTTACTGGCACATGTGATGGGGTATGCCCTTGGGGTGTTGAACAGTTTTTACTGGAATAAAAGATGGGTCTTCAAGGATGAGAGGAAAAAAACAGCAATTTTTTATAAATTTGTTGCGGTAAATCTGGTGACACTTGGCATTCATACCGCACTATTATACCAATTGGTTAGTAATGCCGGTCTTCAACCTGTACTAGCAAACCTTTTGGCAACAGGTGCAAGTTTATTGATTAATTATTTCTTAAATTCAAGATGGACGTTCCATCAACAGCAAGTAGGATAATGGAGGATATTATGCGAGAGTTAATTTCTATTGTGGTTCCCATGTATTTTGAAGAAGAAGTTGCCCAGGAGTGCTATAACAGGCTGAAGCATGTGATGGATGAAAATTATATAAATTATGAGTTTGTTTTTGTGAATGATGGCAGTACTGATCGGACGATGGAGATTTTAGTGGATATCGCTAGGTTTGATCCACAAGTGAAAATCATTAACTTTGCGCGGAATTTCGGACACCAAACTGCTGTGACAGCAGGTATTGATTATACATCAGGGGATGCGGTCGTGATTATTGATGCTGACCTGCAGGATCCGCCAGAAGTGATACCAGAACTTATTGCGAAGTGGCATGAGGGTTATGATGTGGTATATGCCAAGCGGAAGAAGCGTGTCGGGGAAACGAAATTTAAGTTACTTACAGCAAAATACTTTTATAAGTTCCTAAACTATATGTCAGATATTGACATCCCTAAGGATACAGGCGATTTCCGCCTGATTGACCGGAAAGTGGCGGATGTGTTCAAGCAGATGACAGAGCGTAACCGCTTTGTTCGGGGCATGTTCTCTTGGATCGGCTTTAAACAGACCTTCATCGAATATGAACGTGATGAAAGGTTTGCCGGCGAAACAAAATATCCTTTGAAAAAGATGATTCGATTTGCTTCAGATGGTATTATCGCCTTTTCTACCAAACCATTGAAGCTAGTGATGTCGCTTGGATTCTTTTCTGTATTGATTTCGTTTGGCGTATTACTTTACGCTATTCTCGTAAAGGTTTTCGGACATCAGGTGGAAGCAGGATGGGCCTCCATCATGGTAGCAATCACCTTCTTTAGCGGTATCCAACTCCTGGGGATGGGGATAGTCGGTGAATACATCGCAAGAATATATGATGAAAGCAAGAATCGCCCTATTTATGTGGTGAAAGGGTTGGTGGGTTTTGGGGAGAGCTATAATGACCCGTCATCTAGTGCTAAAGTGGAGGCTGGGCAGGTTGAGAATTGAGTGTATGAATAGTTTATAATGTTAAAGCGCCAAGGGGGATTTTCCTTTGCGCTTTTTTTTTAGTGTATTTTAAGGTTGTAATCTTCAAACTTGGGTCCACACAGGATTCCCTCTCCCCCTTCCCTTCTCAAAAAAAATTCCCGTCATATATATAGAAGTAATATGAATATTGAGGAGCGAAGAAAATGGCCATTAAACCACCTGTTCTACAAAGTGGAGATACAATTGGATTGGTTACTCCCGGAAGTCCCCTAGATGCAGCGATTATAAATGCGAGGGTGCAATTCTTGAGGGATATGGGGTTTAACGTTGTTTTTGGCGAGTACGTATATTCTATTGATGGGATTGTGTCTGCCCCTGCTGACAAAAGGGCAGAGGATATCATGGATATGTTCCAGAATCCAATTGTGAAGATGATTTTACCGACCCGTGGTGGAACAGGTGTGCAAGGTATACTTCCTTTTCTTGATTTTAATGTGATCAAGGAGAACCCTAAGCTTATTTCAGGATACAGCGACAACACGGTCTTGTTGAACAGCCTCTATCAGTTCAGTGATCTTACTACCTTTCATAGCTTGATGCTCATTGACTTCCGAGCGGAAACGCCTGCTTATAATTATAATCAATTTTTCGCAGCCACCTCCACGTTCACATCACCACGCGCCATTCAAAATCCACCAGAAATGACGCTTTTGAGTGTCACGCCTGGTAGTGTGACTGGTCCCATCGTTGGAGGCAATCTGACATCCATCGTGAATACCCTTGGCACTCCATATGAAATCGATACAAAAGGAAAAATCTTATTCCTTGAAGAAGTACATTCTCCTACTACGATGATTTTCCGCTTCCTGACCCAGCTGTCCATGGCAGGCAAATTCAACGATTGTATCGGCATTATCATGGGTGAATGCACGGATTGTCCCGCTTCCTACAACACTACATACTCAGACCTAATCAACTACTTTTTCGTTCCTTTAAGAAAGCCCCTTATGATCAACCTCGCCACCGGCCACGGCAGATACAAAGCCGCCATCCCAATAGGCGCCAGCGTCAACCTGAATACAACGAATAATACGTTAACAGTTCTGGAACCAACGGTATCGTGGGGGTAGGGGGCATCACAGGGACACACACCGTGACCCATAGTGGAATAGCACTTAATCGTAGTAGGGGGATGTAAATATATGAATTCTTGACTATTTGAGTGTGTTTTTTAAATAATTGGGAGCATTTTTTGTATGCTTATCCCCTTTATTTGACTATTTCAGCTTTTGAATAATTCACTTCACTGATCTAGCGTGGAGGCATTGGGGTCAATTCAGCAAGGTAACCTCTCTGCTCAACTGAAGTTATATCGATAAACTATTCAAAATTAGTCGATATATGACGCAACTCTCTTATTCCTAATCCAAAGGTACCGAAATTTAGTTTAATCAAACGTTTGATTAAAAATTTCTATCTTAAAAAAGTAAGAGCCTGAAAATCACTCCATAAACCTAAAAGTCAATCCTCGAAAAACTCATACAATTCCTCTACAACATTCGTCTTATAGACCAATTTCTCTTTATCAAAGACCAACATAATCGGAAATTCCGCAATCCCAAGTTCTTCTTTGTAATCCACCACATATTCCTTATCGTAAGGCCTCCAAGTAGCAACCACTTCTTTATTCGTAATTTCCAAAACCTCTCCATAAAGAGTCTCTTGCAACTCCGCAGGCAAGGTCGATCCTTCTTCATACATAACAACTAGATTATACCCGTCCACATGTGATAACAGCCTTGCATACTTTTCTTCGTAGGTCATCTCTAAAAGGATAATCTCTTTTGGCGTGCCTTCAAAGCTTCCTCCCCTAGGTGGGTTCACCAATACTTTTTGCCCCCTCTTTAGGTCTTCGATAGATGCCTCGGTTCCGTCCTCATGCTTAATTGTCGTTTCTTCCCCCACCTTAGCTATGTAAGAATAACCCTCATCTGTTCCATTTGGCCCTTTCCTACTTCGTTTTTCCCATTCGGAAATGTCAACTTCAACTTTACCTGTACTAACACCCCAGACATTTCCAATCATTTTATCATCTTCAAAATGTGAGTAAGCGCTCTCGTCATTTTCCACTGCTTGAGATCCACAAGCAGTAAGAAATAAAATACCAAACAAGATTAACATGAAAGATGAATGCCTCATAGCTTCCCCTCCTTGTATCATAGGGATTGGCGTCGATATTAAAATACCGCATGCCTCCTACCCTACTATTTTCTTCAGAACCTCTCTTTATCCTTCTTTTCCAAACACACTCTCTTTTTCAAACTAATCCAACAACAACTGGGCATTATACATAGTAATTGGAGGGATTAAAATGAGGAAAAGCACACTGTTTTCATGTATAGCATGTCTACTGTTTTTGGGATTTCAACCAATACCATTTATAGAGGCCACACAAGAATCAAATGAACAAACACCAAGCTATGCAAAATGGGGCCAACTCGCGATGAAACGGACAAAAGAGGAGTATCCAAAAGCGGATATCGTTGACTACCTTCATGTGGGTAGACAGGAGGGGCCAGTGTTAACAACGGAAAAATTTAGGCTATGGCTAAAAGAAGGTACCACCGAGTTCGGAGTGGAGGTTACAATTAGTTTTTATTCAAAGAGTGAGGCTGTTAAAGAGGTTGAATTAAAAAAAGTCGCGCGGCGGTAAGCTAACTCAGAACCTATCGCTAGGTACGATTAAATAGCCCAAGGTAAAGCCTTCAACCTTGGGCTCATCTAATTAAAAATTGACAGTATACCTGCTCCGTATCTCTATCCGCACGATTTCACCAACAATTATGCATCACCATATAACATAATGTCATTGGCCTCTTTTTTAGTGGAATTTCCCTCACTCTCTTTAAACTGCCAGCTGGAAATTAAATTGCTTACATCCGTCATTCCTGTTATAACCTCTCGAATACTGTATCTATATAACTTCTTCCAATGTTGGAATGGCTGTAATTGCCCCTACCTTTGTACAAACCAAGGCGCCTACTTTATTGCTGAATAAGATAATCTCTTTAAGAAGTTGAAAATCTTCCAGTATTCTTTCAGCGTTATTCCCATTGGAAAATTGAAAAAGTGCGGCTCCCACAAATGCATCACCTGCTCCAGTCGAATCAATGGAATCTACGGGAATACTAGGTATCGTTTCTTGTTGCTTTCCGTTTGAGATCAATGTGCCTCTTTTCCCCAATGTAATGGCCACTATTTTTGCTCCCAGTGCATGAAGAATTTGCACACCGGTTTCAAGCTCCTCGGTACCTGTAATGATTTTTAATTCCTCTTCACTGACTTTCACAAAATCAGCCAATGAGATTCCTTGTTTCACTAAATCGATAAAACTACTTTCCCTTCCTTTCCAAAGGTCCAACCGATAGTTAGGATCAAAGGATATAAACTGTCCTCTTTCTTTTGCCGATCGCAAGGAAGTTAAGTAGGTGGTTCTGAAAGGTTCCTGCAATAGAGCCGTTGCCGAACCGAAATGCAGGATGGCAGCTTGCTCCATTTTGTCTTGATCAAGTTCCTCCTCCAATAAAAAAGCATCTGCCCCCCGATTAAAAACAAAGTCTCTTTCGCCATTTTTCTTTAATGACACAAAGGCCAATGTTGTCGGGTTGATTTTATCGAATACAAGCATCGACGTATCAACCTTTACCCCGTCCAATGTATTTTTCAGAAAGTGCCCAAATGGATCATTCCCCACCTTTCCACTGAACAACGCATATCCTCCCAATTTCACAATGGTTGCACATACATTGGCAGGAGCTCCCCCTGCTTGCTTTTCAAAGTTTTTCCCTCTTACTAAATCAATGTCCACGTCTGTACAGAAAAAATCTATCAGTAGCTCTCCCATACAAATGATCGAATTATTTTCACCCATCAAAAGTTCCACCTTTCCATCAATAAAGCTCTAATCAGATTCCGATTAGAGCTTTTCTTTACATTACCCTTCACTTACTCCAGATTGATTTAAGAGGTGTAAGTGTTAATTGACGTACGTTTGCCGTTCCTTCTTTTGAAAATAAGCTCACCTTATCTGCTTTTTCATCAGGAAAAATCAGGCTGGTAACTGCAACCCTTCCATTGTTTGCAAAGACCTCAATGGATGACGCGTCCAGGAATACTTGAAGATTTATTGTTTTGCCTTCCATGTTCAAGGGGGCTTCCTGGATAGTAGCGAATGATTCTGAGAAGCTATTATCACCTGCAGCCGTACGATCAACCATTAACACTTTTTTCACTGCATCATAGGTGATGGTTGTTTTTTCCTCCTTGGAATTCAAGACGGATAAACCGAAAGAATTTGCGGTCTCTTTTTCGAATTCAATCTCTATCTCTGTTAATTCACTGATCTTGTAAGAAATCGATTCCTTTCCGTCAAGAGCTAGATTTCTAAATGACTCCCCTCCCCCGCGAATGCCATTGATTTCCGCTACAGGTAACTGCACGATTCGCAGACCTGTGGACGTGGTGGTTAAGGATAATTCTCTTGGTAATGTCATCGCACTGCGCCATTCTTTTGTTGGCACTTGATTAGCATAGCGCCAGTTGCTCATCCAGCCAATATAGATTCGTCTGCCATCCTCTTGTGGAATATCAGACCAACTGACACCTGCATAGTTATCTCTGCCATAGTCCAGCCAAAGAACTGTTTCTTCGGAATGTTGATTCACAAAGGTTGTGCCGTCAAAGTCTCCGACAAAATACTGTGTTCTGGATCCTTCTTTGAATTTTGGGTTATCTCCAATACTTACAAGCATGACCCATTTCTTGTTTTCCTGATTTCCATCAATGGGCAATTGGAATAAATCCGGACATTCCCAAACTCCGTCATGTGACCCTTCATGTAAACCAAACAGACTGGCAAACTCCCAATCTTTCAAGTTAAGGGATGTGTAGAGGGTAACGGTTTGACCTGTTGCGAGCACCATCACCCATTTGTTTGATTCTTCATGCCAGAACACTTTTGGATCACGGTAGTCTGTAATGTCCACATCAGAAAGGACTGGATTCCCTTCGTAAGTTACCCATGATCTTCCATCATCTTTGCTATATGCCAAGCTCTGACGTTGTCTTGGCCGCTCTGTTCCTGGATAGTTATCTGCATGTGTGAAAATTGCAACCAACCCCGGGGAGTCCTCAAAAAAACCCGTAGTATTATTCCAATCCACAACCGCGCTTCCGGAGAAGATGGCACCATACTCGTCCGGGTATAATGCAATAGGAAGCTCCTCCCAGTGGACCATATCTTTACTTACTGCATGGCCCCAGTGCATCGGCCCCCATGTCGTACCATGCGGGTGATATTGATAGAATAAATGATACTCTCCATTAAAAAAGACCATTCCGTTCGGATCGTTCATCCATTTTTCCTTGGGAGAAAAATGAAATTGTGGCCGATGTTTCTCTTTATATTGAATTTGAACTGTCATGAACACTCTCTCCTTTTCGGGGCTTTCTCCTGTCTACAAGGAAAATGCCGGACACCTCCCAATCTACTGACAAAGAACGTCCGTATTCCGTGAGGTGACAGGCACTTGTATAATGTTTACTGTCTATCGAATCCTGCTTGTTTAATTTCAAGCCATTCCGATAAACCTAAGCGCTCTAATTCTTCTAGATATTCCGGCCATTCCGCTTCGATTTTTCCATTGGTAATCCATTCTGCACGCTTTCTGTTTACATATGGAATCAAGTCCGCTTCAATTTTGGCAAGGCGATCAAGTTCCTCTTTATCGAAAAATACTCTCGGGTAGATATTTTCTGCTTTCATGTGTGGTACCATGACTTCTTTCATCAAGTTCAATCTCCACGCAGCATCGTCAGGCTTGGTTGTAACCGTACCATAGTAGCTGTCTAGAATGGCAAGAGGTCCACCGACAGAGGTTTTTTCACGCAATTCAACAGGTGCCGTACCGTCGAGAGGCAAGTGTCTTAGCATTTCTTCCTCTTCATCCCACTCAAAGATGTTTTGTTGTTCTTCATCGCCAAAGGTGCCCCAGTTGTTTTGTACGGATTGTGTTGGATTATACAGTTCATCAATCCATTTTGCTGTCAATTCAAGGTTTTTATTGGCACTTGTAATAACCATTCTGGAGCGGTCAAAGCCCATTCCATTGGTTCTTGTGACGTTCTTGTGGCCATCTGGTCCGAATAAAGGAGGCATTAAATCGTATTTGTCGTTCATACCTGTAATATTTCCTTTATCCCATGTGAAGTACATTCCATAGCGTCCTTCTTGTCCTTTGGCCACATATGCAGGCCATTCATGCTCAAATGCCTCAATGTCAAGAAGTCCTTCATCATACAAATCGTTCATAAATTTGATTGCTTCGATGTATCCTTCGTCCGCTGCAGTCAATTTTACTTCGCCATCATTCGTCACTACTGTGCGGTCCCAGTTATCGCCAAGGCCGAATGCTCCAAATAGGAATCCTGGATCTTGTCCACCATCATTAATGATAAAGGACATAGGGATTGTTTGGCCACCTCCTGCAGGATCGTTATCTCTGAAGGCAATCAATACTTCCTTCAATTCATCTGTCGTAGTTGGCATTTTCAGTCCTAGTTGATCTATCCACTCCACATTGATCCAAGGGAAATTATCAACAGAATGAATGCTTTCTTTCCCTTCTCCTAATTCTTCAATCCAAGGAAAGGCATAAATATTTCCATCAGGAGCTGTCATCATCGCCTCATATTGAGGAGCTTTCTCCAAAACAGCTTTCAGGTTTGGCATATAATCTTCAATCAAATCGTTAAGTGGAATAATTGCCTCGTCTTCTGCAAGCTTTAACAGTTCATAGTCACTGAATGCAGCATTTTTGATTGCATCCGGCATTTCGCCAGTAGCCATCGCAAGGTTTCTTCTTTCTCCAAACACTTCACCTGTGAAGTTTCTCCACTCAATGTGAACGCCTGTTTTCTCTTCTAATCTTTCATAAATCAACTTTTCGTTCGGATCATTAGGAGCCAGCGGAGAACTCGATGTCATTATTTTCAGTGAGATATCTTCCTGGTCCAACGGGAAGGTAATATCCTCTAACTCATAAGCATCGGACCATGTCTGTTCTGCATTATTAGAACAACCAGCAATCAATAATACACTTGCCAGCAAAGAAGCCATCAGTACTTTGTACATTTTTTTCATAACCTAACCCCACTTTTCATTTTTATTGGCTCTTTTCTCAAAGATTGTTGCTATATCCTTGTAAAAAGTCGGCAATTGGACTTTTTACTGCTTTCATACTCTATAAGGTACAAGTAGTTTCTTAAGTACTGCAGGGAAAAGAGCACGAAAGTAAGGAAAATAACGGTTAATGTATCCATACGAAAAAGCAACAAAGTTTACGAAAAGAGCCTTTTTATTTTAATGACCCAACCATAACGCCTTTTTCAAAATACTTCTGGAAGAATGGATACATAATCAATAAAGGTAAACTTGCCACAACAATGGACGAGTATTTGATCATTTCTGCAATTTTCTGCATCTCCGCACGAGCCAGTTGATCGGCAATCATACCTGGCTGTACCTCGTTCTGGATGAGTATTTCACGCAATACAAGTTGAAGCGGATAGAGTGAACGGTCATCCAGATAAATCATCGCTTGGAAATAAGCGTTCCATTGACCGATAAAGGCGAATAGTGCCAGTACAAAGATAATCGGTTTGGCTAAAGGCAAGACGATTTTCCAGAAAATCATCAAGTCTGATGCACCATCTATCCTTGCGGCCTCTTTCAGCTCATTTGGTATCGCTTTAAAGTAGGTCCTTGCCAATATAAGATTCCAAACTCCCACTGCACCCGGGAGAATAATGGCCCAAGGTGTATTCAGCAATCCCAATGAACGGACGACTAAATAGGTCGGAATCATTCCCCCATTGAAAAACATGGCAATCAAGAAGAAGATAACGAAGAACTTTTTCCCGACAAGATCGTCCACTGATATTGCATAACCGGCCAGAACGGTAAAACTGATGGCTACAAATGTAAATCCTGATGCATATAGGACAGAGTTGAAGAAGCCTCTCATAATCGTTCCATCTTGGAAGATTCGAATATATCCGTCAACCGTCCAATGTTCAGGGTTGAAGGACAGTCCTTTTGTAGCCAGGATTTGCGGCTGTAAAAACGAGCCAAGTAGGACATATAAGAGAGGGACTGTAACAACCACTACAACCAGACTCAACAACACTTTATTGACCAGAAGAATTATCCGGTCTGTTTTTGAGCTGTTTAGTAAATGGGTACTTTTAGAATTACTCATCGTTTTCCTCCTTTCCTAATAAAGCGTTTCGCCTTTAAGTTTTTTCACTACTTGATTCGCTGTTGCTAGCAATACAAGACCAATCACGGTATTGAATAAACCTACCGCAGCACCGAAGGACCAATCTCCTGCCAGGAGCCCCCGCTTATACACATACGTATCGATAATTTCAGAAGCTGGCAAGTTCCGATCTGTTTGTAACAAGTAGGCTTTTTCAAACCCGACACCCATAATTCCTCCAATTGCAAGAATGAAAAGAACCGCCATCACTGGCTTCAGTACTTGCAGATCAATATGCCAAATTCTCTGTAGGAGGGAGGCACCGTCGATTGTTGCTGCATCATGCAGCTGTGGATCAGAATTGGATAGGGCCGCAACATAGACAATGGATGCAAAGCCTGCTCCCTGCCATATACCCGATGTAATAAAGATGGTCCTGAAGTAATCAGGTTCGGACATAAATGAAACAGGTCGATTCATAAACAATCCAAGCAACCCATTGATCGGTCCTGCCGGAGATAAGAAGAGAAACAGCATCCCGGCTATAACTACCGTCGAAATGAAATAAGGTGCATAGATAACCAACTGGATGTTCTTTTTGATTCCCGACCTCCTGATCTGATGAAGCATAAGAGCCAATATGACCGGTACAGGAAACCCAATCAGCAATTCATAAGAACTCAGCTTTATCGTATTCAGGAAAATTTGTAGAAAGTTTGGTGAGGTCAGGAAACTGGTGAAATGGGCTAAACCAACCCAGTCGCTTCCCCAAATTCCTTTTGTCACACTAAAGTTCTGAAAAGCAATCAGCACCCCATACATTGGTATATAGTTGAAAATAAAAACAGATAATAAAGCTGGTGCCAAGAACAAGTAAAGAGCCCAATTTTTCTTTATGTAGGCCATACGGTTCCTCTTCATTTTTTTTGTTTTAGGAACTTTCGTGACCTGAGTTGTAATGTCAATCGGCTTGTCCAGAGGTTCTAAACCCTGACTCATCAATATCACCCCTTTATATATTTAGTAATTTGTCCAACAAGTTTAGATAGCGCTTTCTTAGTTCAAATATAGCGTAATGAAAGAAAAGAATAGTTTAATATTTTTGGGTTAAGTGTTTTAATATTTTCGGCAGTTGAAACCGGTTACACCCCTGACAAGCATAAAAATAAAAACCCTCGCTAAACACGAAAGGGTTTCTCAAAATCTTGAATACTATCAAAGCACTTCAGAGGGATAGCTCTCAGCATGTGAAGCTTTTTCTTTTCTCGGAAAGGAATAGGAAGCCACTTTTGTCATGAAATAGGCTGCGAGACTTATACCGAAAACGAGTATTAATGCCGGAAGTACCATATAAGCGTAAGCGACAACTGCAAGCAATGAAAGCAGGAAGATGGTATGAAACGGTTTTGCAACAGCAAGAATCACCGCATGTAATGGGTACTGCAAGAGCTTCAATTTAAAATGAACGAAGATCGGGACTATGTACAATAGAGTCAAGAGATAGAGAATACCTATGACAACCGTTGCACTTGCCAAAGCCAATTGAGGAATGCCGTTTTCCATCCCCTGCAGCACTCGGATATCCAAATATAAAATAAATCCCACTATTATCATCAAATATCCAATTACGTTGGACATGATAAATTCTGATTTAAAATGGCCCCAGAAGGATTTAATCACAGCTATATCTTCATCCTCTATCATCATTTGTTTTAAAACTGCAAACATCGCCGCAGTTGCGGGAAAAATTCCAGCTATCAAAAGACCTGATATAGAAAATATGATCCATAAAAGGTTGAGTAATACTAGATTAAATGCCCAATTTCCTAATCGAATGTACCATTGAGACATGTCAAGCATAGGATGCACACCTCCATCACAATGACGGAAAACACTCCGTCTTCCCTCTCACTTTATCAAAAATGACTGGGATGATAGTTTAATATTTTTGGTTGCGGACTTTTAATATTTTCGGGTATTGGAAACGCATTCAAAAAACCCCATAAGTTTTATTGGGGGTTCAGACTGGTGACAAACTAAAAACTAGTTAGGTTATCTGTTGGAAGAGTTGATCTTCGTTGCAGGAGCTTCGCTTTCCAGCGGGCGGTCCGGAAGCCTCCTCGGGCTAACGCCCTGCGGGGTCTTCCCTGTCCCTTCCTCCCGCAGGAGTCTTCGCTCCTTCCACTGCGATCAACTAGAGAATTTCATTTTTTTCAGCTTTGTCTTCACACTGAAAACCCCTAATAGTTTTTCTGGGGGTTCAGACTGGTGACCAACCTAAAATTGTTTAAATTCTAGTTTTTTTGTAATCTAATTTAAGTCGCTTGATTTTCGCATCCGGCCCACTTATCCAGAGGGCGACCTTGAGCCTCTCTCACTACAAGAGATCTAATAATGATGGCTTCCACCTACCTCGAAATGGTTTTCCATATATCCGATGATGACAATTTCAACAGAAATCCACCTTCGAGATTGTCTTCATACACCCGATGATGACAATCTCAACCGAAATTCACCTTCGAGATTGTCTTCATACACCCGATGATGACAATCTCAACCGAAATTCACCTTCGAGATTGTCTTCATACACCCGATGATGACAATCTCAACCGAAATTCACCCTCGAGATTGTCTTCATACACCCGATGATGACAATCTCAACCGAAACCCACCCTCAAGATTGTCTTCATACACCCGATGATGACCATCTCAACCGAAATTCACCCTCGAGATTGTCTTCAGACACCCGATGATGACAATCTCAGCCGAAATTCACCCTCGAGATTGTCTTCAGACACCCGATGATGACAATCTCAGCCGAAATTCACCCTCGAGATTGTCTTCATACACCCGCTGATGACAATCTCACCCGAAATTCACCTTCGAGATTGTCTTCATACACCCGATGATGACAATCCCATCCGAAATTCACCTTCGAAATTGTCTTCATACACCCGATGATGACAATCCCATCCGAAATCCACCCTCAAGATTGTCTTCAGACAGCCGAGAAAGTCACCTACACTAGCCGCGATATGGAACGAAGGATACGCAATAGCTATTGCGTATGACTTTGTCCACACACTGAAACCCCCAATAGTTTTATTGGAGGTTTTCATCTCATTCATTCTCCTCTAAGACATTGTTTATCTTCTCAACCGCTTCATCTGCCGCTTCCTTTACATCCCTACCTTTAATGCCCACATCTTCAAATAATACCTTGACTGTATCGCTAATTACAGAATAGTAGGGGGTAACCGGCCTGTTTTTGGAGTGATTCTGACCTTGTTGAATAAAGATATTCTTGGGATACTCGTTAAACTGAGGAAGTGCTTCTGCAACTGAATATCTAGCAGGAATTTCCCCCGTGATCTCGACAAACTTTTTGGAGCCCTCATAACTTGTCAGGAATTTAACGAGTTCCCAGGCCTCATCTGGATACTTCGTTTGGGACGATATCCCTACAGCCCAGCCTCCGCTAGGAGCCACCTGATACTCCCCCCTCGGCAACGGAGCGACTCCAAAATCTTCTTCTAGTGAAAAGTCTTGAATGTTCTCTAACTGTCGCAAATCCCAGGATCCCAAAATGGTCATCGCAAGCTTCCCCGTTTCAAAAGCTGCTGGGGGCAATTGCATCGTAGCCACATTATGTTCGAGATAGAGGTCTTGATAGAATTGCAGTGCTTTTAAAGATTCTTCGGAGTTCAAGTAACCTTCTGCTGTGGTTCCGTCAGGACTCAGTATACTTCCGCCGAACTGCCATAGAATAGGCATCTTAAAATAGGCGGGGCCTTCCCCGTCCGTGAATCCCTGAGCTGGATCTATTCCATATACTTCTTGATCAGGATTGCTAATTTTTAGTGCAATCTCCAAACCTTCTTCCCATGTCAACGGATTGTTTGGATCTTGTGAAGGAAAAGGGATGCCGGCTTTTCTAAACAAATGCTTATTGTAATACAGGGCAATGCTCGATTCTACAATGGGTGCAAGATAAATCTCCTCTTCAAAGGTTAATCCGGCAATGGTGGGCTTTGAGATGTCAGCAATATCGCCTTCCTCTTTCATGTACCGATCTAAAGATAAAAGCGATCCTGCATTGGCATAGAGCCCTAAGTTGGGACTGTCGATTGTCATGATATCCGGGTGGTTTTCGGCAGCCAATTCCGTACGAAGACGCAATTCATATTCCAGTCCCCAATACTGTGCCTGCATATTGATTTTTATATTGGGATGTAGCGCCTCAAAGTCCGCTACTAATTGTTCATACGCAGCATTGAATGACGCATTTCCTAGATTGCGCCAAAAGGTGAGCTCTATTTGTTCTACATTTTCCGCTTCCTCTCCGTTTTCCACCGTTTTATCAGAGAAGCCATTTTCAAACAGGACATACCCTGCTGCTATGACCAAAGCCACCATTACAAGGATAAGGGCTATCTTTTTCATAAGATCACCTTTCTTTCTATTTACCTCAGCTGTCACGGTTAATGGATTTACGATAATCTGCAGGTGAATAACCAAATTGTTTTTTGAAAACTGTACTGAAATACCCTGAATTGGAGAAGCCGACAAGGTGCGCAACGTCAATGATCTTAAGCTGTGGATCCTTTAAGAACTTTTTGGCATTCTCCATTCGCAGGCAATTTAGATAATCGCTAAAATTTTGGCCTACATGATTTTTAAAAATCTCGGATAAATAAGCACTATTAATATGGAATTGTTTTGATAAGCTGGAGAGTGTAATTTCGCTAGCATAATGGGACTCGATGAATCGTCTTACATTTTCCACCAATTCAGAACCACTTGAAGAAGATCGGACTTCCTTAACCTTCTGTACAATGGCTTGGGCCAATTGTTGAAGTTGCTCTTTCACCCTGATTTGGGAATTGAGTTCCCATATGCTTTGCTGACAATTCCAGATTCTATCTTTCATCTCCACCGTATCCACGTCATATTTTCTGGCAAGTGAGCCCAATAGAAATAGAACCCGGTTGGCCAGAAAGGAAAATGCCATCATGGAGAGATCTCCTCCTAAAACATCTTGAAGGGAATCTTGGAATGCCCTTTGGTCGGCATTTTCTATGGCATTCGTAAGTCTCTTCTCCACATCTAAGGTGAAGTTGAATACCTCGGTTTGAGCCGTCCCTTCAATCACCTGTGAATGTCCCCCAACCTGACTTTGACTCCAAGAGAGCAGTGCGGAAATATACCCATTCTTAAATTGCTGAAAACCTTTGACACCCTTTCCGATGCCGATAACCGTTTCTACTTTCAAATATTCTTTTACTTTGGCCTGCAAGTTTCTGATAAAATGCGATGAATGCGTTAAGGGTGCACCATGCTTTTGATGTAGGAAGTGAATCATATTAGAATAGCCTGCATCATAGAAGAAGTGTATACCTTCATTCCTTTCAGCATATTCCTTGCAGAGCATCTTGAATGGGAGCAGCAGCTTCTTCAATTCATCGGGATTTCCTTTTGCACTTCTCATTTCTACCGTTACGAATTGAACCTCGGTGTTCTCCTGTGCCAAAGTCTCCAGTTGCAACTGCTTTAACCTATCCTTGGCTACATTAAATTCCGTAAATTCCTCTTTCACTAAATACAGCAAATACTGTTCGCGCATCTCTTCCAGCTGGTTATGGACAACACGGCTTATGCGCTCCGATTCCAATCGCTTTTTCTTTTCCATATCTGCTTCGTGGCGGATTCGTTGCAGTGCATCCGCCAGTTCATCAGGAGCAACTGGCTTTAGAAGGTAGTCTTTTACTCCAGCCTTCATCGAGGATTTTGCATATTCAAAATCAGAATAGCCCGATAGCACAATCACTTTTATATCCGGGTACTCCACATGGCATCGCTTGACAAATTGCATCCCATCCATGATGGGCATGCGAACATCTGTAATAACGATGTCCACCTCTTTTTCTTTCAGAATCTCAAGGGCTTCCTGGCCATTTGCTGCCTCAGCTACAATTTCAAACCCTGCCTGTGCCCAATCCACTTTCATTCGGAGCCCTTTGCGTATTTGAATTTCATCATCACTAATCAGCACTTTCATCATGTATATCCCCCTTAATTTTTATACATAATGTAATCTTGGTTCCTTTGTTTTTCTGAGAATCAATATGAAAGCTAAAGTCGTCCCCATAATAAAGCTTCAATCTAACCAGGACATTCTTCAACCCGATACTTGTCCCTTTACTTGCCAGGACGTTCGTTGAATCCGTCATATCTGCATTCATCAAATCCAATTTGACTTCTTCTGACATCCCGATGCCATTGTCTTCAACCGAGATGAATACATGGTCCCCTTCTTTAACTGTCTTTATATTTATTTCTGCATGGGTGTTTTCCATAAAGCTGTATTTGGCTGCATTTTCCACAAGCGGCTGTACGATAAATTTGATTATCGGCAACGATTTTGTTTCAGGTTCCTCCACAATACTAATCGAAATAGCATCTTCGTACCTGACTTTGAGAATGTCTGTGAAATTGCGTATATAATTAATCTCCTGGCCCAAAGGTACAACATCGGTATGGGTATTCAACGAATAGCTCATCATCCTCCCTAAATAGACACTGACATTGATGACGTCTTTGTTTTTCCCCTGTGCTGCCAAGCCGCCAATAATCTCAAGCGTATTATTCATAAAATGAGGATTGATCTGGAGAAGCAAGGCTTTATATTCTGCATCTTTTCTTCGAAGATTTGCCTCATACTCAATTTTTATCAGCCTATTCAACCGGTCAACGGTCTGGTTAAATACTTTAATGTGATAGCCAACTTCGTCGTTTGGTTTCTTTATTGTAGGCATATAGTGTGTTGCACCTGTGAAATCTCCCCGCTCGATATATTCCATCGCTTTGGTCATCTTGCCAAGAGGTCGTACGATGGTGGTGGAAAACAAATAGGAAGCGAGAATCGTCAGAATAAAAATGATTCCAGAAGTATAAAGCAATCGATTTTGTAATTGATTTACTTTGGAAAACAACTCTGATTTGGTGATTTCACTGAAGAGAATCCAATCCCCTACAGAAAGTTTTTGATAGAAAACAAGATATTCCTCCCCATTGTGAGAACTTTCTATCAGGCCCTTACTACTTGCACTATTCACTATTTCCCTTAAACTATCTTTTAGAACAACCTCTGGAGTGCTTACGCTTCCTGTCAGAACATTTTCACCGGTGCTGCTCAATAAATGCACTCGGCCATTTTCCCCTAGTGTAACTTTTTCTAGGGCTGTTTCTAGCAAGGTTGATGGCAGATTCACTTTTATCACTCCGGATTGATGAAGCGTGTAGATATCATATAAAGGGATTACAAAACTATTTACATAGCTTTGTACATATGTTTGCTGATAGGCGTCTGTATGGGCCTTGATCCATCGTTGGTTTTTCCCTGAGTACTCTTGAAACCACTCGACCTCAGAGAGAAAGGGATGATTTGTCCATATTCCGGTGCCATCATTCAAAAAAACGGAAATGGACATGGTATTCGAATTATTTGAGGTCATCGTGAACAGCCAGTTTTTTAATTCATTTCGAATAAAATGGAGCTCGGCCAAAGAGGCATCGCCGCTCTCTTCCAACTGTAGCCATTGTTGGGTGGTCTGGTTCACTAACACCTGCTTACCAAGATCCTCTGCTTGTACCGTTACAGAATCCATATATAATGAATATTGATCCATCATATCAAGGGTGTTGTTTTTAGTCTGATCTTCAATAACCGAAGTAAACCAGCTTGGTATAATAATAGATAAAACAATAAATGGAACCGTTAACAAAAGTGTAAAAATAAAAAATAGTCGATTTCGTAAGGAAAAAAACATATTGGCCCCCAGGGAAGATATCATAGTAAGTAATAATTCTATTTTAATGGAATAAAGGTCTCATTTATAAGGTAATATTTTGCTGTCATACTATTCTTATAAATTAACAGATGAATCGGTGGCTGTCACTGTTGCATTTGAGGATTAATAATTAGAGAAGTATGTTTCAAGTTGGTTTATACTTTTTTGAGTCACAGGCTGAGGATGTTTTGATAGTTAAAAATAAATGCAAAAAATGCCCAATTACCATGGGGTTATTGGTTTGATGACTCGCCTATTAAGCTAATCTTTACATTCAGTCAGGTGATAGCACTTATCTGCCTTGTATTTACCGGGCTGCCATACCTGCCACTAGCGACTTCCACCATTTTGAAGTTGGCCGTTAGTCACGTAAACCGGCAGCGGGTCGGCTTTACCAACCTTTTAATCCGAGTTTCGTCAAATGTCCGAAGATTTTAAAAAGTTGGCCGAAGTTTTGGAAAAGTTGACCGAAGTTTGGTGGGAAATGTCCGAACGAAATTTTGGAGTGTCCGAAGGAGGTTGAAAGTTGACCGAACCTCGCTGCCAATTGTCCGAACCCTTAGTCTTTTTTCCCTTCAATTTTCCGAAGCAAAAGAATAAATGTCCGAACCGAATTTTTCCGACGAAAACACCTCCACTTTCTATCTAAATGAAGCTATTTTTTATCCGCCGCCGCTATAGACAGTGAACGGAAGTAAAAACAAAAAAATATGATGTGGAGATCCCTTTTGCTGTAGTTTAAAAGAGAAGTGGAACGAGGGTCCTGTCCCCGCGATCCCCCACCACTTACTTACACAAAAGGTTTTTCATTTGGCTAATGTTGTGCCGCTTCCACATTTACCAGCACCCCATTCCACCAAAAAACTATCTCACTAAACTATGCGAGAATAGTCGATATATCCCGAACTACTATAAATCCCCTATTACCAACCCAATAAACTCAATTAATCAAACGATTGTTCAAAAATAATTATTCAAGAAAAGCATGATAGAATAAGCCTTTGCAGTAGATGCTATCCTTGCTGCAGTTGCACTTGCCGTCATGCTTCCGACAACCAGCCTTCCGACAATCGGTGGCTTAGACGGCGGACATTTTGCTGTTTTTCTCGCAGGTGGGATCATCGGTTTGGTCGTCATGCGATTTGCGGGCAGCTATTTTGTCACCTTGTTGATAAACGCCCTGGACTTGAGACAGCTGCATTCTTTGTGGTCGGTTGGGTAGGGGTAAAACTTGGGGTGTACGCACTTTCCCACCCGGAGTTGGCAATCCTTTCAGAAGGATTTGCAAAAGGAGCTCCATGGAAAATTACATTCTGGTCCGTACTTGTGCTAATCGGGGTGCTTGGGTGCATGTTTTCTAAAGAGAGAACAAACGTGGAACATTGATGGGATGGGTCGCAGGGCCATGGTTGGTCCCTAGACCCATTTTACTTTGGCAAAAAAGGTTCTCTAAAATTTGTTAATCGCTAGCCCCTTGGCTTACCAAAATACCGTCCCTTATTGTTCTTTTGCTGAATATGAAATACGGTGCCTGGACTGTTTCGATTAGGTCAGCTATCGCTTCGATGCCTGGTAGGATAATGTCTTTCCTTTTTTTAGAGAGTCCTGCTATTTTTGTTCGTTCATTAAGCGATAATAGCGAGAGGTCCCTAGCGATAGATTGTACCTCCTCCAGTTTCATCTTGTGTTGCTTTGAATGGTGTTTGGCCTGATATATTTTCCCTAAATTACGGGCAGTGCCTCCGATCCCGATTATCGGTTTCTTGGCATCCCTTAACCAAGAAACAGTTTGGAAATTAGAGGATAGAAAGGAACGAAGCTTGTTTACCTGCATCCTAGATACGTGGGTGGTAGAGGTAAATTCGGCATTTAAGGAGACAGCACCAAATGGAAAGCTGTGGTATTGCACCAATTCTCTATCTTGAAATAAAGTAACTTCGGTACTTCCACCCCCTATATCGGCGATGATTCCATCCTTCATTGTGATAGAATCAATCACTCCTAAATACCCGTAATACGCTTCCTCATATTCGCTCAAAATACGGAATGAGTAACCTGTATTCATTTTAATCATCGAAATAATTTCTTCTTGATTGACCGCTTTTCTCATTACTGCTGTTGCAAACCCAATAACTTCTGAAACGCTTAAGGAATCAATCACCTGTTGAAATTGTTTTAACGTGTTCATGATGAGTTGGATTCCCTCCTGGCTCAGATGTCCATTCGCACTTAAAAACCCTATAAGCCGTGCTGCAACTTTTTCTTTTTTAATTTCTTCATAGTTTCCTGCAAGATCAATCGTATAGATAGCTAACCGAATAGAGTTGGATCCCAAGTCTATTAGTGCCACAACCTTTTCTTTCATTCCTTTGAGACACCGCCCTTGATTTTTGGCACAACATTCCTAGATCTAAATAATTTCTAAAACAGTTCGACTCATCTGTCCCCTCAAAACTTCCTCAACTTCCAATTAACTTCCCGAATATCAAACTCCTCATACCCCTGCATCTCTCCCCATTCTTTTGTTTGGTGGTGATCTTCATGGGATGGGTCGTTTATAATGGTGAGGAATGTCTCATAGCCCAGCTCTCCTCCCACATCTTCAGGCGGGGCATTGCCTTCACCGTCATTACAAATGGGGAAGTTGGCCGTGTAGTCATCAATAGCCTCTTCTACTTCAATTGTGTGCTTCCAGCCATCACCAAAATCATAATGATAAACAACTTTCGCCTCCACATAATCCTTTAGCTTTTCCTCTGTTTCCATTTTCATAGGAACCCCTCCCTGATAGGCAAGGGCCTCATCATTACAAACCAGGTTAAGGTTTGGTCGATCATGCCATCCGGAACCGTCTTCCTTCTTCTCAAAGATTTCAAAGTCATGAAGATGGCTATTTTGCCATGTGAAAGCAGTCTGTAAAACACTATGTAACTCTGGGAAAGTGATGCCTGCTGGAACGGTAATCCGCCTCCAGACATTGTACTTTTCAAGCTCCAGTGTGACCTTCAGCACCAATGCTTCCGTATTAAATACAGGTTGCCTTGAAAACTCCTCCAAGTCCTTATACATCTGAACATTTGGGTATAAATAAGCCTTCTTCCCGTCTCCGACCAACATGGAACTGATCCACTTGCTCATTTTTACTTGCACGAGTGAATCCGGTTCCCAGAAACTCTCTCCAAAATGCACTGCTTCACATGCCTTATTCAACCTTGCAACCAACTTACGGTCTTTCGTTTTGGTGTAAATCGTCTCTGTAGAGGAATTCAGATATGCTTCAATGACTTCCTCCTTGATAGATTCCGCCTGAAAAACCTCACGGATCGCATCCTTGATCAAGAGGTCAAAATTCTTCTTATCCTTCGCTTTCAAGCCATATAGCACAATGGCATACCGATTTTTATCATTGACCAAAACGAAGAATTTTGCCCTGCCAAATTTCATAAAATTAGCGTGCCACCCCAGCAGCGGATTACTTTCTTCGTTAGTTTCCCCAGGCGTAATTTTCAACTCGTCAAACAGTTTCTTCGTACATTGAATTAACATATGGCCTCTCCTTTAATCATGTTGCTTTGATTTTATCATAGGGATGGACGAAAGGGACAGGCACTGCGTCCCAATCGGGGTGTTGTGCCTGTCCCTCAACCCATCACTCAAGATACCAACTTCAAACCAGTAACCCCAACGATGATCAGTATCAAACTAAAAACACGGGAACCACTTTTGGATTCATCAAAGAAGAACATGTTGATGAGGACGGCTCCGGCTGTTCCGATTCCAATCCATACTGCATAAGCGATACTTAATTGTAGATAGGCAAATGCTTGATATAGCAGGAAAAAGGACATCCCGAATCCTCCTAGGAAGAGCGAGCCCGTTTTGATCGTTTTGTTGGTGCTGAACAGCTTCAGCCCGATGACACCGATGATTTCACTTATTGCTGCAAAGGTCACAAATAGCCAACCCATTTTACTGCACCCTTCCTTCCGTTTTGTTATCAGCTAGCTTTAACCCGATCACACCGGCTACAAGCACTCCGATGAAAAATAACTTAAGCATATTAATACTTCCTTGGAAAAGAAAATAATCCATCAAAACTGTTCCAATAGCCCCAACTCCCGCGAAAACCGCGTACACGGTACCAGTGGGAAGTCCTTCACACGCTTTTGCCAGAAAATAAAAATCTATGCCGATAACCAGTATGACTAGTGCCCATTGCCACACAGTCTGAGCTGTACTGAAGCCATAGACCCACACCATCTCCAGCGCACAGGTAATGATTACATAAATCCAATATTTGTTCATGCTGATTCACCTCTTATAGATTTTATGAATGACATTCATTCATTTTGTTCAAAAAATTAAAACACACTTCACGGACGTAAAGCATGTTCCAAGAAAGTCAGTAATTCTGCCTTCTGTTGTGCCTCATTTTCAGCTTCATATTCATTAAATAAGAAGACCTGCTCTGCTGCAGATTCTATCATTCCGAGTAATAATTGGGAGGTGCGATTTGGATCAACCGTATCCCTTATAAGTTTACGGCTTTGATTTTCCTCCAAAATAGAAGCTACCTGTTCATATAACGGTGTGTAGATGGTTTCCCATTTGCTGATATGTTCCGTGGTGGAAATACCTGCATAGACAATGGCAGAAACATCGCGGAACTCACCTGTTACGTGGAAAATGGCCTCCACCAATTGTGTGAGCTGCACCTCTAATGAAGCCTCAATCGATACATTCTCTTCAATTCTTCTCATAAAATTCAAGACAATCTGCTCTGCAACAGCAGGCATAACCGAAAGCTTAGAAGGAAAATACAAATAAAATGTCCCTTGAGCAATCTCCGCCCTCTTTACAATATCCGAGATCTTCGTTTTTTCTATACCCTTCTCCTTAAAAACCTCAATGGAGGCCTGAATGATTTTTTCCCTTTTATCCACTACATCAACTCCTCCAACCACAATGACTGAATATCATTCATTTTAGTTTAGGAGAGAAAATTTGTCAAGGAAGCAGGAATTGGTTCTCGTCCGCCGCGTCTCAGCATTTCTATAATATAAGAAAAAAGGAGCGAAGGAATTCTCGCTCCTTTAAAAATCCCCTTATTAGTCCCCACTTTAAATCAAAAATGGGTTACCCATCTATCCTTAACCTACTAGTTATTCTTTTTCCCGTTATCATGTGGAACCGTCACTGTTGCTGTTGCTTCAACAGTGTTTCCAGCATTGTCTGTTGCAAGATAGGTGATCGTATAGACTCTTCCTTTACCATTACCATTTCTAGATGCACGGACTTGGAATTCTGTATCTTCTGTACCAAAGCTTGCCCCTTGGATGTCCGCTTCAGGTGCTTGTTCGTTAATGGTAATAGACTTCAAAGTTACGGAGGCAATACCGGAATGTGCGTCGGAATAATCAAGGGTTGCCTTGATTGTTTCGAGTTTATTGTTAGGAGGGAACAGCTTCTCTTTATCAACTTTCACTGACAGCTTTGGCGCTGTTTTGTCTATCTTTACAACGACTGTCTTCGTTCCTTCCACATTTCCTGCAGCGTCTTCACTGCGGTATTCCACTTTATTTTCCCCTTCTTCCTGCAAGGTGAATGGGCCATTATAGGACTTCCACTCTCCATCATTTACACGGTATTGCGTACTCACTATCTCTGAGTCAGCATCCGTTGCATGGAGGTTGACCTTTACATCAGAAATATACCAACCATTTTGACCTGCCTGTCCTTCAAGGGAAGCTTCTGTCACAGGAGCGTCCTCATCCACACGTGTGATGGTGAATGTTTTCTCTGCTCTGTTTTGGGCTTCGTCCACTACGGAAAGCTTCACGGTGTTTTCACCAAGCGTCAAGCCAGTTACTTCTGTTGTAAATGCACCATCTTGGTCTAATTCCACAGGGAAAATGCCTACTTTTTCGCCATTACTGTTCGTGAGCTCATATTCTACGGTCAGTTTCTCATTTACATCATAGTCTTGGCCGAAAATTTCCTCGACTGTTGACTTAAAGTCGATGTAGGAATCGTTGATGCTTGCTGAAAGCTCATAAGAAGCGCTACTAACTGTGTAAGAGTTGTTCACCTGGATAACAGGTTTTGTCGTCTTGATATAAACAGGTCCTGTCCATGCGAAAGCACTTGCTGTTGTTATATCAATTGTGTAGACACCATCAGGTGCTAGGCTTGTACCAGTTGAACCCCATGGAGTATACCTTCCATTGAATGCTAATGTTTTCATACCTGTTGTTGTTCGGTTAGTGGCGAGAAGGTAACCTAAATAACCATCACCGTAAAAACCTCCCTCAGGGTTAGATGCATCCCATAATTCAATATAGGTGGTACCCTGTTGATTCCAGAATTCGTATCTTACCGTTGTGCTGTCCAATAGTCCATCGTTATTTGGAGAAATATCATTGTGATCTAGAGAAAAACTCTTCAACCCTGTCGGCGGCGCAAAATTCGCTGCAAACGGCAAGATTAACTTGGTCGTTCCGTTATTGATATGAACATAACCCAAAATTTCATTTCCATTGGACCCGGTTCCCGCCGGTACATTCAAGGATACTTTTAATGTTTTTTGGTCTGTCAAAGTAAAACTTGATTGATCTACTGTGACATTAGTTGCTGCAAGAGAACCTGTGGCAGCCTTTGTTACTTGGACAGTGACATCGTAGTCACTGGCATTGCCTGTTAAATTTTTTACGACAACATCTTTTGTGATCGTGGTCGCAGAACCTGTCGGGACATTCCCGAATGTGATGGTTCCTTTTACATTGTCTCGCGTGACATTGCCATAGGTTGTCTTATCCTGCGCATACGCAAGTGCTTCTGTTGTAGCCGCTTTTAATGGTTGTACACGGCCAGGTCCCTGAGCAAATACATCAAATCTTGTCGTATCGAGTTGCTTGGCAGTGTTGGAAAGAGCAACTTTGATGTCAAATGGCGTCCAATCTGGATGCTGTGATTTAAGCAATGCTGCAACTCCCGCTATGTGTGGGGTTGCCATACTCGTACCTGTGTAACGATCAAACGCCTTTGTATAGTCAGCATTAGGATAATCTTTTGCATATGCAGGTACCGTGGACAAAATGTTTGTTCCCGGAGCAGATACATCCGGTTTAATATCAAACACCGGGTTTGCAGGACCCCGGGAGCTCGAGGAGTTCATTTCGTCTCCTGCCGTCTTGTCATAGGTATAATCCTGGAAGTTTACTGTACCCTCTCCTGAATTTGCGTTAAGGGCACTAACTAGAGCAAGTCCAGCCTCTCTTGTCATATCAAAAGTCGGGATGAAATCAAATCCGTCCCCAAGACTTATTTTGATATGACCGGCAGCATTATTGTAAATGATGATTCCCGCCGCACCTTCCGCTTTTGCGGCTGCAACCTTGTCGACAAATGGCGTCGTACCACGTGATACTACCGCAATTTTCCCGTTTACGTCTTTATTAACATAGTCCTTTGGCTCACCCCAGCCACCAATGGCGACCAAGTCCTTCGCACCACCAGACAGCTTGTCCTCTGCACGAGTTCCGAATTCCCATGCCATTAGCTTTAATGGGCTCGTTGTAGTTGTGGAACCAACTGAAGACGTTCCTGTTGCAGCAATGACGTCTTCCTTCACAGTGGAATTTCCAACCGCAATCCCGAATGCAGCTGTTGCCGGGTTACCAATCGTCCCTCTATTAGGTCCGCTGTTCCCTGTAGCAATGACTGCTGTCACTCCTGCCATTGCTGCATTATTAATAGCGATGGCATCAGATGCTATCTGACTGTTGGAGCTCCCTCCAAGGGAAAGGTTGATGATGTCCATCCCTTCCTCTACTGACTTGTCAATTCCAGCGATGATTCCGGATGTTGCCCCGCTTCCATATGCCCCTAGTACTCTATAAGCATACAAATCTATTTTTGGTGCAAGACCAATCATGCCATAAGGGTTTTTACCTTGGGCTGCGATTGTCCCTGCTACGTGCGTTCCGTGGGTAGTGTAGAAGGAACTTCCATTTGCATTGAATTCCGCTCTATTGTCAGGTCTATCTAGTGGAGATGTTTCATAAGGGTCATCAAATGCTCTGTCTCTTGCGTACCCGGTTGTATGTGGAACAAAGTTGAATCCACCCTTATAAACTCCCTCAAAGTCCGGATGGTTATAATCAATTCCAGTGTCAAGCACGGCAACCTTGACGTTTTCACCTTCGTACCCCATGTCCCATACTGCTGGAACATCTAAATGATTAACACTTTCGATATAATTAGGTGCATTAGTATTTTCCGGATTGGAAAGGGCCTGAACCTCTAAATCCGGCTCTACGAGAACGACGCCTTCTAGTGCTGTTAGTTTTTCCACATCACTTTCTTTCAACGTCAATACCAAACCATTGATGGCAGAATCGAAAGTAAATCCTACCTTCGCTTTTATTCCTTTCTTGCTTAACTCTTTTTCAAACTTTTTATGTTGCGCGGCAACTTTATTCTTTACACCTTGTTCAGATGCTTTGGAAAAGCTCTTGCCTTGGAGCTTATTTATCCCCTTTACCATTGCCACTGGAAGCTCGTCCAATTGAACAATGACGGATATTTCCTTGTCGCCTTTCAAGTTTTTCAGATCGGCATGTAAGCTTGGACGGTTCGCAATCGCTGCTTTTTGTTGGGCAATATGATTCTTCATTTCGGATGCTGCTTCACTGCTTAATTGATCCTTCAGAGAGTTCGTTGACTGTGCTTGATTAGCTCCAACAGTAGGTGCAAATAACGAAAAGACTAGTAAAAAAATTAATAGACTACTGCATATTCTGCGAAAATACTTCTCTTTCTTCATTTCCGTTCCCCTTTTTTTTCTTTTTTTGTAAAACAAATCGAGCTAATCCCCCCTAAATATGTATATTCTGCAAAATAACCAGGCGGAATAATCAGAATTACCTGGTAATTTAGACTATAATATATGTAATAGGCATTAGATAGCATTTTTGTTCTACAAAGTTTTCAGGAAATGTCGGAATATGGGGTTGGTTAAGGGCACTTTGAACATGATATGAATTTGCAAAGGGTTATCAGATTTTGACTAATACTTCTTTCTATAACACAAATAAAGAAGCATGGAATCTTCCACATGCTTCATCTATATTTCCAATATTTATTCGGGTTTAAATGTTTTACAATCTATTTCATGACTTGTCTCCGCTTCTTTTCCTTTGTTGCTGGCTACGTAAATTTGAGGAGCTCCGCATTTGTTTCCTGATTTGTTATATACACAGTTGTTTACTTCACATAGAACATCCTGTGCCATAAGTTTAGTCACCTCCTTGTAACTATTTAATTATTTATTTACTACCCTTTTTTTCTATTAAATAACATGGAAAAAGAGAAGGAAGCGCTCCTAACGACATTCCCACCTCCCAATATGCCTTATGCAAGATACTGCTTACAACCACGAAAAGAATTCCATGTCCTATTCTTTTTAGAAGAGTTGTCCACTATTTTGGGGCCAGGGTTGGTGCTGGTTGGAATAATTGGGCTCATTTTTAAACTCTTCCCTTGCCTCATGACAAATAAAACTTATCTGCTGCTAGGAAATCCTCCAAACCAACTTATCATGACACTGGCTCTACAAACCCATCACTATCTCAATATACCTTGCAAAATTAGTCGATATTTATCCTAACCCTCTCATCCCTAATTTAAAGCGACAAAAAAGTTTTTTATTCAAACGTTTGATTGAATTTTATTATATGATGATATTGTGAATAATCTTCATGAGGGCAGACAGGAAAACCTAATGTTAAATACGAAAAAATACAGGTAATGACTTAAAGAAGGGGACAAAGAGATCGGATAAAAGGAAGGTTAAAGAGGAGAATAGAGCGGAAATCCAAAGGGAAAAAGTTAGATAGTGCAAGAGTCTAGGCTCTAGAAAAAATAACCCGAGGTTAATGTGCATTAACCTCGGGTTATCGGTAACATTATCATAGATTCAGAGAAAAAGTGGACTTCATCCTTGTCCCATCAGCCTGCCGAGTATACCTACAAACTGGAAATCCACTACACCCATAAAAAGATCCATATTTACCTTTTTTGATAGTAAGCTGCCCACCACATTTCGGGCATAATTCAGCTATGGCTTGGTTAAGAGTCTGTTTCTTGACTATCGGGTTTGTAGCCGCCGTTTTCTTTTCCTTTTGCTTATCCTTTATCGATTTCACATGTTGCTTATGTACCATTTTCTTTTGCTTTCCATCCTGAATGACCAATTGCTCTAAGGCTTTATTGATTCCTCGCAACTCCACCTCACTTATTTGACGATTTAACGACTCCCTTATGACCTTGTTTAGTTGCGGGATTTGGATAATCCTTGCAGAGCTGAAATCGTCTTCAAATTTCAACGTGGACCTGGTGGAGAAAGCAATGATAGATTGGTAGTTATAGTGCTCTCCAAGGTAACTCTTTAAAGCCTGGATATGCCCATAGTTCTGCCAAATAGGATTCAAAAATTTCTCTTTTCGCTTATAGATCACCTGCGTCCAGTTGCGGTGGTTTTCCTTCCCGAAGATCCATCCATCATAATGCTTTGTCTCAATAACAAAGATTCCAGTCGGAGAAGTCACCACATGATCTACTTGAGATGTACCACCATTTACACTTGGTACATATAAATCATGATACACAGTGAATAATGGTCCCAGTTTCTCTAACTCCTTGTTCACAGCCCTCTCCCCAACAGCCCCTTTTATCCTGGAATAGTTAGCTTTTAAATAAAGCATTCCTGCAAAAATTAGAAAAGGTACAACGATAGGAACTAAAAAATACAACACTGGTAATAAAATTATGCTACCTACAAAAATAACTACGACTTTCTGGAGATTGGACAAAGTGACACCTCCCTTTCTGAGTCATAGGGACAGGCACCGCGGCCCACGGAGGGTGGGGCGGCGTTCCTGAGCCCTCAACCCTCCTCTTCATTCTCTTCCTCTTCGTACCATTCATCATCTTCATTTTCTAAACTCTCATCATATTCATAGTCCCACTCACTTTCCTCGTACTCCACCTGTTCCTCATCGTACAAGTACCAGTCACTTTCCTCGTATTCATAATCTTCGTCTTCCTCATAATACCAATAGTCATCCTCATACTCGGCATCTTCCTCATAGTAGTCGTAGTACCAGTAGTCCGTTTCTTCGTCATAGTAGTATCCTTCGTCGATGTACCAATCGTAGAGCCAGTCGTTGTCATATTCCCAGTATTCATAGTAGGAAGAATCGTCGGAGTAATAGCCCCCATTGAAGTAGCCGTATTCAAACAACTCCCACAGGTAGTCGTAATAATAAATTCCATCAGCATAATAAAATAATGAAGCAATTTCTTGGTCGGACATTGGATTTTGGATCCATGCTTCTATTAGCTCTACAATCGTGTAGATGGGAATGCTAAACCCAATATTGGTATCTCTCGTGTCCTCAGCGGAATTGATGGCAATGATTTTGGCCGTTTTTTGGGATAATAATGGACCGCCACTGCTTCCTGGAGAGATTGGTGCAGAGATTTGGTAAAGGTCTTCATAGATGAAATTATCAATGTAAAAATCTCTGTTTGTCCCGGTTATATAGCCCATAGTTGCGGTATTCTCCAGTCCAAGAGGGCTCCCCAGGGCGATGATTTCTTCACCAATAACGGTGGTATCTTCTGTTTCCATTTTTATTGGGATTCTGTTGGTGAAATCCGGGACGGACAGAATAGCCACATCAATCTCATTTGAATATCCTATTACTTTTCCTTGATGCTCTGTGCCCTGTATGGTGCGAACAACTACATTCACACTTCCTTCCACAACATGGGCATTTGTCACCACAATACCTTCCTTATTGTATAAGAAACCAGACCCCTGACTTTTATCAGTAAAAATGGTGTAGACTTGCTGCTGGGCCTCCGCGATGATATCCGTGAGCTCTTTGACTTTCTCTGCCTTTGGTTCCTCTATTTTCACCACAGGCTGCACTGGTTGCTGCTTTTCTTCCTCGTGTTTCACCACTTCTTTTGCTTGCTGTGTCTGTGTAATCTGCGTCTGTATGGGTGCCTGCTTGCTTTCCAATATGTTCGTAATCTTTATAAAGACCAGTCCGCTTACCGTGAAAAATAGAAGAAGCACCATTGTAAAAATCAAATAAAGCTTCCAGTTACTCTTCCCTGTTCCACATCCACTACAGAACCAATTACCCTTTTGTTTTTCTATGCCGCATTTTGGACAGTACATAAAGTCCCCCCTCGAACTGTTTAGTAAAGATAAAAAGGAATAATATAACATTATTATACTCCTAAAATCCTATCCGAAAGGATAATTTTATAAATTTTGTAGTTTTAGGGGGTAAGGAGCCAGGAAGCTTGACCCGTTCTCCTTTACTCAAACTTGAGGGATTATAAATACAGGTTTATTGGAATTTTATGTCAAAATTAGGGGAGTTAACTTATGTTAAGTCATTCAATTCGAGGTGATTTTATGTTTTATTGGGTTTTATGTATATCCATGATACTCTATATTCTGGGTTTTATCATAAACAAACAGCATAAACAATTATTCTCCAGCACTTCTATCCACATGAGATGGTGGTTTAGCTCTTCAACCATTGTATCTTTAGGCATCTGTATCGAACAATTATCAAATGGTGTCCAAAATATAAAGGTGTTGGTTTTTGGCTCCATTTCTTCCCTTTTATTTCTAATAATCTCTTGGGTTACAAAAGATGACTTACCTCGCTAAAATATTGGTAAAAGGTTCAAGGGTTCTTGTTCCTTCAACCTATAAAATATTTTAAAGCGAAGACAGCTCAGCGCTCCTGTCACCACAACTCCCTTCTACCAGTTATCAATTGCTTCTTGAAAATTGTTCTCAAATTGGCAAGGCGGTTAAAACTTAAGCCCTTCCATCTCTTTATCTCCACCTTTAATACTTACAAACTTTCTAGTAGAGTTTTATAAAAATAATTACAGGCTTCTTCTTCAGTACTAAATCTCTTTATTTGTGACCTCAGACCTCTTTCACTATAATATACTTCCCATGTATTTTGACTTTTGTTTAAACAAAAAGCTTCATTAGGTAATCCCCCATTTAAATTGTATAAATCACTAGGAACATTTTCATTAATTAAGGTTTGCTGTAATTCTTGTTTATTCATATTATTCATCTCTCCCCTTATACCAAAAACGGATTGACATGCCTACACATACAACTTCCTTCTGAAAAAAACCTTGGCTGCTTAAGCTAACCAAGGTCTTTAAGGTAATTTCCCTTAACTTCTTCAAACCACAAATCAAAAATATCATCTGGCAGTAGTTCGGAGTCAGTCGAATAAACTAATTCGTATTTATATTTTCCTTTTAGGCTATTTTGTTTTACATTATAATGTAATTTCATTTCTGTTGGCATATCTTTATTGAACTCTTCACATTTCTTATGAATCAGCTTTAGATTTTCATTACCTATTCTAAGTGCTGCCTTTTGCCTATCTCTCGAAACATCATAAGCTTGATTATCTGATTCTTTTACAATCTTGTTTAACTGATGTTTATGAACTACTGCTCCTTTGATTTTATAAAAAAAGTCAAAAACATACATTTTAGGTTCATATGAACAATAAATAAAAATTTCATCTGCTTTATTTTCTACGTACTCTAAACAAATAGCCACCATGTCTGCTTGTAATTCTGAAAAATAATCCTCAAATACCTTCATTTAATCACCCCTAATTCTCTAAACTTATAAACCTCATACGTCCATCTATTTCATACTCTATATCAAAGCTACTTGGTCTTAAACTTTTTCCTTCGTAATTAATTTTAACATTAACTGAAACATCTTTTCCTTCTACTATTGCATTAGCCCATTGATTTTCTAGTTTTTTGTATTTACTCAAATTAACACTACTTGATTGAGAAACTAGATTATCTAAATCTGGAGAGCCTCCAAATCTATCACCCGCTAGGTGCCCTGCATGATCACCAGGTTCTTTACCAGGTGTGTTTGATTTATGTGGCAATCTAAATTCACGTTCTGTTAATTTTAAATCATCCGCATTAAATTCTTTAATCCTTCCAATGTCATCCGTCTTGTATTTATAATCATATTCACCCGCTTGGTAGGTAGTATTTGGTTTTAGATCCCCTGTTTTACTTATATGTTTTTTATCCTTACCCTTACTACCTTTACCTGCTAAAGCTTCTATCCTAGAAATGATATTTATATTTACTCCATTAACCTTTTCATAAATAGCAAAACTGTTCATAGCATTCGACGGCACACCTGCCATGGCTGGTGCCATCTTACTGTTCGGGAGCATACCACCCATCAACTCACGCACCCGCTCCAAACCAGCTGTAGAAGAACGCGGCACTGAACTCAACGCTTTTGCCTGCTGATCTTTCAGCTTGATATTGAGGTCTGCTTCCACTCGGCTACCAAGTCTTCCAACGGTACCACCCACTCTTGAGATCCCTTTGTCTCCAACAACGGCTGTTCCGATAATAGCGGTCGAGTAACCTAGCCATTCGCCTCGGCTATTCGCATCTCCGTGGATGACGGATTCTTTGAAGGAGTTGTAGAGTTCGTGGCCGATTTCTAGCAATATAGCTGGATCAGAGACTACAGCTTCTAAAAGCTCAATCGTTTCTTTCAACACTTGGTCAGGCTCTGTCACGAGACGTTTGAGACCGTCCCAAGTGTCTGAAACTGCGTCAATGGCTCCTGTTCCAAAACCGTTGGTGAAGTCCCAGAATACTTCCCCGGCTGTTTTCTTCTTCGGCTCCGGCCGCGCACAACTCGGGTTAGCCCACTGATCAAACGACGCCGCATACCCAACCGAATAAAACACCCCAAGCTCCGGATAATGCTCACTATTCCACCGCTGCTTGACGGTCTCGTTATACAACCTCGTCTGCAACTTTCCATAAGCCTCAAGGTCCTGAAGAATTACCGGTGAAAAGGTGGACAACTTAATCTTACCAGATGCAAACTGCTGGCTCATTTCCTCTATGTAACTCTGTATCAGAGATAAGTCCTCCATTAAGGACGTAAAAGACTGGGTTTGTTGGTAATCAAACTGGTGCAGCTTGTCCACGGTTTGTCTGGCCGATTGTTTGGCTTGCTGGAAGCCTTCGTGGAAATGGTGATCCTGCAGCCTTGGGAGGTACACGATGTCACCGACTCGACTGAGCTGGGAATTTGTCTCACCTGTCAGTTCTGCCACCATTCGGTTGATTTGATTCAATCCGTCCTCTAGTTCACTTGTCAGGAACCTCTCATCTATTAACCCGCGCGCATTTCCTTCTAGCCCATCCAACTCATATTGCAACTGGTTAAGCTTAGTTTGAAAGTTTGCGAGGAACGTTTGGAAGAATTGAAGAAATGGGAGATGTGCATATTCATAGAATCGCCTGATTGCGCTGGCACCCTTGCCACGAAAGGAATCCTTTGATGCAACAAAGGATCGAATCCCATTCTCCACGCCACTTAGCTGCTTTTCCAATTCCGATAACTTCCGGTTCATCCCCTTGATTCCCTCATGCAAGGACGAAACATCTAAAACCTTCATTATTCCCCTCCTCTCCCCATCATTTTACAAAAACTGTATATGCATAACTATCACGTTTCGACTTAAATGAGGATATTCCTGCACGGGATTGGAAAATGGGAGATTTGGACTATGAAGGGATAAAAATAAGAGGCGATGATTAAATCCCTCTCTAATTCAATATATTAGTGTTCACGAAAAAAGGCCCCCGCTATATTAATGCTGTAAATTACAAAAGGGTCGAGGGACATGTCCCCTCGACCCACTAGACCCTCCACACTTTCACAATACGCGCGGTTTGGGTCTTGCGAATACACTTGCAGGTTACCTAGCTGACGTTAAACGATTCGATTCCTCCATTGCTGGTCTTGGAGGCTACCCTTTCGCACCAAAAGCAGTTGGAAATGTATGCACGGAAGACATGGTCAACATGTTCCACGACATGGGCGTTCAAACCGGCACAGACCTCAATAAATTACTTGCCCTATCCAAACACCTAGAAGGAACCATCGGCTGTACGTTAGACGGCATGCTTATGAAAGCAGAATAAGCTACAGGTCCGTCACCTCAATGGGCGACGGACCTGTAGCTTTTATTTTTTCGATATACCATGCGAGATTAGTCGATATTTAGTAGTTAAAAGTAAGCCTAACAGAACAAAGCGGAAGTTTTGTTTGAACAAACGTTTGTTTAAAAATAACTATTCAAGTAAAACGTTTTTAGTGGATGAAGTTCTACTTGAAATTCTCCGTTATAGGTGTAGTCAACCAAACTATTTGCATGGGCACAAGAACCGGCACTCACCCATACTTGGACACCCTTGCCCTAGCCTAATGTTAATTGGTATAGCTTTTCTCGGTTTTATGAGGAGCAACTCTGTCAGATGATCTGCCATCGTATACATTTCTTAAGAGGTATTCATGGAAGAAGAATTCAAAAACCGTAACAGCTATGGCGGCAATTATTACTGTTCCGATGATTCCTCCATCTGAGAAGCTTGCAGCCATCAGCCATATCAGCAGAAATGCCAGTCCTAAATCAGCTATGGTAGCAGTCATGTTATTCGTCTTAGCCAGGATAAGCATATCCCCCACCATATAGGATACCAGACCAAGAACAACGGTAATCAATAGCACACTTCCAAAGGAGAGACCTCCGATTGCCCCTAGGATTACATACAACAGAACCAGGGTCGCTACAAACTTGATACCTATTGCAGTTAACAGCTTTGCCATATTACATGCACTCCTTTTTTGATTATTTACGACTTTTGTTCTTAGATTCCCTCGATTAACATACATAAACATTTTCAGGTTTATTTGGAGGCATAAGACAGTTAAACGACTATATGAGTTGTTAGAGAGGTTAATAGAATTGTTATAAATCAGTTTTTCATTTCACCATTAGATATTTATCAAAACACAAAGAAGGGTGGAGGCATCCCTCTCACCCTTCTTTCTTTTTTCGTCCCTGTATACTTTCAACCACTAAAGCCAAGACGAGTCAGCGTCCCTGTCCCCTCGAATTCCCAACCAACCTTTCCACTTCTTCACTATAAGGCATAGCAGGGGCTGTGCCTGGTTTGGTGACAGATATGGCTGCTACTGCATTGGCCATTTGGCAGGATTTTTCTACGGAGTTCCCTTCTGCTAGAAAGTGGGCGAATCCGCCGTTGAAGGCGTCTCCTGCTCCGGTTGTTTCGACGGCTTGGACTTGGTAGCCCGGGATGACTTTGCCGGTGCTCTCTCCTTTTTGTAAAAGGTAGCAGCCTTGTTTACCGAGAGTGATGATCACTGTGCCTATTCCCTTTGCTAGGAGTATTTCTGCAGCTTTTACTGCTGAGTCTTCGTCTGTCACTTCCACCCCTGTAAGATGGCCGGCTTCGGTTTCGTTAGGGGTGATATAGTTCACTTTTGCCAGTAGTTCATCTGATATTTTTTGGTATGGTGCCGGATTTAGAATTACTGGTTTTGATAGCTTATGTGCCAAGTTGATGGTGGTGCTGATGGCAGCCATTGAAGTTTCCAGCTGTACGAGAATGATATCCGCTTCTTGAAAGGCCGCTTCTGCTCTTAGGACTTCTTCTTCTGTAATGGTACCGCAAGCACCCAGCGATACGACGATCATATTTTCCCCTGAGTCATCAACGGCTATTAGGGCTGCACCGGTAGATTCGTCTTCCACTTGCTTGATGAATCGCGAATCAATGCCTTCATTTTTGAAATTTTGAATCGCATCATCCCCGAATAGGTCTTTCCCCACCTTGGTGACCATGGTAACTTGGGCTCCCAATCGTGCGGCAGCCACAGCTTGGTTTCCGCCTTTTCCGCCGGGACCCATTTTAAATGGGCCACCCAATACGGTTTCTCCTGGTTTAGGCATGTGGGGAGTTCTTGCTGTTAAATCTACGACATAGCTTCCCACTACTACGATTTTTGACAAGTTGATCACCTACCGTGTTTTAATTTCGTCTACGTTTTCTTCTGTTACTAATGTGTTTTCTAGCGTAATCAATTCTTCCACTTCTTCGTCATTTAGAATCTTAATCGCGGTATGAATGGCTTCTCTACCCAAGAAGAATGGAGGCTCTGCAATGGTCGCTTCCAATTTATTTTCACGGATTGCATCTAATGCAGGATTGATAGCATCTGTTCCGATGACAATGATTTCATCTAATCTGCCAGCAGCTTCAATTGCTGATAATGCCCCCATAACCATTTCGTCATTTGCTGCATACACTGCATCTATTTCTTTATTGGCTTGCAAGATGTCTTCCATTACCTTTAATGCTTGTCCGCGGTCAAAGTTTGCTGATTGACTTGCGACAATCTCAATGCCGTCAAAGTCTTTTAGGTGATCGTTAAAGCCTTGGCTTCTATCACGTCCTACGTTTGTTCCTAAGATACCTTGGATTTCCACTACTTTACCTTCTCCACCCAATGCTTCTGCGACAAATGTTCCAGCGATGTTACCTGATTTAAGGGCGTCGAATCCAATATGGGAAACCACTTCTCCACCTGCAGATTGTCGGTCAACCGTTATTACTGGTACATTCTGTTCATTTGCAATAAGGACGATTTGAGCTGCCGCATCACTATCTACAGGGTTTAAGATTAATAGATCGGGATTTTTTTGTAGGATATTTTCCACATCAGAAAGTTGTTTGGATGGGTCCCCTTGTGAATCTGTAATAATTAGTTCAATTCCTTCTTTTTTGGCAGTCTCTTCCGCTCCTTCTTTTAAGTCCACAAAGAATGGGTTATTCAATGTATTCATTGCCAAACCTACCTTTAAGGTATCTTCTCCATTAGAATTAGAAGCATTTCCACATGCAGCAAGTAATAGACCCAAAATTACAGCCATACTAAGAATCATCATTTTTTTCATCACTATTTCCCCCTCCACCTTACTGTTTTTGTAGTTTTGCTAGTTTACTATCAATAAGTACTGCAGCTAAAATAACCAAACCTTTTGCAATATCCTGATAGAACGGTGAGACATTGGCTAAGTTAAGTATGTTGTCTAGCACACCCATAATCAGGGCACCTATCAAGGTTCCTGTTACTCCCCCTTTTCCTCCCGTCAATCTTGTGCCACCGATGATAACAGCAGCAATGGCATCCAATTCGATCATGGATCCAGCATTAGGTTGTGCTGACATTAATCTCGATGTATAGATAAGAGCTGAAATAGATGCAAAGAAACCTGTAAGTGCATAAACACCTATTTTTACTCGGTCTACATTAATTCCCGCTAGCCGTGCAGCCTCTTCATTGCCACCAACTGCGTAAATGTTCCTTCCGAATGTTGTGTGCTTCAGAACCCAATACATGATGGCAAAAATCGCAAGCATCAAAATAACAGGAAATGGAATACCTGAAATCTTACCACTTCCCAAGAACCGATATCCCATGTCGGAAATTACGATTGGATTCCCTTGGGTATAAACTAGTGTCATTCCCCTTGCAATTACCATGACAGCCAACGTTGCAATGAAGGCTGGTACCTTTCCTTTGGCTACAATCAATCCGTTGATCGACCCCATGATCAGACCAGCAATCAAACAAATGGCTATGGCTAAAGGTATTGGCATTCCAGCAGTAATGACACCTGCTGCAATAGCTCCTGTCAAGGCTAGTACAGATCCAACAGATAGATCAATTCCTGCTGTCAAAATAACAATGGTCATTCCTACAGCGATAATGGCAACAATGGATACTTGTCTTAGTACATTGAAGAGATTGTTTACTGTAAAGAATGCATCTGATATAAAACTTGCAATCAGTAATAATACTAGAAATATTATAAATACCCGATATTTATCCAATAACAATACTGTTTTTACCCAATTACTATTTTCGCTGGCATTGGACAAGTTACTCACCACCCGTTGCATATTCAAAGATTTTCTCCTGTGTTGCATCTTGAATGTCCATTTCACCTGTGAGCTTCCCTTCATTCATGACGATGATGCGATGCGACATTCCAAGTAGTTCAGGCATTTCAGAAGATATTAGTATGATTGATATTCCTTTTGTTGAGAGTTCGTGGATGATTTTATAGATTTCAAATTTTGCTCCTATATCGATTCCTCTTGTCGGCTCATTAAGTATGAGAATCTTAGGATCCATTTGAAGCCATTTACCCAGTACAACCTTTTGCTGATTACCCCCACTCAGTTTTCTGACTTCAGATTCAGCGCTTGGAGTTTTTATTTTTAGATCTGTTACCCAGCGGTCTACAATCTTTTTCATGGTTGTTTTTTTCAACACACCAAATTGGGATATTTTTCGATAGCTAGGTATCAAAATGTTTTCCGCAACTGATAGATCAAGGACAAGCCCTTCATCCTTTCGATCGTCGGTTACAAGTGCGATGCCTGCATCAATGGCGCTTTTCGGTGAATAAACTTTCTCACCTTGCATCCTTACTTCTCCGCCAGAATGTTTTAAAAGGCCGAATATTGCTTTAGACAAATCTGTCTTACCTGATCCAAGAAGACCTGCGACACCAAGTATTTCCCCTTTTTTTACAGAGAAAGAGATATCGTGTAAACGCTTACTTACAGACAAGTCGTTTACCTCTAGAATGACTTCTTTTTGAGGGGGTACTCGTTCAGGATACATATTAGTAAGATCCCGTCCAACAAGCATCTTTACAATCTGCTCCTTTGTCAGATTTTCCACCTTGTCATCCCCAATATATTGGCCATCTCGCATTACAACTGCCCGATCTGCAACATTCATCACTTCATCAAGCCTATGTGTAATAAATATGATGCCAAGTCCTTCTGCCCGAAGCTCTTGCATTAGGGTGAGCAGCTTTTGGGTATCTTCATTATTTAAGGTGGCAGTCGGTTCATCCATAATTAAGATTTTAGATTCGAATGATAGGGCTTTGGCGATTTCAATCAATTGCTGTTCTGCAATGGAACAATCGTTGACAAGTCGATCTGGCGGAAGGTGCGCCAGACCAACCCTCTTTAATAGATTTTCAGTTTTAGCGTGCATTGCTGACCAGTTAATGATTCCCATACTGGAGGTGATTTGTTTTCCTAAGAAAATATTTTCAGCTATAGACAAGTCTTTGAGGAGATTAAACTCCTGGTGGATGATGCTTATTTTTAATTGCTGGGATTCTTTGGGACTACCAATTACCACTTCTTTGCCTTCTATGCTTATTTTTCCGGAGGATGGAAGGTGAACACCTGCAAGTATTTTCATTAAAGTAGATTTACCAGCACCATTCTCCCCTAGTAGCGCCACTATTTCTCCGGTATTAACCTCCAAGCTAATTCCATGCAATACTTCTAATCGATTAAATGATTTTCTGATGCCCTCCATTTTTAATAGGCTCATTGAATGCACCACCTTTTTGTTAGCTTTTAGTTAATAAACGACTCCTCCAACCAGTATGACGTTTGCATAAGGGGTGAATTCACCTGACCTTATTAATCCTCTCGTATGCTTCGTTTCTTCTTTGAATTCAACATGAGGGATATATTCCACTTCAATTGTTTCGAATCGTTTTAATATCTCTTTTTCCATATCAGGGCTTTTCTCTTTAATTTCCTCTGCCATGATAACTTTCTCTACAGAAAATTCTTCAAGTACAGTGTCCAGCAATTCTAAAAAAGGGACCATACCTTCTTTAAGGGCCAAGTCCACCCTCGTGTTTACTTCTTCCGGTATGGGTAGGCCTGCGTCTGTCACTACCAATCGCTCCATATGACCTGTCTCCGCAATCAATTTATTTAGTTGAGGATGCAATATTCCATTTCGTTTCATCTTACTTCCCTCCAAATGTAAACGTTTAGATTTTTATTCGAAAATTTCAGTTGAACTTTTGGCATGATTCTCGCACGATTAAGTAAGGTGATAGAATATGTTGTCTTTTTATTGGATCAATCTCTTGGCTGTTCATCATCCTATCTTGCAACAGTTGAAAAGCAATCTCTCCCAGGTTGCGCATATGTCTGGATACCATCGTTAAATTCGGCTTAATGAACGTAGCGATTTCAATATCATCAAACCCTACAAACGCGATATCTTCCCCTATTTTCCAGTCTAATTGCTGCAATGCTTTTACGGCTCCAATGCTCATAAGGTTATTGCAGGAGAAAATTGCTGTTGGGCGTTTGGTAGCGTTATAAAATTTCTTGGCGTTTGTAAACCCACTTCCTTCCCTGAAATCCCCATCCCCTATCCACTCTTGCCTAATCGGCAAATCATATTCCTTCATTGCTCTTTCGTAACCACGGTACCGTTCAAGTCCTGGTGTTGTGTCTTGCGGTCCCCGAATGATTGCAATGTCTGTATGTCCTTTACTGATAAGGTGTTTGACCGCTTCGTAGGCACCTTCCCGGTTACCCGTCAATACGGTATCTACATCATATTTATGTATTTGCCTATCGACAGCTACAATTGGAATCCCCGCTTTTATCACCGGATCCAAATGATCTCCCTTTTCATTTGCGGTAGTCACTACAAGTCCATCTACACCCCGCTCTATATAATGTTGCAGAATTTCATTTTCTATCATTTTTGATTCGTTCGAGCTACTGATGAGAGTAAAATAGTTCTTTTCAAGGGCTGCTTTTTGCAGCCCTGAGATCACTTCAGAAAAAAACGGGTTCGTGAAATCAGGAATGATTACCCCAATAGTTTTTGTTTCTTTGCGGACCATGCTTCTAGCTATCGCGTTCCTCACATAATTCAATTCATTTATTGCGCGTACAATTCGCTCCTCTGTTGCCTTACGGACGCCACCTTGCCTATTGACCACCCGCGAAACAGTAGCCACTGAGACATTTGCTGCTCTTGCTACATCCTCAATTGTCGGTTTCTTCTTCATGTCTCATCACCCAAATGTAAACGTTTAGATTTTATGTTAAAAAATTTTAAAGCGCTTTCATTACTATTACTATTAAAATAGCATTGATTGAGTAGAACAGCAAGAAAATTTTGAATAATCAGCATCCTGTTATTTTCTTAGAGGCTAATCTCACCCTTGCAATCCTTAATATCAGCAAGTAGTCTCTCCAGTTTCAAATTCCAATTTTTGATTATTTTTAACTATTTATTACATATTAAATCGTGATATATTTATAGAAGATTAGTAAGGAAAATAGAATAAAGTGAGGAATTAGGATGAGTAAGAGTAGGGCGAGCGTTTGGCTTAAGTTGTTGTTAGTTTGGGTCTTGGTTTTGGGGAGTTTTCCTTCTTATGGAAATGCAACGGAAGAAGGTACAAGAGTAAGTGGGACGTTGACGGAAGATACGACTTGGACGAAGGCGGGCTCGCCGTATCGTTTGGTTGGAAATGTGACGATTCCAAGAGACTTGAAATTGACCATCGAACCTGGTGTAACGGTTGTTGGTGAAATCGGAGTATTGATTCATGTATACGGAAAACTATTTGCCCTTGGTAATGAAGAAGAGAAGATAACGATTGATACTGCGTATATCCAAAGTCTTTCTCTTCCAGAAACACTTGTTCACCTCGAACATGCAAACGTCACCAGGGAATATAAAGGTGGTTTTCTATTAACAGGTTCGCAACTATATTTAGATAACAACCAATTTTCGAATGGGTCGATTTCTATCAGCATCCCGAAAATGATGGAGCCTACTATTACGAATAACATTTTTCACGATAATGCTAAGCTAGATGTTACGCTTGGCAGTAAGAATACTATCATTAATAGCAACACATTCATAAGTTCAGAAGAGACGACTAGTTCAAAAATTAAAGTGTATTGTGGGAAAGATTGCACATCAGAATTATTATTTTCCAGAAATAATTTTTTCGGATTTCACGAAAGAGCATTTTTTGAAGTGAATAGTAACAATGTAATGACGATTGAAGGATCTAATAATTATTGGGGAACGACAGATGAAACATTGGCGTCAAGATATATTATTGATGTCGAAGATAATAGCGGTTTTCGTGCGAAATTAGCGATGGATCCGATTTCCTATAAACCGAACAACTTGGGGCACCCCCTTGGTGAGCTGATGGCTCCAATCGTTCAACCAATAGGGAATAGTGATGAAGCGATTGTCGGTTTGACTGATGCTGATAGTTTAGTAGAGGTATGGAATGACCGGGTAAAAATGGGAGAAAGCCTATCAAGAGCCGATGGAACTTTTTCAGTGCCTATTCCAAAGCAACGAGACGAAGCGGAATTAAAGATCGTTGCGGTTGATAGCTTTAACAGGATGAGTCAAGAGGCTACTATTGTTGTGATGGATACAAGTCCCCCAGAAGCCCCTATCGTAAATGAAGTGACAGATGCGATGGACGTGATTACGGGAACAGCGGAGCCTACAGCGAAGATTCGGGTATTTCGTGGAGAAAGTGTATTAGCGGAAGGCGATGCGGATGAAAATGGTCGTTTTAACTTATACATCGGCCAGCAAAAAGCCGGTACCACATTGGAAATTCAGGCGGAAGATACGGCAAAAAATAAAAGTAAGCGAACCATCGTTGTCGTAAAAGATGTAACACCACCTGAAACTCCACAGCTTTTGGAGGAAATAACTGATGCGACAAATTATATCGAGGGAACAGCGGAGCCGGGTTCAACGATCATCGTACGAACAGCCACGGAAGAGCTTGCCCGTATTTCTGTCCAAAACAGTGGTTCATTTGAGAGTTATGTTGCTAAACAAAAAGCTGGGACTATCATTGAGGTCATTGCAATAGATGAAGCACAAAATGAAAGTCAACAACTTATTGTGGAAGTGAAGGATGTTACCCCTCCTAATCTTTATGTGTATCCATTAGGGGACAATATGAATTCCTTATATGGAATGACCGAAATTGGTGCGACAGTGACAATAGTGAAGAACGGTATTACATTAGGGGAGAAAGTTGTAAGGGATAGCTACGAATTTCAAATGGATATCCCGAGACAAATGGCAGGAACCAAATTAACGGTAACTTCTAAAGATCCTGCCGGTAATGTGGCAACTGTCAATGTAGAGGTGGTTGATTTTACCCCTCCCGGAAAACCAGTAGTAGATGTGGTCACGGATAAAAGCAGTGTGGTGACAGGGAAAGCGGAGCCATTATCAACAGTGGAAATTTTAAAGGGATCTTCTTTAATAGGTGCGGGTGAAGTAGCAGAGGACGGTTTGTTCTCGATTCCAATTGCCGTTCAAAATGCGGGCACCGTGTTAACCATCCGTGCAAAAGATGCTGCAGGAAATGTGAGTCTCTTAACGAATGTGACGGTAAAGGATGTAACACCTCCCGCAGTGCCCCAAGTAAATAAAGTGACAAATAAAACTACAGAAGTTACTGGTAAGGCGGAAAAAAGCTCTACCGTAACCGTGAAAATCGGGACAAAAAGCTATTCTTCCAAAGTGGATGCAGACGGTAACTATAGTGTTGGCATACCAGTGCAAAACTCTGGTACGACCATATCTGTGACAGCAAAAGATAGCGCTGGCAATGTGAGTGATGGGAAGTCTGTGACGGTTTCAAGAGTTGCGCCTAACATGCCTACCGTTAATAGTGTGAGCAATAAGGCTTCTACCGTGAGCGGGAAAGCAGAAAAGAGCTCCACGGTCACGGTGAAAATCGGAACGAAAAACTATACAGGAAAAGCGGATAGTTATGGTGATTTTAAGATTACCATACCTGTGCAAAATGCGGATAAAACTCTTTATGTAACAGCTACAGATAAAGATGGTAAGGTGAGTGCCAGTCGCACAGTTACGGTGAAACGGGTGGCACCGAATATGCCGGTGGTGAATAAGGTGACGAATAAAGAGACCGTCGTTTCTGGTAAAACGGAAAAGTATGCAACGGTTTCGGTGAAGATCGGAACGAAAACATATTCCAAAAAAGCGGATGTGGATGGAAACTATAAAGTAACGATACCGGTACAAAACGCTGGAACAAGCCTAAAGGTCACGGCAAAAGATAGCGCAGGTGCAATAAGTGCTACTAGGACAGTGAATGTAGAGAGGGTGGCTCCAGATGTCCCGGTCGTTAATGCAGTAAAAACTACTTCAACAAGTGTCACAGGTAACGCGGAGAAAAATTCGACCGTAACAGCAAAGATCGGGACGAAATCTTATTCGGCCAAAGTGGATGCATATGGGAAGTTTAAAATAACCATCCCAAAACAAAAAATAGGCACTGTCATCAAGGTAACGGCGAAAGACTCGAAAGGTAACGTAAGTGCCACTAGAGAAATAAAGGTAACGTAAAAGGAACAGGGGGTTAGCCTCCTGTTCCTTTTTTCCTGTTGCGGAATGGGGATTAAAATCCGCAGCTTACGCAAAAAACGCAAGAAAGCGGGTCTGCGTGCCTCTCCACTAAACCCCGCACCGCCACAAATCAGGGTTACCCACGGAGATAGCTAAAGCGCCAGCTTTTAGGGATTCATGGATTTCGGTTTCATTTTCGATAAGTCCGCCGGCGATAATGGGCGTGGGGAATGTTTCGGTTAGGTTGTAGATGACTCGCGGCATGATGCCTGGCAGGACTTCGACTGCATCGGGTTGGGATGTTTCGACCATTCTTTGGCCTTTTTTGATGGCGTTGTGATCGATCAGGAAGAGGCGTTGGATGGTATTCAGGCCCTCTTCCTTTGCGAATTTGATCAGGTGGTTCTTGGTGGTGATGATTCCTGTTGGTCGAAGGACTTGGGCGATGTATTGGATGCCGCTTTTATCATTTGATATGCCTTCGATGAAATCTAAATGGAGGAACACGTACATGCCTGTTTGTTTTAGTTGCTTTATGTAGTCTGGGAGTGTAAAGATAGTGCCGGTTAAGAGGAAGGCGATGTTCGCTTTGCTGTTTATGGCTTCCTGGATCTTTTCAGGTGCGTCTATTGCTGCAATCACTTGTGAATCAACCATGTCTACGATATTGATAGCCATCTTTTTACCTTCCTTTCTTATACTTCTACTTTGAGTCTTGGAATCTCTTTAATGCTGTTGAGGATGTAAGTAGGCTGGGCTAGGTTTGAGTTGATGCTTGTTTTTTCCGTTATTCCTGTCAGCACCAGGATCGTTTGCATGCCCACGTCATTTCCCATTTTGATATCTGTTTCCAGCCTGTCCCCAACCATGATACAGTCTTCAAGGTCCATGTTCAGATGATCTGCCGCGACCTGTGCCATGATTCGGGATGGTTTCCCGATGATCGTTGATATGACGTCCCCTGTCGCGCCTTCAATCGCTCCGATAATGGCTCCGCAGTCTGGAATCTGCCCTCCAGGAACCGGACAGGTGCGGTCCGGGTTGGTCGCAAGGAAGCTGGCTCCGTTTTTCCAAGCGAGAAAGGCCTGCGTCAGTTTTCCGTAAGTGAAGTCCCTATCCCATGACACTAGTGCATACGTTGCCTTTGTGGGGTCATGGGTGATGGGCACCTCCATCATATCCAGTTCCTCATATAAGGGGGATTCGCCGATTACCCATACTCTCTCATCCGGCTTCATGACTTCCTTTAAGTATTTGGCAGTAACGTAGCCTGAATTGATAATTTCATAGAGTTCCACGTCGATGCCCATTTTTTCTAGTTTTCTTTTGTAAGCCAGTCTTGAATTGGCAGGGTTATTGGAGAGGAAGACTACTTGGTCTCCCCTCTCTTTTAACAGTTGGATGGTTTCTGCTGCGCCTTCGATTACTTTATCCCCAAGGTAAACAGTGCCGTCGAGGTCGAAAATATATCCTTTTTTCATTCCCAACACCACCTAGTACAAGGAATTCCTTGAGATTTTTGTTGCAAGGAATTGCAGGAAGAGCACGATGACAATGATGAGAATGGCCATGGCAGAAGCGGTATAGACCTCTCCCCGGAGTAGATTCTGGAATACGACTAAACTCATCGGTGCCCAGCTTGATGGCGCCATAAGGATCGTGATACTCGTTTCCTTGATGACTGTTACAAACACAAGGATGGATCCAGCGGCAATCCCAGGTAGCATCAATGGACCAATGACGGTAATGATGGCCAAAAGCCTGGAAGCCCCAAGGTTGATGGATGCTTCTTCAATGTCCGGTTTGATGGACATCATCGTCCCCATCGTGGATCGGATCATATATGGCATACGTCGGATCGCATAGGCAATGATCAAGATTGTTGCTGTTCCTGTCAGTTGCAATGGTGCTGTATTGAAGGTCTGGATATAGGCGATACCAAGTGCGATTCCAGGTACAATTAGCGGAATGGAGGACATAAAGTCCAGCTTTGCGGCATTTTGTCGCACCACAAAGTAAGAGACAAGTGTCGATACCACTACACTGATACCAAGTGCACCAATGGCAAGAATGATCGAGTTCATGATGTTACTCGTTGATCTCGAGAAAATTGTCCGGTAGTGATCCAATGTGAATCCTCTTGGGAGAAGGTCAGCTCCCCAAGTGGTCGCAAAGGATTGCATCAGTACGGAAAGGACTGCTAGCAGCGGGATGGAAATAATGAACCCTGTGTAGACAGTCAATCCTGTTGTTACCCATTTGTTGTCGTTTAGCTTGATGGCTTTCGGTTTGCCAGATAAGGTTCCATAATTCATCTTCTTTGTGATTTTTCGTTGTATCCAGAAGAAGACCCCAGCTACAAGGACCATTACTACAGTTAAAATGGAGGCCCCTGCCCAGTTGAAGAATCCGGAAATTTCTCGGTAGGCTTCCACCACTATGAGATTAAGCCCTTCAGGTGCCAAGATGATTGGCGTACCGAAATCGGAAAAGCTTACAGTGAAAATCAGCAAAGCACTTGAGATGATACCAGGAATTGCAAGCGGGAATGTCACAAACACCAAGCTCATCCAGCTGCTTGAACCAAGGTTTTGGGATGCTTCCTCCAGGGAAATATCACTCAATTTGAATGCAGCAACCATCGGCCACAGGGCGAATGGGAAAAAGAAGAAAATTTGAACCAATACAATTCCAAGCATGGAATAGACATTGAACAAGACGCCGCTTCCACCGAGCTCCTGATAGATCGTATTGACCCATCCGGTCCGGCCGAACATGATGATGAAGCCTGCAGCGGAAATAAAGGTCGGGACGATGATCGGCATCGTACATAGGGCTGCAAATGTTTTTTTGAAAGGCATGGTTGTCCTAGCAAAGCCATAGGCTATCGGGATGCAGAGAAAAATGACTAACGTGGCCACCCCAAGGGATAAGGTTAAACTATTAGTGAGCGCTTTAAAGTATGTACCCCCGGACAAAAGCTTTTTGTAGTGATCAAGTGATGCATTAGAGAAACGCTCTATATTGGTTGCGAGTATATCAGGATTGACGAGAGAGCCGAGTATATTTACCGGCGCGCCTGTGAAACTGACAAGGAAAACTGATAGTAATGGAAGCACCAAAAAGAGTGTGAAAAACAGGATGACCAGAAGCTTCATAAAGAATAGGCCATCCATTTTCTCAAAAATGGAACGTCTCTCTTTTTTAGGAGAAGGCGGCTGGATTTGGACCTTCAATGGATCCTGCATTTCTGGCTTCATAGCAATAGCACCCTCTCCGGATCCACTGTCACCTTTACCATTTCCCCACTTGTTAAAATAGGGTCGCCTGGTACGTATACATGTTCAATGGCAAGCTCAGCGTTGCCCACCTTAACATCGTAACGGATGTTGGAACCTAAATAAGTATGAAGAAGTACTTTTCCTTCCATGACGTTTCCATGCATGATGTCCTCGCTTATCCGGTGAAGCTTCATGCCTTCTGGACGGATAAGGACTTTCACATCTTTCTTCGTGGTCTGTGCAGAAGAATGTAGTGTCCAATCTCCTATTTTCACCACAGTCCCTTTTTCATCAGAGCCGACTATCGTTCCGTCAAAAATGTTGGAAGACCCTACAAAGTCCGCGACAAAGGTGGAACGCGGGTTACTGTATAGCTCTGTTGGCGTGGCAACCTGGATGATTTCCCCGTCTTTCATGACGGCGATCCTGTCTGCCATGCTCATGGCTTCTTCTTGGTCATGGGTGACGAAGATGGTGGTGATGCCAACATCCTGCTGGATCCTCCTGATTGTGGTCCTCATGGTATTGCGAAGCTTTTTATCCAGGTTGGAAAGTGGCTCGTCCATCAGCAAAACAGAAGGCTCCAACACGAGTGCCCTGGCAAGTGCGACACGTTGTTGCTGCCCGCCTGACAGTTCATTCACTCCACGCTCGGATAGATGGCCAAGCTCTACATAGTCCAGTGCTTCCAACACTTTTTTCTCTACCTCTTTGGAAGGCTTGGCAAGTCTTTTGCTGATCAGCCTTGCAAAACTATTGATCTTTTTGGAAAAACTTCCTGTATTAAAGTCTCGGACGGTTAAACCATAAGCGACATTTTCAAAGACATTATAATGAGGAAAAAGAGCATAACTTTGAAAGACCATCCCGCAATTCCTTTTGTTAGCAGGCAGTTTATTGACTACTTTGTTGTTGATATAGATGTTTCCAGAAGTAGGATTTTCAAATCCGGCGATACAGCGCATGGTGGTTGTTTTCCCACACCCTGAAGGGCCAAGAAGGGCGAAGAATTCGCCTTCTTGGATATCAATATTCACGTTTTTCAGAGCTGTCACATCATTATATTTTTTGATTAATCCATCTACCTGTACTGAACCCATATGATTATCTCCCCGTCTGTCTTTAGATTGGCTGTTTTCGTAAGCTTTGTTGCTTTTTCGTATTATCCACCTAACCGTTATATTCCTTACTGTCGTGCTCTTTTCCCTGTTTTTCTGTATAGTCTACTTGCTTATTTTAGAGCAGGTAAGAGGACAAAAAGTCTAAATGCCGACTTTTTGCTAGTGGTTAGCAACAATCTTTTAGAAAAGAGCCTTAGATTATTGGAATTTCTCTCTCCACTCGTTACGTACGCGGTCATAGTTTTCGACTACCCAGTCGATATCAAGATCCATGGCATTGTCTTTGAGTCCTTCAAGCGTCAGTGGTGATTTACCTTCCACCTCTGGATGCATCGGGATATGGAACCAATCCGCTTTGATTTGCTGTCCTTCCTTGGAAAGCATGAAGTCTACGAATTTCTTTGCGCCTTCAGGGTTAGGTCCATCCTTCACGATAGAAACAGGGTTTACTAGAATAGGTGTATTCTTTGGAATGTGGAAATCAACGGATTCCCCACGGTCTTTCATTTGGTAAGCCATAAAGTCAAAGCCGACTCCAATGGATGCTTCCCCAGAAGCTACAGCATTGGCAGGAGCTCCACCGGAATCCGGCATTGCATTTGTCTGTTGAACCAACTTCTCAAAGTACTCCCAGCCTTCCTCTTCGCCTTTTTCCATCAGTTGGCTAAGCACTAACAGTGTTGCTGTTCCTGATGCTGCAGGGTTTGGAATCTGTAATTCCTTTTCCCATTTGGAGTCTAATAGATCATCCCATGTTTCCGGTAGATCTGCTTCATCCACTAGGTCGGTATTGTAGATCAGTCCAAGTACAAATACCTCCAAGCCAACCCAGTTCCAGTCTTCATGTCTTACTTTAATGCCGTTCTCATATACTTCCCAGTCTTTCACGGATTCCGGTGTGTAGCTTTCAATGAAGCCATGTTTAATCGCGGATTCAAACGGAAGGATTCCTCCACCGCCATACCACAGATCACCTTGTGGATTGTCCATTTCGGCAATCATCTGGTTAACAAGAATATTCGTTCCAGCATATTGTACGTTTACTTTTCCACCAGTTGCTTCTTCAAACGCTTCTGCAAGTTCACGGGTCATATCAGGTGTTTCCGGTGAATACAAGGTTACTTCGCCAACACTTCCATCAGAAGAGCTAGAGTCTGATCCACAGGCTACAAGCCCTACGCTCAACACTAGTGCCATCAAGATTAATAATGTTTTCTTCATAAATAATCCCCCTCGTAATTTTGTTTTAGCTGGCCAAAAGATTAGCAAAGTTAGTATTGTATACGCTTTCACCTCCAAGCAAAATAAAAAGAGAAACCACACAACGAAAGAAGCCTATAGCAGGCGCATCCGTTGAGGGTTTCTCTTATATTCTCTACCCAAATTATTTTACTTTTCTAAATTATACAATAAATTAAAGTAGAAATATAGTGTAAGGAAGAATTTATTTGTAAAAGAGTTCAGTCCCTCACTGATGCATATAGCATTCTATATTTGATAGTGGTACATTTCGACATCCCTCGCCCTTCCCCTTCAAAAATCGGCAAATTAATTGAAAAATATTACTTTTGTAGGAGAAGATGGTTTATGAACATAGGTATAATTAATTATTGAGAAAATTCAAATAACTATATATAGTTTAAATTGTAAATGAATAGTGGGCAGAGACACAGAGAAGAACCCCATAAAAGTCCTTATTGAATAAGGGTTTTCATGGTGGGCTCTTCTCTTTTATTTTGCCCTATTAATCTATCTTGAAGGAGGAATAACATGAAGAGGAAATCTTTTAAGCGTTTCGGAAGTATGGTCGTTTCGTCCGCACTAGCCCTTAGTTTGATAAACTTTCAGCCACAAATGAGCGTTCATGCCGAGCAGGATCATATGGAATTACTAAACGAAACATTTGATTCTATTTCAAATGGAGAATTGCCGGATAGCTGGGAGGTTGTTGTGGGTAATGGTGAAGTTCAAGATGGCAAACTTGTATTAAGCTCCCCTGCCACTGCCAGCCCATCAGTGGTAAAAGCGCCAATCGATCCTGAGTATGGAGACTATACGATGGAGGCGGATGTAACGTTCCTCTCTTCTGTGAATGATGCACGCTGGGCTTCCATCATGTTCCGGATTCAAGATGCCAATAACTATTATCAGTTTGCTGCCCGAAAAGGCACAAGCGCTTTGAATGGTTTGGAGTTTGCAAAAAGGCTTAACAACGCTTGGGCGGTTACTCAGACGAATTTCTATCCCGTGAACTTTGAGTACAATAAGAGTTATCGCCTTAAGGTCGTGGTTAGTGGCAACAGGGTACAGCAGTTTGTGAATAATGAGCTGGTGATCGACACTGCGGATGCGACCGAATGGGTTAATGGTGATGTGGGGTTTCAAGTAAGTGGCTCCACTGTGCAGTTTGACAACGTCCAGGTCACTACATACGATCAAGCTCTGCCACCTATAGAAGATTCCGGTGCCTTCCTTCCTGTTGAACCCGAAACCAATATCATTAACCCACCAACCATCATTACTGGCGCGGGGTATACAGGTGATGCAAGCCAAAGTGCTTCCAGCCTATTAGTGGTGGAACGCAATGCGGACGGGGAGTTAACAGCGAACGGGCTCTCTTTAAATGATCAACTACAGCAGATGAAAAATAAAAAGATCCCTGTGTTGCAGGTGGAGCAAGCAGGATACGGGGAACAGATCATTCAAAGTCTGAATGCCACCCAGACAACGGATGTTCATGTTGTTTCCTCTAATGCTGCGATCGTAGAGGAAATAAAATCCCTAAATCCTAAAATTCGTGGTGGATTGGTGTACACCGGAAACTCCTTGAATAAGAATGACTTGCGGGAATTGCCATTCCAAGTGCATTCGAGTGAAAGCAAGGTTGTGTTAATCCCACAAAAATTACTGACGAAGGAGATCGTGCATTATCTGCATAATCGGATGGTTGCCGTTTGGGGGATTGGAGCAGATTCATTAAATTCCACGCATGAGCTTATCCATTTAGGTGTGGATGGAATGATTACAGATTATCCGGAGTATGCTACGGAAGCGTTCAGTCAGTATCCAGAAAACACAATCGTTCAACGTCCTATGGTCGCTGCCCACCGCGGGGTCCCTTCCCTTGCTCCTGAAAATACGATGGTCGGTTACCGATTAGCGTACGATTTGGAGGCGGACATGATTGAGACGGACCTTCATGAAACAAAGGATGGCCATATCATCGTCATGCATGATACGACCGTCAACCGTACCACAAACGGAACTGGCGCGGTAGCCAATTTGACGCTCGATGAGATTAAACAGCTTGATGCAGGAATTAAGTTTGGGGAGGAGTTTGCAGGGGAGCCTGTGCCGACCTTTAAAGAATTCCTTCAGGAGTTCAAAGGCAAGGATGTGGTGCTTCTGGTAGAATTGAAGGCCGCTGGGATGGAGGAAAAAGTGAATGAGGAAATCTTGGCAGAAGGTATGCTAGATCAGGTTGTCGTCCAAAACTTTAGCTTAGACAGCATGAAGATCTTCAACCAGTTACAGCCAAACCTTGCAACAGGTTATTTATTCTCTGCCGCTGTCCCTGGATCCCTTCAAGCGAAATTGGATAATGCAAAGAAGCTTGTAGACTATGGAACTAGCGCAAACGTAACCCTTAATGCAAGTTATGGAAGTGTATATGAGGAGTTCCTTACTTATATGAGGCAACGTGGAATGTTAAGCATGCACTGGACGTTCCGGGAGGAAGATCCATTTGCGGACAAACTAAAAGAAGGCTTAATCGGACCAATTACCGATTACATGCAATGGCTGACGGAATCGCCTATCAGTCTTGAGTCACCTATTAAGAAAGCAAATTTGAAAGTAGGCAAGTCCCGTAACATCCAGGCTAAGGCTTTCCTAAGTTACCGGACAGGTGAGAAAGTGAATATCGAGACGGAGCTTTATACTGTTGGAGATAATGGGGTAGTAAGGATTGAAGGAAATGAAATAATTGCATTGGCACCGGGTACGGCACAGGTGTTTGTAAAACACACCTTTACGATGCTTGGGCAGGAGTGGAATTTGGTTTCGGAACCGATTGAGGTTAGGGTTTCGGAGTGATATTAAGGGAGAGGGTCTAGACCCTCTCCCACTTTTTGTTCTTTAAACAAACATGGGGTCCCCGTACCTGTCCCCTCAACCCAACTCCACCACTCTAGTAAAAGGAGAGTACGTCCCTGCCAACCTCCCCAAAGGCTGTAGTTCAGCAAAGTTGACTTTATGGTCCGGTAGATAGTATTGATCTTGAATATGGTAGTAGACCATTTGGCCAATGATGAGGTGGTCTGTTCCCAGTTTGATGACCTGTTCCAGTTTGCATTCCATTTGGATGGGGGATTCTTGGACGCGTTTTGGTTGGACTAGTTTGCTTTCGATCGGTGTGACGCCGACTGCTTGGAACTCGTTCACTTCGCTTGGAAGGTTTTCGGAGCTTTTGTGCATTTGATCGCCGAGCGCGCCTGTGACAACGTTGATGACAAATTCGCCCTGTTCGCGTATGTTGACGAGGGTATCTTTTTCGGTTCCTGCCCTCTCTCCCACCCCTGGTCCTACTGAGATGCATAGCATAGGAGGGTTCCTAGATACGACAGTAAAAAAACTGAATGGTGCAAGATTCATTTCGCCATCCTTCGATATGGTGGATACCCAGGCAATCGGCCTTGGAACAACAGAACCACTTAATAGTTTATATACTTCTTTTTCATTTAAATCTTTAGGGTTGAATTCCATTTCTGCTTCTCCGTCCTTTTCTTTTTTTTGATAGGAAAAAAGGGAATGTTTCCACTCCCTTTCCCTTTTGATACTTAGGCTTTCAGATTGTAGGAAGTCATATCCTCTTCCACAACTTTGTTTCTAGTCAATGCAGGTGCAATGGTGGTTCCGACCACACATATGACAAAGTTAAGCGCTAATCCGATAACGCCACCGTGTATGCCATAGATGGTTTTGTATCCTGTAAAGGTCATGGCACCAGCCAGTACGGCTCCGGCAAGCATGCCCCAGAATACGGCCTTTCCGTTCAAGTTTTTCCAGTAGAGTCCAAGAACGAAAGCCGGGAACACCTGGACCAACAGCTCAAACTTCAATACGAAAATCTCGTAAAGCGTCCCTGGTGGATTCCAGGCGATCCATAGTAGAAGGAACACGACGACGATTCCACCGATTTTTCCTACCATTACTTTTTTCTTTTCGGTTGCGTTTGGATTGACGAATTTTCCATACACGTCGTTGGAGAGCATGGATGAGAAACTTAGTAATACAGAGTCTGCTGTGGATACGATGGCTGCGACGATTCCTCCAAAGAAGATGATCATGACCCAATAATAGAATGGGTGGATGGCCGCAATGGCGTTTGCCATCGTTCCGACGAGTTGTTCCGATCCACTCGTGTCTAGACCCGGAAATAGCATGATACCAATGATTCCAACTAAAAAGACAAGCCCTGTTGTGATCGGCGGCATCCATGCCATGCGGGACAAGGATGTTTTGAGTGTTTTTTCACTTCTGGAAGAATAAATCCTTTGGACGGCATGCGGGTAGATACTTGCGCCAAGTCCTACGAGAAGGAGCATGCTGAGCCAATTTATACTGGTATCAAAGCCCGGAACTGCTGTTTTTGCTGGTTCCATTTCGGCTACATAGCGTGTTACATCGGAGAAGTTTCCTCCTGCAAGGTAGAGTCCGCCGATGAGAAAGACGATGATACCAACCATCAGGATCACCCCTTGCATGACATCGGTGAATGCGACGGCTTTCATTCCTCCCATCCACTCATAGGCGAGCATGACGAATACAAATGCCAGTACGGCGATTTGGTAGGGAATAGTCCCTCCTGTTAATCCTGACACAGCCTGTCCGATTGCCACCAGCTGTTCCAAAAGGTAGTTTCCTAGTCCCCATAACATCAAGAATATACTTAGAATCGTGACGCGTTTTGATTGAAACCGGTGGGAGATCCAATCGGTCGGGGTCACGAATTTGCGGCGCTTGGCGATGACATAAAGCCGCGGTGCGAACAAGAGATAGGCTCCGATGATGATGGTCATGAATGAGATTGATTGTAACCAGGAAAAGCCTGTACGATATGCACTCGGGGCATAACCCACAATGGTGTTTCCGCTGTATTGGGTCGCATAAAGGGTGAAGAATAATGCGATGAATCCCAGGTTACGACCAGCAAGATAGTAACCTGCTAGGCTTTCATTCAATTTACTTCCTCTTCCAGATAGATATCCGATTAGAAGCATGATGATGGCAAATACGGATAATATAATGATTCCATCTGTGCCTGAAAAAGCTAAATCCGTCATTCTTTCTCCCCCCTATTTGCTGCTAATTCCTCTTCGTCTTCCACCATGTTCCATTGTGACAAACAGAGCCAGCTTAAAAAGCCACATAAAAGAATAGAAAATATCGTGGAAATGAATGCCCATAGTGGGAAGCCTAAGATAAAGGGTTCTACTGCACTTGCAGGGAAATACCAAGGGACATTGCCAAGTAAAATAATGACGAGTACAATCCAGATCCACTTTTTGCGGATCGGTTCTTTTTGTTTTGGGTTCATGTTCGCACCTCCTGATTTGCTAGGTATTCAGGTGAAAAAAGATCTTATGTTCTTTTTCAAAGGATGCTATGCTTTCTTCTGCCTGTAGGGTGGAGCCTATTTCGTCTAAGCCGTTTAGCAACAAAGCCTTTCCGTAGGGAGTAACCGTAAATTCCTGTTTGTAGCCCAGTGAGTCTTCTACTCTCTGATTCTCTAAATCAACGGATAGCTGATAGCCAGAGAAGTCCTTGCATTTTTCAAACAGGAATGCCACATCTGCTTCTGGCAGTTCAATGGGTAAAATCCCGTTCTTGAAGCAATTGTTATAAAAAATATCGGCAAAGCTCGGGGCGATGATGACACGGATCCCGAACTCGGAAAGAGCCCATGGTGCATGCTCCCGGGATGAGCCACAGCCGAAATTTTTCCGAGCGAGCAAGATTGGTGCTTTGCGATAGGGTTCTTGGTTTAAAATGAAATCTTTTTTCTCTTGACCATTTTCGTAGCGCCATTCATAGAAAAGGTATTGGCCGAAGCCGGTCCTTTCGATGCTCTTAAGGAATTGCTTTGGAATGATGGCATCGGTGTCGACGTTGGCTGCATCCAGCGGTGCCACTATGTCTGTGAATCTACCAAAAGGCTTTCCGCTCATACCTTTTCCTCCTTTCTCTCGTTGGTTTTCCAGTGGCGCACATCGGTGAAATGGCCGGTGATGGCTGCAGCTGCTGCCATTTCGGGACTGACTAAATGTGTCCTTGCCTGTCTACCTTGCCTGCCCTCAAAGTTACGATTGGAGGTGGAGGCGCATCTTTCATTTGGCAGGACGATGTCTTCATTCATTCCAAGGCACATGCTGCACCCCGCCTCCCGCCACTCAAATCCCGCGTCCTTGAAAACCTGATCGAGCCCTTCTTGTTCTGCCTGGTCTTTGACTTGTTGGGAACCTGGCACCACAAGTGCCGTCACGCCTTCCGTCACCTTGTAACCGCTTACTATTTTAGCCGCATTTCTGAGGTCCTCCATGCGGCTGTTCGTACAGGAGCCGATGAATACTTTATCAATAGTGATATCGGTTATTTTTGTTCCAGATGCCAGTCCCATATAATCCAAGGCCCGCTTGGCCGACTTTTGTTGGTCGTCCGGGAGATCTTCCAGGTAAGGGACCTGTTCCTCTATTCCTATCACTTGGGCTGGGTTTGTCCCCCATGTCACTTGGGGTACGACATTGGATGCATCGAATGTGATGGTGTGGTCGAAAACGGCATCACTATCTGTATATAGCTGCTTCCATTCACTTAAAGCTTTTTCCCAATCCGGTCCCTTTGGGGCATAAGGTTTGTCCTTCAGGAACGCAAAGGTTTTTTCATCCGGCATGATCAATCCGGCCCTGCCTCCCATTTCGATGGTCATATTACAGACAGTCATTCGCTCTTCCATGGTGAGCGCTTCGATGGCTTCCCCGCGATATTCAATGACATAGCCAGTGGCAAAATCATGTCCATATGCTCCAATCAAAGCTAAGATCAGGTCTTTTGCCGTCGTACCGATCGGGAGCGCCCCATTTATCTTCACTTCCATGGTCTTAGAACGGAACTGCTTAAGTGTTTGAGTGGCCAATACATGTTCTACTTCACTTGTGCCAATCCCGAATGCCAGCGCTCCGAATGCACCATGGGTGGACGTGTGGCTGTCGCCGCAGACAATGGTTTGCCCTGGTTGGGTGATTCCCAGTTCTGGTGCAATGACATGGACAATCCCTTGGTTTTTACTTTGCAGGTCAAAGAGCTTTATCCCAAATTCTTTGCAATTCTTTTGAAGGGCATCCACTTGTTTCTTGGCTATTTCGTCACGAAATGGTAGATGACGGTCTTTTGTCGGGATGCTATGATCCATGGTGGCCAATGTCAGTTCAGGTCTTCTAACCCTCCTGTTTTGTTGCCGCAAGCCTTCGAATGCCTGGGGTGAGGTGACTTCATGAATAAGATGCAGGTCGATATAGAGCACTGATGGTTCGTCCTTTTTCTCTAGGACCAGGTGCTTCTCCCAGATTTTTTCGTAGAGCGTCTTCGGCATGTGAACCTCTCCTTTCTTTAAATAATGTTTTTTTCCTGCAGGACTGCTAGCTTCTCCTCACTAAATCCCAGTAACTCCTTGTAAATATCTTCGTTGTCTTTCCCCATCTTTTCAGCACCAACATGCTTTACTTCCCCTGGTGTCCGGCTAAGTTTAGGGACGATGCCTGGCATGGGGAATTCGCCCAGTTCAGGGTGTTCAAGCTTTAAAATCATCTCGCGCTCCTGGTAATGAGGATCTTCTAAAATGTCTTTTGCTGTATAGATGAGTCCGGAAGGTACCCCTTTCTCTTCCAAGATAGCCAGGGCCTCTTTTGCCGGCAATGTTTTGGTCCATTCTTCAATCATGGAATCTAGTAGTTTCATATTTTCGCCTCTGGCATGGTGGGTCGCAAATCTACCATCGTCGGCAAGTTCCGGTTGCTCCATTGCCTCACATAAGCGGCGGAACACTCCATCTGCGTTTGCACCGATGACAATATACGTTTTGTCTTTTGTAAAATATATATTGGAAGGTGCCACTCCTGGCAGGATGTTGCCCATTCTTTCCCTCACATAGTCTGCAAGCAGGTAGTCTGGAATGATGCTTTCCATGATGGAAAATACTGATTCATAAAGCGCAGTGTCCACTACTTGCCCTATACCGGAATGTTCTCGTTCATGAATAGCTACAAGGCACCCGATTGTTGCGAACAAAGCTGCCAAGGTGTCTCCCACCGATACACCGATGCGGGAAGGCGGTCGATCTGGAAAACCAGTGACATTGCGGAGGCCTCCCATTGCTTCGCCTACACTGCCAAAGCCGGCACGGTGCTTGTATGGACCTGTTTGTCCGTAGCCTGATGTCCTGACCATAACAAGCTTTGGATTAATTTCGGATAGGACTTCATAGGAAAGGTTCCATTTTTCCATCGTTCCTGGCCGGAAATTTTCGATAAGTACATCCGCTTCCTTGATCAACTCCTTTAGTACAGCCTGTCCTTCTTCTTCTCTTAAATTAAGTGTGATGGATTTTTTGTTCCTGGATTGAATGGGCCACCATAAACCTACCCCGTCCCTTGATTTACCCCAGTTACGCATTGGATCTGATTTTCCCGGGGGCTCCACTTTAATCACTTCTGCCCCGAAATCCCCCAACAACCTGCCAGTGAAAGGACCTGCCAAAAGGGTGCCAAGTTCAATGACACGGATATCTTCTAAAGGTAGTCGTTGTTTTGTCATGCTCATTCCTCCTGTCTTTCCTATACAACATAACTGATTGTAATTTTCTAAAAATTTATAACTTTGTATACAAATCTAAACCAATTGTATACAATAAGTCAACACCCAAAAATAAATCGGTTGTATCAAGTGGGCTTTTCGCCTTTTTTCAGAATATTCATTGTTAAAAATTCCTTTTTTGTATACAATCGAGATGAGGTGTTCATATGGATGCATACAGTTTTATAAAAGAAGCCATTATTCAAGGGAAATTCGAGCCCGGGGAAAGACTTGCTGAAGAGACACTTGCAAAGGAAATGAAAATCAGCCGGACTCCTGTCAGGGAGGCCATCAAGCAGCTATCTGCGGAAGGGTTGGTCATCCCGATGAAGCGTGGCGTAAGTGTCCGGCAATTCACCAAAGAAGACATCAGGCAAATTTACGATTTACGGACATTATTAGAAGGGTATGCTGCAAGCCAAGCTGCCACTTACCGTACTAGTGAAGACATCATTAAATTAGAGGAAGCCAATCAGTTTTATGAAAAGGCAATAGAAGAATATGTAGAGGGAGATGAACAGGGTTTATTAGAGGTTGTCCAGCATAATCAACAGTTTCATGAAGCAATTGTTGCCGCTGCGAAAAATACCCATATACACTTCCACTTATCCAAGGTTGTCGTGGTACCTGTCGTGTTTCGCTCCTTCTATTGGTATAACGCTTTTCAGATGAGGCAATCGCTTGAAGTCCATAAGACTATTCTCGAGGCAATTAGAAATAGAGAAACAGAGCGTGCACGGATTGCCATGCATGAACATATCTACCAAGGAAGAGATCATGTCTTAAAGCACTTGGAAGAAATCAAAAATAGTCATCTACTAAAGGAGGCATTAGAATGATTGAAATTTGTGAAGTTGGCCCACGAGACGGTTTACAAAACGAATGCAATATACTCCCCACCAAGGATAAGGTAGAGATGATTACTAGACTGATTGATGCAGGGATACGGAACATAGAGGCTGTTTCTTTCGTCAATCCAAAAGTGGTTCCGCAAATGGCGGATGCCGAAGAAGTGATGGCGCTCATTCCTAAACGGGAGGATGTTCGGTATGGGGGCTTGGTTTTGAGTGCTTCGGGTTTGAAGCGGGCACTGGAGACAGAGGTGGATTTCTTGCATGTTGTTACCACGACTAGTGACAGCTTTAACCTTAAAAATGTGAAGAGAACCGTAGATCAGGCTGTTGCTGAGTTGACGGTTGTGATACAAGAAGGTGTCGCGGCAGGCAAGGGAGTTGCTGGTGTACTCGGCACTGCCTTTGGTTGTCCTTTTGAAGGAGAGGTTCCCCTTTCCAATGTTCTCCGGACTGCAGAAAAGTTCCTAGAAGCAGGTTGCACGGAAATCACATTGGCTGACACTACAGGCATGGCGAACCCACAGCAAGTTCAACAGGTGGTTGATGCTTTTTACCAAGCATTTGGGGAGGATTTATCTTTAGGATTACACTTTCATAATACGCGCGGTTTGGGTCTTGCGAATAAACTTGTAGGTTACCAAGCAGGCGTTAGGAGATTCGACTCCTCTATCGCTGGTCTTGGAGGATGTCCTTTTGCACCTAAAGCGGTTGGGAATGTCTGCACGGAAGACATGGTCAACATGTTCCATGGGATGGGTGTTGAGACTAATACTGACCTAGAGAAACTACTTGATTTATCCAGACATCTAGAATCCACTATTGGCAGGACATTAGACGGCATGCTTATGAAGGCGGAATAAGGGGCGGTTCTAACCCTTCTCTGTATTACTAATATAGAAACTATAATTTAATTACTATTACAATGTTTGAGGTATCTGCCGGGTAACAGAAAATTTTTTATGTTTGAGCGATGGTAACTTCAAATTCTTTAGAAACTCTTACTCTATTAGTATTTTTAGGAATGAGTCTGTACTATGAAAATCATTTAATGTTTTTAGTGTCTTGACGATATTATACTTGTTAAAATCACAAGAATATGGGAGAACATCATGCTATTATTCCTAAACTTATTTAAAAAGAAAACGAGTATAGTGCCAAAAAGGCCAGCTACCATTAGCTCACCGAACACGCAAAACACTATGGAACAGGTTGCTGCTAGAAAAGGAGAAATAGGAGAATACAAGATTGATATCCAACTTGATCAGCTTCCAAAGGATTACCGATATTTAAGTGATCTATTAATAAAAAATCCTAGAGCAAAGTCTGGATATTCGCAGGTGGACCATGTTGTGATGACCTCTTTTGGGATATTTGTCATTGAAACCAAAAATTATCAAGGGACTATTTATGGTGGGAAAGACAGAAAGACATGGTTGGTTAATGGGAAGTTTAAAATGATGAACCCTTTTGTACAGAACTATGGTCATATCATGGCACTAACTTCACTTATTGATAAAAAGTATCATGATTTATTTATATCGATGGTTTCTTTTACAAAGCGCTGCACATTTAGAGTGGGTCTAGATTTTCGTAAAATAGCATCCAACGAAATTATCGTATACGATATTGAGCTGTCAGAGTTTCTTCACAGGAAGGTCTCTGTATTGAAGATTCATCATAAGGAGCCTCTGCTAAACGAGCGTGACATTTCTAGCATTTATACTGCTTTTTCTAACGCAAATATTACCGACTCCGCATTTAGAGAAGAACATAAGCGCCTATTAAGGACTGAGGTATCAACAGTTGGCAGTAGCCGTAATTGTTCTATTTGTGATAAACCTGTTTCGGATAAGGTTCAGGCATTTTGTTTATCAAATAAAAGATTCAAAGGGAAAATCTATTGTTTTGATCATCAAAAAATGATCGACTAGAAGAAAGCGTTCACGCATCGTGTTCAGTGTGAACTTATACACACAAATTTAAAAACACCAAAGATTGAAGAGGTTCCCCTCAATCTTTGGTGTTTTTACTGCTGAAGTTCTAAAGTACAGACGGGGCGCGGATGCTGTCCCCTAACCCTCCACTCATTCCTCTTTGATAAGGAGATCTTCCACAAATGCCACATTTCCTTGACCTGGTACATATTCTTGGGCGATGACTCGCGCGGTGACCAGAATTTCTAGGGATTCTTCTTTGCTTAGTTCCTCGTAGATTTCAGGATACTTCTGGCGGTGAAGGATGAGCGTCCACCCCTCAATAGCCCTTCCGTATGGAACAAATTGTTCTCCAAATGGATCTTCTACGACTCGGATTCCGAAATAGTGCCTTTCTATATCTTCGTATCCAATCGGGAGATGTGTGCTTAACTCGCCGGTACCTTCTATAAGAAAAGGCTTCCCAGAATGAGCATACTTATCATACATTACTTCCCGGTCGGTTAGTAATAGACCCCTTGCCTTCATGTATGCCAAGGCGATGTCTGATGGTTGCTCGAACTTTTCTGGCAGCGGTTCATATTCTGCAGCTTCGCCTATTGCTGATAGGTCTGTTGAGGAGAGGAACCGTTCCACAGGCATACTGGCTGTTAGTGTCACATGAACCATTCCTTCTAGGGCTTGTTCAAATAGTCCACGATATTTCTCCCTGTCTAATGCGACTCTCCAAAGCTGCTCATACAAGACTGTTTCATCTCGTACTTCTAAAACAAAATGAGTGGGCTCTAGATCTCTATATTCTGGATTTATGCGAGCATACGTCACAAGCTGAGCATATCCATTCAAGGCAAATGGCTTGTCTGACATGCCCTTTTTGTCGAATACGACATCCTTTGCTGTCAGCTCAACGTTATGTTTTTTCATATAGCCTGTAAGCTTCTCATCCAGAGGTTGCTCATCCGCTTCACTTTCTATAAAAATGATTTCTTCAGCCATTGCCATACGGTTTTGACCTACTTCAAAATACTCTGCAAGTATAGTGGCTGCAACATAAACATCCACCACACCTTTCTTTAATTCTTGAAAAAGTTCAAGAACATCCCCTCTAGGCACATATATATACCAAGACGGACCTTCGCTAACAACTTTCATCACATAATGTGTCGCTTCTAACTCCTTGTAACCATAGTTATAGTAACGGGTAAGTTGAGCCTTTCCCTGCAACGCAAAGCGCTTGCCAATAAACTCTTCTTCCATATAATAAGGAATGTCTTCGCCCACTAAATCTAAAGAACGCTCCTCCATAAATTCATCGAAGGTGTACTCCTTATCTTGAGCGGGGTGGTCGCTGACATTCTCCCCCTTATCCTCCTTTTGATCCTCCTGTGGCTGAGACACTACCTCTTGGTCCATTTTTGGAGAACAAGCCACCAAAAGCACGATTGTTATGGTTAAAAGAAAACCTTTTTTCACGTGTTTATGTCCCCCTAATTTTCCCCTTTAGTTCTAGCATACCATTGTGTGGGTTGAGGGGACAGGCACGCTGATCCATTATTTGAAGCGGCTCCCTTTGAAACTTGTCGGAACACAATGTGTCTATATAGTTTAAAAGGGGGATTAAAGTTGAGGAAATTTAAGTTATAAATAGTTTTTATGCTCTTGGTTTTCATGATTATAGCAGGTTGTTCCAACGATATAAAAGCTGGAGTAGAAGGGGAGCATACCATTGAAGTTCAGAGGCACCTTGGTGATAAAAATAAGTACGAGTTTTTTAAAGTTGTTACGGACGAAGAGGAAGTTATTAATGTGAAGTGTTTATTGGACCGTTTGAATTGGCAAAACGCAAAATATTTATGGTCCGTCCTGCTGATTATAGGTTTTCTTTCCCTGATCCAGAGGCCAAAGTCGTCTTATATGAACTTGGGTAAGCCTCGATAAAGAGACAATAGAACTTGTAATAAACGCGGAAAGTAGGTATGTGAAATTAGGAAAGAATCAGTCGGGTGACTTTTTGAGTTACTTACTGGGGGAGAATTGATGGATTTATTATGATTTCTTTCTGGAAGGCGGTGGGGCACTTCTTTGCTTTCTTAAATAGAAATAATTAATGAATTGAACCAGGCGCTCTATGAGACAACGTGAAATGTTAAGCAAGCGATGAAGATCCATTTGGACAGGATGAAAGAATGCTTAATCAGACCAATTACTGATTACATGTAATGGTTGACAGAATCGCCAATCAGCCTTGAATCACTAATAAAGTAAGCGAATTTGAAATTGTAAGTTCTCTGTAAAAAAAGAGGAAATTCCTAGAAAACGATATTAATTTTCGTGTAATAATTTGCAATTAAATCGGTTTTTGTCGAATGAGGGCTGAAGTTTGTCGAATGGATAATAAGCTGGAACTTTCTGCATATAAATGGTTGTATCTAGTGGACGAACATAGGGGAGATTTTTTTATGCGGAGACGGCGAGGAAATCCCGTATTGGTTATATTAATGGGTCTTACACTTACAGTCATTTTGGTCTATTTATTCTCTTCCATTTTCATGGGAACCGAGAGAAAAGCGAGGAAGGTGGTCCATGCGTTCTACGAATATGAAAGCGCAGCGGATTTCGGACGTTCCTGGGAGCTATTGCATACGGAAATGCAGGAAAAGTTTGGACGGGGCGCTTATGTCCAGGATCGTGCTCATGTATTTAATGGACACTTTGGATCGGATACTTTTACCTTTGATATTTCTGGGGCGAAGGAGAGAAAGAATTGGAGGATGGAGAAAGAGGGGGAGGCTTTTAGATCTGTTTACGAGTATGAGGTAAGGCAGGACTATCATGGGAAGTATGGTCATTTTGTTTTTGTGCAATATGTTTATGTTGTTAGGGAGGATGGGGAGTGGCGGATTGTTTGGGATTATAAGAAGTGAGTAACGCCTATTTTTGTGAACAACATAAAAGGGACAGCATACACTGTCCCCCGCTTTATGAAAGAGATTACTGCTGGTCTTCTTCCTCTTCCATGTTTTGATCTTCTTCCATGTTCTGATCTTCTTCCATTTCAGGATCTGCAGGTTCTTCCATTGGTGGGTTTTCTTCTGGCGGAGGAACATCTTGATCGTTTGCTGCACATCCTGTAATTAACATTGCCGCTAAAGCTGTACCAGATAATTTAATTAACCATTTGTTGTTCATATTAAACCTTCTCCTTTCGTATATGGAATTTCAAGACCTGTTTTACTCATTTTGCGTGGTCCCTTTTTATATTCCCCAACTTTCGAGAAAGTTTGCATGTTTTTTTGCATTTTTTTAATTTATTGCTTTTGTCCTAAGGCAAACATCATTTCTAATTCGCAGACAAGTTGGCCGTCAACCGTAGCCGTTCCCTTGCCTTTACCGATGCTGCCACGCACTCTAGTCATTTCGACCTCAAGGCGAAGCTGGTCCCCAGGTACTACTTGCCTTTTGAAACGGCAGTTGTCGATACCTGTGAAGAAAGCCAGGCGTCCTTTGTTTTCTTCTTTTTTCAACATTGCTACCGCTCCAACTTGAGCAAGTGCTTCCACAATCAGGACACCAGGCATTACCGGGAACTGCGGGAAGTGCCCGTTGAAGAATTCTTCGTTGGCAGTTACGTTTTTGAGGCCGATGGCACGTTGGCCTTCTTCGATTTCGATGATTCTGTCGACCAAAAGAAATGGATATCTATGGGGAATGATTTCTTTAATTTCGTTAATATCAAGCATGTTTTTGTGACCTCCTACTAATAGTTACTTCCAATTATATAGGAAGCCATAAAAAATAGGAAGTCCTTTGTAGACTCCCTTATTCTTTCTTAACTAGGTCGAGAATATGCTGCCAAGTTTCCTTGTTGAGCACATCCATCGGATCTCCCCCGCCAAGTACACCATAGCCGAACATAGCACCAGCGATAATTGCCACTGCCATCACGGCTAGGATGATGATAATGCGTAACCATATAGGAATCAGCCGGATCCGCCATTTAAGCTTTTTCGGCTTCTCTTGCTCTTCCGTTGCTGCTAGTTCCTCTTGCTGACTTGCTTTATTCTTTTGAGCTTTGCGCAATTCTTCCCTTGTTAAGCTCTTTTTCGGTTCTTTTTGTTCCATTGCGCAACCTCCTCTTGGACTAAAGTTATATTTATGTTGTTATTTTCGTAACCCTTGTTGCTTTATCCGTATTTATTAACTTGCAGTTATAATCCTTACTGTCGTGCTCTTTTCCCCGCTGTAAGTTAAAGATTTCATGCCTATTTTATAATAAGAAAACAGTAAAAAGTCCAATTAAGAGCTTTATGATTTCAATCCGTTCACAAGCCCCATCATCTGGTCGGCGAATTGAACAGATCGTGCGTTAAATTGGTACGAGCGTTGCATGAGCGTCATTTCCGTCATCTCTGATGCCAGGTCCACATTGGACTGCTCAAGCATCCCTTGTCTTAAGCTAATGTCCTGGCGTGCGGCTCCTTGAATGAACCCAACCACATCTTGCGGGTTAGCAATTCCTGCTGGTGGTAGGGCAAACAGGGAACCTGGTCTTGCTTCAAGCATCTGCGGGCGGATGACCTGTGCCATTCCGAGCTCACGTGCGATTGCTTGTCCATTATTTAATTCCGCTAGGATGACGCCTTCTGGTTGAAGCTTGATATCCTTCACGTTTTCCGGCAAGACGATCGGTTGTTCGTTACTGTCAAGAACGGGGTGTCCCTCTGCTGTCACAAGCATCACTTCGTTGTTGTTGATCGGTGATAAATAGAATACACCATTTCTCGTGAATTGTGTACTTGTCTGTCCGTTTTCGGTCACTTGAACGGTGAAGAATTGGTCCTCTATCGCTAGTGCAAAGTCTAGCATACGATCCGTGTTTTTCAAAGCGCCTTGTGTCAGGTTCAGCTTCGTTTGGGCCAGGCCAGCCCCTGAGGACATACGGATCCCAAGAGGTGTGTTCCTGACGGAGTCGTATTGGTTCAGTGTCTGGTTGTTGCTTTGTTGGACAAGTAATTCCTGAAACGTGGATTGTCGATTCTTATATCCGATGGTATCGACATTTGCGATATTATGTCCAATGGTGTCCAGCTGTTTTTGTAACTGATTCATCGTATTGGTTGCATTCAGCATGATTCTGCTCATGGTTATGGGTTCCTCCTCTCTATTTTTGGTTAGTTAATCCGTCCGATTTCGTTGGCCGCTTTTTGCATGCTCATGTCATATGCTTGGATGATTTTTTGATTGGCTTCAAAAGCACGGAAGGCAGCGGTCATGTCTGCCATGGTTTGGGCCGTGTCGACATTGGAGCGTTCAATATGACCTTGCAGCACTTGGAAAGCTATGCCTGGGTTATTGATGGCGCTTGGGAGCGCTTGGCCGTTTTGAAGTCGATACAAGCCGTTGTTGTCTCGTGTAAGGTCATTGGCATTAGGTGCAAGCGCAATTCCGATACGTGTGTTGATGACGCCGTTTTCTATGATGGTTCCATCCTGCTGGAGTTCGAAGGTGTCGGACTCCAGTTGGATCCTTGTGTTATTTTCATCAAGAACATAAAGGCCATTGTTGGTGGTCAGGTAGCCTTGCTGGTCAATGGCAAAGTTGCCGTTTCTCGTGTATCTTGGTGTGCCGTCCTGGTTTTCTACAGCGAAGAAGATGCTTGCTCCTTCAGGAAGGTTTTGGTTCAGGATTGCCAGGTCGGTCTGGTTGCCTGTTTGGCGCATATCTCCTTGTGTTTGCTTCGGTGCCGTTTCCTGCATGTAGACACCTGTATGTAGAGTCCCGATCGTTTGGTTTTGGGAGAATGAAATTGGTTTTGTAGTCGGAATGTTCGCCTGCTCCATTTTTTTCAGGAGGAGTTCAGGGAAAGCCCGCAAGGATGACTGGTCGGCTTTATAGCCCGGTGTGTTGGCATTGGACAGGTTGTTTGAGAGCATTTCCATACGGCGCTGCTGCGAAATCATACCTGCTGTTGCTGTGTGGAATCCACGTAACATAATTGGGTTCACCTCTTGTTTTTGGTAACGTACATATTTGCCTATTTTCTATTATAGTATATATTTCGAATTGTCGATATATGTAATTTTATGAATAATCCGAGAGAAAGAAAAAAAGCACCCAGTTAGGCGCTTAATTGGTAATGTTTTTGTAGTTGTTGTTTATGGTAATCGAGTTTTTTCGTGAGGCTTTGTTTCATTGTTTCGTCTAAACAGTCGTTTATGAGGATTTCATGGTAGTTTGCTCTGATTGTGTGCCACTTTATGATTAATTGTTGAATCATTTTGGGACACCTCCGGATTTGGTAGTTACTTTCTATATACCCTTCGAGGAGGTTTTGTAACTTTTCAGGGGTCGATGTAAGCTTTGAGGTGAATGGACTAGGTTTTTGGGGCTTAAGAAGGGAGTGGAAAGGGATTTCTGGATTAGTTGTGGGTCAGACCCCTATCCCTTTTCTTTTTGGGAATGGAAAAGGAGCAGCCGGTTGGGGTGCTCCTTGGGTTGTTGTTTTGTTTTTGGTTAGGCAAAGCTTTTGCTTGGCAAACGATCAATGTGGTCGAGCATGATGCCAGTGCCGATTGCTACGCAGTCCATTGGTTGTTCTGCGACTAGGACTGGTACTTTTAGTTCGTCTGCTAGGAGTTGGTCCATTCCGTGTAGGAGTGCTCCTCCACCTGTCAGGATGACGCCGCGGTCGATGATGTCTGCGGATAGTTCAGGCGGTGTGCGTTCTAGGACGCTTTTTGCTGCTTGAACGATCACTTGGACGGATTCCCTTAGTGCTTCTTCGATCTCATCGGATTTCACAGTGATGGTCTGTGGAAGCCCGCTCACCATGTCGCGTCCGCGGATGTCGATGGACTCGTTACGTCCGCCAGGGAAAACGGTTGCGATTTCGATTTTGATGTTCTCAGCTGTGCGCTCACCGATCAGAAGCTTGTACTTCTTTTTGATGTACTGAAGGATTTCAGCGTCGAATTTGTCGCCGGCCATTTTAATGGAAGATGCCGTTACGATGTCACCCATGGATAGTACGGCTACATCCGTTGTTCCGCCACCGATGTCGACTACCATGTTACCGCTCGGTTGGAAGATGTCCATTCCCGCTCCGATTGCTGCGACTTTTGGCTCTTCTTCGAGATAGATTTTTTTACCGCCGCTTTTCTCGGCCGCTTCTCTGATCGCTTTTTGCTCAACGGATGTGATGTTCGTCGGGCAGCAGATAAGGATGCGTGGCTTGGATAGGAAGCCTTTTACGTTCAGTTTTTTGATGAAGTGTTTGAGCATCGCTTCTGTTACTTCGAAGTCTGCGATGACGCCATCCTTTAGCGGTCGCATCGCGACGATGTTCCCTGGTGTACGGCCAACCATTTTGCGGGCCTCTTCCCCTACCGCCAATACTTTGCCTGTGTTCGTGTCAATTGCTACTACAGAAGGCTCGTTCAGGACGATGCCTTTCCCTTTTACGTGGATGAGTACGTTCGCCGTACCCAGGTCAATTCCAATATCCCTTGCAAACATCTTACTCTTTTCCTCCTTGCGTCTATGCTTTTTTGCTCGCGACTTTTTATCTGAATGTTCTTTGTTTGTTTAATTGCTAATGAACACTATCTTTAGTCCTAATTGTATATTCTATCACATTTTACTAAATAAAGGTGAAATTTAACAGTAGTTTCATGTCATTTTTGTGAGAAATTTGTCGAATGGGTTTGAGGGAGTGGGGGGATGGTCGGGAATGGGCGCTTTTTGGGGTGGGATGAAGACTTTTGTGGTGGGATTAGCGGGGGAGGTCTTCATGGCATCGATGAAGAACTCTTTCGATTGATTTTTGGGCTTAGGAGGTCCTCATAGCACCAATGAAGACCTCTCTCGATCGATTTTCGGGCTTGGGAGGTCCTCATAGCATCGATGAAGACCTCTCTCGATCGTTTTTCAGGCTTGGGAGGTCTTCATAGCCTCGATGAAGACCTCTCTCGACTGATTTTCGGGCTTGAGAGGTCTTCATAAGCAGGATGATGACACTCTCATCAGAACTTTCACGCTCAGATTGTCTTTATAGCATCTATAATGACAATCTCATCACAATTTTCGCGCTCAGATTGTCTTCATAAGTTGAAAGCTGCTTAAGCTGCTTGAAATCATCCCCCTCACACCACCAAAAAACCAAAAATACCAGAGCTGGCTTCGCCCTGGTACTCTCGCTTTATTTTACCGTTTCCTCTTCCTTCTTGTACTTCATCTTGGTTGCTTCGCCGCCCCGCAAATGCCTGATGGATTTATGGTAATCAAGGATTGTTTTCACTTCATTCGCTAAGTCTGGGTTGATCTCCGGCAGTCTTTCGGTCAAGTCCTTATGGACAGTACTTTTGGAAACGCCAAATTCTTTCGCAATCACGCGAACTGTTTTCTTCGTCTCCACGATATACTTTCCAATCTTGATAGTTCTCTCTTTGATGTAATCGTGCACACCACTCGCCCTCCCTAAATTGTGGATGTTGAGAAGTGTGAAATGAGACCCGCTTATTTCGATGTAACGAAGTGCATGTAATTAGAGTTGTATATAAAACAAAAGTAGGATGGCTGGTGTAATTCTTCGAGACAATCTACGATCCCTCACCTCAAACACTCTCTTTGTATGTTTGGTTTGTATCAGTTTATTAGCTTGGTTGGTTGTTTATGCCAACAATGTCAAGAGGGACAAGGGGTTTTGTTTGATTTTTTTGAAAATGGCATCATTTTAGTTATCTAAATGCTATAATTAGTGTGAAATCCAATATTTAGGGGGTTTTTAAAATTAAAAAGCTATTATCTTTATCTATATGCTATATACTGTTATTACTTGTGGGATGTCAAAATGGGATGGTTTTTCAAACAAGTGCGGATGCACCATTAGAAATATCAGAAGAAACGAAAGAAAAGAAAAATGAAGAAGAAATGCTTTCTGAGTTGGGGGTTCCCGAGTCAGAATTTTGGCAGGGGGATTGGTTGGTCCCTGAAGATTCACCTTTTGTCGGAAATCTCATAATTTATAATGAAACAGAGGAAGGCTTTGATTTTCATATAACAGTGAAAAATAATGAACCTATGAAGACTGAAAACTCTTCAAAACTAAGAATTTCCTCAAAGGTTACAAGTGGATACGCAAATAAGGATGGATTTGTCGCGCTTTCCGATAAAGATCCAAATGGTTGCGAGCTCACTTTCCGTTTTGGGAAGGAACGTATACTAGTGACAGAGTCAGAGGAATGTGCCGATCCCGATTTCACCGTTGACTACAATCAAACATTTACCCCTCCGGAAACCTTTGTCATTGATGAGCATTTTTTAGAAAGCATCAAGCAAGGTAAATTCACTCCAGAAGGTTATGGCATAGGAAATTCGATCAGGAGCATCATCCATGAGCTTGGTGAACCAGATGCTGAAATCCAGCGTAATGAAGCTTCTTACACCATTTATTCCAATATCGGCTACGGCACAACTGCGGGAGACAATATAGTTGGTTTACTCACTGTCATCCGCCCTGAAAAGCTGACACCAACTGATATCGAAGAGCTATTGGGCGAGCCGGAACAACAAGGTCTAAATGAACTAGAGGGGTTATATTTCTATTACTACATAATTGAGAATGAATATGAATTATATTTCGAATTCATACCAGAAGAAAAAACTTTATTGCGTTTCCATTTAAGAGAGTTTAAGTTGATGTAGATTCACGAAAAAATGCAGCTTACAGAAGCTGCATTAGTTTTTTACCATGATATTGTGATTTAGATAAGTATTTATTATATTGCTGGGAGTTCTCTTCGCTCGCCAACAGATAGTTATAATTGAAGTACCAGAACTTATGCCACTCTTTTTTCATGTTCGAAATCATCATAAAGACCTCCCTGTGAAGAATAAATGATTCTCTCTTACTTACCTTCATTGTAGCAAGCGAATGTAAATTCAAGGTAAAGGTTCTGTTACGTTTTCCTAAGTATTAAATTCGCTGCTATGTATATAATACCCTTTTTTCGGATTTGTAAATCATAAGAGGTATAGACGCGGTTTTGTCGAATATTTTAGTAAAGGAAATGATAGCGATGGGAGTGTTGTGGATGGGTTTGGAAGCAAAGTTAACGTATTCGGAAAGTGGTCCTGATTCAGTGATGTTGCATTTTGTCGTAGAAAATACTGGTGATGTTGGTGAGAAGGTGACCTTCCGTAGTGGGCAGCGATATGACTATATTTTGTATCGGGATGGCGCACGGGTTGAGCAATTTTCAGAAGGCAAGATGTTCACGATGATTTATGAGGAAATTATGGTGGAGGCCGGGCAGGAATTAAGTTTTGATATTCCGCTGAAGAATCTGCAACCTGGTCGGCATAAGGTATGTGTGTGGCTGGCTGATTCGGATTGGCCTGGGGTGAGGGATCGATTGGAATTTGATGTATAACCCTGATGGAAATTTTCTTAACTTATTGGTTGCAGACTTGCGCTACCTTCTTTTCTTCTTAAGTACATTAGAATAAAAAGGTAAATATATGCTTGGAAAATAACATAGAGAAATAAACTCATAGAAACACCGCCAAGCAGATATGTTAATGAGAAAGCAGCCAGTGCATAAGTGAAAAGTTGAAAAAGCATTTTATTTATTTTTGATGGCTTGAATTTTTTTATAAGTCCATCAGTAATGAGAGTTGTCGGTAAACCAAATATTATGTAGATGATCATAAAAGCGAATATAAATAATATACTTATATCCGGAGTTGCAGCATAGTTAGTGGTTTCTGATGGTACGAGTGGCGGGGCTGTCAAGATATTGTAGATATAAGTAGGCAAGTTGATTAACGTTGAGGCTATGATTGCCGCTAGCGCGATTTTCCAAAAGTACTGCATGCTCCATTCTCCTTCCATATGTGATATTTATAATTATAGCACTCCTTTTAGTATTGGAGTGCTTTTTATCGTTATGATATACACAAATTAATTAATCCCAATATTCAACAGGTCCCCCCATGTCTTAATTCCCCGTTCTTGGCAGATTTGAAGTAGCTCCGTGAACAGGAATGCCGTGGTTAGCGCGTCGCCTAAGGCTGAATGGCGTTGGTAGATTCTTGTGCCGAAGTCCCTGGCGTATTTTTCAAGATCACGCATGTCGTAGCTAGGGGCGATATAGCCGATAAGGTTGAGCGTATCAATGGCTTTAGGGCTTTTCCAGGTTAAGTTGTGGCGTTTTAATTCTGCCTGTATCGCTTGCATATCGAAGGCGACGTAGTGACCGACAAAGCAAGCGGACTGTCCGGCTGCGAAATCCCTCAGGTCTTCAATTGCCATCAGCGCTGTTGGTGCTTCCTCTGTTTGTTCCTTTGTAATGCCAGTTAGTTCAGTAATTTCCCGAGGAATTTGTCGATTCGGGTTAATATAGGTTTGGTATGTACTGTCTTCTATGACTTGCAGGTTCTTTATTTTAACGGCGCCCAGTTCTATGAGTCGGTCCTCTTTTGCCACGTTGAAGCCGGTCGTTTCTGTATCGAAGACAGTGAATTCGAGTTTGTCGACAGGTGTGGAAAGCGGTAAATTTTCTGCTAAATTGCTCGGGAAATAATGCTTTTTTGCGAATAGAAACATATTTTGTAGGTACCTCCTCTTGCTGGGATTTGTTGGCGGTCGGTCGTTAATAGTAGGAAAGCATGTGGCTTTGGAGCTCCTTGATGAGCCGGATGCTGAGCATGAGTTCTTCTTTTTCACGGGTGGTGAGGGTTGTCAGCATTAAGGTTGATGTAAGCTCCTCTCCATTTTGATGCTGTTGATGCCGATTTCGGACGTAATAGTTGAGTATGGTACTGATTGATGCTTTAAGATCCTTTTGGAAGTTTTCCGAGAGGATCTTTTTTTCATGGAGTTGATCTATCTTTTCGATTGGTGTCCCATAGGTGATGCCGTGCATGAGTGCGAGTATTTGCAGGCTATGATGGTATGGGAACAGGACTTCTTTTTTTAAGTCGAGTTGTTTTTTGTTGCGGCGGAACATGGAGCGGATTGGTTGTTCTAAGGTTGGTATTGGATTTTCCCGTTCTAGCTGGGAAAGTCTGTATAAAAATATTTTAGCTCGATCAAGTGAATCAGTTACTGTTTGTTGGAATTGCTGGTGCAGTGTATCGTCTCCCGCTATATGGCGATAGGAGAAAAAGTTCTGGGCTAGGAGCAGGCGGTCGTTGGTGGACTTTAGTGTCCATTCATGGAGGCGGGACTCCCATTCCTCAAGTGTGCCGCGCCAAATTTGGTTGGATGCCATCATATCTCCTGTGCATCTTTTGTAGCCTGCAAGTTCTAGGTTTTCGACGATTTTTTGTGATAAATCGGCGAAGTATCGGGTGGCGATATGGCCGCTATATGTGGTGCTGTTTGGTTGATTGTCTAGGTCTGACTGGTTCTCGTAGACGAGGAAATGATCCTGGTCGGTGAGAAGGAATTGTTCTTTTCTGGCTCCGCTTCCCATGAGGTAGAAACAGAATTTTGTTGGTGGTGCGGTTGGCATTTCTTTTACGGAAAGCTCGATACAACGGCTGATAAGCTGGTCGTATAGGGTGTTCATGACTTCAAGTGTTGTCAGGATCGGCACTTGTTGTTGGAGCATGGTGGTAAGTGTTGAGTATAGTTGCTGTTTGATCTGTGGTAGTTCTTCTATGGTGGCTGATTTGAGTGTTTCTGTGTTTTGGAGCATGGCTGTCGGTTGTTTGGCTTGCAGTAGGTCTGTCAAGGTGACGAGTCCTGCTAATTGGTTATTTTCGCTTGTGACTGGTAGGTGTTTGATGCCGTTTAGAAGCATGGTGGTGAGTGCTTCGTAGTAATAGGCGGTCCTTTGGATGGTGATCGGGTTTTGGGTCATGATGGTTTGAACTTGGTCTTGGGTGCTTTTGCCGCTAGTGATGACTCTGTTGACGAAGTCGTGCATGGTGACGATGCCTTGGATTATTTCGTTTTTTAGGATGATGGCGGCGGTTGTGGTGCTGTTTTTAGATAGTTTTTCAGCGACGGATTGGATGGTGTCGGTTGTTTTTGCTTGGATGGTTGCTTGGTTCGGTTGCATGATGTCTTGTACTCGTAGGATGGTCGGGTCTGCGGTTAGGCCCATGGTGGTGCTCATGTTGATTTGCTCGGCAAGTGAGTGATAGACATCATGAAGACGGGAGCTGACTTGGTCCAATAGGTAGTCTCGGAGGGCAGGTTCGCTCCATCTTTCTTTTAGCACCGTATAGGGAATAAAAAGCGCTTCCGTTTCGTCGATGGCACGGACTTGGATCAGGGTAGGATTGTGTTGCGCCGGCTGGTCTGGGAGCTGGTCCGGGTATAGGGGTGTGGTTGGGCCTGGTTGTTGGGTTTGCGGGAAATTAGTAGTGAGGAAATGGTGGATGTTGGACAGGCCGATGAGTTCGTTCGATTTGATGATTTCCAGTACTTCGTCTTGTGATTTTTGGGATGGAATGTAGACTTCTGCCATGCCGGAGAGCACAAGAAAGATGCCTTCGCGGCTATCGTTGGCGTGGAGGATGGTGTCGTTTTGGTTGTAATGGAAGGTTTGGCATTGGTTTTCGATTTTGGTGGCTTGGTCTTGAGTCAAGTTTTTGGTTAGTAGGTGCAACATGTTGGTGGCTCCTTTTTTTGCAGGAAAGAGGAGCAATGCGGTTTGCACTGCCCCTCCCTGCTATTTGGTTTATTTGTCGATCCAGACGTCCCCATTTTTGTAGGACATTTGTTCCGGATAACGAAGGTCGACTACTTCGTCTTGGATTTTTTGTGATGGTGCTTTTGTTCTTAAGGATACGACTATGATTGTGATGATGGCCGCTGCCGCTCCGAAGACACCTGCTCCTGTGTCGATGATGCCAAGGACGGTGAACCCGCCGTATTTTGCCGCAAAGATGTAGGATAGGGTGACGCCAAGTCCCACTAGCATTCCGGCGATGACCCCTTGTGCATTGGCACGTTTCCACCATACTCCAAGGAGCAGAGCTGGGAAGAAGGTTCCGGATGCGAGCGCGAAGGCCCATGCGACGATCTGCGTGATTGCTCCTGGTGGGTTAAGCGCTACAAGACCCGCAAGCACGGTCGCTGTGACAATGGTGACACGGCCGACCATTAGGCGGTTTTTGTCGGTTGCATTCGGTCTCATGACACGATAGTAGATGTCATGTGCGAATGAGGACGAGATGGAGATCATCAGTCCACCTGCTGTGGAAAGTGCGGCTGCCATAGCGCCTGCCGCTACGAGTCCAATGATGAAGACGCCAAGGTTGGCGATTTCCGGTGTGGCCATTACGACGATATCGTTTGCGATGATAAGCTCGTTCCATTGAAGGATGCCGTCTCCGTTAGTATCAGCGACTTGCAATTTGCCTGTGTTCACCCAGGATTCTGTCCAGGCTGGTAGCTGGTCGATAGGTTGCCCAGCTACACGTCTCATCAGTATGAAACGGGAGAATGCTGCATATGCCGGTGCGGATAGGTAAAGAAGGCCGATGAAAAGTAGGGCCCATGCGCCTGACCAGCGAGCTGCTTTCATGGTGGATACGGTGTAGAAACGAACGATAACGTGCGGCAGACCTGCTGTTCCGGCCATGAGTGTGAACATGAGGGCCATGAACTGCCATTTGGTGCCGTTGGTGAACGGTGCGAAATATTCTGATACACCGAGTTCTCGGTCGAGTTCACCCATTGTTTGGACGATTTGGCCGTAGGAAAGCCATGGTAATGGGTTGTTTGTTAGTTGCAGGGACATGAAAATTACCGGGATCAGGTAGGCGATGATCAGGATGATGTATTGTGCCACCTGGGTCCAGGTGATCCCTTTCATCCCACCGAATGCGGCATAGAATGCGATCAGGACTACCCCGATCATGGTTCCGATTCTTGCATCCACTTCCAGTAAGCGGCCGATTACCACTCCGGAGCCGGAAAGCTGGCCGATGGAGTAGGTGAAACTGATGATGATGGTACAGATTGCCGCGATGACGCGTGCGGTGTGGCTGTCAAAACGGTCGCCGATGAATTCTGGTACGGTGTAGCGGCCGTATTTTCTTAATTGTGGTGCTAAGAGGAAGGTCAGGAGCAGGTAACCGCCTGTCCAACCCATTATGTATGCTAGTCCGTCATAGCCGAGTAGCATGATGGTTCCGGCCATCCCGATGAATGACGCTGCACTCATCCAGTCTGCGCCGATGGCCATTCCGTTGAATACTGGTGGTACGCCGCGGCCTGCTACGTAGAAGTCGGAGGTTTGGCGCGCTTTGTTGTAGATGGCGATTCCGATATAGAGCCCGAATGTGATCAGGATCAGTGTGAGTGAGACGAGAAACTGGTTATCCAATCGTGGGTCCCCCTTTAGGTTTAGTGTTATTTTTATATGTGTGTTTGGTTTTGTTGTTGGTTTTTTGTGAGATTCCTGGTGTGTGTGTGCGAAAATCTCGGTTGTGAGATTTTCGGGTATGGGATGGTTAATTGTGAGATTCTTGGATGTGGGTTTGGCTTGTTAGTGATCTAATGTTTTGCCAGCGCTAAGGACTTCGTTGGCTTTTTCATCGATGCCGTATTTTGCGTCGATTTTGTCGCTCACTTTGGCGTTGACGAATAGCAGGATGATAAAAGTAATGATGGAGCCTTGTGCTCCCATATAGTAGTGGAACGGGAAGCCACCGAAAATGGTGAATTGTAGGGATTCGGCGAACAGGACGATGCCAAACGATACGCCAAGCCAGATTGCCAGGTAGATTAAGATGTATTTATTTTTCTCTCTGAAATAGGCATCCGCAACGGATTTTTCGATTTTCTTCAAGGGTTTGCCTCCTTTTAGTTTGGTGCTGGGGTTTCGACGTTGTTGTTGAAATTCCTTTAGGGGTCTGACCCCTTTTTTAATAAAATTTTTTATTACCTAAGGCTAAAAATGAATTTGACGGTGTCGAGGAAGGGTGCCGGTACTAGGGCGATTTCCACGACTGCGTAGGTGAATAGGGCTGCTATTGGGACTGAGAGTAGTATTGGCCTTTGTTTTTTGATTGCCAGGAAGATGCTTGTGATGGTGATGATCAGGAATAGATAGAATAAAAGCATTTGTTAATTCTCTCCTTTTGTAAGCGCTTTAGTTATCGTGTCGAATCTCCCTCCTTTTTGGCTTGGGATTATTCTGTATTAAAACAGAATTTTATAATAATTCTAATAATTAGATTATGGGACAAGGGCTGTTTGAAGTCAACTATTTGTTTTGGAAGAGAGTTCTACATTTTTCGAGGGATTTTTTGTATTGTGTATTAGTACAAATAGACTTTGGGTATAGAGTGTTGTTGTGAGAAACTACCAATTTAAAAAACCACCGAGCCAGTGGGCTCGGTGGTTGGTGTAGGGTTACAGTGCTTCGTCTGATTCGTCTTCGTACTCTACGCCGTGTTCATGCATGAGGTCTTCAAGTTTGGTTTGAAATTGGCGAATTTTGGTGCGACCTTTGTCTAGGTGTTCGTTTGCTTCAAATACTTTATCATAGTCTTGTTGTTCGAGGGCGACCCGGATCATTTTGAAGCCTTGGAGCTGGGAGTTGCTGCCTTCGATATAGATTTCATGGATTTCCCTGACAGCTTCTGATTTTGGGCGGATGTTTTCTAGCTCGGTGATGAATTCTTCGTAGGCTGGTATGGTGACGGTGTCGATGATTTCGTACATGGTCCAGTCGTCCGTATAGTTTTGGCCGGAGACGCTGCTGTAGGAGTCGATAGCTTCCCATTCCAAGTCAGCTACTTTTGGCAGTTCGGTATTTATATAGTTTATTAGGTCGTCTTTTTCCGAGTCGGTGCTTGAGCAGGCTGACAGCAGCATGACGATTAGAAGGGTAAACAGGCAGAGTTGTTTTTTCAATGGTGTGTTGCCTCCTTGTTGGATGGATTCTACCTCTTACCCTATTTCGGAGTGAATTTGTCTTATTACAGTTGGAGGGAATTTAGTGTGGTGGTTTGGCTTGTTTGGAACGTTGAAGGACCCTAACACGTGATTGGTGTGAGGGTCCTTTTGTGGGTGCATTAATTTAGCGTTTCGATGCTTAGTTTTATGGCGTTTGTGAGGTCCTGCTGGGACCAGCTTGGTGTATTTGCGAGCTGGACGGCCAGTTCGTGTGAGGCAGGGATGTGGATGAAGCCGGCCGGGATGTTAGTTTGATTGTTCATTAGGTAGTGCAGTGCTGCGTACATGACGTTATTGCACAGATAGGTTCCTGCGGTGTTGGAGACTTTTGCAGGGTATTGATTTTCTGTCAGATGGTTGACCATGTCACGAATAGGCAGGGTGGAGAAATATGCGGCCGGTCCTGATTGGTCGATTGGTTCGTCCTGGTGGATGACGCCGTTGTTGTCCGGTGCGCCGCCTGCGTCCTTGCAGTTGATGGCAATACGTTCGGGTGTGATGTGGGCGCGACCGGCGGCAAGGCCTAGGGAGATGACGGCGTCTGGCTTTATGTCGTTGATGTGGTGGAGTAGTTGGGCGGCTGATTGATTGAAATCTACAGGCAGGATGCTGCTATGGACCTTATAGTTGCCGATGGTTTGCTGGTCGAGTTCGTTTGCTATTTGTTCGGTTGGGTTGATGGTGAAGTTTAAGAATGGTACGAAACCTGTTAAAAGTAGGGTTTTGGTTTTCATTGGTGGAAGCTCCTTTTTGGGTTGGGTGTGGGGTCTGAGCTTTAGCGCTTTAGCGCTTTAGAGCGTTGAGGAACAGACCCCTTTTATCTCTTTAAAGTATTAGTGCACCATAGACCAGCGCGCCGACGATTACGTAGGCGGGGTGGACTTTCCATTTTTCTAGGAGGAGGTAGCTGGCTATGATGAGGAGGATGGTTTGGGCTGCTCCGGAATCTTGGTAGGATTCGGCGAAGAAGCGGTAGGCCATGACTCCTAGTAGGAGTGCGATGGTTGGTCGCACGTAGTTAGACATTCTTTTTACCTTTGGTGAATCTCTGAACTTGTATAGCAGGCTCATGAGGGCGACCATCAGGATCAGGGATGGTGCGACAGTGGCGAATACGCCGACGGCTGCGCCTAGGACTCCTGCTTGCTCGTAGCCGATGTAGCCGGCCATTTTGGTTGCGATCGGACCAGGAAGGGCGTTTCCGAGTGCGAGGACCTCACTGAATTCGGAGACGGTCAGCCATCCGTAGCGGTGAACTACTTCGTTCTCAACAAGCGGGATGGAAGCAGGGCCTCCCCCGTACCCGAGAATGCCTGGTATGAAAAAGGCGAGGAAAATCTCCCAATAGATCATGATGGGGTCCCTCCTTTTTCAGGTTTTGGTTTGTCTTTTTTCAAGACAGCCGCTGCGAGTAGCAGGGCAATGACGATTCCTGGATGGATGCCCAGAATCTCGATGAATAGGAAACTAGCTAGGATTAGCAGTATTGCTGCTGTCCAGCCAAGCCCCTTTTGTGATTTTGATAGAAAGTCCCAGGTCAGCACGGCGAGCAGGACACCCACTACAGGCAGGACTGCTTTGGTCATGCCTTGCACCCACGCTTGGTCCTTAAAGCTTGTGAGGGTGGTAAGCAGGACGATCATGAGTATGATGGTCGGGATGGTGGAAGCTAAAACGGCGTTCATCATGCCAGTATAGCCTCCGACGCGGTAACCAATATAGCCAGCCATCTTGGTGTTGATCGGTCCGGGCAGGGTGTTGGCGAGTGCGAGTATGTCCGAGAAATCGTCGTCTGTTACCCATTTGTATTTGCCCACTACCTCTTTATGTATAAGTGGGATGCTCGATGGACCGCCACCGTAGCCCAGCATTCCCGAACGGAAGAATGCGATGAATAGGTTCCATTGCTTCATGGTGTGGTGGTTTCCTCCTTTGATGAGGGTCAGACCCCTTTTTAGTTGTTTAATACTTTAATTGAGTGAGGGTCAGGCCCCTTTTACTCCTTTACCGCTTTACCAAGCTGCGATGCAGCCGTCGGTTCTTGGTTCGGTGCCGCCGGTGAGGGTGCCGGTTTGTGGGTCGCGCCAGATGATTTGGCCGCGGCCGAAGCTGCCTCCGTCGAGTGTGATTTGGATGTTATGGCCTTTGCGTTGGAGTGCTTGGGCCAGGTGTTGAGGGAAGTGATGCTCGACGTGTACGGTTTTGCCCTCCATCCACTGCCATCTTGGTGCGTCCAGGGCAGCCTGCGGGTTAAGGTGGAAGTCGACGGTGTTCATGACGACTTGCATGTGTCCTTGTGGCTGCATGTAGCCTCCCATGACGCCGAATGGTCCGACGGCTTGGTTGTCTTTTGTCAGGAAGCCAGGGATGATGGTGTGGTATGTCTTCTTCCCTGGTGTCAGCGCGTTTTCGTGTTCTGGTTCAAGGGAGAAGTCATGCCCCCTGTTTTGCAGGCCGATCCCTGTTCCTGGTACAACGACACCTGATCCGAATCCCATGTAGTTGCTCTGGATAAAGGATACCATATTCCCTTCCCCATCGGCAGTGGCCAGATAGACGGTTCCTCCTTTTGGTGGGGTTCCTGGTTCTGGCGTGAGTGCCGTATCTGTGATGAGGCTTCTTCTTTCTTTTGCAAAGGAACTAGAAAGCAATTCTTCTGCTGTGTGGGTCATCGTAGTTGTATCTGATACGTATTTCTTCGCGTCAGCGAATGCGAGTTTCATTGCCTCGATTTGTTTGTGATAGGTTTCGAGACTGTCGCGTTCGGTGAAAGTGTCTTCTTTTAACATATTGAGTGCCATAAGGGCGACGATTCCCTGGCCGTTCGGCGGGATCTCCCAGACGTCATAACCGCGATAGTTGACCTTGATCGGCTGCACCCATTCCGGTTGGTAAGCTGCAAGATCCTCATATGTAAGGAAGCCGTTGTGCTGTTTGGAGAAGTCCGCCATCTTGTGGGCTAATTCTCCGCGGTAGAAAGCTTCCCCGTTTGTTTCACCGATTTGTCTTAAGGTGTCGGCATGGCCTTTGGAGGACCAGGTTTCACCGATTTCAGGTGCACGTCCGTCTGGGGCGAAGGTTTCAAACCAGTGTGTGAATTCTTCAGTTGTGCAAAATTTTTTATAAGCGTTGTAGGCACCCTTCCAGTACTTGCCGAGTGTTGGCGAAATTGGGTACCCTTTTTCTGCGTAGTCGATGGCAGGTTGTAGCACTTCTGAGAGTGGTAGTTTGCCAAACTTTTTGGATAGCTCTGCCCAGGCGGATGGTGCGCCAGGAACAGTCACTGGGATGAGGCCCATTTTAGGCATGGTGTCGTGGCCTCTTTCTTTTACCGCTTCAATGGAGATGGATTGTGGTGCAGGACCGCTTGCGTTCAGGCCATGAAGCTCCCCTTTTGTCCAGACGAGGGCGAATGCGTCGCCGCCGATTCCGTTGGAGGTTGGTTCCACGACGGTCAGGCAGGCCGCGGTGGCGATGGCTGCGTCGATTGCGTTTCCTCCTTTTTTCAGGATATCGAGGCCAGCTTGTGCGGCTAGTGGCTGAGAAGTTGCAACCATGCCGTTTTGGGCGAATACGGTGTTGCGCTGTGATGGATATGGGTTGTTGAGATAGTCGAGTTTAAGTGTCATTTGTTGATCCCCCTATTATTTCGTTATGCGAATTATTTTCTATTATACTTAATTTTCTTTATTTTTTCAAAATAAGAAATTTTACTTTGTTGGTGGGGGTGAAATGGATTCTGGTATTCGGGGTGTTGACGTAGTGCGGGTAGGAACCATCGTGGTGGGTGGTGGAAAAGTATTTCAAGATGTCGGTTGTGGTGACGAGTGGGTCGTGGTGGTTGTTATAGTAGTATTGTCTGTGCTGCTGTATGGGTAGTCTTCCGGGTTATGGACCATTTGGGCGGTGACTGGGTTGAGGTGGATGTATTTGCTGACGTCGATCTGGTAGTCGATATCATGGATGAGGCTGGATTTGAATCTGCCTTCCAGGAGGTGGCCGGTGAGTCGGTATTTGCTGTTGATGTACTGGGCGTATTTGGTGTTGATTGTTTGCATGATCAGGCTGATGTTGGTGGTTTCGGTTTCGATGAGCAGGTGGGTGTGGTTGGTCATGAGACAGTAGGCGTGCAGTTTGAACGGGTATTTGAGTTTCGTTTCAAAGAGGATGCGCTTATAGGTTTGGTAGTCCTTGGACTCAAAGAAGATGATGCTGCGGCGGTTTCCGCGGGTGGTGATGTGGTACTTGGCTCCTGGGAACCAGATTCTTGGGTTTCGTGGCATAGTGGGCGGTACTCCTTTCGCGGGGGTGGGATTTTGGATGTGTGTGGGTGGTTTGGGTGGGAGATGGGGCTGGTGGTGCTGAGGGATGCTTCGACGGTGATGGTGGAAATCCTTTGAGGGTCAGACCCCTTTTCGTCCGCCAAATTCCGACACATTTCCTTACTTTGGTTGTATTCGTGATGGAGAGGGAAATTCCTGCTGGGGTCTGACCCCTTTTTTGAAATTTTTACCACTTATTAGAGGACATAAAAATACCGCCAAACGGTACCTACGTTTGGCGGTTGAGACATTCTCTGATTTTGTGCGCTGTTGTGTTGTTTGTGTATCGGTATTGTTAGTATACCCAGGTAGGCTTGGTTTTATTCCTGGTTGGGGTGGAAAGTCGGGAAAAAATTTGAATAGAAAAAGAGCAGCTTTCCGGGAAGCTTTCCCCGTTTGTAAGCTGCTCTTTGAGTCAATAGAGTTTATCGTTCTAGCATTTATTTTATCAACAAGACTTTGTATTATGTTAGAAAGCTAACGGATTCCTCTTGTTCTTCGTCAGAAGATCCTTCGTCGCCGTCTTTGTCTTCTCCGTCTTCAGGCTTGTCTTCACCTTCTGCAGGAGTTTCTTCTTTTTCTTGCTCACCAGCTGGCTCGCTTCCTTCTTCAGAAGCTTGTCCTTCTTCCTCTAAAAGAGAAGTGACTGGTTTGTTAAAAAAGCTGATTGGATTAACTGCTACATTGTCTTTACGGATTTCAAAGTGAACATGGACAGAGTCTTTGTTCAGTTGGTTTGTACCCGCTTTTGCAATAGTGTCGCCTTGCTCTACAAAGTCATTGACTTTCACTTGAACGTCAGTCAAGGATTGGTAGACTGTTTTTACACCATCTAAATGCTCGATTTCTACGACATTTCCTAGTAATGGATCATTTTCAACATGCGTTACTGTTCCACTTAGGGATGCGACTACTTCGAATGTTTCGCCGTCTTTCATTACGATATCGATACCTGTGTTTGGTTGGTATCTTCCATTGTACTCAATGAAAGCAGCTTCTTGCTCTTCTTTGGATCCATTTTCATCCCAGAATGGTTTTTGGATCAAAGATGAGTTCACATCTGTTACCGGCATTACAAAGTTTTCAACAGGGCTGTTTACTTCGACGGATTCTTGATCGCCGTAAGAAGTATTAGGTCCTTGCCCTTCTGCGTTGTTACCTGGATTAACCTCTGTCTCACTACCTGCTTGGAACATTAAAACCGCTGTCAAAATGATTGCTGCGCACCCAAGATAGATTGCTGGGAACACCCAACGCTTTTTCATTAAGCGTTGCCAATTTGAATTTTGAGAAGTCCGTTTCTTTTCTTCCTCTCTCATTGTATCATCACCTCAGCAATCATTCTGAACAGATTCCGAGAATAATATACATCTGGTGTGAAAAAATTTTTGAAATGCTTATTTTCCTTCATTGAGGCGGGTTTTATGCATGGGGATTGAAAAAAGTTTGAAAAGGGGTCAGACCCCGGCAGGAGCCGGGGTCTGACGGGTGAACCTCTATTCGACGTTGAGGGGGGAAATCCTTTGGGGGTCTGACCCCCAAAGTGAATTTTCTCTCTCCCCTCCTTTATTGCTTCGCGGTCACTTTGTTGAGGTATTGGTCGGCGCTGGCGATTTGGACGTCTTTGTAGTAGTGGGAGATGATTTGGGTATAGCTTTTTCCTTCTAGGGCCATGCCGTTGGCGCCGTATTGGCTCATGCCGACACCGTGGCCGAAGCCTTTTGTGGTGATGATGATATTGTCACCCTTGCGTTCCCAGGTAAAGTCACTAGAGCGCAATTTGAGGGTGTCACGCACTTCCCTGCCTGAAAGTTGCTTACCATTTATATCGACGGTGCTTACCCGGTTCCCTGTCGTACGGGAGATGATCTTCCCTACCGCTCCATCGTTCCCAAGCGTCACCCCTAGCATCGATTGGAACTCCTGAACAGTTAGGGTCACCTGGCTCAAGTATTTTTCCGAGTCAACGTCCCATGGGCTTGCGACGCTGCGCAAGTATGGAATTTCGTTTGGCCAATATTCTTCAGAGTTTTCGGTGTAGCCATTGCTTGTGGAGAAGTAACTCGCATCAATCGGTGCATTATTATAGGTAAGGACGGATCCTGCTGTCTCGGTCACCGCCTGTTTTATTTTCTCCATTTTCCAGTCGAAATCATCTGCTTCCCATATTGCTTTAAGTTCTTCCGGACTTTTATATACTTGGTGCTGCTCCGTATCAGTTACGTCTGCGCCATTGGGCGTCCCTAGCTTTTCATCAGCCATCAGCTGCCTTAATATATACGTGCGCGCAGCGAGGGCCTGGGCTTTCAAAGCCTCTAGCTCAAAGTCGGCTGGCATTTCAGAAGCCACCACTCCGACGATATAATCTTCCAATGGAATATTTTCGATCATCTCTTGCTTGTGGCGATACACAGCCACGTCAATCGGGGATTCAGCCACTTCCACTTGTGTTTGGACTTCTTGCTTTGATTGGAGTTCTTCCGCCAGCTGGCCGCTATCCTTATCGACAAACGGCATGACTAACAATGTTGGTACCATTAATACCATGACAAAAAGGACAGAAGTGAGTACGATAATTGGTTTCAAGTTTCTCATAGCGCTGAGCCTCCGATAACAATAAAATAGTAGGTTGTTGATGGTTGGATACCTTTACTCTTTCATTCTTATGGGAGTGGACAAGCAATTATGACTAAAAAATGGGCCGGATTGATAGAGTTTCATTGCGTGGGTTGCAAGGGAGAATGAAACGAAAAACTCCTACAAACTTCTATATTATATATACATAAGTCACCACTTTCTGAAAATACCTTCTTATTACCAAAAAAATTGGTCTGCCGGAAAAATAGATGGAATATTATTAAGTAGTTAGAAAAATAATTCTTTCAGGGGTCAGACCCCCGAAGGAATTTCCTCCTTTACATCGAAGGGGCCAAAAAAAATCACAGAAAAATGCAAAAAAAGGGTCAGACCCCTAAAGGAGTCTGACCCTCGATGTAGAATATAAATATATGATTGGCTATTTTGGCGTATTTAGGCTTCTTTGATTTGCTCTAGGATGATTGTTTGTTCTTGTTCCATGGAGCTTACTCGTTCGATGTCTGCGCCTAATGCTGCTAGTTTGTTGTGGAAGTTTACGTATCCACGATCTAAGTGTTTTAGCTCGGTTACACGAGTGTATCCGTCTGCGATTAATCCTGCTAAGGTTAATGCCGCTGCTGCACGAAGGTCTGTTGCCGCCACTTCTGCTCCTTGTAAGGTCGATGGTCCATTGATGACAACGGAACGTCCTTCGATCTTAATGTCGCCGTTCATACGACGAAACTCTTCAACATGCATGAAGCGATTTTCAAATACAGTTTCGGTAATCATGCTAGTGCCTTCTGCCGCTAATAATAAGGACATCATTTGGGATTGCATATCAGTCGGGAATCCTGGGTGAGGCATCGTTTTGATGTCAATCGCCTTCAGTTTCTCCGGTCCGATAACGCGTAATCCGTTTTCTACTTCTTCAAACTTAACGCCCATTTCTTCCATTTTCGCGATTAATGAGCTGGAATGTTCCGGCACTGCGCCTTCGACGATAACGTCTCCGCCTGTGATTGCAGCTGCTACCATGAATGTACCTGCTTCAATGCGGTCAGGGATGATGTTATGTTGACATCCGTGTAATTCGGAAACACCTTCAATTCTGATTGTTCCAGTACCTGCTCCACGAACTTTCGCTCCCATGGAGTTCAAGAAGTTCGCTAAGTCTACGATTTCCGGTTCTTTTGCAACGTTTTCCATGATTGTTGTACCTTCAGCAAGGGTTGCAGCCATCATGATGTTTTCTGTTGCTCCCACACTTGGGAAGTCCAGATATATTTTCGCGCCTTGTAATCTTCCTTCTACTTCGGCATCGATATAACCATTTCCAACTTTCACTTTCGCACCCATCGCTTCGAATCCTTTTAAATGCTGGTCGATTGGTCTTGAACCGATCGCACATCCTCCAGGTAGAGCAATTTGTGCTTTTCCGTTACGTGCAAGCAATGATCCCATTACAAGGACAGATGCGCGCATTTTTCGTACATATTCAAACGGTGCTTCTGTGTGAAGCTCTCTTGTTGCATCGACAATTATACGATTATTTTCAAAATCAACATCGGCATTCAAATAACGCAAAACCTCGTTAATCGTATAAACGTCGGAGAGCTCAGGTACATCTAAGATTTCGCATTTGCCTTTGCTAGCTAATAAAGTTGCGGCGATGACAGGTAGTACTGCGTTTTTTGCTCCCTCTACTTTAACAGTACCCTTTAACCTTTGTCCGCCGCGGACGATGATTTTTTCCAAAACGTTCCCCTCCGCGTCTTATATTCTATATATTAATATTCAACAGTAATAATTGGCGTGCCTACAATCACGGTAGTCTTATCGCCCATTCCTTGTGTTCGTAACCCAATTTGTAAGTTCATCTTTCCCTGTTGTGTCGGAAGAACATTATTCCATGCATCAGTATATGCTGAAACCGAAACAAAGGTATCTTCCTGGATTTCTTCCACTATTTGTGCTGAAAATGAGTCTAGCAAAATATTTGTCGTATTTTGCAAACCACCTTCAATTTTACCACTGAAATCACCGATCATACAACTAAATATTTCAAAGTCTTCCTGAGAAATACTGGTAAGATTCGAATGGAAATGGTTTATTATCTCTGTTGCCGAATCATCTTTCCAGCCATACCCTGTAACCTCATATAATAAGTACGAGCTTGGGGATGTCTTTGTGTGGGTAGTGATGAGCTGAAGAGTCTCTTCTTGTTTTAATGAATCGTTATAATAAGTCCCAACTGCCTTCCACTGATCCTCTTCTTCTAGCACATTCCACGTAAGATGGCCCATATTCTGTTTTAAACGATTTACCTCTTTTTGAAAAGCGACTAAATCCCTAATTTTATAGACGTTTGTTCGCCCAAAAAGTTTCCATTCCTGAACATTTATTTTTTCCTTTTGAAAAACTTCCGCGATTTCAAGTATCTCAGTACTGATATCGTTTGGTAATTGAGCTCTGCTTCTTTCATTCCCAAGAATTACCCCCGTAAAACATATTAATAAAATAAAAAATAGTCCTAGCAATCTATTAATATAAAGTTTCCACTTTTTTTCTGTCCATTTAGTATTAGTCATTATGTCCTTCTCGTTCACCGTATTATGTGTTTGATGCTCGTTCCACATATCCCCCACGCCCCTTTGCTTGTTAATAACAGTGTGGCCAGGTTGGCGGTGCGAGATACATAGGTTTGTTCGTCAAAATTTTTGAGATTTTTAATTTTTGGGGTCAGACCCCGGCAGGAATTTCTGTGAAGATGTCGAAGCTCCCCGCCGAGAAGGGGAAAAAGAAAATAAAAAAAGGGGTCAGACCCTTGGAGGAATTTCTCCATCTATGTCATACACTCGAAATAACTAAAAAACCAGGGGAGCCCTTCCCCTGGCAAGTCGAGTATTATGTTTTTCTAGTTTCACCAGATCATTGGCAGCCTCTGGGAGAGGAAAAGGTAGTCTAGAAAGAAGTTGCTTACTGTGGATCCGATGGCAATGGTGACAAGGATGAGTAGCAGTCTGATTTGGACGACTTTGTTTGGTTTCATCCATTTTTCGTATTGGATGGCTTGGAGTGCCCACCAGGTGATGCTGATGAATAGTAGGTGGGAGATGATGCTGACTAGTGCTTGTACTCCGATATCGATCATTGTGAAAGCAGCCTCCTCTTTATTGTAAATTAAAGCTCTGGATATACATCCGCTGTTGATTTTCCGCGCCAGGCTTCACTTTCCGCGGGAAGGTGCTTGATCTCCTCCCAACGCTTCAGGGGTCTCAACCAACCGTTATTCCCCCGCTGGAGTCTCCGCCTTTCGCTTCAATCATTAGCTCGATGCACCTTGCTTCATTAGTTTCTTCCTATAGTAATACACATGAAAAAGAAGGAGCTCCCCAACTCCTTCTTTTCTATTAAATCATATACCCCGATGTGGTGACAATTGGCTAGTTGTCTGTTACAAAGATATCCAATAGGATGTCAAAATTGTTGCCAAACATATCTATGGCTAGGCCTGGAAGGATTCCAAGCACCAATGTTCCAAGTGCGCACACAATGACTGTGATCCAGATTCCAACTGGAACATGGATCTTTTCTTGGCTTGCTGCTGGGCGGAAGAACATTTGTGTCATGATTCCGAAATAGTAAAAGTATGAGACGACGGTGGTCAGGATCAAGACGGACGCCAGGACGTAGGCGTTATTCGGTTCGGAAATGGCACCGACGAAAATCGATAGTTTCCCGATGAATCCGGCTGTTCCCGGGATACCGGCCAATGAAAGCAGGAACACCGACATTAATACAGCAAGAAAAGGTGAGCGCTGGTACAGTCCGGCGAAACGGCTCAGATCCTCTGAGTCATCTCGTGCAGTGACCACTTGCAATATCGCAAGCGCCCCGATGTTCATGAACAGATAAGCGACTAGGTAGAACCACATGGCTTCAAAAATGAAGATGAAGTTCACGGTTGCCAGTGGCACAAGCAGGTAGCCGGCGTGGGCCACTCCTGAGTAGGCGAACATCCGCTTGACATTGCGCTGGCGCAAAGCAACGAAGTTACCGATGATCATGGAGGCAACGGCCAAGACTGCGATGAATTCTCCCATCGAGAACAGCATGGATGAGCCTTCTGCTGACCGCGTTGGGAAGAACAGCGTAACGAACAGGCGCAGGACGATGATGAAGCCTGCTGTTTTGGATACGACTGCAAGGAATGCCGTCACTGGTGTCGGCGCGCCTTGGTAGACGTCCGGTGCCCACATGTGGAATGGTGCGGTCGCAAGCTTGAAGGACAGGCCGACGAACATCATCATGAAGGCGATGACCAGTAGGAATTGCATATCACGTGCGTTGATTTGTGATAGTACCATCCACATTTCCTGCAGGTTGGTCGTGCCGGTCAGGCCGTACACATAGCTCATCCCGAACAGGGTGATAGCGGTGGCGATTCCGCCGTTGATGACGTATTTCATGGCCGCTTCGTTTGATTGCAGGTTCTTTTTGCGAAGACCCGCTAAAACGTAGGAAGCCAGGGACAATAATTCAAGCCCGACAAACAATGTGATCAGGTCGCCGCTTGAGGACATGATCATGGCCCCGAGGACGCCCAGCAGTAAGAGGTAGAAGAACTCCCCTCTGTATTCCCGCAGGCCTTCTTTTGGCTCGTAGCTGATGGCCATGAGCATCACGAAGGCTGCTCCGACTAGGATGAGCGTTTTGAATGCCATCGCGAAGCTGTCGAGTCGATATGTTTCGTAAAGGATGGTGGTGACTTGCATTGGATCTTTATCGTACATGCCCACCAAGAATCCGAGGGCTACAAGGATACTGGCGAATCCGAGCCAGCCTAGTAGTCTCCGGTCTATTTTTTTCGGTAAAAATAAATCCAGTAGTGAGAGAAGGGTTGCTACACCAAGGATGATGAATTCCGGTGCCATGACGCTCCAATCAAAGCTGAGTAAGGTTTCTAAATCCATCTCCTTTTCACCCCCCTATCCCTAAAATTATTGTCTTGATGGTGTCTTGCAGCGGTTGTGCGAGAATGCTTGGGTATACTCCGATCAGGACGATGAAGAATAGCATGGCGAATACGGGAATGTATTCGACCCCACGCAGATCCACTACTTTCTCGCCATAGCCTGCCGCTTTCGTGCCGAAAGTCATTCCGAGCACGGCGCGTAAGAGGTATGCCGCTGTTAAGATGATGCCAAGGGTTCCGACTGCCGCAACGATCGGCATTTCATTGAAAAGTCCCATGAAGGCAAGGAATTCGCTGACGAATCCGGACATGCCAGGCAGGCCGAGTGAGGCCATGGCGCCGACAAGGAAGAATCCGGCTGTGAGTGGCATCGCTTTGGCCAGTCCGCCAAGCTTGCCGATGTCGGTCGTTCCGGTGCGTTCGTACATGACTCCGATCAAAAAGAACAGGAGTGCCGCGATGAAGCCGTGGGAGACAACTTGGAAGATGGCGCCCTGGATTCCCGCTTCGTTCAAGGCCGCAAGTCCGATCAGGACGATCCCCATATGCGAGATACTGGAGTATGCCAGCACCATTTTGAAGTCTGTTTGGATGAGTGCGAGGAACGCTCCGTAAAGGAGATTCACAACACCCAAGATTGCTAGAATGAAAGCGAGCTGGTCGAATTGCTCCGGGAAGATGCCAACTCCGAAACGGATCAGACCGAATGCTCCTATTTTTAATAAGACGCCCGCATGCAGCATCACGATGGATGGCGGTGCCTGGACGTGGACTTTCAGCATCCAGCTATGCAGTGGCACAATAGGAAGCTTGACACCGAATGCGACAAGCAATGCGATGAGAAGCCCCATGCGCAGGTCATCTGACACTTCGCCTAGGAACATTGCGTCGCTGTTGCCGGTGAACATGGCCGTGATTTCGGCGATATTCATCGTTCCTGTTTTGGTGAAAAGAACGACGAACACAATTAGTAGAATGGCAGAACCGAGACCATTGTAAATAAGGAAACGGTAGGCTGCACTTTCTTTTTCAAAATAGCCCCACTTTCCGATGAGGAAGAACATCGGAATCAAGGTGAGCTCGAAGAAAAAGAAGAATAAGAGCAGGTTTTCCGCTGCAAAGACACCGAGCATCCCAATTTGTAATAGAAGGAAGAGGATGAAATAGCCTTTCCATTCTTTTTTTACATGGACGCTTGCGATGGCTGCAAGGGTGGAAAGCACTGCCGTAAGCAGGATCATGACGAGTGAGAAGCCGTTGATACCAAGCTCAAAGGAGATCGGCTGGTAAACTTGTGCTCCATAAATTTCATCAGTCAAATCTTTGTTTCCGAATGTTATCCATTCACGCTTGACTGCAAATTGCTCCAGACCTGCCCCCGCCTTGTACTGCCAGAACGCGATAAGCGCGAGCAACAAAGATGGCAGGGTTGCGAGGAAACCGACGATTTTGATGGCTTCCACGTTTGTTTTAGGTGTAATAAGAAGTACCAAGATTCCTAAAAGAGGGGCAAAGATCAACGCTGTCAAGAATATGCTGTTCATCCGATGTACCCCCCTGTGAAGACGAAAATGATGATGAGAATGGCGAGCCCGACAAACGCGACTGTTCCGTATGTCTGGGTTTGGCCGTTCTGCACTTTGGCTCCAAGTCTACCGATCTGCTGGGACGCCGCGGCGATTCCCTTCATCGTTCCGTGGACAAGGAACTCGTCGATGTATTTAAGGAACAGACTGATGACGCGGGACCCGTAAACGAACGTCATTTTGTAGAATTCATCGACAAAATATTTGTTGCGTAAAATGCCGTAAAGATGCGGTGCGCCTTGGCTGAACGTTTCGCGCGCGATCGAGCGACGGAAGTAGATCAGGTAGGCAAATCCGATTCCGGCAGCCGACACAAGGATGGCGGCGATCATGATCCAAAGCGGTCCTTCGATGTGTGAAGGTCCGTATAGGTTGGTCCCTTCTGTCAGCCAGTCTCCGAGGAAATGGCCGAACCAAGGTGTATTCATATAACCAGCAACCACGGCGAGAACGCCAAGCACGATCATCGGAATGGTCATGACGGACGGCGATTCATGAACATGTCGCTGGTCTCCGCGCGCTTCACCTGTGAAGACAAGGAAGAACAGGCGGAACATATAGAATGCCGTGAAGAATGCGGCAATCAGTGCCAGTAAAAATAGGAACGGATTTCCGTTCACCCAGGCTGCAAGCAGGATTTCCTCTTTACTGAAAAAGCCTGAGAACAGCGGAACACCAGTGATGGCAAGCGTCCCGATTAAAAATAAGATTCCGGTGGTGCGCATTTTTTTCCAAAGCCCGCCCATTTCGTCGATGTTTTGGTTATGGACGGCATGGATGACACTACCTGCTGCAAGGAACAGCAATGCTTTAAAGAATGCGTGTGTGGTGAGGTGGAAAACCCCTGCCACATAGCCTGCAGAACCGAGTGCAAGCATCATGAAACCGAGCTGACTGACGGTGGAGTAAGCTAGTACCCTCTTAATATCCTTTTGCACAAGGCCGATGGATGCCGCGAAAATCGCGGTGAACGCACCGACGATCGCAACGGTCAGCATGGCTGTTTCGCTGGCATTGAATAACGGAAACAGACTCGCAACCAAATACACCCCTGCTGCAACCATCGTTGCGGCGTGGATAAGGGCGGAAACAGGTGTTGGACCTTCCATCGCATCAGGTAACCAGGAATGCAACGGGAATTGACCTGATTTCCCCATGGCCCCGATGAAAATAAGAATGGCGATGAGGGTCAGCATGCCTGCGGATATTGCGCCTGCATTGACTGCTTCAAAAATGACATCATATTCGAAGCTACCTACTTGCCAGAATAATAGGATGATCCCGATGAATAATCCGACATCCCCGATACGCGTCATGATGAACGCTTTTTTGGCAGCGGCTTTTGCATCGTTTTTATGAAAATAGAATCCGATGAGCAAGAACGATCCCACTCCGACAAGCTCCCAGAAAATGTAGAGCTGAAGCAGGTTCGGTGACATCACAAGTGCCAGCATGGCAAAAGTAAACAGACCCAGGTATGCGTAGAACACGTGGAGCCGTTCGGTGGCGTCCATATACCCTTTGGAATAAATATGTACGAGTAAGCTGACAAGTGATACTACGACAAGCATCAAGGCGTTTAATTGATTGACTTCATATCCCGCCGTCAGTACGACGTCTCCGATTTGGAGCCAGTCGAATGTGGCTTTGAAGGTTGGTGCTGAAAACCGCTCCCATAGTGCCATGAGGGAAAAGATGAGTGATAGACTGACGAGTGCGATTCCGAGGAATGCGCTCGATTCTTTCATTCTTTTGCCGAATAGCAGTAGTAGGATAAAGGAGATCAGCGGAAAAAGCGGGATGATCCAGGCATTTTCCATCATTGTATCAAGTCCCCTTCTTTTACGCAGCTTTGTGTTTGTGGCTGCGTTTTTGTGCAAGCTGGTTGCGGAGGTACGTTTTGTTATCTGGTAGACTCCCTGTTGATTTCCGTTCCGGGTATTCGCTTATCCTAAGGGCGGTGCTTGAGCCTCCTCACAACGCTTCAGGGGTCTCAAGCTACCGCTACCTCCCGCAGGAGTCTCATACCCTACACTTCAATCACCTGGGGTGACTAGTTTGCATTCTTACAATCTCTTTAACTTTAGTTCTTCAACGTATTCATGTCGTCGATGTTCACGGTGCGTCGGTTGCGGTAGAGGGCTATGAGGATAGCCAGGCCGACTGCGGCTTCTGCTGCTGCGACGGTGATGGTGAACAGGGAGAATACTTGCCCTGTGATGGACGGCGCGATGCCGAATTTGCTGAATGCGACAAGGTTGATGTTGACGGCGTTCAGCATGAGCTCGATACAGATCAGGACGATGACGGTGTTGCGTTTTGTGAGTGCCCCGTAAAGTCCGATACAGAATAAAATAAGTGCTAGTACCAGGTAGGCTGATAGTGGAACTCCGCTCATTCCTTGGTCGCCTCCTCTTTTACAATGTCACCGGCTTCTTCTTCGTCATCCCGTCTTGCCAGGATGATGGCTCCGACAAGTGCCACAAGCAGGATCACCGAGGTCAGCTCAAATGGAATGACGTATGTTGCATAGATGGCCACTCCGATCTGTTCGGTATTGTTCACATGCAGGTCTGCAGATTCTTGCGATCCAAGGTCAAGGCTATAGAGTCCTAAGTACATGACCGCTGCAAAGCCGAGCACCCCTGCCCCGACGAGTATTTTTCTGCCGAGTCCGGATGTTTCGGATTCGTCGTTGTGACGGGTTAGCATGATTCCGAACAGCATGATGATGGTGATGGCTCCGGAATAGATGAGAATCTGGACAGCCGCTACGAATTCAGCGGAGAGCATGACATAGATGCCGGCGATGCTGATGAAGGTGAACACTAGGGCTACGACCATGTGCACGACCTTTGTCAGATTCAGCATGAGCACTCCACCGGCGATCGCAGCGATTGCTAGGAAAAGAAATGCGATGAATTCACCGGTTATGGTCATGCTTTATTCTCCCTTCTGATGTTCGTATCGTTTTCATCGAGCCATTGCAGGTCTTTGAAAAGTCGATCACGGCTGTATTCGGCAAGCTCAAAGTTGTTGGTCATGATGATGGCTTCTGTCGGGCAGACTTCTGTACAGAGGTCGCACAGAATACAGATTTCAAAGTTGATATCGTATGTGTCGATGATTTTCCCTTTTTTCGTTGGATCCGGATGTTTTTTCCCGGTAAGCTGGATGCAGTCTGTCGGGCAGATGTTGGCACATTGGTTGCAGACGATGCATTTTTCCGGGTAAAATTTTTGGATGCCGCGGAACCGGTCCGGTAGTGGGAGCGGCTCGTTTGGGTAATCATAGGTGACTTTTTTCTTGGTTAAGTTTTGTAGGGTATATTTTAAACCTTTTGCAAGACCGCGCATTTCGCTTCACCCCTATTCTTCCGTTACTTTTTTGTAGTAATGAAAGTGAGTTTTGTTATTGAGTAAACACCGCTGGTGATTTCCGCACCGGGCTTCGCTTTCCACGGGGCGCTTGCGGAGCCTCCTCGGCTTTGCCTGCGGGGTCTCCTCTAAGCGCTACCTCCCGTAGGAGTCTTCGCCCAGTGCTCCAATCACCAGCTATAGATCTCTCTAAATTCTGGAGTTATTTAAAAAATAGTTCCTTCATGATGGCTGAGAAGAAGATGTTTGCCAGTGCTACTGGTAGTAGTACTTTCCAGCCGAATTCCATGAGTTGGTCTGCGCGCAGACGCGGGAATGTGACACGGATCCAGATGAGCACGAATACGACTACGCTGAATTTTAGCGCGAACCAGACGGCGCCCGGGATGAATCCGAGGAATTCGAATGGTGGCAGCCATCCGCCCAAAAATAGAACAGTGGTGAGTGATGCCATCGCGAATAGGTACACATATTCCGCCAGCATGAAGAATGCCCAACGGAAGCCGGAGTATTCGACATGGTAACCTGCGACAAGCTCTGATTCCGCTTCTGGCAAGTCAAATGGTGTACGGTTCAACTCTGCGACAGAAGCGATGACGAAAATAAGGAAGCCGACTGGTTGCAAGATGATGAACCAGAATGTTTCGCCTTGTGCGGCGACGATTTGATTTAGGTTAAGGCTTCCCGCAAGGAGGACAACACCGATTACAGACATGACAAGCGGAACCTCATAGGAAATCATTTGGGCCGCTGCACGCATGCCTCCGAGCAAGGAGTACTTGTTGTTTGATGCCCAGCCTGCCGCTACGACGCCGACCGTTGTGATACCGGAGATGGCAATGTAGTAGAGCAGGCCGACCCCGATGTCCGCAAACTGGAAGCGGTCAGTGAATGGGATGGTGGCAAGCACCATGAACGCTGGTGTGAAGGCGATGACAGGTGCGATAATGTATAATGGACGATCCGCAAGTTTCGGGATCGTGTCTTCTTTTAAAAGAAGCTTCAAGACGTCGGCCACTGTCTGGAGCAAGCCCCAGGAGCCCCCGACCTGGTTCGGTCCCATGCGTCCCTGCATGAAGCCCATTACTTTACGCTCGGCAAGGATTCCGTAGGTTACGAAACCCAGGACGGCAAGCAACAGTGCCGTTGCCAATCCAAAAAAGATGAAAAAATTCGTCCAGGATGGTGATGAATGCAGTAATCCTTCCATCATTATCCATCCACCTCCCCAAGGACAATGTCAATCGCCCCTAAAATGGCTATCAGGTTCGCCATGTTTTCTCCTTCAAGAAGTTTCGGTAGAATTTGCAGGTTGTAAAAGGACGGACGGCGGAATTTTAGTCGATACGGTTCTTTTTTACCGTCACTGGCAATGTAACAGCCGATTTCACCTCGTGGGGATTCGATTCGTACATATGCCTCTCCCTTTGGCGCCTTGATGATCCTTGGCACCTTTGCCATGATTTCGCCCTCTTTTGGGAACTGAGCGACTGCTTGTTCAATGATCTTAAGAGATTCTTCGATTTCCTCCATGCGGCAATGGTAACGCGCCCATGCGTCCCCGCCTTCGCGGGTCGGAACGTCAAAATCAAAGCGGTCATATATGGAATAGGGCTCATCTTTGCGAAGATCCCACTTTACGCCGGTACATCTGAGGTTCGCGCCACTCAGGGAGTACGCAAAGGCATCCTCCTTGGTGTAACGGCCGACACCCTTCACACGGCTCATGAAAATTTCATTGCCTGTCACAAGGTCGTGGTAGCCTTTCAGCTGCTCCCTCATATATGGAACAAACTCTTCCACTTTCTCGATCCAGCCCTCAGGTGCATCCCACTTCACGCCTCCAACACGCATATAGTTGAAGGTGAGTCGGGCCCCTGATAGTTCATTTAATAGATTGATGATCATTTCGCGCTCACGGAACGCATATAGGAACGGACTGACCGCCCCGATATCTAGCAAATATGTACCATACCAAACTAAGTGACTAGCAACACGCCCAAGCTCCATCGCCAACACCCGAAGGTATTCTGCGCGGTCTGGAATCTCGAGCCCCATCATCGTTTCGACTGCGTGACAAAGCACATAGTTGTTGGTCATGGCGGATAGATAGTCCATCCGGTCCGTGTACGGGATGATTTGTGTATACTGGAGGTTCTCCGCGAGCTTTTCGGTTCCGCGGTGAAGGTATCCAATGACCGGGGTCGCTTCCTTGATGATTTCCCCATCGATTTTTATGACAAGTCGGAACACCCCGTGGGTACTCGGATGCTGTGGTCCGACATTCAGTAGCATCTCCTCTGTGCGAATCATCTGCTACACCTCCACATCGTACGGCTCATAATCTTTGCGCAGCGGATAACCTACCCAATCATCCGGCATCATGATGCGCGTCAAGTTCGGATGTCCTGTAAACTGAATGCCAAGCAGATCGAATGTCTCCCGCTCCGGCCAGTTTGCCCCTTCCCATAATGGCTGCAAGGATGGTATGACAGGGTTTTCCCGATCTATTTTTACTTTCAAGGCTACAGACTGCTTGTTCTTATAAGAGTATAAGTGGTTATAGATCTCCATATGCGTCTCAAAGTCCGTGCCGTGCATTTCTGATAGAAATTCAAACGTCAGCTGCTCATTGTAACGCAGGAATGATGCCACTTTAAAATAGTTCTCAGGTTTCGCGACAAGCGTCGGGACATCTTTGGAAAGCGGGTTGATGTACGCGTCTTCCAGGGTGTTTTCACCGAGGTTGTCGTTGATCACTTTTACGTATTTATCTAGGTATTTCTGGTTTGGTGATGGTTTGGCTGGTGTTTCTGTTCCGTCGGATGTTGCCCCTTTGGCTTTTGCGGCAGCGGCGGCTTTCGCTTTGGCTACTTTGGCTGCCTTTGCCTTGGCTTTCGCGGCTGCGATGGCTTTTGCTTTTTCGTCTTGCAGGTTTGTTGCGTCGGAGTCTGCATCGGTGCCCGTTGCTGTGCCTTCACGCTGTTGTTTGGCCAGTGTGGCGGATTTGGCCTTGGCGGCTGCTGCCGCTTTCGCTTTGGCTGCTGCGATGGCTTTGGCTTTGGCATCGTCCCCGTCGGTTGCTGGTGCTTCGCCTGCCTCGCGTTTTTGTTTGGCCAGTGCGGCAGCCTTTGCCTTGGCAGCAGCGGCTGCTTTTTTCTTCGCTAGTTCTTTGGCGTCGTCAGTGGCGGAGGAATCCGTGGTAGAGTCAGCGCCTCCTTCTGACGCTACGGCGGCGGCTTTGGCTTTTTGTTTAGCTAGTGCGGCGGCCTTTGCTTTTGCTGCGGCTGCTGCTTTCTTTTTGGCTAGTTCCTTCGCGTCGTCACCGTTGTTTTCGGTAGGTGTTTCCGTTTCAGAAGCGGCTTGTTCTTTTGCTTTCTGCTTAGCAAGTGCGGCTGCCTTCGCTTTAGCTGCGGCTGCTGCTTTCTTTTTGGCTAGTTCTTTCGCGTCGTCACCAGTAGGTGCTTCCGTTTTTTCGGTTGGTTCTTCTTTATTTGGAGAAGCCTGCGCTTCCATCTTTTTTTTTGCTTCTAATTTTGCAAGTGCGGCAGCTTTTGCTTTGGCTGCGGCCTCTTTCTTTTTTTCTTCCAGGCTTTTCTCATCGCTCACTGCTAGATCACCTGCTTCCCTGTCTTGGCTTCATAGCGGATTTTTTCGCGGAGCTTGTTGATTCCATAAATAAGAGCCGCTGGGTTTGGTGGACATCCCGGTATATACACATCTACGGGTACAATCTGGTCCACTCCTTTGACAACGGCATAGGATTTGATATACGGACCACCCGCAGTTGCACAGGATCCCATCGCAATGACCCATTTCGGCTCAGGCATTTGATCATACAAGCGCTTCAATACTGGTGCCATTTTTTTCGTCACGGTACCAGATACGATCATACAGTCGGACTGACGCGGAGATGTACGAAAGAAGGATCCAAAACGGTCGAGGTCATAATGGGACGATCCCACCCCCATCATCTCGATTGCACAGCAAGCAAGACCGAAAGTCATCGGCCACATGGAATTGCTGCGGGCCCAAGCTTTCAGCTCCTCCAATGTTGTCAGGAAGACCGTCTGTTTTAGCTCTTCCATTTCCTCTGGTGAAATACTCTCTAGATTTAGATCCATTTCAACACCTTCTTCTTCCATGCGTAAATTAATCCGATCAGTAGTAAAACTACGAAAATAAGCATTTCAATCAGTGCAAAAATCCCCAACTTCTCGTATGCCACCGCCCATGGATAAAGGAACACCGTCTCCACATCGAAAATGACAAACAATAGGGCAAATATGTAATAACGAACATTAAACTGAACACGTGAATCATGAAAGGGATCAATTCCACTTTCATAGGTCGTCTGCTTGGCTGCTGATGGCTTATTCGGACGTAAAACCCGTCCAATAGCAAGCGCCACGACCGGAAGCAATACCCCTAGAGCCAAGAATACAACCACTATCAAATAGTTATTTTGATATAAGTTTAGTAGATTCATGCCCGCCCCCTCCGAAGTCTCTCTTTCATTTTCAGACTGCTCACAATATTTAAAAATGTAACCGATAACAATTATATCAAATACCCATATCTGTGTCGACAGCAGATATCCTTATTATGGCTATTGTTTTTAGGGGGACGAAAGGAATTGTTTTTGTTGGTGGTGGGATTTTTGGGTTTGAGGTGTGTTTGGTGAGAAGGAGATCTGTGGAGTTTGGGATATATCAACCGGGGTTGTGGTTTATCAATCTGAATTTATCGACCAATCTCAATCATCCAGTGGCTGATGGGTTTTCTAAAAGAAGCAAATTAGGGTTTTTGATCAAATTTTTGTTTTAGAAGAGCCTCAAGAGGCCCACTTTAAGCAAAATTCAAAAGATAATTACCTTGTTTTAATAAAGTGCATGCTTGGGTGATTTATAGAGCCAGGGAGACTGGGGTATTCTGTGGGGTTTTTGTTGAAAGTAGGTAATATGGTTCTCTGATATCATGAAATATCCGGATATATCCGGAAAATCTCCGATATATCATGAAAAATTTAAAAATATCCGGAAAACTAGGAATTTATCATGAAATTTTGGAATATATCAAGAAATTGACACACATCGAGCCAAATCGACACCGACACTCCCCTTTACCTCAGTAACAGGCTACCACCTTGCGTGCGATTACCCTTGCTTTAACACATCACCGTGGAGCGGGTCAGACCCCTTTTACTCCTTTAACACATCACCGCACAGCGGGTCAGACCCCTTTTATCCCTTTACCCCTTTAACACACAAAAACCCCCTCCCTCCAAAGCACGTCTGCTCGGGAGAGAGGGGGTTTCGATAAAGTATGTTTACAGGGTATTGTTACCCTCTTTTGGCTACGTTGATGCGGTTGATTGCGCGTTGAAGGGCAAGTTCGGCACGGCGGTAGTCGATGTCGTCCTGTTTGGACTGTAGACGTTGCTCGGCGCGTTTTTTTGCTTCTTCTGCACGTGTAAGATCGATTTCCTCTGCTGCTTCTGCAGTTTGGGCAAGGATCGTTACTTTATCAGGACGCACTTCCAGGAAGCCTCCGTTTACTGCCACTTGTTCGGTTTTGCCGTCTTTTTTCATACGGACGCCGCCGATTTGAAGTGGAGCAACCATCGGGATATGTCCTGGTAGAACTCCGAGCTCACCGCTTTGAGCGCGGGCTACTACCATTTCTACGTCTGATTCATAAACCGGGCCATCGGGAGTAACTACGCTGACTTTTAATGTCTTCATTTCATTCCCTCCTAGGTCCCTTTAATTAAACTTCTACACCCATTTGCTTCGCTTTTTCCACAACTTCTTCGATGCGTCCAACTAGACGGAATGCATCCTCTGGAAGGTGGTCGTATTTGCCGTCAAGGATTTCTCTGAATCCTTTAACTGTTTCCTGAACAGGAACGTAAGAACCTTTTTGTCCAGTGAACTGCTCGGCTACGTGGAAGTTTTGAGATAAGAAGAACTGGATACGACGAGCACGGTGAACGGTTAATTTATCCTCATCCGTTAACTCATCCATACCTAAGATAGCAATGATATCTTGTAGTTCTTTGTAACGTTGTAAAGTGGATTGCACTTCACGCGCTACTGCATAGTGGTCGTCTCCAACTACTTCTGGTGCCAATGCACGGGAAGTGGAAGCTAGAGGATCAACCGCTGGGTAGATACCCATCTCGGAAAGCTTACGCTCAAGGTTAGTTGTTGCATCCAAGTGAGCGAAAGTTGTTGCTGGAGCCGGATCCGTGTAGTCATCGGCAGGAACGTAGATCGCTTGGATAGACGTTACAGACCCTACAGATGTAGACGTGATACGCTCTTGTAATTGACCCATTTCCGTAGCAAGTGTCGGTTGGTAACCAACGGCAGATGGCATACGGCCTAGTAGGGCGGATACCTCAGAACCTGCTTGTGTGAAACGGAAGATGTTGTCCATGAAGAATAGAACGTCTTGTCCTTGGTCATCACGGAAGAACTCAGCCATTGTAAGACCTGTTAGTGCCACACGCATACGTGCTCCAGGCGGCTCGTTCATTTGTCCGAATACCATGGCAGTTTTCTTGATAACGCCAGAATCCGTCATCTCGTGGTAAAGGTCATTTCCTTCACGAGTACGCTCACCAACACCTGCGAATACGGAGATACCACCGTGCTCTTGTGCGATGTTGTTGATCAATTCTTGGATAAGAACCGTTTTACCTACACCGGCACCACCGAATAGACCGATTTTACCACCCTTGATGTAAGGAGCAAGTAAGTCTACTACTTTGATACCAGTTTCAAGGATTTCAACGTCTGTTGAAAGTTGTTCGAATGTAGGAGCTTGTCTGTGAATTGGATCACGACGAGAACCTGCTGGGATTGGAGCATCTAAGTCAATGTTTTCTCCTAGTACGTTGAAAACACGACCAAGTGTTACGTCCCCTACTGGTACAGAGATAGGGTGACCAGCATCTTCTACTTCCATGCCACGAACGACACCGTCTGTAGAAGCCATAGCGATTGTACGCACTGTGTTGTCTCCAAGGTGAAGAGCAACCTCAAGCGTTAAAGTAATGTCTACTTCATTTCCGCTACGCGCTTTATGATTAATATGAAGAGCGTTGTATATTTCAGGAAGATGTCCGCTGTCGAATTTTACGTCGACAACTGGACCCATGATTTGAGTAACGCGACCTTTCATCGTATTCCCTCCTAACTTACTTTTGCAAAATTTTAGTTCAGTAACGTTCTTGTCTAGCTCCGACGGCTATCCCCTCGAGGTCATAAGCCGTTTTTACTGCGGAGGTAAAAACAACCTCCTCCGTAAACCCGTCTTATGCTTGTCGGGGCTGAACGAGCCGCCTCTGCTTTTCGGTCTATTCTAGAGCTGAAGCTCCCGCAGTGATCTCGGTAATCTCTTGTGTGATTGCTGCTTGACGTGCACGGTTGTATGAAAGTGTAAGGCCTTGGATAAGCTCTTTTGCGTTATCTGTCGCACTTTGCATCGCTGTCATACGAGCAGCATGCTCACTTGCTTTTGCATCTAGTAATGCACCGTAAATCAGGCTTTCCGCATATTGCGGTAGCAATACTTCAAGGATACCTTCTTGGGAAGGTTCGAACTCATAGGATGTAATCTTGTTGGTTGTAGGTGCAATGTCAGTAAGAGGAAGAAGCTTCTTCTCTGTTACTTCTTGGGAGATTGCACTTACGAAATGGTTGTAATACACGTATAACTCATCAAACGTTCCATCCGCGTACATGCTGACTGCACGATTCGCAATATCCTTGATGTCTGAGAAGGATACTTGGTCGCCTAGACCAGTAATTTCGGAGAATACAGGGACATTACGCTTTCTGAAAAAGTCGCGGCCGATTCGTCCGATGGCAATTACTGCGTATTCATCTTGAGACTTGTGACGTTTTTGAACCGTCTGATGAACCGTACGTAAGATATTACTGTTATAGGCACCTGCAAGACCACGGTCAGAGGAGATTACGATGTAGCCTGTTCGTTTTACCGGACGGCTTTCTAGCATTGGATGCGATACATCTGTACTTCCTAGTGCGATACTTGCCACAACCTCTTGGATTTTATCCATGTAAGGATTGAAAGCTTTTGCATTTGTTTCGGCACGATTTAGTTTCGATGCGGAAACCATCTGCATGGCTTTTGTGATTTGACTAGTCTTCTTCGTCGAGGTAATTCTCGTTTTAATGTCGCGTAATGATGCCAAAGGATCTCACCACCTTTTTAACCCTATTCAGAGCGGTTAGACACATGGAAAGGAGGAATCGAAGGTTGGTTCGGTTTCCTCCATTGCATGGTGTAACTCACTATGTCAATCTATTACTTTTCAGAAGCTACGAAAGTCTTTTTGAATGCATTGATTGCTTCAGCCATCGCTTCGTCGCTTGGTAACCCTTTAGTTGTACGGATTTCTTCTAAAAGTTCTTTACGGTTGTGCTCTAACCAAGTAAGCATTTCGTCTTCGAAACGAGTTACATCTTGTACAGGAACATCATCGATGAAGCCTTTTGTAAGAGCGTAAAGAACTGCAACTTGCTTTTCTACTTTAAGTGGCTTGTTCAAGCCTTGCTTAAGTACTTCAACTGTACGAGCTCCACGGTTAAGTTTCGCTTGAGTCGCTTTATCTAAGTCAGAACCGAATTGCGCGAACGCTTCTAGCTCACGGTAAGATGCAAGGTCAAGACGTAATGTACCTGATACCTTCTTCATCGCTTTGATTTGAGCGGATCCTCCAACACGGGATACGGAAAGACCAGCGTTGATCGCAGGACGAACACCAGAGAAGAATAGGTCTGATTGTAAGAAAATTTGTCCATCAGTGATGGAGATAACGTTTGTCGGGATGTAGGCGGATACGTCACCAGCTTGTGTTTCGATGAACGGTAAAGCTGTCAAGGACCCAGCGCCTTTTGCATCACTAAGCTTCGCTGCACGCTCTAAAAGACGAGAGTGAAGGTAGAATACGTCACCAGGATATGCTTCACGACCTGGAGGACGTTTTAATAGTAGGGAAAGCTCACGGTATGCAGCAGCTTGCTTCGTTAAGTCATCATAGATAACTAGAACGTGCTTGCCTTCATACATGAATTCCTCACCCATAGTAACTCCAGTGTAAGGTGCTAAGAATAGCATTGGAGCTGGTGCAGATGCAGATGCAGTTACAACGATTGTGTAATCAAGTGCACCATGCTTACGTAGAGTTTCTACCACTCCACGAACTGTTGATTCTTTTTGACCGATGGCAACATAGATACACACCATGTCTTGGTCTTTTTGGTTAAGGATCGTATCGATCGCAACAGATGTTTTACCTGTTTGACGGTCTCCGATAATTAACTCACGTTGTCCACGCCCGATTGGTACAAGCGCATCGATCGCCTTGATACCTGTTTGAAGTGGCTCATGAACGGATTTACGATCCATTACACCAGGAGCTTGCCCTTCGATTGGACGAGTTTTGCTAGTTTCGATTGGACCCAATCCATCAACTGGTTGTCCCAATGCGTTTACTACACGGCCGATAAGTGCTTCACCTACCGGTACCTCCATGATACGGCCTGTACGACGAACTGCATCGCCTTCGCGGATTTCAGTATAAGGTCCTAAGATTACTATACCGACGTTGTTTTCCTCCAAGTTTTGGGCAAGACCCATAACTCCGTTAGAAAATTCAACTAGCTCTCCAGCCATGACGTTGTCGAGACCATGAGCACGAGCGATACCATCCCCAACTTGGATAACAGTACCGACATCGCTAACTTCGATTTCAGACTGATAATTTTCGATTTGCTTTTTTATCAGCGCACTAATTTCTTCAGCTTTGATGCTCATGAATTTCACCCCTATCTACTATCTATTCGTTGTAAGTTGACGTCCTAGACGTTCTAATTTTCCACTGACACTTCCATCAAAAATACGGTTACCGATGCGGATCTTCACACCGCCGATTAAGGATGGATCTACGATATTGCTGATGTTAAGTGAAGCTTTTCCAACCTTCGCTGCGAATACAGCGGAAAGCTGTGCCTGCTCTGCATCAGTTAATGCGCGAACAGAGTACACTTTCGCGTCTGCCACATTGAGGGCTTCATTGGAAAGTGCTTTGTACTCGTCAATCATATCGATGACGATACCTTGACGGTGACGGTCTATTAAAAGCTGTAACGTGTTTACGATAAATGGTGATGCAGAAGCAAATGCCTCACGGACGATTTGCTTTTTAGAGTCTTTGCGTACTTTTGGGTTGCTCAGGACAACATCAAGTTCCTTGTTGTTCAAGAACACCTTTTTCACTTCTGCAAGCTCAGCATCAAACTGTGCATAAAGATTGTTTTCTTTTGCCAGTTCGAAAAGAGCCAGTGCATAACGCTTTGCTACTCCGTTTTTGCTCATCGCACTTCGCCTACCTGTTTCACGTAATCATCGATAAGCTTTTGCTGATCTTTTTCGTTTAGTTCTTTTTCAATCACTTTAGAAGCGATCAATACGGACAAGGATGCAACCTGTTCACGCAAAGCAACAACTGCTTGCTCTTTTTCCTGAATGATTTCTTTTCTTGCCGCTTCTTTCAGACGTGCAGATTCCTCTTGAGCAGCTCTTACGATATCTGCTTTTTGATCTTCTGCAACTTTTTTCGCGCTTTCCACTAAAGCCTGAGCTTCAGTACGAGCTTCTTTTAATAGAGACTTCTGCTCTTCAACTAGAGCTTTCGCTTCTACATTGCTTTGTTCAGCCGCTGTAATTTCGTTCGCAATGTGATCTTCACGTTGCTTCATCATTCCAACTAGCTTATCCCAAGCAACTTTTCTAAGGAAATATAGTAAGATTAAAAACGTAATTAACTGGAATAGTGCATCTCCTAAAGTTAGGGATCCTGCACCAAGCACTAAGTGATCTAAGCTATACAATGCTTTCACTCCCTTCGAGGAATACATAAGAAAAGCACAAGCACCTAAAGGGCACCTTGGCTAGACATTTTGTTTACTTACAAGGCGAAATACTTGGAAACCCAAGTATTTTTATGCTGCGTTAAACGTCGCTGAAGATTTCCGCACTGGCTTCATTAATCAGCTAAAAATTGTTCATACTAAAGGAAAGGCGAAGGTTCTCGTGTGAGACGGACTTCGCCATTATGGAACCTAAGAATTATTCAGGCAGTTAATTAACCACCGATAACCATGAACGCGATAACAACGGCGATGATAGGAATCGCCTCAACTAGTGCTACCCCGATGAACATTGTAGTTTGAAGAGTGGATTTAAGCTCAGGTTGACGAGCGATCCCTTCTACTGTACGACTTACGATTAATCCGTTACCAATACCTGCTCCTAGTGCTGCTAAACCAATTGCAACTGCTGCTGCTATAAGACCCATTGATAATTTCCTCCTTATGTTTAAAAAAAGTTTTTTGTGGTTATTAAAAATTTATAAATTAATGGTCATGACTCACTTTGTGTGCCATATAAACCATTGTTAACATGGTGAAGATAAATGCTTGGATGGTTCCAATGAAAAGACTGAATGCTTGCCATACCAACATAGGTATGATTGCAACCGCTGTTCCAATGATTCCGGACATGAAGCCCATTTGATAACCGTTAACTGCAAGTCCAGCAAGCAATCCTAGCAAGATTTCCCCTGCAAAGATGTTACCGTAAAGACGCAGACCAAGCGTTAATGTGTTAGCAAATTCTTCAATGATCTTAAGTGGGAATAAGAACGCCATCGGTTTGAAGAAGTCCTTCCCGTATTGCTTGAAGCCTTTCATCTTAATCCCATAATAATGCGTCAACGCTACTACCATTGCCGCGAGACTAAGCGTAATAACAGGATCTGCTGTCGGCGATTTCCACCATAAAGTGTGGTCGTCACCAAGGATGATCGCAAATGGCAATCCTAGCATATTCGCGACAAATACATACAACATAATTGTCAGAGCTAATGCAAGGAATCTACCCCCTGTTTGCCAATCCATGGTACTGTTAATGATACCTTTAGCAAAGTCAACCAACCATTCAATGAAGTTCTGCGCTCCGGTAGGTTTCAATGCCAGTGTTCTTGTGCACAAATAGGCAATAAGAAACACGATTAAGGCTGTTATTATAGTCATCATAATATTTGACAAGTTGAAATGCAGGTCGTAACCAAACAAGTCAACCGTCCGTATAGGAGCACTGTGACCCAACACTACTCACCTCTCTTCCCCACTGCTTTAAAGAGTGTTACAAATGAATCTATGATAATGACAATATAGGATGTCATAATCCCTATGATGACGCCGTAGAGATTCAGAGTTTCCGGAAATCTCATAGCGATGACCACCCCTAGTACGGCTGCGGCCATTCTTGAAAAAGAACCTAGTGTGATAGCTTTCCGACCCTCGGCAACCGCTTCCGTGAACTTCTTCACTTTCGAATGCAACAGCCAATGGTTGTACACGCTTATCACCGTCCCCAGGATCAATCCTGCGAACCACTCTTGATGGGAAGTGAATCCCCACCCTACTACAAAAAAGGCAAGAAAAAATAAGAAATACTTCATATGCCTCATAAACTTTTCGGTTGATTCAGGCATATTTACGACTCTCCTGAGAAGAATTTTTGGACAAGGTATAATACTCCCATCACACCTGCTGCTAGTCCTAAAAGAAGTCCAATGATAAGGAACAATGGTTCTGTACCAATCTTGCCATCCAGCCATCTTCCTGCAAATAATCCAACTAAGGTGGGACCGACTAAGTAGGAAAGGATTCCGGACATCAAAGCCATTGCTTGGAATGGGCGGCGTTTATCTTCCATAGAAAACACCCCGTTTTACATGCGGTAAAAAGCTTGAGGTCTTGCTTATAAATCGATGCTAAATATGTATAAAACTGGTTTTTAAAAACCTATGAAAACCCTATCATTTTATACCCTTTGTAAGCATACAATAGCACTTTGTCAATGTCAATGTGTTCAAGGGAAAAATCGACAATCTTTTCGATGGTAAGATTTCTCTCTTTTTTTACCCTTCAATGATGCTTGAAACCGGCCGTGTTCCGCATTGAATTTTACCCAGAAAAAAACAGCCAAATGATGAACACTTTTCCTCATTCGGCTGTTGTATAACATTATTTTATCATATTTGTCATAGAGATTAAGTTTGTCGATTGTGAACATTATGTGACTATTCGTTCGTTTTAGGGCTAGTTGCTTGACACCTTTCGACAATAATGTCCAAGGGGCAATGGTTGGCAAGGTCACTCAAAATAAAGGTCGGCCTCCACGGTGTCTTCCTTGTCCAGCTTCTTGGCAAAGACGACTGCTTTTACAAGGCCTTTCACTTTTATCCTGTCTGCGGGGATCTGGTTTTTATAGAGCCCGCGCGGAAGGTCCCGCTCCCAGTCAAGGTAATCGATAAAGTGGAGGGTATCCACTTCATAGAGCGCAATCCCCAACTCTTCTGCACCTTCCGGCAGATAGACCTCATACTGGTACTCGCCTTCCTTGTCTCCGTAGCCGAACTGGAATCCCATGATCCGAGGGTAATCCGGTTCTTCTATTATATAGAGGAAAGGCAACCGGATCTTTTGGCTGCTGGCGTTGACAACGACCTCTCCCTCATGCATGCCAGGCTTCTGCTGATTTGGCGTAATGTCGAGGGTGATTTTCATTTCGCGTTTTTCCTTCGGTTTTAGCGTGAAAGTGATCGGCGTCTTCCACTGGATGCCTTTTTGTTGTTTTGGCTGATCGAAGGAATAGGTAACTTCCCGGTCCGAGACATTCTCGATGGTTATCGGAATCTCCTTCTGCGTTCTCGTCTCTTTTTTCTCAAGCATCCCGAAGTTAAGGGAACCTGGGTACACGAGGCTGTTCGTCTGGATGGCTTCCTCCAGCTGGATGCGTCCCGTTCCTTGTTCAAGGACAGAATAGTCGCTGCCGTCTTCTTTTATAAGCGGCTTGGTCGTATTCATCAAGGCGGCCTTCACCTGAGCCGGCGTCCAATCGGGATGGGCCTGTTTGATGAGCGCACTCGCACCTGCAACATGCGGTGCCGCCATGCTTGTCCCTTGAAGCGCGAGATATCCGTTTGGAATGGTACTATCGATTGCCACACCAGGCGCGACGACATCAGGTTTAATCTCCCATGTGTGTGTCACCGGCCCGCGGGAGCTGAAACTCGCAATGTCGTCCTTGTGCCATCTGAAAGTCGTCTTTACCATCGAAAAGCTCCGTTTCAGCTGCTTTTGTAAAAACTCTCCGTCCTCTTTTGAAATAGAAACCACAGGCATATCCATTTCCACTTCCAAAGTCCCTGTAAAATTCCCGTCCATATTGTTGTAAATCACCACGCCGGCCGCCCCGCGCAACCTTGCATGATGGGCTTTTTCCGAAAAGGGAATCTTCCCGCGTTCAAGCAGCACAATCTTCCCTTCCACCTTCTTGCCCTCCCAATCATCCTCTTCCCCAAGTCCCACATACACCATGGCCATTGGTTTCGTTGGAAAATCCCATGGCATGGAGCCTTGCAACGGAAGCATTTCGATCTCCCTTTTTGAGAAGATTGGTTTCAGATGTGGAATGTGAAGGGGTGGTGTAGAAGCACCGACCGAGATTGCCTCAGTGGACGTCCCCGGCGATCCGACCGTCCATAGGTTTGGTCCGGAATTACCACTGGATGTGACCGCGACTACCCCATGTTCCACCGCTTTGTTCAGCGCAAGACTTGTCGGCCAATCCGGTCCATTTATCGTGTTTCCAAGGGAAAGGTTGAGCACATCCACCTTGTCATGAATGGCCCTCTCGATCGCAGCAATCACATGCTCACTTGAACCATGTCCACCCGGACCAAGCACTCTGTATGCGATCAGTTCCGCATCCGGCGCCACTCCATGAAGATGCCCATTTGCCCCGATGATCCCGGCAACATGCGTGCCATGGAGGGTCGGCATCCCCTGCGACCGCTTGGTTTCCATTGGATCCTCATCCTCATCGACGAAATCATAACCACCACCGTAGTTGTTGCGGAGATCCGGATGCGTATAATCGATACCCGTATCAATGATTCCGACTTTCACCCCTTTGCCGGTGAGGCGGTCCCCCTCCTTGTCATAAAATCGGCGCATCTCCGCTCCTCCGATAAAAGGGACACTTTCATCGATGTGTTGAGTGTAATTGGTGACTGGGGAAACCTCCAGGATGCCGGGTTCTTTTTGCAGTTGTTCCAGGTCTTTTAATGGACCATGAATGGCAAACCCTTTGAACACGGCGGTATAGGTACGCTTTATGGTTAGGTTAGGATATTTTTGTTGAATGATCGTTTGGACAGCGTTTTGGCTATTGTCCTCCACGATTAAGATAACCGTTTGTCCCTCGTTGCCTGTTTTGCTAACAGGAAGAGGCGGCCTTTGTGGATATTTGGTTGTGTCTGTTGTATGTAAAGAGTCGTTTGTTCTTGCGTTCGTCATTGCGATGGTGGCTGCTGCTGTGCTTTTAGTCGACAGTGGAAGTACTGCTTCTAACATTTGTACAGGCAATTGAGCTGTTATCAGCAGTGTTGTAAGTCCCATGCATATTAAAATCTTCCCTATTCTCACATCTTTCACCTCTGCTATCTAGCATTTGTTATTGAGGTGGGATTATGCATGAGAAACAGTAATACAAAAAACTGCCCAATGGTCGGCGTCTTTCTCGACCTTTGGGCAGTTTTATTAGAATTTGTTTGTAAGATTATTTTGTTCCGTATAGTCTGTCGCCAGCGTCGCCTAGGCCTGGGACGATATAGCCTTTTTCGTTAAGCTTTTCGTCAAGTGCCGCGATGTAGATATCAACATCCGGATGCGCTTCTTTGATGACTTCCACACCTTCTGGAGCAGCGATCAGGCACATGAACTTGATGTTCTTCGCCCCGCGCTTTTTCAGGGAATGGATCGCTTCCACAGCAGATCCGCCTGTTGCAAGCATTGGGTCAACAACGATGAAGTCACGCTCTTCTACATCAGATGGTAATTTTACATAATATTCAACAGGTTGCAGCGTTTCAGGGTCGCGGTATAAGCCGACATGTCCAACTTTTGCAGCCGGGATCAACTTCAGCATCCCTTCCACCATGCCAAGACCGGCACGAAGGATTGGAACGATCCCTAATTTCTTACCTGCTAATACATTTGATTTTGAAACGGAAACTGGTGTTTCCACGTCCACTTCTTCAAGTGGTAGGTCACGGGTAATCTCGAATGCCATTAAGCTTGCCACTTCATCCACTAGTTCGCGGAATTCTTTTGTACCTGTATTTACATCGCGGATATATGTAAGTTTATGCTGAATTAACGGGTGATCAAATACGTACACTTTTGCCATTCGAAATCTCTCCTTTTTGTCATGAGTTGCCATCGCATATTTTTCGCCTATGCGTATAAAGAATTCTGACGATGTTGCCGTCGTGCTCTTTTCCTGCAGATACTTGTAAATCGGCTGCAATTTATCCTACTAACCACTTGTAAAAAGTCCAACTGCCGTCTTTTTACTATGGACAGGTAACAAACCTTTATGAAAAGAGCCTTAATGTCAGATAGCTGCCGGCCTCCTCTTTCAGAACGGGCCTGGCTCTCAAATCACACTTCCATTGATTCTACATAAAAAGCTATCTTGATTCAAGTTATTTTGCACAAAAAAGAGAGGTCTAACCTCAGACCTCTCCAATAAAAACCTTTATCCTAAAGAAGGATATAACTCATATTTACCAGAAACTGCTTCCACGCGAGCTTTTGCTTCTTCCAGTTTCGCTTCATCTTCATGATTTTTCAGCGTGAAGGCGATGATGGACGCAATTTCATCCATATCTTCCAACGTGAATCCACGGCTAGTGACAGCCGCTGTTCCGATACGGATACCGCTTGTGACAAACGGGCTTTCCGGATCGAATGGGATGGTGTTTTTGTTTACCGTGATCCCTACCTCGTCCAACACTTTTTCAGCAATTTTCCCTGTGATGGATAAAGAACGTACATCCACTAGCAATAGGTGGTTGTCCGTTCCGTCAGAAACAAGGGAAATGCCTTCTCCTTTTAATGCTTCTGCCAAACGTTTGGCATTGTCGATGATTTTTTGTGCATAGTCCTTGAAGGATGGTTGCAACGCTTCGCCAAACGCAACCGCTTTAGCCGCGATGACATGCATTAGTGGGCCACCTTGAAGTCCAGGGAAAATAGACTTGTCAATTTTCTTCGCCCATTCTTCCTTACAAAGGATCATTCCGCCACGAGGTCCGCGCAACGTTTTATGCGTCGTTGTTGTTACAAAATCAGCGTAAGGTACCGGGTTAGGGTGCAGACCAGCTGCAACAAGTCCTGCGATATGCGCCATATCCACCATTAAGTATGCTCCCACTTCGTCCGCGATTTCACGGAATTTCGCGAAGTTGATTTGACGAGGGTATGCACTTGCACCGGCAACGATCAACTTTGGCTTGTGCAATCTTGCTTTTTCCGCTACATCTTCATAGTTAATAGTATGAGAGTCGTTGTCCACTCCATACTCCACAAAATTATATTGAATACCACTGAAGTTCACTGGGCTGCCGTGTGTTAAATGGCCACCATGTGAAAGGTTCATCCCAAGGACGGTGTCGCCCTGTTCAAGAATAGTAAAATAAACCGCCATGTTCGCTTGGGCGCCAGAGTGCGGCTGAACATTTGCATGCTCGGCTCCGAAAATTTCCTTCGCACGGTCGCGGGCAATGTTTTCTGCTACGTCCACGTGTTCACAACCACCATAATAACGACGGCCTGGATAACCTTCTGCATATTTATTTGTCAGTACAGATCCTTGAGCTTCCATAACTGCTTCGCTCACGAAGTTTTCAGAAGCAATCAACTCGATTTTCGAGCGTTGTCTTCCCAATTCATCCTGGATTGATTGAAACACTTGTTGATCCTGTTGCGCTAATTTCACTTTCGGAATCCCCCTTTAAGTATGAACATCAGATTTTGAAATGTCGGCTCTGGTAAACACCGCTGGTGATTTCCGCACCGGGCTTCGCTTTCCACGGGGCGCTTGCGGAGCCTCCCGTAGGAGTCTTCGCCCTATGCTCCAATCACCAGCTATTAGATTCTTTAAATTAATCAAACCGATTATCAGAGCTAACAAAAACAACTATATTCGGCTTTTCAACCTTTATCTCCTTCATTTTATCACGCAACCAAAAAGATAGAAACAGAAAAGGAAGATTGATAGCGCTTACCTTTAAAAACTTTCGTGAAAATAAAAAAAGAAAAAAAGGGGTCAGACCCCTAAAGGATTTTCGCCCTTCACGTCGAAGGGCGCCATCATTCTATTTTTTTGCTTCTTCAAGTGCAGCGGTTTGGTAGATTGCTCTTGCGCCGCCGATGAGTTTGGGGCGGGTGCGGGCGATGGTGATGTGGGCGTTTCCGACGGATTTGACGGAGCTGCGCACTGGGACTGCGACGTGCTTGATGTGCATGCCGATCAAGGTGTCCCCGATATCGATTCCTGCGTCGGCTTTGATGTGCTCCACCATGACCGCATTTTCAAGCTGATGGTAGGCATATGAGGCCATGGCACCGCCTGCATGACGGACCGGCACCACTGTCACCTCATCAAGCCCCCGTCTATCAGCTGTTTCCCGTTCCACCACTAACGATCGGTTCAAGTGCTCACAGCATTGGAATGCAAGCTCGACACCGGTCTGTTCGCGAAATTCATTTAGCACAGCAAAAAGAGTTTCCGCCACTCCTTCTGTTCCCGCTGTACCGATTCTTTCCCCGATCACTTCACTTGTACTGCATCCTACAACCAAGATCTGGCCCTTCTTTAGCTGAGCCTGTTCCTGCAGGTCTACCAACACCTGTTGCAACTGCTCTCTCCACTCGTTATTCATCATTCAATTACCCCTCTTTTCAAAAAACGCCCATGAACATTGAGTACAAAGCAACAACTCACATCCATAGGCATTTTGTATTTTTCTGCTAAATTAAGTCCATTAGCCTTCCAGCTGATGAATCTTATTCACACGATTCTCATGACGGCCGCCTTCAAATTCAGTGGTCAGCCAGATTTTTGCGATTTCACGTGCTAGTCCCGGTCCAATCACACGTTCTCCCATTGCCAACACATTGCTGTCATTGTGCTCACGCGTCGCTTTTGCGCTGAACATATCGTGCACGAGCGCACAACGGATACCCTTCACTTTATTGGCTGCAATGGACATCCCGATGCCTGTACCGCAAATAAGGATTCCGCGGTCGAACTCACCTTCCGCCACTTTCGTCGCCACCGGCTGTGCGTAGTCTGGGTAATCCACGGACGTTTCACATTCACATCCGAAATCTTCAAACTCTATATTTAACTCTTTTAATAAACTTTTGATTTCTTCCCGGATTTTCATTCCACCGTGGTCTGACGCGATTGCCACTCTCATGTTTTCATCCCCTGTCCGTTTGATGGTTATATGTACATCTTACCCCCCATCAGGGAAAAAATCCAATGTGTTGTTTATCATTTGGGTATTGTTTAACTCCACTGGGTTAGCTTTCAGCGGGGCGGTGCTTGGGATTAATTATTGGTGTTGGGGGCGCCGCTCTGCTTTATTGTTTATGGCTATCTCGTTCAAATGTCCGAAGTTTTCGGGTTCTTGTCCAAAGTTTTCCGAAAGTTGTCCGAAGAAATCCGAAACTTGTCCGAAGTTTTCAGATGATTGTCCGAACCAAAAAATTCATTGTCCGAACGCCAGTAAATGGTGTCCGAACCCCACTGGTAGTTTGTCCGAACATACCACTAATTGTACGGTTAAATGTCCGAAGTACGTAGAAAAGTGTCCGAACCTTATTTTCATAACAAAAAAACTGCATTTTTTATCGTAAACCTTTCTCTTATGGCTATCAAAACAACAAAAGCCCAGGCACCTTTATCAGCGACCGGACTTTCTTTTATTCAAAACTACACCCTGAACTTCGCGATCATCCGCTGCAGGTTGCTTGCTTGTCCTGCAAGTTCTTGGGAAATTTTCTCCACATCTGCTATCATGCTTGCCTGGTCATGGGTTGTCGCGGTGACTTCCTCTGCACCGGCGGAGGTTTCTTCAGCGATCGCTGCTACTTCTTGTGATTGGCGGGCGGTCGTTTGGATGCTGTCCATTTGGCGGTCCACAAGGTTTGCGATTTGCTTGACGGATGCTGCCACCTCCATCACGGAGTTGGTCATTTCGGCGATCACTTCGTTTGTGGCTGTTCCTTTTTCCGCTTCGACATTTGCGGCCTTTACTTGGCCCGTGATTTGGGTGACGACATTCTTCACTTCTTCTTGGATGTTTTTGATAAGTTCGGAAATGCCTTGTACTGCCTTGGCGCTCTCATCTGCAAGGGAGCGTACTTCCTCGGCAACTACGGCAAATCCACGGCCATGTTCACCGGCGCGAGCCGCTTCGATAGAGGCATTCAATGCCAAAAGATTCGTCTGACCCGCAATATCGCCGACCAACGAAATGATGTTTTCCACTTCTTTTGCATTTTTTTCAAGACGCTCCACCGTCTTTAAGGATGTCTGGTTTTCACTGGCCAACTTCTGGATGCCGGACACCAAGGAATGGATGACCTCTTTGCTTTCGTCGAGATCTTTTACCATTTCTTCTGAAAGTTGTTGGGAAGAGGTTGCTTTTTCATGGACCTCATCCGCGATCTTGATGACTTCTTCCACTGATTCTGCCGTGTCCTGGATGGCGGATGCAGAGCTTTCGGCACCCTTGGCAATCTCTTCAATGGTCAGTGAGATGCTTTCCGCCTGCTCGGAGGCCTGCATGGACACTTCACTGATTTCTTCCACCTTTTCATTCGTTTTCTCAAACGTCTGGTTGATGGTTTTTACCATGTCGCGCAAGTTATGTAGCATCAGGTTAAACGCAGTCCCAACTGCGCTGATTTCATCACGTGAGCTGGAAACCGGCACGTCTTCTGACAGATCTCCGTTTGCAGCTTTTTGTGCCACTGCCTCAAGCGACTGCAACGGTTTTGTGATATAGCCCGCTGCAAAGAACGCCAGAATCCCGGACCAGACAATCCCTAGTATCAAGGTCAACACAGTAAAGAGATTTGTATTCATGATCCCTTCCACATAATCGACTATAAAATAAATGAAAAATCCACTCACCGTATAGGTGATGACCGCTAAGATCGTGGTAAACAACACGAGCTTGTAGCGCAAACCAAACTTATACTTCCCTTTTTCCCCCATCGTAGTTCCTCCTTCACGCAGGAACGCTTTTCTCTTTTTACATCGCCCGCTGCATGAGTGCTATTTTATTTTTTTCAAAACCGAATCTATAACCTCTTGAAGCTCCTCGAATGTCTCGCGATATGTGGCCACAGAACCTCCGAATGGATCTGATATCTCCCCCGTCTGTTCTACAAACCCCTTTAGTGTATGCGTCTTTCCCACACTTTGCGGATAACTGTTTTCCAATAGCATTTTATGCTGGGATGTCATCGTGAAAATATAGTCCGCCCACTCGACAAGCTCATCGGTAACTTGGGAGGAACGATGCTCCACCGGCAGGGATTTTTCCTTTAACACTTCCCTGGCCTGGCTTGAGGCCTCACTCCCCGGCATGGCAAACACACCGGCCGATTTTACCTCAACACCCTCTATCTCACGCCCTGCCATAATAGCGGCAGCCATTGGACTTCGACACGTATTGCCTGTGCACACAAATAATATATTCATATCCTGACTCCTCCTTTTTCCTTATTATAGACAAAAAGAAAGAAGAAGAAATAGTCACAAAGACACTCTCCCTTCTTATGTCGGCATAATGCCTGAAACTTTTAAGCCTAAAACGAAAAAAAGACCTACAACAGGTCCTCTTACGTACCAAATAATAAAAACGGGAAAACAAGATATACAAGTGTCGTGGAAAACTTGAAAATATACACCGATTTCTGCTTCTTCAGCTGCATATCTTCCATTGCCAAGGCGAAACTGATCACAGCCAGCAACCAGAACACTATTTTGAATTGAATCATATTGAATTCCACCAAAAAGTTCACCGCCAACAGACCAAGGATCATAGCACTCCCTATTGCCTGTATGAAAAATACCGGCTTAATCCTCTTCGCATAAGCCTCTCTCCAATTGTTGACCAAGAGATCACCCGCTTTCTTTTTCTATACAGTATTTTCTACACGAAGGACAAATATTCCTCCTAGTAAAAAAGGCCCTGCGTCAGAATTTTTCAGATTCAGGTGAAAAACAACAGCTTTATCCCGAAGCCTAGTAGGATGCTCCCCCCAAGTGCCTCACTATAAGAACCAAGCCAGCCCTGCAGTTTCCTTCCAAAAATAAGGCCCATCCACGTCAATAGCATGCTTACCGCACCGAATAACAGAATCGTCAACATCGTCCTTGCTCCATATATCCCAAGGCTCAACCCGACGGAAAAGCTATCCAAGCTCACACTTAACGCAAAAATGAACAGGCCCGCACCAACCGGTGAAATCATCGGCCCCTCCTCATTTTTAAAAGAAGAAAACATCATTTGAAGCCCGAGCATCACGAGCAACAAACCTCCTATGAGCGTCGCAATCGAACCGAATTCCTCCGACAGCACCTTCCCGATCACCATCCCGCCAAGCGGCATCACAATATGAAAAATCCCAATCGTAACTCCTATGTAAAAGATCTGCCTCAGCCTCAGCTTGATCATGCCCATCCCAAGCCCAACCGAAAAAGCATCCATCCCAAGTGCTATTGCCATCAATAATAATGTCATGAATTCCCCAACCATGATCGTCATGCTCCGCCCCCCTGGACTTGTCTACTTCAAGATATGCACAAGCCATCGGGAATAGAATGGAATTGGTACAAGTTGGGGAAGGGAATGAAAAAAGGACCTCATGGTGGCGAGGTCCTTTTGATTATTCTTTTATAATCTTGTGTCCTGCTGCTTTTTCCAGCCTGTTCATGATCGCTACACCGACACCTTGTTTCGGAAATGTTTCGCTGAAAATAACATCCACCTCGGTGGCGTTGAACGCGCGAAGAGCATCGTAGAGCTGGGTCGCCACCGTAGCAAGGTCGGTTTGGGTCCCGCAGGCAATGGCCGTTATGCCGGTTATGTCCGTTTGGGAAATGGTTTCCTCTGTTGCTAAAAGACCAACCCTCCGTCCTTCCGATTGGGCAGTTTCTATTGTTGTATGAAGATGTTGATTGCTTCCCTCCACTAGATAGACAGGTGCCACTGGCGCATAGTGCGTGTACTTCATGCCAGGTGACTTCGGTTTATGCTGTTCTTCCTGGGTGAGAAGTGCCGGATCCACTTGGACCTCACCCACCACTTCCTCCAACTGTTCTTTTGTCACGCCGCCCGGACGTAATATGAGCGGAATTTCCGTCGTACAATCCACAACCGTGGATTCCAAACCCACTCCTGTTGCGCCACCATCCACAATTCCGGATATCTTGTGGATGAGATCCTCCTCCACATGTTTCGCGGTGGTAGGGCTTGGCTTACCGGACAAGTTGGCGCTCGGAGCAGCGAGCGGCAGGCCAGAAACCTCCATCAATGCAAGTGCCACCGGGTGATCCGGCATCCGGACAGCAAGTGTATCAAGGCCTGCCGTCACATATTGCGATACCCCTTCCTTCTTAGGGAGAACCAGCGTCAATGGCCCCGGCCAGAAAGCGTCAATCAATTTATGGGCAGTCTGCGTCAAGTTATCCACAAGTCCTGTGAGTTGCTCTCGGTTCGTTATATGCACAATCAACGGGTTGTCACTTGGACGCCCCTTTGCTTCAAAAATCTTTAGTACAGCCTGATCTGACAAGGCATTGGCACCAAGTCCATACACCGTCTCCGTCGGAAATGCCACCACTTCCCCCTGTTGTAAAAGGTCGGCAGCCTCCTTAATCTGTGGATAACTATGTTTAATTGGATTATCTTTATCCACAGCCCATAATTTTGTATTCATCACTAATCCCTCATTCTACAATCTATTAACATGTGAATATGTAAGGTTTTTCTCCTGAAAGTATAAAGAACTTCCACAAATAACACAAGCCTTATCCACAAACTGTGGATAAAGCCTGTCCATTCCGTGGATAACTTTGTGGATTTAAAGGATAAAAAGGGGGTCAAAAAGGGGGTCTGACCCGCTGTGCGTTAGTGCGTTAGCTCAATGAAAGGGGTCTGACCCGCTATGCGTTAATGCGTTAGCTCAGTGAAAGGGGTCTGACCCCTTTATAGTTCACATACCATCAAGGTGCAGTCCGCTTGTTGGGTGATTTCGCTGAAGAAGTCGGATGCGAGCATGGTTTGTGGTGCTGTGTGTATAGGTTGTGGATAGAAGTTGAGCAGTTCGAAAAATTGTATGAAGTTGTTTTTGTTGGTAACTAGGTAGAGCTGCTCAAGACCCTTTTTCCTAGCATGCTGTTGGGTGTGCTCGAACATCTGTAATAGCTGAAACTGTTTGACAGCCGGCCCGATGACGAGAGATCTCAACAACCCTGTATTTCCATACGTTTCTATTCCTATTGTTCCACAAATACCCTCATTCTCTTCTTCCAGAATAATAAAATCCCCTATTTTATCTTCCAAACCAACCACATGTATATTGGCTCTTCTTAAAAATACCTGTAATGCCCAAAGGTCGTCCTGTGTTGCAGACCGCAATATTTTCATTTTTCTTCACCTCAACTAGTAATTTTTCTATTACTACTCTATTGAGATGGGTGAAAAAGTAGAACCTTATCCAGCAATTTTATTCCATAGAGAAGATAGAAGTTCTACTAGAAAGAACTGTACCTCTACTTCTTCAGGTTCCTCGTCAACGACAAATTCTTGTGTTTTTTCTGTTGATGTATCGGCCTCTGCTGTTACAGACGCTACTTCAGCAGTCTCTTCTTCTTCAAATGGACTTGCAGTTGCTTCGCCGTTTGAAAAGTCCAAGAAGCATAATGGCGGGAATAGTACGCACCACCAGTTGGCTCCCGTACCTTTTCCAAGCGTAATCAGGATCGCCTCATAATCTCCAGCAGGATAGATGAATTTGCCGTACATTTTAGTTGGAAAGTCCACTCTGCCAAAATCAACGTCATAGTTCTGAACCATGCCCTCTTCCACCATAACTTCTTCCACGATTTGTTCAATCTCATCCATGTTGCCAGTGATCACTTCGCGCGCATTCTCCATCGAAGTCAACCCTTCCACCCAAACCGTGATCTCCTCGTTCACACGGTCACGGATCTTCCGCTTCAACTCCTGATCCTGCTCGTCATCACTATTGGCCAAGATACGAAGCCTGATCGCCTCATCCGGAATCACCATCGCACCATTCTTCACGTCCGCTCCAGCCGTCGCCTGCTCTCCCAAAAGCGAAAGATAAGCCCCCACAAAAAGTAATACTATATATAAAGTGATTTTATTTTTCTTCAACATATCCCCCAACTCCCCTCTAGCAAACAGTCTAGGCAAAAACCAAAAATCCTAAACTACTAAAATGCAAAAAGTTGAGAGATAAAACTAAAAAAAAAATTTAAAAAAGAAAAAAGGGGTCAGACCCTCAAAGGATTTTCCCCTTCCACGTCGAAACCCCAGCAACTGAATGGAGGTTTTGGTAGTTTGCTAGTTTGGAGGTTTTAAGGGTGGTGGGAGCGGGTATATGAATAGGACGTGTTACTTTAGATTTTTATATTTTAGGAAAGGAAGAATAGTTTTATGAGATCGTTTACTTGCAACATTGAAGCATTTCGCATTGGAGAAATGAAGGGTGCGTTCAATCACATCAGCATTCCCATCGTTTTCGAAATATTGGTAGGCGGCAGATGGATGACCGGCAAAGTCTTTTATCATCACTACCATCGCTCAATCTCTTATGATTCGAACCTATCCCAGTTGATAAATTTATGCACAGCGGAAAAAAAGGAAGAAATCCGCCAAGCTTTTGTGAAGTTCGTTGAAGAAAAAACAAATAGAGGCCTGACACTTGCCAGACCTCAGCAGGAAGACGGAGCTATGATGGAAGCATAAATCTGGGGCGTGAAAACCCAAACGCTTCCGCCGACCGATAAACAACCACACCTTGCCCAAACCAGCCGCAGCAAGGTGCAGCTCCCTTCTTCTATTTACTTGGACCCAATCAGACAACCTGTCTCCAATTAGCCTATCTCAGCAAATACCATCCGGTCTTTTCCGTTGATGTCGAGCACAACCTCCACCGTCGCATGAGGAAATGTCTTTTCCAGCAACGCTTTCACATCTTCACCTTGTCCCATGCCTACTTCAAACGCCACAATTGCCCGCTCTTTCAGCACTTTTGGAAGCTCGTCCATGAAACGCTCATAGAATTCCAAGCCTGACACACCGCCAACCAATGCGCGGTACGGTTCAAAATCCTTCACGACCGTCGATAATCCCTCATATTCCTTTTGCGGAATATACGGCGGATTGGAAACGACCACATCCACCTTGATATCTTGTTCGATGAATGGAAGAAGCAAGTCCCCTTGAAGAAACTCTACATCCGCCTCCAATGCTTCCGCATTATCCATTGCCACTTCCAGGGATTCACCGGCGATATCCGTTGCCTTCACCGAAAGACGGCTATTTTCCAGCGCCAATGTGATCGCAATGGCGCCACTGCCTGTCCCGACATCCACGACGCTCAATTTTTCACCAGCACCTTCAAAGCCAGCACCAAAATGTTTTTTCACCCGGTCCAACACGCCGACAACAAGCTCTTCTGTCTCCGGCCTTGGAATCAACACTTCTTCACTTACAAAAAAGCTTCGGCCGTAGAATTCCTCTTTTCCCATCAAGTACTGCACTGGAATTCCAGCTACATGTTTATGCACGTTGAAAATGAAAGAGCTTTGCATCTCCATCGGCATCATTTCTTGCATTCTACTAAAAAGCTGGGCACGATCCAGTTTCATATGGTGTCGCAACAATAATTCTCCCGCATTTTCGTCGCGATCGTTCTTTTTTAAAAAAGAAGAAGCCCAGTTCAGGGCTTCGTACACCTTCATGGCCTTCATCATTTCTCCATCTGTTCCATTCTTAGCGCTTGGTCTTCCATGATCAGTGCGTCAATGACTTCTTGAAGCTTTCCTTGGAGGATCTGATCAAGTTTTTGAATGGTCAGGCCGATACGGTGATCGGTTACACGATTTTGCGGGAAGTTGTACGTACGAATTCGCTCGGAGCGGTCACCGGTACCTACCGCCTGCTTACGGTTCGCATCATATTCAGCTTGTACTTCACGTTGGAACTTATCGTACACACGGGCACGAAGAACTTTCATCGCTTTTTCTTTATTTTTGATCTGTGATTTTTCGTCTTGACAGGAAACCACCGTGTTTGTCGGGATATGTGTCAGACGAACGGCAGACATCGTCGTATTAACGGATTGTCCCCCTGGCCCACTCGATGCGAATGTATCCACGCGGATATCCTTGTCATGGATTTCGATCTCGACTTCTTCCGCCTCAGGTAATACAGCAACCGTCGCAGTTGAAGTGTGAATTCGGCCGCCGGACTCCGTTTCCGGAACACGTTGCACACGGTGTGCGCCATTTTCAAATTTCAGCTTGGAGTATGCCCCTTTACCAGTGATCATGAAAATGATCTCCTTGTAGCCTCCGACACCAGTGGACGCCGCTTCCATCACTTCTGTTTTCCAGCCTTGGGCCTCGGCATATCGGCTGTACATGCGGTATAGATCGCCTGCAAACAGCGCCGCCTCATCTCCACCCGCTGCTCCGCGGATCTCCATGATTACGTTCTTGTCGTCGTTCGGATCTTTTGGCAAAAGAAGAATATGTAGGCGCTCTGCCAAGCTTTCCTGTTGCTCTTCAAGCTCAGAAATTTCCTCTTTCACCATCTCGCGCATATCGGCGTCCAATTTATCCTCAAGCATCGCTTTCGCATCGTCCAGCTGCTCCTTGACAGCTTTGTACTCACGGTACGCTTCCACTGTCTCCTGAATATCGGACTGCTCTTTAGAGTACTCGCGCAGCTTTTTCGTATCGCTGATGACTTCCGGATCACTCAATAGCTCCGTCAATTTCTCGTAACGCATCTCTACTGCCTGCAAACGATCAAACACGTGCATTCACCTCTATAATGTATACAGATAAACTCTGCAATTATTTTATATCTACAACATTCTAATTATAGTATAGGTTAGATGGCGCGTCAAAACCATCATTATATAGCAAGATGGAAATACGCTTAATTGCTGAATATCCTCTTTAGGGATGACTTATTTGATCGGCTCAAGTTCCACTTTATCTTCCTGAAAATTGATCCGGTAGACACCTGAAGTACTCTTCTCCGTTCTAAAGTCCTCCAGTAATATTTCTGATCGTTCATCTTTCCCTACCAACACAAAATACTCAGATGATTTTATTCTATTTATGAACGAAGTTTCCTCCTCGTCGGTTTCGATACTTCTGAGTACTGTAAATTTATGATTGGTTTGTTCAAAACGCAAGACATAGTCAAGGAAACCCCTGTCATCGAAGCTGTCGGGACTATAGTAAAAGACTTGTGGATTAGTTGGTGCATCCCTTAAAATTTGTTTATACTGATCCTTGATTCCCAGACGGATGGAATCGGAAGCGTCAGGCTTGTTTAAGACAATTGACTGCATACCCCCCCATTGCGGATACATAAATACCATTACAAGTACAATTACTGCTCCTATTCTACTAATGTTCTTGCGTTCTTTTATCCAAGTCAGCCATACTTGGGATAATGCAACCATCAAAATACCTATACAATATACCAGTATCGTCATCAAATACCGGTTGAAGCCGGCAAGTCTTACTGCTTCGTTTTCTGGCATTAAAAATAAGTACATCAAATACAAGGTGAATATATAAAATATATAGATGCTGTTTACAAAAAAAGTTATTGATATTAATCGACTGGCCAATTGTCTATGCACGATTGAATAGATTATGATTGTAGCCAACGCAAGACCATTCAAAATCAACATGTGTTTGATTCCGCTATTATTCCTATCGGTAGCAGCATTGATGATCATTGGCGCTAGATTTCCTTTGAACTCTTCCGTCTTATCGTTATTGAGTATTTTTCCCCTGTCGACGGTGAATTTATTGTAATGATTATTTTGATAAGCTATATCTACATATTGCCCCCACAAGAAATTCAAAGAAAGAGGCAAAAATGCCGCAAACACTAGCATCAATAGGGCTATACGAATGTTTTCTTTTTTAAGGATTTTACCTTTCAGATAATAAAAGTGTGCAAACCAAAAGATTATCACCAGATTGAACAGGAAGAAAACCTTTCCGCTGTCTTTAATGAGTAGAAGCATGATAAGGATTGGAGTATTGGCAAGTAACCCTTTTTTCCAATCTTTTCGGTAATAATATGCTATGACTGAAATTGCAAATGCCACCACACCAAGCAGGCCGTCCACTAAAAGTGTATAAATGTAGTTACCATTGATACTGAACAGAGTCAATGAGGCAGCTAAGGCAGTAATGATGACTCCCGGGCGATTCCAGCTGGAAAAAATAAAAAGGACTGTCAGACTGGCTACGATCAGAAAGCCTTGAGCCATGAAGGCGTAGCTCTCGGAGTAACCTGTTATCGACAATACATAATAAACAAATGTCGCGCTCCCCGGAGGGTAATTAGTAAAACTTATAATCGTACGGCCATCCGGTAACCCATTAACCTGAAACATTTCTTTAACGATCAGTCCCCAATGACTGAAATCATCGTAATGAGTATGTATAGTCCCTCTTAAGAATACTATCAATATCATTACTGCTAAAAAGAAAAAAATGGTTGAAGGGGCAACTCTCATTACCACTTTTCCCTTTTTGATTATGAACAAGTAAAAGTAATAAAGACATAGACCAATGCCACCAATAAAAAGAAGAAAGACCATGAATGGCATGACATTCAGCAAACCGGAAACAAACAAGATGGCCGTCATTCCGGAAAAAATAAACAATGGAATAACAGCCTGATGAAGTTTTAACTTATGGGCGGAGAGGATCCCCCACCCGATAAATGATAAAAACAAAACGGAAAAATAAAACATTGAAGTAACCAACATTAACCTGCACCTAATTCATATTTTCTCTTAAATACCCATTCTCTTTGGATAACATAACTGATTAAGAATAGAATACCATCAACGATGACTTTAATTCCAACTTCCCCAAATCCGATTGCCTCATATATTAAAAACACTCCACCGGCCGAGGCAAGCATTTGAGCAACTGCCAGAGCAAAATACTTTATAAGCGTATGGGAGCTTGTAGACTTGAATACCACTTTTCTATTAACAGTATAATTGAATAACGCTGAAAGAACACGCGCTATTACAGTTGCTATAATTATATATGACTCTATGAAAATACCATTTAATATCATGACAAAAAGAGCAAATAATGCGATGTCCAATATGAATGAAAGAGCCGACGAGAAAGCAAATTTCAAAAACACTGCATATATCCGGATGGAATCCTTTATAGGATTAAAGTGGGAAGATTCATTTTCTTCAATATAGATCGTTTGGATTTTAACTTCTTCTATCTCTACATTATTAGGTTTGCACTCCACTAACATATTCATTTCGAATTCATATCTTTGACCAGCAACAGAAAGCAGTTTCCTAACAAAATGAGATGGTATTCCCCGCAATCCTGTTTGGGTATCCGTGATTTTTATTCCACAAGCGAAACGCGCCACTCCTTTAGTTAACATATTCCCAAACCTGCTTCTGAACGGAATATCCTCGCCTGAAAAATCCCTTACGCCCAGCACGAGGCAATCTGGACATTCGCGAAGGCGCTGCGAGACTTTCTCCACATCCTCCACTGCATGTTGTCCATCAGCATCTACCGTAACCAACCCAAGGTTATCAGGGAACGTATCCAAAAAATATGAAAAAGCAGTTTTCAACGCCTGGCCTTTCCCATAATTCACATCATGTTCCAGTATAGTACACTGTTCTATCTTTTTAATTTGATTAAATATAGGTTCACACTCACTTTTACTTCCATCATTCACAATTAATATTTGCTGAAACCCTTTTTTTACGATTTTTTTCACTAGTTCCATTAGTTTATAATCCGGATTGTAGGCCGGTATTAAAACCGTAACTCGGTTATCACTTATCAAGGCAATTCCCTCCAATAATATTAACTTTTAACCATCCCTCAATATTTACCCTTTTCAAAAAACGGTAGCTTTTAAACTGATACCCAATTAAATTAGATTTTTTTTACATTTCCCTATTTTGACGAATAAGAAACGCAAAGAGTTTTAAAGGTTCCATTATTACTCAAGATATATCGCATATTGTTATAGGAGGAGGATGGGATTTAAGGAAATTAACTTTGACAGCCAAAAAGAAAAACCCGTCCCAAAAATTCAGAACGAGTCATGCTTATCTTTCTTTAATTGTCAGTTTGACGTGGTAGCGGGGTGTGACCTCAAGAAACTTTTCCTTGAGCTCTTTTTCCACACGTTTCTTTTCTTTTTTTGAGATGCCGCTTGGCGCAAAGGCGGTGACTCTTGCCGTGTCCCCGGTTATGTAGACGGAACCAGGTTTAAGGTCGCTGTTCATCTCAATCACTTCGGCAAATTTATTTTGATCGTCTCCATAGTCGATGCGATCTTCTGAAAGATCAAGGAAATTTGGATTTTGGTTGGTGTTGTAGTCTTCTGTGTCGAGGTCTCGTCTATAAAAGCCCTCTTGATTATCATTCCTCACACCAATCAACCGTTCTCCCGCGAAATCCTCCCTCGCGCCAAAGCGCCGATCTTCGCTGCATCCACTAATAAAAAAAGAGCATATCACCAGTAACAGGACTGCATGTTTCATGCAAACACCTCCTGTTTCTTAGGGTATCCTCTTCTTCTTATTTCTTACAGACTAAATTTAGGAAATATTATTGGTTGTTTTCGCAAACATGGTGCTTATTTATGTTAGTATCATCCGTTGACTACGTTACTGTCGTGCTCTTTTCCTGCTTGTATTAAATAGAACACTTGCATATTGGATGAACTAAAGCGGTAAAAAGTCCAAAACCCGACTTTTTACTTAATGATAGCTACAATATTTGAGAAAAGAGCTTAGTTATTTTTTCATTTCTTGCAGTACGGACACTTTGTGAGGAACTTCATGATGATGGCGACAGCGAGGTTCGTATGATTCCGAAGCGCCCACCAAAATGATTGGGTCATCGTAACAAGCCGGTTCACCATTGATCAAACGTTGTGTACGACTTGCAGGGGATCCACAGACGGCACAAACCGCTTGCAGCTTTGTGACGGATTCTGCTATTGCCAAAAGCTCCGGCATTTTTCCGAACGGCTCTCCACGGAAGTCCTGATCGAGTCCAGCAACAATGACACAGTAGCCTTTGTTGGCCAATTCCTGTACCACTTCCACAATTTGATCATCGAAAAATTGCACTTCATCAATGCCGACAACATCCGTATTCTCTTCTACCTGGTCCAAAATCGATTGCGATGTTGGTACCGGCATGGCAATGATGGAGGTTCCATTGTGGGAAACAACAGCCTCATCACTATAACGGTTATCGATGGCTGGCTTAAATACTTGAATTTCCTGCTTGGCAAATTGGGAACGTCTCATGCGGCGAATCAATTCTTCAGATTTACCCGAAAACATGCTGCCACAAATCGCTTCCACCCAACCGGAATGCTTCATTACATACATAAACGGCCTCTCCTTTTTGAAAATTTTACGTATAAAAAGTGCTTAGCGACCTGAACCTAAGCACTGAATTATGTAAAAATAGAAGTAAAAAAACAGGCAAGATATAGGATAACCTGCCTGTTTTACTTTATTACTTAAGGCCGTATTTTTTGTTGAAACGCTCAACACGTCCATCAGCAGCAGCATGCTTCTGACGTCCAGTGTAGAATGGGTGAGAATCAGAAGAGATCTCAACTTTGATTAGAGGGTAAGTAGTACCGTCTTCCCATTCAATAGTTTCGTTTGTTTTCATCGTAGAACCTGTGATGAATTTGAAACTAGTGTTGATGTCCATGAATACAACTTTACGGTAATCCGGGTGAATTCCAGCTTTCATTCTTGTCATCTCCTTTTCGCCCTGAGTCTTTCGAAACAGAGTTATCATTCAAATGATACCAACCACTTGGGTCGCCATCACTTATCTTAAAAACACACTGATGAAATTATATCAACTTATGACACGTTTTGCAAGATTACTTTTGGAGTTATATGCAAAGGTTTGGTAGCCAATGTTTTCCTTGTGGGGGCTGTTGATGGGCTGGGCTTGGGGAATGCTTCATTTTTTTTGGGGGAAAAGCATTAGTTTTTTGCTCGATTTTGAGGTGGTGGAACTGGGTTTGGACATTTACTTTTGGTCACACACTCCGCCCCTCCCCCACCTCAATACAAAACGCACCCAGCTGTAGCAGGGTGCGCATTAGTTTTATAATGTTAGCGTTTTGCCGTTCCAGCCTTTTGGTCCTCTTCCAGCATTTCGAAGAATTCCTGATTTGTCTTGGATTGGCGAAGTCTACGCAATAGTTTCTCTGCAAAATCCGGGGAGTCGGACATCGTTTTGCGGATGGCCCATAGCTTATCCAGATGATCTTTTGGAATAAGAAGCTCTTCTTTACGCGTACCGGAGCGACGGATGTCGATGGCCGGGAAGATACGGCGTTCAGCAAGCTGACGGTCAAGATGCAGCTCCATGTTACCTGTACCTTTGAATTCCTCATAAATGACATCATCCATCCGGGAACCTGTGTCCACAAGTGCGGTCGCAAGGATTGTCAAGCTTCCACCCTCTTCAATATTACGTGCAGCACCGAAGAAACGCTTTGGACGGTGGAATGCTGCTGGGTCGATACCACCGGAAAGTGTGCGTCCACTTGGCGGGATGACCAGGTTGTAAGCGCGTGCCAAGCGTGTGATGCTGTCCATCAGGATAATAACGTCACGCTTGTGCTCTACAAGGCGAAGGGCACGCTCCAATACTAGCTCAGCCACTTTGATATGGTTTTCAGGCACTTCATCAAAAGTGGAGCTTACCACGTCTCCAGCAACGGAACGTTCGATGTCTGTTACTTCCTCAGGGCGTTCATCAATCAAAAGGACAATCAGTTCCGCTTCCGGATGATTTGTCGTGATGCTGTTCGCAATTTCCTTGATCAGCATCGTTTTACCAGCTTTAGGAGGGGCAACGATCAGTCCACGCTGACCGAAACCTACCGGTGCGATCAAGTCCATGATACGTGTGGAAAGGCCTTTAGGCTTTGTTTCCAACACAATTTGGCGATCCGGATATAAAGGCGTCAAAGCTGGGAAATGCACACGTTCTTTTGCAGATTCTGGATCGTCTCCGTTCACCGCTTCTACATGTAAAAGTCCATAATAACGCTCATTCTCTTTTGGAGGACGAACCTTTCCAGACACCTTGTCCCCATTTCGAAGGTCAAAACGGCGGATTTGTGATGCGGAAATATAGATGTCTTCTGAGCTTGGAGAATAGTTGATTGGACGTAGGAAACCGAAGCCTTCCGATTGGATGACTTCCAAAACCCCTTCCATGAATAACAGGCCGTCTTTTTCAGCCTGAGCTTTTAAAATAGCAAAAATAAGTTCTTTTTTCGTCAGTTTACTGTAGTAGGAAACCTTGTGCTGACGGGCAAACTCGTATAATTCTTTCAGTTTTAAATTTTCTAAGTGAGAAATAGTTAAATCCATAAAAAGAAAACACCACTCTATTCGTTTAATTGTTGTAACAGTCGTATGAATTGTAAGTCTTCCAACACTGATTCAAGCTGAATTTAAGTTCGAAGGATGGGAAATACGGCGAGTCTCTTCACTTTGTTTGGATAAATGAATTGGATGCAAGTGAGGACTGATTCCCTCGTGTTTGTGGGATAAACTCTCCTTATGAAGAAAATGTAGAAGAATCGCTAGGAAGATATAAGGTAGATTTTGCATAAATACTCGTAGTATTGTTTATTTTACCCACAAATTGCCCTTTTAAGCAACTATTTTCTGTAGACAAGCTTTGATTGTTCCGTTTATTTTCTGGGGAATATTCTTGTATTTCCTCTAAATCTGTCGATAATGGTAGGTCATCTAGTACACTATTCGAGGAGTGGGTAGTTTTTTTGACGTATTTATATTGGAAAACCGTAAATGGGAGGTTCCATTTACGGTTTTGTGAGTATATTCATCGACACCTGTTGATTACCTAATTACAATTAAGGCTTGAATACCAAGTTAGGTTTTTTCTTGATGTTATGCTGGCCGTCGATGAAGCGGACGGTTCCTGATTTTGCACGCATGACAACGGAGTGGGTAGTTGCATTTGTCCCTTTGAACTGGACTCCGCGAAGGAGTTCACCATCAGTTACGCCTGTTGCAGCGAAAATCGCGTCATCTCCACGCACAAGGTCTTCCATTCTTAGGACGGCATCGATGTCTTCAATTCCCATCTTGCGGCAACGGATTAATTCTTCTTCATTTTGTGGTAGTAATTTTCCTTGGATTTCTCCCCCAAGACATTTCAATGCAACGGCAGCAATCACGCCTTCCGGTGCGCCACCTGAACCGAACAGGATATCTACGCCTGTATGATCGAACGCTGTGTTGATGGCTGCAGCAACATCTCCATCATCAATCAGCTTGATGCGAGCGCCTGCTTCACGAAGTTCTGCGATGATCTTTTCGTGGCGAGGTCTGTTCAATATGACGGCCACTACGTCTTCGATATCCTTGTTTTTCGCTTCCGCGACCGCTCTCAGGTTATCTGTGACGGAAGCGTTGATATCAATTTTCCCGACCGCAGCAGGACCTACGGCTATTTTATCCATGTACATATCCGGGGCGTGAAGAAGATTTCCGTGATCGGCTATCGCAAGTACCGCCAGTGCATTCCAGCCTCCTGATGCTACGATGCTAGTCCCTTCCAGCGGGTCAACCGCAACGTCGACGCGTGGTCCATAGCCGGTACCAAGCTTTTCGCCGATATAGAGCATAGGTGCTTCGTCCATTTCCCCTTCACCAATCACGACCGTCCCTTTCATCGGCACCGTGTCAAATACGTCACGCATGGCGGAAGTAGCCGCACCGTCCGCGCTTTCTTTGTCTCCCCGTCCCATCCAGCGTGCAGATGATAAAGCTGCCGCTTCTGTCACTCGAATCAATTCCATGGATAAACTTCTTTCCATTTGTCCCACTCCCTTTGTGTTCTATGAATCTAGTTATTTTATGTTAGGCCTGGAGGTTGTCTGTGCAACCAAAGGCATTGTGCTATACTTTTCGTTAATAGTATATCACAATTGTCGAGATTTGAAAGTGGAATTATGAAAAAACCAAATATGATACTTCCGGACAACTCTTGTTCCCTACCGTTCCGGGTGTACGCTTTCTGCAGGGTGGCGGTGCTTGAGCCTTCTCACAACGCATCAGGGGGCTCAACCTACCGCCGAAGTCTCTCACCTTGCACTCAGTCCACAGGTGGCAACGCAAAAAAAGAAGGAACCCACTCGGATTCCCTCTTTCTTATAAAATTATGAATTCTGCATTTGCTCGATTTCTTCTTCTGTCAGCTTTTCGCGCCAGATGGTTGCACCTAGTCCTTCAAGCTTTTCTTCGAGGTGGCTGTAGCCACGGTCGATATGCTCAAGGCCAGTCACTTCTGTCAGTCCGTCAGCCAAGAGGCCTGCAATGACAAGTGCTGCTCCTGCACGGAGGTCGCTTGCCTTTACTTTGGCGCCTTGCAGTTGGACAGGGCCGTTGATGATGGCAGAGCGGCCTTCCACTTTGATCTGGCCGTTCATGCGACGCAGTTCATCCACGTGCTTGAAACGGGCCGAATAGATCGTGTCGGTCACGATGCTTGTTCCTTCTGCTTTTGTCAGCAGGGTTGTCATCGGCTGCTGGAGGTCGGTCGGGAAACCCGGATGGACGAGCGTTTTCACGTCGACCGCCTTCAGTTTTTCGCCAGGAACGACAAGTACCTGATCCTGGTCGTTGTTGATATCGATGCGCACGCCCATTTCACGAAGCTTGGCAATAAGTGGCTCCAAGTGAGTTGGGATGACATTATCGATGATCATTTCGCCACCAGTTGCAGCAGCCATGATCATGTATGTACCAGCTTCGATACGGTCAGGGATGATCGTGTGTTTGCAACCATGAAGGTTTTCGACACCATCGATACGGATGACATCTGTTCCGGCACCTTTGATTTTTGCTCCCATGCTGCTTAGAAGGGTTGCCACATCAATGATTTCGGGTTCTTTTGCAGCATTTTCAATGATGGTTCTGCCTTTTGCCTTTACTGCTGCCAGCATGATGTTGATCGTTGCGCCTACACTTACCACGTCAAGGTAAATGCGTGCCCCTCTCAACTCTTTAGCGCGAAGGTAGATGGCGCCTTGTTCGTTTGTAACTTCTGCTCCAAGTGCTTCGAAGCCTTTGATATGCTGATCAATCGGTCTTGGGCCTAAATGACAACCACCAGGCAGGCCGACTACCGCTTTTTTGAAGCGGCCAAGCATCGCTCCCATCAAATAATAGGAAGCACGAAGTTTTTTCACTTTTCCGCTTGGTAGAGGCATCGCAATCATTTTGGATGGGTCGACTGTAAGGTCTTCCCCTTCCAATGATACGCTTCCGCCGATTTCCTCAAGTAGGCTGCTTAAAATTTCTACATCCGATATTTGCGGTAACCCTTCGATCGTTACGGGTGAGTCCGCTAGAATGGTTGCAGGGATCAATGCCACTGCACTATTTTTCGCTCCACTAACGCGTACGGTTCCATTTAACTTATTACCACCAAGAATCTTTAACTTTTCCATATAGTTCTCCCTTCAAGGCGAGGTTGGTTTCCAAAAGTGCTATTGTCTATTATACACAATTATTACCAATCGTAAAATTTTACGTTACCTATTAGTTTACACGAAATATTTATTTTCATATATGAAAAAGCATGATTCTTTATCAAATCGTAATATTTGATACCATACGCCTATATTCGACACATCTTTTTTGTCGAAATTTATTTTAATCGATAAAAAAATACCCCCGCATCCTGTGCAGGGGCAAACAAACTTTAATAAAATTGGATGTGTTAAACGTCACTGTTGATTTCCGCAATAGGCTTCGCTTTCCGCGGGGCGACCTTGAGCCTCCTCGCAACACTTGAGGGGTCTCAAGATTGTCGCTACTCTCCCGCTGGAGTCTACGCCTTTTGCTCCAATCGCCAGCTAGAAACAGGTCATAATCAACAACTAACTTTAACAAAGCCATAAAATTTATTGCTGGCGGTTATTCCAATCAGCCAAGAACTTCTCGATGCCCTGGTCTGTTAACGGGTGTCCGAAGAGCTGCATCAGCACTTTGTAAGGAACGGTCGCGATGTGCGCACCTTTTAGGGCAGCCTCCGTAATGTGCATCGGGTGACGGATGGATGCTGCGATGATTTCCGTTGGGATATCGTGGACCGCGAAAATATCAGCAATGGTGGAAACAAGGTCCATTCCATTTTGTCCAATGTCATCAAGGCGTCCAAGGAACGGAGAAACATAAGTAGCTCCCGCTCTCGCTGCCATCAATGCTTGATTTGCGTTGAAAATGAGGGTGACATTGGTTTTGATGTTCAGGTCGCTGAATGCTTTTACCGCTTTCAATCCATCTGGAGTCATCGGCACTTTCACCGTGATGTTCGGCGCGATTGCCGCAAGTGCTTTCCCCTCTTCGATCATGCCTTCTGCATCAAGGGCAATGACTTCCGCACTGACAGATCCTTCTACAAAAGCAGTGATTTCGCGTAGACGGTCTTCGAATGAAATGTTTTCTTTTGCCACAAGACTAGGATTTGTCGTTACTCCCGCAAGTAGCCCCAGTGCGTGCGCTTCTTTAATTTCTTCCAGGTTCGCTGTGTCGATAAAAAATTTCATGTTTGTCTCTCCCTTTTGCCTTTATTGTTTACGCTTTCATTGAAAATAGAACAAAACCGCCTGGTGTGGCGGTTCTGTGATGGTTGCCTTGTTGTTGGTTGAATTATTTTGTTGGTTGAAACATAAATGTATCTGTTGTTACTCCTGTTGATTTCCGTTCCAGGTGTTCGCTTATCCTTTGGGCGATGAGTCTCCTCGGCTGCGCCTGCGGAGTCTCAAGCTTCCGCTGTCTCCCTCAGGAGTCTTACATCTTGCTCTTCAATCAACAGGGGGAACTATGATTTACGCTTTGTTGGAAGATCCAAATTCGCGCATTTTGCCTTTTACTGTATCTTTGATTGCGTCGCGAGCAGGCCCTAGGTATTTACGAGGATCGTACTCTTCTGTTTTTGCAGCAAGTGTTTCACGAACTGCTTTTGCAGATGCAATTTGGTTTTCTGTGTTTACGTTGATTTTAGCAGTCCCAAAAGAGATTGCTTTTTGGATGTCATGCGTAGGGATTCCAGTTCCACCGTGTAATACTAGAGGAACACCAGCACGGTTGTTGATGTCTTCCATCTCTTTGAAGCCAAGGTTCGGTTCACCTTTGTAAGGACCATGTACGGAACCTAAAGCTGGAGCTAGGCAATCAATACCTGTGCGCTTTACTAGCTCTTCACACTCTTGTGGATCAGCATAGATTACGCCATCAGCGATAACGTCATCTTCTTGTCCACCAACTACCCCAAGCTCTGCCTCAACAGAAACTCCGTGGAAGTGCGCTAATTCTACAACTTTAGAAGTTGTTTCAATGTTCTCCTCAAATGGATGGTGAGAAGCATCGATCATTACAGAAGTAAATCCAGCGTGGATCGCTTTTGCACAAGATTCATAGCTTGAACCATGGTCTAAGTGAATCGCTACAGGTACAGTCACACCGTACTCTTCCATTAACGCTTTAACTAATGCTACGATTGTTTTGAAGCCACCCATATAACGAGCCGCACCTTCAGAAACACCTAGGATAACTGGTGAATTCTCCTCCTGTGCCGCTTGTAGAATCGCTTGTGTGAACTCTAGGTTGTTCAGGTTGAACTGACCTACTGCATAGCCTTCTGCATTTGCTTTTTTCAGCATTTCTGTCATGGAAACTAAAGGCATAATAACATCCTCCTTCGTATTATATTCACTCCGAAAAGTTTTTCCCGTTTGTAAAATATCACCCATAATAAAAATAGCTTGACCAAATGGAAAACCAGTTATGTATAGGTGAGGAACAAAGTCAAAACTTGACGGTTGATTTTTATCCAACACCTAGCATATCAACTATGAAGAAAAACGGCAACTGTTGTAGCATGCCGTTTCCCCATGTAAGCGATAACACCTTAAATGTTTTAATATTCAGTTAGATTTTTTGCGTTTCAGACCGAATGACGCGGCATATTTTTGCGTACCGCATCTCTGATTTCGTCAATATCGAATGGTTTGGCAAAATGAGTGATCGCTCCGAGATCCTTGGATTCTTGAATCATATCCAGCTCCCCATAAGCGGTCATGATGATGACTTGGATATCGGAATTGATCGCTTTTAGCCTCTTTAAAATCTCAATTCCGTCCATCCCGGGGATCTTCATGTCTAACAATACTAAGTCCGGTGAATGCTTTTCTACGATATCTAATGCTTGGTAACCGTTCGCTGCCTGAAACGTTTGATAACCTTCCTTCTGGAACACTTCATTCAACAAGATCCGTATCCCATACTGGTCATCCACAATCAGTAATTTTTGACCCACCACTACACCCCATTTCTAAATATAATCAATCCGTTTCCATCCACCCACCTAATTCTACTATAATAGTCTTATTTCCTCCTTTTTCGACCGGGAAATTTTTTGGTAGTGAGAAAATTTTCAAAAGGGGTCAGACCCCGGCAGGACTTTCCCCCTTGACATAGAAGGCCCCGGCCGACTTGATTGGTGTCGAAATTTGTAGGAATAAGAGGAACGAAAAGGGGTCAGACCCCCCTAGGATTTTTGCCCTTCATGTCGTACTGCCTTCTTTTTGTTGGTTTTTTGGGGAATGGTAATAGTGATATTTCAGGTAATTTATTTGGTGATGGAGTGTGATGGTTAGGATGTTGAAGATTTTTACGACGCAGTTGCAGGGTGTGTTTAATAGAATTGGTTCGAGTGAGGAGTTTGCCTTTGAGGATGCGGCTAGGTTACTCGCTCAGGCGGCTGTCGGGGACGGACGCATTTATGTCCATGGAGTGAAGGAAATGAAAGCGATCGAGGCGGAGGCTACAGTGGGAGCTGAGCCGCTTGTAGGGGCTCAACTTTTATCAGACCTGGACAGCTATCACGATCTCACCGATACAGATCGTGCGTTGATTGTGTCCCGTTTTTCGACAGATGAAGAAGCAATCAATACGGCAAAGGCATTGAAGGAGCTTGGCATTGAGATTGTCGGAATTTCGACAGTGGTTGATGCTACAGAATCGGCAGAAGCTGAAACCTTGGAAAATTTGGCCGATGTACATATCGACATGAAACTGAAGAAGCCTTTGATCCCTGGAGATGATGGGGATAGATTCGGTTTTCCGTCCAGCATGGTGGCCCTATATGTCTACCATGGGCTGGCATTCACATTGAAAGAGATACTGGAAGAACAGGAGTAGTCGGAGGCATTTGAATATCATTAAATAACAAAAACCATGCAGTATCCGCTTAATCCGACAGAAAATGAAAATCCCCTCTCGTTTAAAGGGTTTTCCAATTTTTTATCGAAAAAATCCTTTATTGTTATTTTTCATGGGAGGTTTGATGCGTGTTGTATCAGAATTTAGTAATCGAGAAAGCTTCGACGGAAACTGGTCCGTCCATATTGGACTTGCTCAAGAGCCGGGCTAGCCATTTGAAGAGCAAGGGATCTAAGCAATGGAGCTTCCTCCTCACCGGGCTTGAGGATGCCGAAATTTTAGAGCTCGTTTCAAAGGGGTACTTTTACAAGGTGCTCTACCAATCAAACAATCAGAGCATGGGCGTAGCAAGTCCTCTTGTGGCCACCTTTATGCTATCAGCACAACAGGAGGAGTGGGATATTCACCTCTGGGGACAAGAGGAATCCCCCGATACCGTCTATTTACACAAATTGGCCGTCTCACTGGACCATAAAGGCGAGGGGCTTGGTGATCAGCTATTGGACTGGATCAAGCAACATATACAGAAGCGTGGGTATACAAAGATCCGGTTGGACTGTGTGGCAGACAGCGAGAAGTTAAAGGATTTTTATGAGAAGAATGGTTTCGTACTACTAGATATGGTGGATAAGCACTGTTTGTACGAGTGGCAACCAAGTGTTCGCCCTGCTAATATCGTTGGAGGTTCGTGATGGAAAGTGAAAAATGCGATGTAGCGTCCAAAAATGGTGTGAAGGAAAAGCAATCAGAAGTGATCGATGGGTACACGATAAAATACCATGCAAACGGAAAGACAATGTGGTCAAAGGGTAAAATGATGGATGATCAACCAGAGGGCTACTGGGAGTGGTATCGTGCCGATGGGACCATCAAGCGGTCCGGGTATTTCGAGAAGGGCGAACCTGTTGGGGAATGGATCACCTATGATGGCAAAGGTGAAAAATACAAAACTACGAATCGGAATAAAAAATAAAAATCACATAAAAAAAGCTCAGAGCATTAGAACTCTGGGCTTTCAGTTTGTAGACTAAGCTTAAAATATGAAATTCTCTAGTTGATCGCAGTGGAAGGAGCGAAGACTCCTGCGGGAGGAAAGGACATGGAAGACCCCGCAGGGCGTAGCCCGAGGAGGCTTCCGGACTGCCCGCGGAAAGCGAAGCTCCTGCAACGAAGATCAACTCTTCCAACAGATAACCAAACTAGTTTATAGTTTCTCAACAATCTGAAAAGCTCAGAGCATTAGAACTCTGAGCTTTTTGTATGTCTATAAAATTACGCCATTACCTCGGCATTTTTCAAAGATGCTGCCACAAAGTCGCGGAATAGCGGTTGTGGGCGGTTTGGTCTGGAAGAGAATTCTGGGTGGAATTGGGATGCAAGGAACCATGGGTGGTCTTTAATCTCAATTACTTCTACCAGGCGGCCGTCAGGGCTTGTACCGGAGAAGATGAATCCGTACTCTTCCATTTGTTGACGATATTGGTTGTTGAACTCATAGCGGTGACGGTGGCGCTCATAGACCACTTCGTCTGCGTAAGCTTTTTGTACCAAGGAATCGTCGTTCAACTTACAAGGGTATAGTCCTAGGCGCAATGTTCCGCCAAGGTCCTCGATGTCTTTTTGCTCTGGTAAAAGGTCGATGACTGGATATGGCGTTTCCGGGTTAAGTTCAGCGGAATGCGCGCCTTCAAATCCAAGAACGTTACGCGCAAACTCGACAGAAGCAAGCTGCATGCCAAGGCAAATACCGAAGAATGGCACCTTGTTCTCACGCGCATAGCGGATCGCTTCTATTTTCCCTTCCACTCCACGGTCGCCGAAACCACCTGGTACAAGGATTCCGTCCGCACTGTTCAATAGCTCTTCCACATTCTCAGCAGTTACTTCTTCGGAGTTGATCCAGTTGATTTTCACATCTGCATCGTACTCATAACCAGCATGACGCAACGCTTCTGCAACAGATAGGTAAGCATCCTGAAGCTCCACATATTTTCCGACAAGGGCGATTGTCGTTTTCTTGGAAAGGTTTTTCACCTTGTTCACAAGTGCCGTCCATTCGGTCATGTCTGCCTGCCCTTTTGTCTCAAGCTTCAGATGGTCCACCACGATGTTGTCCATGTTTTGCGCCTGATAAGCTAGTGGCACTTCGTAAAGCGTGTCGGCATCGATGGATTCGATGACTGCCTTCTCGTCGATATCACAGAATAATGCAATCTTGTCTTTCATGTCTTGGGAGATCGGCATTTCTGAACGCAATACGATGATGTTTGGCTGGATACCGAGTCCGCGAAGTTCTTTTACACTGTGCTGTGTAGGCTTTGTTTTCAACTCGCCTGCCACACGGATATAAGGAACAAGCGTACAGTGGATGTACATGACGTTGTCACGACCTATGTCACTCTTGATTTGGCGGATTGCCTCTAAGTATGGAAGTGACTCGATGTCCCCAACCGTTCCGCCGATTTCTGTGATGACTACGTCTGCATTTGTCTCACGGCCAGCACGGAACACGCGCTCTTTGATTTCGTTTGTGATGTGTGGGATAACTTGAACCGTTCCGCCCAAGTAATCGCCGCGGCGCTCTTTCTTCAGGACAGTGGAATAGATTTTCCCTGTTGTCACGTTGGAATACTTGTTCAGGTTGATGTCGATGAAACGCTCATAGTGACCTAAGTCCAAATCTGTTTCCGCACCGTCACCTGTCACGAATACCTCACCATGCTGATAAGGACTCATCGTACCTGGGTCCACGTTGATATATGGATCAAATTTCTGGATCGTCACGTCCAATCCGCGATTTTTTAACAATCTGCCTAAAGATGCAGCAGTAATCCCTTTACCTAGAGATGACACAACGCCACCTGTTACGAAAATATACTTTGTCATGCTGTCTCCCCCTCGAAATAATTTTATTTAAAAACAGTAATAAGTAACGAACATGCTTCTTGAGAGGCATTTAACATTTTTATCATTAGTTAAAAACACGAAATTCATTTATTAAAAAGGCTCTTTTCTCAAAGATTGTTGCTATTCACTAGTAAAAAGTCGGCAATTGGACTTTTTACAACTTGGATACTCTCGATATGCATATAAATTGTGTTCCAGCAAAAAGAGCACGACAGTAAGTAATATTACGGATGGTTTAAAAATACGTAATAGCAACAAAGTTTACGAAAACAGCCATTAAAAAATGAAGCTGCCCCTAATTTCTCAGGTACAGCATATGGATGTTTATTCACTAATAAAATAAAAAACGCCCCACTTGCCAGCATTTGCAGCAAGGGGAGCGTGTATATGTTTAACAAATCATACGTGTCCTTTTTTAAGGAGCCCAAAAAAGATTCTACCTAGTACAGGGTGAAAAGTCAAGGACTGAAATCAACTTACGAATTTTCACTCTTCTTCCCCTTAATCATGAAATTTGACGATAAAAGGAGCGAAATGCCGATAAAAATATAGGCCGTAGCTATCGAGCTGCTCGGCACAAGGACAAAGTAGTCCAGCATCTCAAACCTGATAAAAAACCCAAAAATGAAAAAAAGAAATCCAATCCAATACGTCACTTTCCCTAACGTCGTATGTTTTTTCACCATACCCCCCCTCTTCGGTTACTTTTTCCTTTTCTACGCATCAAAAAGGAAAATGTTCCCACTGTTGGTGGATTCAATAAAAAACACTCCCCGCGTTTTGTCCCGGGGAGTGTTTACTAGTAGTGATTAAAGGTTTTCTTCCTCGTCCTCATCCACTTCTTCTTCCTCATCGTCTTCAAGTTCGTACTCGTCGTCTTCGATCAGGTCTTCTTCAAACTCTTCGTCATCATCTTCGTCTGCATCATCATCATCATCATCATCGGCATCGTCAAAGTCTTCCTCTTCGACTTCATCCTCTTCATAATCATCCAGATCATCGAATTCCAATTCTTCTTCATCCAACTCATCGAATTCGTCCGCATCGATATCGTCCTCATCTGCGGCCTTCTTCTTCTTTTTGGATTTCGCTTTAACCTGAGGAGTTGTTTCTTCTTCTATTTGATCATAAGGATACCATGCACGAAGTCCCCATTGGTTTTCTCCAATACAAATGAAACGGCCGTCAATGTTCAGGTCTGTATAGAACTGAGACAACTTGCCTTTAAGATCTTCATCTGTAAAACCGGTGATTTTCTTGATCTCCGTAATTAGTTCGCCAAAAGTCACAGACTGCTTCTGTTCGTTAAATAAAGCAGTAGCGATTTCGATCAATGACATCTCTTGCACTTCTTCTGCCGTTAAATGGTTTAATGCCAATGTCTGCACATCCTTTCTATATATGTAAAAAGACAATATTCATAGCAATTCCTAGAAAAATCCATACCACTCATTATAAACAAAATACCAATGTTTAATCCAGCATAAAATAAATCTTTCCCTCAAAAAAATGAAAAACGTATAAAAAAGAGAAAAAAACAACAAAGGGGGGTCAGACCCCCAAAGGTATTTCTTTCTCCACGTCGAATTCTATATGGTTTATGTTTTTGTTGTTACATATTCCGTCTAAATTGGCCGCCGACTTCGTAGAGGGCTGTGGTGATTTGGCCGAGGCTTGCGACCCGGACGGTTTCCATCAATTCTTCGAAGATGTTGCCGCCGCTGATTGCCACTTGCTTCAGCCTGCTCAAAGCCTCTTCCACTTCCGCGGCATTCCGCTCCTGGAACGCTGCAAGGTTTCGGATCTGCGTTTGCTTCTCCTCTTCTGTGGAGCGTGCAAGCTCGATATCATTTAGATCGTCTTCAGAAGGCGGATTAGGATTTTTATACGTGTTCACCCCGATGATTGGAAGCTCTCCCGTATGCTTTTTCATCTCATAATACATGGATTCATCCTGGATCTTCCCACGCTGATACTGCGTCTCCATCGCACCAAGCACGCCACCGCGGTCATTCAGGCGTTCAAACTCTTGCAGCACCATTTCTTCCACAAGATCTGTCAGCTCTTCCACCACAAAGGCACCTTGTAATGGATTCTCATTTTTCGCCAATCCGTGTTCTTTTGTGATGATCATTTGAATCGCCATTGCACGGCGCACAGATTCTTCTGTCGGCGTCGTTATTGCCTCATCATATGCATTCGTATGCAACGAATTACAGTTGTCCTGAAGCGCCATCAAGGCCTGCAGCGTCGTACGGATATCGTTAAAGTCGATTTCCTGGGCATGCAAGGAACGACCGGACGTCTGAATATGATACTTCAGCTTCTGACTGCGCTCATTGGCACCATATTTATTTTTCATGACCGTTGCCCAGATACGGCGTGCCACGCGACCGATCACCGTGTACTCTGCATCCAATCCGTTACTGAAGAAGAATGACAGGTTCGGAGCAAAGTCATCAATCTTCATGCCACGACTCAAGTAATATTCGACATAGGTGAAGCCGTTGGCAAGCGTGAACGCTAATTGGGTGATCGGATTCGCACCCGCTTCAGCAATATGGTAACCAGAAATCGAAACCGAATAGTAGTTGCGCACTTTTTTATCGATAAAGTACTGCTGGATATCCCCCATCACACGAAGCGCAAACTCGGTCGAAAAAATGCACGTATTCTGGCCTTGGTCTTCTTTTAATATATCCGCCTGCACCGTTCCGCGCACCGTCTGCATGGTCACAGCACGAACTTCCGCAAACTCTTCCACCGATAACACACGGCCAAGTTCCTCTTCACGCTTTTGCACCTGCTGATCGATTGCCGTGTTCATGAACATCGCCAAAATAACAGGTGCCGGACCGTTGATCGTCATTGAAACGGATGTGCTTGGCGCACACAGATCAAAGCCTGCATATAACTTTTTCATGTCATCAAGGGTACAGATGCTCACGCCGCTGTTCCCGACTTTTCCGTAAATGTCCGGACGTTCTGCCGGATCTTCTCCGTATAATGTAACCGAGTCGAACGCCGTACTCAAGCGCTTCGCATCGTCATCCTTACTTAAATAATGGAAGCGGCGGTTTGTACGCTCAGGCGTTCCTTCTCCTGCAAATTGGCGCTTCGGATCTTCACCCTCACGTTTGAACGGGAACACACCGGACGTATAAGGGAATTCCCCAGGGACGTTCTCGCGGTACACCCACTTCAAAATCTCCCCATAGTCCACATACTTCGGCAGGACCACTTTCGGGATCTTCAAACCGGACAAAGTCTTTGTAGTAAGCTTTGTGATGAGTTCTTTGTCGCGGATTTTTGTGACAAACTGGTCACCGGAATATTTCTTTTTCTTCTCTTCCCAGCCTGCTAAAATTTTGCGTGAATCACTAGTCAATTTTTCCTCGTACTCACGGCGAAGCTCGGCAAGCGAAGCCACTAGCTCCTCGTTTCCAACTCCACTGGCAGCTTCCATCGCCCCATCCAACTGGAACAATTTCCGTGCCAACTCGACTTGCTCAGCAGCCATTTTATGATAATTGCGGACCGTGTCACTGATCTCACGCAAATAATAGCGACGGTCATTCGGAATGATCACATTCTGTTTTTCCACATCTTTGGACGTCGGCAGGCTGCTAGCATAAGAAGAACCCGTCTTCTCATTCATTAACTCAAGCAACGCGGCAAAAAGCGTGTTCGTGCCCAAGTCATTGAACTGACTCGCAATCGTGCCATATACCGGCATTTCATCAAGCTCTTTATCCCATAAAAGACGGCTGCGTTGGTACTGCTTTTGTACCTGGCGCTTCGCATCCTCAGAACCTTTGCGCTCAAATTTATTGATGACAATCAGGTCTGCATAATCGATCATATCGATTTTTTCCAATTGAGATGGCGCACCGAACTCACTTGTCATCACATACATCGAGATGTCGCAGATCTCTGTTATCCCTGCATCCCCCTGCCCGATTCCACTCGTCTCGACGATGATCAAGTCAAAACCTGCCGCCTTCGTCACAGCAATCGCATCTTGGATCGCCAAGGAAAGCTCGGAACGAGAACCACGGGTTGCAAGCGAACGCATATAAACACGCGGGTTAAAAATGGCGTTCATGCGGATGCGGTCTCCAAGCAATGCGCCACCTGTCTTCTGCTTCGTCGGATCGATGGACAAGATCGCCACCTTCTTATCCGGTACTTCATTGATAAATCTACGGATCAGTTCATCGGTAAGCGAGCTTTTCCCCGCACCACCTGTACCAGTAATCCCAAGAACCGGCACGGTTTTCTGCTTTTCTTTTACCTTCGCAAGGGCTGTTTGGGCCGTTGCCGCCACCTCTTCATCCGAAGTCACCTGCAGTTCGGATAAGGTAATCAGTTTGGCAATCGCCTGATGATTATCGGCATCCAGGCGCTCCACTTCATCGCCAAGGGATTTGACCGTCATAAAGTCACAATCCTTCAGCATCGAGTTGATCATGCCTTGCAGTCCATGCTCCCTGCCGTCCTCCGGCGAAAAGATGCGAGCGATCCCGTATGCATGCAGTTCTTTTATTTCACTAGGAATGATGACCCCGCCGCCACCGCCGTAAATGCGGATGTGAGAGGCACCTTTTTCCTTCAGCAAATCATACATGTATTTAAAATACTCGACATGTCCGCCCTGATAGGAGGAAATCGCGATTCCCTGCACATCCTCCTGGATCGCCGCGTTTACGATCTCTTCCACGGAACGGTTGTGGCCAAGGTGGATGACCTCGGCACCGCTCGCCTGGATGATGCGGCGCATGATGTTGATCGAGGCGTCATGCCCGTCAAATAGACTTGAAGCTGTCACAAAACGAATATGGTTAGTTGGACGATATACTTCCATGTTTCACATTCTCCCCCTTTGTAATTCCGTGCACTAAAAGTTCAATCTGGCCCTCGATATAGGTATCCAGCTCAAAGTGCCTGTGCAGCACCCAGCGCCGGAATCCCCACATCTGGCCCTGTACGAAAATGTTATGGGCAACCAATTGAATCTGCTGTTCTTTCATTTCGATGTCCTCTGCTGTCATGCAGTTACGGATGACCTGCTCAAACATGGCCACCATCGCAAGCTCCTTGTTCAGCACGTAAGGAAGCGCATCTTTTGATAACGATTTTGCCTCCTGATACATGACAAGGACCTCATCCTGCATTTCATCCATCACCCGAAAATAGTACCGGATCGCGGACTTCAAGCTCTCCAGGTTCCCCCGCTTCATGTCGAGCTCCTGCTGCAGGCGCTCGCCCACCTGGTCATAAATCCGGTCGCAGACGAGGTAAAGGACATCTTCCTTCGTTCTGATATATTCATAGAGTGTGCCGATGCTGAAACCGGCCTCTTTCGCAATTTCCCTTGTTGTCGTGCGGTGGAAGCCCTTCTCTTTAAAAAGGCTCACCGCCCCCTTGATCATCTGGTCGCGGCGCTTCTCGATCAGCCGCTCGTCTTTTACGGATGCATGTACTTGACGTTTTTTCATCATCCTGTCCGTCACCTACTTACTTAGTAAGCATTCTGGAGATTACGAGACGTTGTATTTCTTGTGTTCCTTCATAAATTTGCGTAATTTTCGCATCCCTCATATAGCGCTCCACCGGATAGTCCTTCGTATAACCGTAGCCACCGAATACCTGAACCGCCTCGGTTGTCACCTTCATCGCCGTGTCTCCAGCGAAAAGTTTGGACATCGCAGACTCCAAGCCATAGCTCAAGCCCTCGGACTCTCTCCAAGCTGCCTGGTAGGTGAGTAGTCTTGAAGCTTCCACCGTTGTCGCCATATCTGCCAGTTTAAAAGAAACACCCTGCTGCGCTGCGATCGGCTTGCCGAACTGAACGCGCTCTTTGGCATATGCAACGGCCGCATCAAGTGCACCTTGCGCAATCCCGACAGCCTGTGCAGCAATCCCGTTACGTCCGCCATCAAGCGTCGTCATCGCAACTTTGAAACCTTCACCCTCTGCTCCAAGCATGTTTTCTACCGGCACGCGGCAGTCTTCGAAAATGATTTCTGTCGTCGGTGAAGAACGAATGCCCAGCTTTTGTTCTTTTTTCCCAACGCTGAAGCCCGGGAAATCCGCTTCCACGATGAATGCACTCGTTCCTTTATGCTTGCTGGACGGATCTGTCACCGCAAACACCACATAGATGTCAGCGATTCCACCGTTTGTGATGAAAATTTTTGAACCGTTCAGGACATAATGGTCGCCGTCTAGCTTTGCCGTTGTACGCATTCCACCCGCATCAGATCCGGATCCTGGTTCTGTCAGCCCATATCCGCCAATGCTCGTTCCTTGTGCAAGTGGCACCAAGTATTTCTGCTTCTGCTCTTCTGTTCCGTACTTGTAGATCGGCCAGCTCGCAAGTGATGTGTGCGCGGAAAGGGTTACCCCTGTGGAAGCACATACTCGGGATAATTCCTCTACAGCGATGCAATAAGCCAGGTAGTCACTGCCGATTCCGCCGTACTCCTCTGGAAACGGGATTCCCGTCAAACCAAGGTCCGCCATCTTTTTGAAAATATCCATATCAAAGCGCTCTTCCTCGTCACGCTCGGCTGCTGTCGGTTCCACTTCGTTCTTGGCAAAATCACGGACCATTTTGCGAATCATTTCATGCTCTTCAGAAAGTAAAAAGTTCATATTTTTCATCCCCCGATGATTTAGTTTTTTAGACGCCGTTGCTTTCTGCACCAGGCACCGGGTTTCGCTTATCGCGGGGCCGGGCACGGCGGTTGGTATGGTTTAGTGGTCAATTTTACGACTTTTTCTCGTTTTTTTGCTATTTTAAGTGCACTTGAAAACCGTTCGGACATTTGAAAAGGGCTTTCGGACACTTTTGATGTTCTTTTGGAGGTGATTCGGACAAACTATGAACGTGATCGGACAACTTTGGTGGTGTGTTTGGACCATTGAAAAATCGGTTTGGACAATCTCGTGGAATCTTTGGACAACTTTGCGAAAACTTCGGACAAGAATCGAAAAACTTTGGACAACTTCCGCAAATCTTCGGACATTCCTACATTCCTTTTGAAGTCACCTAAAATCACCATCGCAGACCCCGCTCCAATTCATCCAACCTCAATCAATTCACCAAATGCTTCCCTATCACCATTCTCTGAATCTCGCTCGTACCCTCATAGATCTCACAAACCTTCGCGTCACGGAAATAGCGCTCAACCGGATAATCCTTCGTGTAGCCGTAGCCACCGAACACCTGGACCGCCTCGATCGCCACGTTCATTGCCGTCTGTGATGCGAAAAGTTTTGCCATGGAGGCTTCCTTACCGCAAGGCTTGCCTAATGCCCGCAGGTTTGCCGCGCGGTACGTCAACAATCTCGCACCTTCAACAGAAGTCGCCATGTCTGCCAGTTTAAAAGAAACACCCTGCTGTGCAGCGATTGGCTTACCGAACTGAACGCGTTCTTTTGCATAGGCTGTTGCCGCCTGCACTGCCGCTTCTGCTATCCCAAGGGACTGTGCCGCGATCCCGATTCGGCCAACGTCAAGGTTGGCCATGGCAATTTTGAAGCCTTCCCCTTCTTCGCCTAAAAGATTTTCCGCAGGAACCTTCGCATCTTCAAACGTCAGCTGGACCGTTTTGGAGCCGTGCAAGCCCATCTTGTGCTCATCTTTTCCGATGACAAATCCCGGAGTATCCTTTTCCACGATGAATGCGGAAACCCCCTTAGATCCAAGCTCCGGATTGGTGGATGCAAAGACGATGTACGTGTCTGCTTGCCCGCCGTTTGTGATGAATACCTTCGCGCCGTTCAGCACATAGTGGTCACCCTGTTTTACTGCACGCGTCTTGAGGCTCCCTGCATCAGATCCCGCACTCGGCTCCGTCAAACAGAACGCGCCAAGGTACTCGCCGGAAGCAAGCTTTGTGACATATTTCTGTTTTTGTTCCTCTGTGCCAAAATAAAGAATCGGATTCGTTCCGACTGACGTGTGCACGGAAAGGATCACTCCTACTGTTGCGCTCACGCGGGAAAGCTCATTGATCGCGATGATGTAGGAAGGAAAGTCCATTCCCGCTCCGCCGTACTCTTCCGGGATTGTCATTCCCATCAAGCCAAGGTCCGCCATTTTCTTCAATATTTCACGAGGGAATTCGCCCTCTTCCATTTTTTCCACGAAAGGTGCAATTTCTGTTTCCGCGAAATCGCGCACCATTTTCCGGACCATTTCCTGCTCTTCTGTAAAACGTAAATTCATGCCATTCGTCCCCTCTCCTGCTGTCTGAAAAAATTCCCCTTTGTCCTCTAGGCTACTGAAAAAGTAGTTAATTTTAGTAGTTGGATAAATACCACTGTTGATTTCCGCAAGTAGATTCGCTTATCTAGAGGGCGACCTTGAGCCTCCTCGGGCTATGCCCTGCGGGTCTCAACATTGTTGCTACTCCCCCGCAGGAGTCTTCGTATTTGCTCCAATCCACAGCTGGAAATTATCAATCGCTAAAAGTTTTCCGTTTTCCAGTGACCTCTTGCCATCAAGCCCCTATTACGTCTCGTACGTATAAAATCCTCGGCCCGTCTTGCGGCCCAGCCAGCCAGCTTTCACATATTTTCTTAGCAATGGACATGGACGATATTTGTCATCCCCAAAGCCTTCATGCAAGGTTTCCATGATGTACAGGCAAGTGTCGAGTCCGATAAAATCGGCAAGTGTCAAAGGCCCCATCGGATGGTTCATGCCAAGCTTCATTACTTCATCGATTGCCTCCGGCGTTGCTACACCTTCGTAAACGGTGAAAATTGCCTCGTTGATCATTGGCATCAACACACGGTTGGATACGAATCCTGGGAAGTCGTTCACTTCCACCGGCACTTTGGAAAGCTTTTTCGTCATATCTTCAATCGCACCGTATACTTCGTCTGCTGTTTGCAAGCCGCGAATGATTTCGACAAGCTTCATGACAGGAACCGGGTTCATGAAGTGCATCCCAATTACCTTTTCAGGTCTGCCCGTTGCTGCCGCAATCTCTGTGATAGGAAGCGAAGATGTATTTGTCGCTAAAATCGTGTGAGCTGGAGCGTGCTGGTCAAGTTCTGCGAAAATCTTCTTTTTGATGTCCATGTTTTCGACTGCCGCTTCAATGACGATGTCGACATGCTTCGCATCTTCAAGGGCGGTCGTCGTTTGCAGGCGACCCAATACGGTGGTTTTCTCGTCCTCCGTCATGCGGCCTTTGTCCACGGATCTGCTTAAATTTTTCGTGATGCCCGCAAACCCGCGGTCCAAAAATTCCTGCTTCAAATCGTTCATATATACGTCATAGCCGGCCATCGCACAAACCTGCGCGATCCCTGAGCCCATCTGCCCTGCGCCGATCACCATTACTTTTTGAATTGTCATGTTCAATTTCCTCCTAAAAAATTTCTGCTTATACTTGGATCAAAATTGCATCGCCCTGACCGCCACCTGAGCAGATGGAGGCAATCCCAAGTCCACCACCGCGACGCTTCAGCTCATGGATCAGCGAAACGATGATACGTGCTCCACTTGCTCCGATCGGATGTCCAAGTGCTACTGCACCGCCGTTTACATTCACTTTCTCCAGATCAAGCCCTGCAAGATTTGCAGATGCCAACGCAACCGCCGCGAAGGCTTCGTTAATTTCAAAAAGATCGATGTCTTCAAGCTTTGTTCCTGTTTTCTTTAAAAGTTCCGTGATGACAAGTCCCGGAGTCTTCGGGAAATCCTTTGCTTCCACTGCGATGGAGGCATGACCAAGGATGGTCGCAAGCACTTCCTTCCCTTCTTTTTCCGCACGATCTTCGCTCATCAGCACAAGTGCACTAGCTCCGTCATTCACGCCTGGTGCATTTCCTGCTGTGATAGTCCCGTCATGGTCGAATGCCGGTCGCAAGCTCGCGAGTTTTTCAATGGATGTATCTTTACGCGGAGACTCATCCTTACTCACGACAATTTGGTCCCCTTTTCGCTGTGGTACGGAAACTGGGACGATTTCTGCATCAAAAGTGCCCTTTTCTGTTGCTTCAATGGCGCGCTGGTGACTCCTATATGCCCATGCATCCTGGTCTTCTCGAGTGATTTCCATTTCGTTTGCCACGCTGTTTCCATATGTCCCCATGTGCACGCCTGTGAAGGTACAAGTTAAGCCGTCATGGACCATCAAGTCCTGCACGGTGCTGTCGCCCATACGAAGGCCCCATCTTGCTTTTGGTAGCATATATGGTGCGTTGCTCATGGATTCCATTCCGCCCGCTACGATGACCTCTTCTTCACCGGAGCGGATGAGGATGTCGCCGAGTGTGACACTGCGCATGCCGGATGCGCATACTTTGTTGATGGTTTCCGTGCGTACTTCCCATGGGAGGCCGGCTTTTTGGGAAGCTTGCCTTGATGGAAGCTGGCCTTGGCCGCCTTGAAGGACGGTTCCCATGATGACTTCGCCTACTTGGTCACCTGATACGCTTGCTCTTGATAAAGCTTCTTTGATGGCGACAGCGCCAAGGTCTGAGGCTGATAGGGTGCTTAGTCCTCCTGCAAATCGGCCGATTGGTGTACGAACTCCGCTAACGATTACTGTTTTTCCCATGGTTGATTTCCTCCTTTTTATTTTTAAAAATTCGCTTTGACTCCCAGTTGCTTTGCGTTCCAGGTGTTCGCTTTCCTAGTGGCGGTGCTTAAGCCTCCTCACAACGCTTCAGGGGTATTCCCTGTCCCTTCCTCCCGTAGGAGTCTCACCCCCTACACTCCAATCAATAAGGGGAAATCCCGCAAACACTTTGTTACCGCTTACAATTAATCTGTTTTAAAAACTGAACGACCGCTCAGTTTGGATGAAAAGCATATGGTGCACGCAGCAAACTACGTACACCTTTTATGCTTGGATCTATTATTCTATTAAGATACTAATTCTCTTTTTTCGCCGATGACAGAGCGCTCAAGCAGTTCTGCGACGTCATATGTGCCGACATTTTCTTCTACTTCCTTCGCTTTCGTGCCGTCGGAAAGCATCGTCAGGCAGTATGGACAGCCGGAGCTGATGACGCTTGGTGCGACTTCGAGTGCTTGTTCGGTACGGGCGACGTTGACGCGTGTGCCTGTATCCTCTTCCATCCACATGAGTCCTCCACCAGCTCCACAGCACATTCCCGTTTCGCGGCTGCGGTTCATTTCGACCACTTTTACACCTGGGATGGCTTTCAGGATGTCACGAGGCGGCTCGTATACTTCGTTGTATCTTCCGAGGTAGCAAGAATCGTGATACGTGATGGTTTCTTTCACCTCGTGTACTGGTGTGAGTTTGCCTTCTTTCACAAGATCCGCCAACACTTCTGTATGGTGGTAAACTTCGGCTTCGAGTCCGAAATCAGGGTACTCGTTTTTGAAAATGTTATAAGCATGCGGGTCGATCGTGACGATTTTTTTGACTTCGTTTTTCTCGAATTCCGCGATGTTGCTTGTTGCAAGCTCCTGGAATAGGAATTCGTTTCCTAGACGGCGCGGCGTATCTCCGGAGTTCTTCTCCTTGTTGCCGAGAATCGCGAATTTCACGCCGGCTTCATTCAGTAATTTTGCAAAAGAGATGGCGATCTTCTGGGAGCGATTATCGAAAGATCCCATGGACCCTACCCAGAACAGATACTCGAACTCATCGCCTGCTTTTTTCATTTCTTTTACGGTTGGAATGCTTACCTCTGGTGCTGCTTCGCGCCAGTTTTCGCGCTCTTTGCGGTTCAGGCCCCAAGGATTTCCTTGGCGTTCGATGTTGGTCATCGCACGCTGTGCATCGGCATCCATTTTTCCTTCTGTAAGGACCAGGTAACGGCGTAGGTCGATGATTTTATCGACATGCTCGTTCATTACCGGACATTGGTCCTCACAGTTACGACAGGTCGTACATGCCCAGATCTCTTCTTCTGTGATGACATCGCCGATCAGGCTCGGGCTGTATTCAATCGTTGCCGCGCTTTCTTGTGCACCTTTCCCGGCAGCCGCCATGGCAAGCTGATTTCCTTGTGTGTTATTGAACGCATAAGTTGGTACCCAAGGGGATTTGGACGTGATGGCCGCTCCCTTGTCCGTCAGGTGATCACGGATTTTAACGATCAAATCCATCGGTGAAAGCATTTTTCCTGTGCCTGTAGCCGGACACATGTTGGTACAGCGGCCACATTCGACACATGCGTACATATCGATCAATTGGTATTGGGTGAAGTCTTCCACTTTCCCCACACCGAATGTTTCTTGTGTTTCGTCTTCAAAATCGATCTTTTCCAGTTTCCCAGCGTTGGTTGTACGGTGGAAAAATACATTCGCTGGCCCTGCAATTAAATGCGCATGCTTGGATTGCGGCACGTAGACCAAGAATGTTAATAGGAATAACAGATGGATCCACCAGCCGACATAGAATAATGCAATGGCAGCCGTTTCGTTGATCCAGCTGAACATTAGTGCGAATAAGGATGCCACCGGCTCACTCCATGTCAAACCATGGTCATGCCAGATGAGTCCCATTCCGTTTGAAAATAGTACGGACAGCATCAGTCCCCCGATAAATAATAGGACAAGCCCAGACTTGAAGCCTCTTTTCAAGCGAACTAATTTTTCCACATAACGACGATGGAAGGCCCATACCACCGCTACTAGAATCATCAAGGTTACAAGCTCTTGGAAAAATGTAAAGGCCGGATACAATGGTCCAAGCGGTAAATGCGCATTTGGAGCAAGTCCTTTGATGATCAGGTCAATGGCCCCCAGTTGCACCATGATGAATCCGTAGAAGAACATAACGTGGATGATTCCACTTTTCTTATCCTTCAATAATTTTTTCTGGCCAAAAACATTGACCCAGACTTTCTCTAATCGTTCTTTTACTTTATTGTCGAATTCAACTTTTTTACCAAGCTTGATGAATTGAATCCTTGTTCTGATCAAGTAAACAAATAGCGATACTGCGTAAGCGGTTACAATTATCGTTAAAATCCAATTGGCGATCAATAAACCGTTACTCACATCTCTCCACTCCTTTCGTGTCCCCTTTTACTGTCGGCCGTTTGCGTGTTTTTTGTTACGAAAGAGCCTCAATGTTTGGAAAGAATATAATTTTCAGAACTTTAGTAATTTACCTTTATCTTATAACTGAATGAGCATTCAGTCAACACATTTAGTTGAAATTCTGTGGCTTATTTTCAAGGAATGTGGGTATGGGTAATTAGTTATAGGATAAGATTGCCGTTTTACGTAAAAACTAAATGGACGTGTAAGCGGGAGGGATAAGCATGGAAGCAGTTTTGTATGTGTTATTGGCAATCGGAATATTTATCGCTTGGCTGGCGATTGATTTGCATTTAGGACGAAAGAAGCATTTGAAAGAGGAAAAAAGATTGAAGTTCCCAAAAAGACAGGGTGACATCCTCCTTTATTCCGATGGAAACCTGCTTTATAAAGATTTGTTTCATGATATGCGCAACGCCAGCCATCATATTCACTCTCTTTTTTACATGGTCCGCAACGACCATGCAAGTGAAGAGTTTTTATCAATTTTAAAGGAAAAGGCAGATCAAGGCATTGAAGTGCGGCTGCTTCTTGATTATTTTGGTTCGTTTGATGTAAAAAAAGACACAGTGAAAGAATTGAAATCACATGGCATTGAAGTGGAATTCCATCATAGGCCTGCATTTCCGTTTTTCTTTTTCAGTATCAATCAACGTAACCATCGGAAAATTACGGTGGTGGATGGAAAAATCGGATATGTTGGCGGTTTTAATATTGGAAAGGAATATCTGGGACAGGATCCGAAGTTCGGCGTGTGGCGGGACTATCATCTGAAACTTGAAGGTGAGGGTGTACAGGACCTACAATCACAGTTCCTCCAAAACTGGGAAGAGGCCGGGGACGTTCCTTCCCGTGAGTGGGGAGATGCTTACTACCCCGTTGCCACATCAGGGCCGATTACCCACGAGCTTGTACCGACCAATGGCAGTAAATTAACCGAAACGTTTGTCACCCTTATGCAACGGGCGGAGAAATCGATCATTATTTGCACCCCTTATTTCATTCCAAGTGATCGGTTGTTGGATGAGCTTCTGGCTGCGCTCGGTCGCGGTGTAAAAGTCACGATCCTTGTTCCCGCAAAAGCTGATCATCCACTTGTCATGGATGCAGCCTTTCCTTACTTTAAAGAAATCATTCCTGCCGGTGCGGAAGTATACCGGTTTTATCTTGGTTTTTATCATGCAAAGATCATGGTCATTGATGATCACACCTGTGATATCGGAACAGCAAATTTTGATAAGAGAAGTCTATTTTTAAATAATGAAATTAACTGTTTGATATTTGATAAGGAATTCGTCCAAAGAACGGTTGAGGAGATTCACAAGGACATTCATAATTCGGAAAAGCTGACGCTTGAGTTTATTCAGAAACGTTCATTTATGGATAAAAGTCGGGAACAGCTCTCTAAGTTCCTTTCTCCGTTGATGTGATTTTTTTGAAAGGAGACGCTTGTTTCATGAGGATTCGTTTTGGATTTGTATCACAGTCTTGGACGCTCTGGGAGGCCTCCCCTGCCAGGGCGTTGACATATACACGTTATAAAAAGATGTCTGCTGATGAGGGAAGGGATAAGCTGCTTTCGGTGACCCGTGAAAATTTGAAGAACACGCTACGTACCATCTATTTCTGCATCGCCCATGAAATCCAAGTATTCCGTTTCTCCTCCTCCATTGTCCCGCTTGCCACCCATCCGGATGTGAAGTGGGATTTTGTCAGTGAGTTTGAAAAGGAGTTCAAGGAGATCGGGGATTTAGTGAAGCGCTATGGGATGCGTTCGAGCTTTCATCCCAATCAGTTTACACTGTTCACGAGCGATAAGCCGCATATCACGGAGAATGCAGTGATTGATATGGTCTACCATTACGAGATGCTGAAGGCGATGGGCTTGGAGGATGAGGGCACCATCAATATCCACATAGGTGGGGCGTATGGAAATAAGGAGCAAGCGGTGGAACGATTCCGTGAAAATATTGTGGCGCTTCCTGATGAGGTCCGGGCGAGGATGACGCTTGAGAATGATGATAAGACCTATACAACGGAGGAGACCTTGGTGCTGTGCGAGGAGCTTGGGATCCCACTTGCGTTCGATTACCATCATGAATACGCCAATCCGAGTTCTGTATCATGGGAGGAGTTGCTGCCACGGGTGTATGCGACGTGGAAGGATATCGGCATCATTCCAAAGATACATATCTCCTCCCCTATTTCGGAGAAGAAATTGCGGCACCATGCGGACTATGTGAATCTGCAGTTTCTGATGGAGTTTTTGAAAGTCGTTGTTGGCTTAGGGGAAGATGTCGATTTTATGGTAGAAGCAAAAAGGAAAGATGAAGCAGCACTGCAGCTGTGCGAAGACATCGGAAAAATCCGAGGGGTGAAGCGGATTAGCGGTGGTGCGGTGGAGTGGTAAAGGGATAAAAGGGGTCTGACCCTCAGCGCTTTAAAGCGGTGAGGGTCAGACCCCTTTTTGATCTTTTTTAGTTGCCTGATTGAAAGATCGGAGCCACCCAAGTAAATAGGCGGTAACCGAGGTAGATGCCGACGATTCCTACGATTCCGGAGAATACGGGTGGTGCTGGGATTGGCAGGCGGAATAGGGCAAAGAGGAATCCTACGACCATGCCTGTTGCAAGTGCGAGTAAGCTTTCTTTCATTGTTGAAAACTCCCTTGTTGTTTTTGTCTTATGTTAGTTATTTTGGCCAAAAGAAAGCTCTCTACTCTAAAATCAGGTAGAGAGCTTTATGGGATTACATCTTCTCAGGTGCAGAAACCCCGATCAGCTTAAGTGCATCCTGCAGCGTGGTCTGAACGGCTTTCATCAAACCGAGACGCGCTCTGGATTTTTCTTGGTTGTCAGGATCCAATACTTTTTCCGCGTTGTAGAAGCTGTGCAATGCGGATGCCAGTTCGAATGTGTAGTTCGTGATACGGTGAGGGATGCGTTTTTCTGCCGCTTCCGCTACCGCAAGTGGGTATTCCCCTAGCTTTTTCAAAAGGTCGATCTCTTTTTCAGAAGAGATGTGTTCAAGCGCGAAGTCCCCTTCTAAGCTTAAGCCTTGTTCTTCTCCTTGGCGAAGCATGCTGCAAATACGTGCGTGCGCGTATTGTGCGTAGAATACCGGGTTCTCGTTGGACTGTGATACGGCAAGGTCCATGTCGAAGTCAAGATGCGTATCGCCTGAACGCATAGCAAAGAAGTAACGTACTGCATCCAAGCCCACTTCTTCCATCAAGTCACGCATCGTCACCGCTTTACCGGTACGCTTGCTCATTTTCATTTTTTCACCGTTTTGGAAAAGGTGAACAAGTTGGATGATTTCCACTTCCAGTGCGTCTTTTCCGTAACCTAATGCTTCGATTGCCGCCTTCATACGAGGGATATAGCCGTGGTGGTCTGCTCCCCAGATGTTGATCAGCTTGTCATGACCACGCTTCAGTTTATCCTGATGGTAGGCGATGTCCGGCGTCAGATAGGTGTAAGAGCCGTCATTTTTAATTAATACACGGTTTTTGTCATCGCCAAATTCTGTGGAGCGGAACCATGTCGCTCCTTCTTCTTCATAGATGTGGCCCTGTTCGCGAAGGGTAGATAGTGCCTCGTCGATTTTTCCGTTGTTGTATAGGGAAGTCTCGGAATACCATACGTCAAAACGAACGCGGAACTCTTCTAAGTCCTGTTGCAATTTTTTCATTTCGTATTTCAAGCCATATTCACGGAAAAAGCTGCGGCGATCCTCTTCTGATTCGTTGGCGAAACGGTCGCCGAACTCATCTGCGATTGCCTGCCCGATCCCGATGATGTCTTTTCCATGATAGCCATCTTCCGGCATTTCCATGTCATGACCAAGCGCTTGGAAGTAACGTGCCTCAACTGAAAGCGCCAAATTGTTGATTTGGTTACCAGCGTCATTGATGTAATATTCGCGTGTTACCTCGTAGCCTGCCTTGTCGAGTACATTACATAGGGAATCCCCCACTGCCGCGCCACGTGCATGTCCAAGGTGAAGGTCGCCTGTAGGGTTTGCAGAAACAAACTCGACATTGATCTTTTCACCGTTACCGACGTTGGAACGACCGTAGTTGGATCCCTCATTCAGGATCGTCGGGATTAGCTCTGTAAGGTAGGCATTATCCATGTAAAAGTTGATGAAGCCAGGCCCTGCGATATCAATCTTTTCAATGGAAGCTTTGGATTGGTCGAAATTCTTCACGATTTCTTCCGCAATCATGCGTGGCGCTTTTTTCGAAACACGTGCAAGCTGCATCGCCATATTGGTGGAGTAGTCCCCGTTTGCTTTATCTTTTGGTGTTTCCAGTACAACGTCCGGAATCTGTTCTTCTGTTGCCAAGCCTGCTTTCAGAACGGAAGCTTTAATCTCGGCTTTCAGGCGTTCTTGTACTTGTTCTACTATATTCATCTTGCCTGTTCCTCCTCGTAGTTGATTGTTATCAAGTATTGACCGGTTATTTGGTCTTGAACCTTCAATTTATAATCGAGCTGTAAACAGCCTCTTTTCTTTTCGGGATCCTTCATCATGACCACTTTTTCGGTTTCCGTTTCAAACTGGAAACCTGCGCCAACGCCCTGGTAGCTTCCTTCTGTCGTTTCACCGGCACGGAAGGATTGCAGCATGTTGATGTCACCTGAGCGCTTCAGGCGTACTTCTTTGTCCGTAATTTTATAAAAACAATCGACCTTCTCCTTCCCTTCGAGTTCCTCTGAGAAGACGATGTATTCTGATTCACCTTTTATGTAGTATTGACCATCTGCTCCAAACACAACAAATTCCCTGTCATTATCCGCATGTATTATTTCCGACTGGAACGTCACCTTTATCGGCATCTTTAAGTGATTTTGATTGTCAGCCATCTGGCCCCACATCCTTTTATCTATTACGCTTATTGGTTCGCGTCGATTTATCTATAACCTTCATAGTATAAAACAAGTAGTGGCGTGAGTTCAATAGAGGATATGGATTGGAAGGGAAAATTGATGGATTTTGGGAGGAGAAATGGTCTTCGGTCTGCTTTATGAGGGGAGACAATTTGGTTTGTGACGGGATTATGGGTGCTTGTGAAGGGATACTGAGGAGTTGAAATGGGATTATCACTCAGTATGACGGAATTCCACATTCTTATGAAGGGTTTAGATGAGAACTCAAGTATACTTCGCAAAATCCACCTTAAATACCCTTATGTTTAGCAAAAAACAACCCTATACCCCAAGCACTTTCGCGCTCAGAGAACAGGGCTGAATCACTAACTCTTATTTCACCCAACCTAAAATCATTTCACGGATCAGTTTGCTCGCTGTGTTGGCAGTCTGCTCGGACGGGTCATAGATTGGCGCAACTTCCACAAGGTCCGCTCCAACTACATTCACATCGGAGCCTGCGATTGCATGGATGGATGCAAGCAATTCACGGGATGTGATACCACCGCAATCCACTGTTCCTGTTCCAGGCGCATGTGCAGGATCAAGGACGTCGATGTCGATCGTTACGTAAACCGGACGGCCTGCAAGTGTCGGAAGGATTTCTTTTAATGGCTCAAGCACTTCGAATTTGGAGATGTGCATGCCCACTTCCTTCGCCCATTGAAATTCTTCCTTCATGCCGGAACGGATTCCGAATGAGTACACATTCGTCGGGCCGATCAGGTTTGCTGCTTTCTTGATCGGTGTGGAGTGGGAAAGCGGCTCGCCTTCATAGTCGTCACGAAGGTCTGTGTGAGCGTCCATGTGGATGATGGCAAGATCCGGATACTTTTTGTACATCGCCTTGATGACAGGCCAAGATACAAGATGCTCCCCTCCCATTCCAAGTGGGAACTTGTCTTTTTCTAAAAGTCCATCGATGTATTCTTCAATCATTTCGATGCTTTTTTGTGGGTTACCGAATGGCAATGGGATATCGCCGGCATCGAAATATTTTACTTCTTCTAGCTCGCGGTCGAGGTACGGGCTGTATTCTTCCAGTCCGATCGAAACTTCGCGGATACGGGATGGACCGAAGCGGGATCCCGGGCGGTAGCTGACGGTCCAGTCCATCGGCATGCCGTAGATTACTGCTTGGCTATCTTCAAAGCTTGGGTGGCTTTTAATAAATACGTTGCCTGAATATGCTTCATCAAAACGCATTGGGGGTTCCTCCTTTATCGAGGGTATGGTTTCGTGAAAAGAGTACTTACCTGGTTAACTCCCTGTTGATTTGCGTTCCGAGTGTTCGCTTTCCACGGGGCGGTGCTTGAGCCTCCTCGGCTTTGCCTGCGGGGTCTCAAGTCTACCGCTACCTCCCGTAGGAGTCTCACACCCTGCACTTCAATCAACAGGGGGACAATTTTTATCTTGAAGCATCTCTTTTACAACCCTCTTATTATGATAAATTTATTTAAGGGGTCTGACCCTTAGCGCTTTAAAGCGTTGAGGGTCAGACCCCTTTTATCTTATTAACCTTCTACCGCGTTACTTGATTAAATCTGCAACGAATTTTGGTAGGGCGAATGCTGCTTTGTGCAGGTCTTTTGTGTAGTATTTGGTTTCGATTTCGTGGAAGCGGTCTTCGCTTACTTCCAGTGGGTCGTGTTTTTTGGATCCGATGGTAAATGTCCACATGCCGCTTGGGTATGTAGGGATGTTTGCGATGTAAAGGCGTGTAATCGGGAAGATTTCACGTACGTCGCGTTGTACCGTTGTGATCAGTTCTGGTGTGAACCATGGGTTGTCCGTTTGCGCTACGAATACACCGTCTTCTTTCAATGCTTTGGAGATTCCTGCGTAGAAGCCTTTTGTGAATAGGTTTACAGCTGGTCCAACTGGCTCCGTGGAGTCTACCATGATGACATCATACTCGTTTTCGCTTTCCGCGATGTGCATGAAGCCGTCGCCGACCTTCACTTCCACGCGTTCGTTTTCTAGCTCCCCTGCAATTTCAGGAAGGTACTTTTTGGAGTACTCGATTACTTTTCCGTCGATTTCTACAAGTGTCGCTTTTTTCACGCTCGGGTGCTTTAAGACTTCACGGATTACACCGCCGTCTCCTCCACCTACAACCAACACGTTCTCCGGGTTAGGGTGAGTGAATAATGGCACGTGTGCCACCATCTCGTGGTAAACGAACTCGTCCTTTTGTGTCGTCATTACCATGCCGTCCAATACAAGCATGTTGCCGAACTCTTCTGTTTCCACCATATCAAGCTTTTGGAATTCCGTCTGCTCTGTATGTAAAGTGCGTTTGATTTTCGCTGTGATTCCGAAGTTTTTTGTTTGATATTCTGTGTACCATAATTCCATTTTGTACAACATTCCCTTCCAAAGTAAAATGATCTATCTGACTTGCGACCATAAGCGTTAGTTTCTATCGTTAAATGCTCGTTTTTATCGTTCCCTATCGATAAAAAATGAAACATTGATTAATCGGGATTTCTTGCTCGGGCTGTGCACAAAAAACTGCCTCCGCTTTTCTAATCACCAAGAAAAAAGTATAGATGAATCTAGCGAAAATTCAAGTATTAATTTTATTTTTTCATAAATGTTTAAAAAGGTTCAAAGAATTTCATACTAGGAAATAAAAACTGTTTATGTACTATATTATTTTGATTCTATATATAGCTGTTGATTTCCGTTCCAGGCGCTTCGCTTTCCGCGGGCGGTCCGGGAGCCTCCTCACTCCGTTGCGGGGTCTCCCAAGTCCCTTCCTCCCGCTGGACAAGGAAGGCTACGTGAGCGATTCATCGCACGAAGAAAATGCGTTAGCATTTTCGAGGAGTCTGCGCGCCTTACACTGCAATCAACTAGGGTTCTAAATTAATTATTTTTATTACTAATACTCACGCTAACAGATAGGGGGTTGAGAAAAGTGGAGTTAATCACTAATGACCGGTTTCAGCAGGTAATTAAATATGTTCGTGCTTTATTTTTTATTGGAATTATCCTATCAATCTCTTTCTTTCTGCTGTTCGGCGGTGTGTGGATTTATGCAAAATCTAAGGGTGCCCCTCCCCTTTCTGTGACGCAGTCTTCGATTATCTATAGCAAGGATGGCTCGATTATCGGGGAGGCTCATAGTGGCGAAAAGCGATATTGGGTTTCGCTTGAGGATATTTCTCCCTATTTGATCGATGCGACGATCGCGGTGGAAGATCGACGTTTTTTCACCCATCATGGCTTTGATCCAAAGCGAATTGGCGGTGCGATCCTAGCAGATATCAAGGCTCGCGCGAAGGTTCAGGGGGCGAGCACGATTTCCCAGCAGTATGCGAGGAATCTTTTCCTTGTGCATGACAAGACGTGGAAGCGCAAAATGGAAGAGGCCCTTTATACCATTAGAATTGAGGCCAACTACTCGAAGGAAGAGATCCTTGAGGGCTATTTGAATACGATTTATTATGGCCATGGCGCTTATGGGATTGAATCGGCGTCTTATTACTATTTTAACAAGCCTGCAAAAGAATTGACGTTGTCAGAAGCAAGCATGCTTGCCGGAATTCCGAAAGGTCCTGGGGTATTTTCCCCTTATGTGGACAGCGAGCGGGCTAGCCAAAGGCAGCAAGTGGTCCTGAATTCCATGGTGGAAAACGGCTCCCTAACGAAAGAGGCAGTCGAGGGAGCTTTGGCACAGCCACTGACCTACGGCAATCGTGAGCATTTGCCGAAAGAATTCATGGCTCCTTATTTTCAGGATGCGGTAAGGGCTGTTATCAGGAATGAACTGAACCTGCAAGAGGAGTTGGAGATGGGTGGACTCCATATCTATACCACCTTGGATCCCGCACTCCAGGCCATCGCCGAGGAAGAAGTCGAGAAAACGTTCAATCCGGAGTCCTCGATGCAGGTCGGATTTGTATCCATGGACCCGAAAACAGGCAGGGTGCTGGCGCTTGTCGGGGGAAGGGATTATGAAGAAAGCCCTTATAACCGGGTGACGCAGGCGGAAAGACAGCCAGGGTCCACCTTCAAGCCGCTACTGTATTACCGGGCGCTTGAACAAGGATTCACCCCATCGACCGGGTTCCGGAGTGAAGTGACGACCTTCCAGGTGGATGAAGGGCGCTCGACCTACACGCCACACAATTTCAATAACTATTATGCCAACGACACGTTGACGATGATGCAAGCACTACCTTTGTCGGATAACATCTATGCCGTAAAAACGCATCTGTTGCTTGGCGAGAAAGAGCTGACAAAGCAGGCAAAAGAGCTTGGTATCAAGTCACAGGTGAAGGATGTCCCATCACTTGCACTTGGGACCTCCCCAGTCCGGGTGCTTGATATGGCCAATGCCTACAGTGTGTTTGCCAATGGAGGAAAAGCGGTCAAGCCCGTCTTTATTGAAAAAGTAGTGAATTATCGCGGGGAGGTACTTTTTGAGCGGGAAAAAGAAACAAAACAACTGTTGGATCCTGATGTCACGTTTGTACTGAACCATATGATGACAGGAATGTTCGATCCCGCCTTGAACGGCTATATGGCAGTCACCGGAAATGCCATCCGTGACCAGCTGACAAGGCCGTATGCAGGTAAGTCTGGCTCTACAGAAACCGATAGCTGGATGATCGGGTATACGCCACAGCTTGTCAGTGCTGTCTGGACAGGCTATGACCGCGACCAATCCATCACACTTTGGGAAGAAAAGCATTATGCGAAAAATCTGTGGGCTGGCTTTATGGAACGCGCCCTGGATAACAAATCGGTCATGGCTTTCGCTCCAACAGAAGGCGTCGTCGGGGTGCAGGTCAATCCTCAAAGCGGACTTCTTGCCACAAGCGACTGCCCTGTTTCCCGGTTGAGCTACTATATAAAGGGAACGGAGCCGACGGAATATTGCATGGCCCACTTGAATGACGGTTCGACAGAAGAAACTGCACCGGAAGAAAGTCCTAAAGAGGAAGCACCGAAGAAGTGGTGGAAGAAGTTTGTGCCTTGGATGTAATTCCCCCTTTTGAATGAAGTGCAAGGTGTGAGACTCCCTAGGGAGATAGCGGTAGCTTGAGACCCCCGATCGTTGGGATGAGGCTCAAGCACCGCCCTAAGGATAAGCAAACACCTGGAACGCAAAAGGGAGTAAACGAGGTAAATAAATAATATCCTGAAAAAGTTAAAACCCCCGGGATGTCTCCCGGGGGTTTTAGGTGTCCTAGCTTTCCATGTGTTCTACACATGTAGGTTAAGTTTACTTTTTTTGTCGTAATAACTCAAGTAGGTAGAGTCGAACATTCAAAAAAATGTCACAACTTTATTTTTGGTAAGCTCTTGACAAATTAGTTTGTAGCCAATCCTTTTTTCAGATCCTCTGATGCTCGTTCCCACATTCCTTTGTCATGTGACTCCAGATAGTTTTGCAGGATAGCTTTGGAGCGATCATCCATGTGGTCCACCATGATGTGGCGCTTCATCGACTTATCCATTTTATTGACATGCTCCGGAAGCGATTTGTAGCCTCTGCGGATTTCACGATCCACCGTCATTTCACACGCCGTCACACCGGCATAATACGGTCCTTCTTGCTTGCGGTCAATCGTTACCCAAACAAGCCAGTACGGTTTTCCGTTCGGCACATCCTCCTTATTCGGAAGGAACTTGATGCCGCGTTCTACCGTGCTGCGCGCATGCATCGCACCGATGTCGACAAATGCTTCTCCGCCTTCCACATCTACAAATACAGGTGACACATTATCGAGGCTCAATGCCCCGATCCCGAATCCGCCGTGCCCATCTGTCGGGTCATTTTTTATGATATTAAAGCCAATCGGTTTCTTTTTCTTTTCCTGATCCATCCTTCTTGCCCCCTTACCTTTTATGTAACCGCGCTAGAGTGGCTGATGCGTTCCTGCCACTTGCGCTTTTCTTTTCATTATACAATAATTTATGAGAGATGGAAAAACAATAGAAGCCCAAAGGAGCGTGCATGTGATGCCATATGTAACAGTGAAAATGCTAGAAGGACGCAGCGAGGAACAGAAAAAGGCATTGGTGGAAAAGGTGACAACGGCTGTCAGCGAGACAACCGGTGCCCCGGAAGATAAGATTGTTGTGTTTATTGAAGAGATGACAAAAGGCCATTATGCTGTCGGCGGGAAGCGTTTGAGCGACCAATAAAGTAACTGGCTTTAGAGGGATTCGGACTGCGTTCGAATCCCTTTTACTATTTTATCGCTGATGAAAACTGCTGTTGATTATCGTTGCTTCACTTTCCACGGGGCGCTTGATGAGCCTGTGGGGTCTATGCCTGCTGCTGCAATCAACAGCTATTTGTCTAAAATTATTTTAACAACTCTTCTAAAACCGCCTTCTTCTCCTCAATCTTTTTTATATCAAGCGGCTCAAAGTATTGATCTTTGATGCTCCCCACTAGAAACTCATGCATGTTCTTTATTTTGTTCCGGATCGCCTTTTCGCTACCCTCCGCGGTCAGGATCAGGCACTCCAGTATCGTTAGCACCACCGAAATATCTCTTTCTCCATAGATGCGAATCTGGTAAAAGGCGGTGTAAAGGATCTCTTGGAATGTGCGTTGCGGGATGGTGACTCGTTGATCTTTGTTTTCATCCAGATAGGAAATGGCCTCTGCATCCACTTCACCGAACTCTATCAATAGCCTGCTCATATAACGGATGCAGTTGTTGGCGGTGTTCGGGTCGTTGATCCCAGGGGATATCGCACGCAACGCCACTTCCGCAAGTTTTTGAAGTGCAAATTCTGCATCCTGCAACGGCGTCCGCTCCTCCCCTACTTCTATGTAGGCGGTCACATCGAGCTCCTTGGAAGGCTTTTTTGTAAAATAAACCGTGGCAATCGTGCTGCGTTCGGTCACAAAATCACCGATTCGTTTTTTCAATACGAGGTGAAATCCGTGCTCTTTTGCCTTTTGGGTAAGTCCTACCATATCGATAACCTGGATATACCCGGTCGCTTTTGGCTGGAGTTCTAACGTTTCTTTGTAGTCTGTTGGTGATTGCAAAGTTTCAAAGGTGATTTTTCCCGCTTTATAAAGGAGCTTTTTCTTTTTTAGTGAAATCAAGCCTTCTTTCATGAGCCGCTCGATCAGCTTGCTGACCTGGATGGACCTTGCCACATGGTGGATAAAGAAAACGAAATACCCGACACAGATGACAGCGAGGATAACCCCGACACCAGATGCCAGCACCCGCTGATCATCCAGCCAATCTTTCATGAATAGCAAGGATGAAACCGTGTAGATAAAAGAACCTACAAACACACCAAGTACGCGCAGAGTGGTCTTTTCTGTCATGAAATCCTGCAGTGTCCTCGGGGAGAACTGACTCGAATAGGTGGTCAGCACCACCATGATGGTGGAAAACGAGATGGTCGTCATCGTGAGGATGGCTGTTGCAATCGAGCTTAGGATGGTCGTGCTAAGGTCTACATTGGTGAAGAATATTTTGGGAAGGTAGTTTTGTACGGAATCGGCAAAAACAGTATCGATGGAAATGATAATGGCTGTAAGGATGATGCTTGCCAGTGCATACAGGCTTGGAACAAACCAGATTTCCTTCCGTGCTCTAAGGGTCCATTTCTCCATATGAATGTTGCTCCTCTTTTTGTAAGCTTTTTGTAGGTAACATTCCCTTTTTGTGGTGAGGTTAAGCTTTTTATCTAGCCCAAGGCAGATCCACTGTAGAAAATTAGGTGGAATTCAGGTTATTGTGACTTTTTTAGCGGTTATTGTAACTTTTTTAAAGGTTATTGTGACATTTCTGAAGAGGATTGTAACTTTTCCAGTGGTTATTGTGACAATGGTACAATTTGACCAATGTATTCCGCACCTTCGTGACCAAAACAAAAAGCCCAAAAGGATCCAACCATCCTCTTGGGCTTTTACACATGCTATTGTGTGATGCATGCACGCAGGCTCTCGATGTACTCGTATGCCTCGTCCACTTCTTCCTCTGTGTAGCGCTGCTTGCTTTTCAAGGTGAATACTTTTTCCTTAACCTCTTCCCGCGGCAGGTTCTCAAAGAACAGCACAGTGGAGACAAGCTCTAAAAAGCGGGAGCTCTGTTCGTTCATCTGCCTCATGCATTCGTTCAGGTGTGGCATTTCCAGGTCATAATGTGTCAGGAACTCTTCCCCATTTTCGGTCAGGGAGTAGCGATATTGGGAGTAGCCACCCTTGTTCTCTTTGAGCTCGCTTAGGAAGCCTAGATTGCAGAGTTCTTCTACTCTTAGTGTCACTTCTTCTGAATATGGTCCATAGAAATGGAAATTGTATTTTTCATAGAATGGGTAGTTCAGCTTTTTTGCGATATACACCATTTTCTGTAGTTTCTTTCTTCCGATGACTTCTCCTGCCGATGCAAACACCTTCATTAATTTTGCGTGATCTGTCAACAAACCCTTTCATCTCCTAACCTTATCCGTTGCCTATATTCCTAGTATCTCTCTGATTTTTCTCTTTACCGTTTTTTTAGACGATAGATCTTCTAGCATGTCTTGTGGAAAATATAGCTTGTGATCGGTTCTTCTTTTGCCGGATATGGCATCCACAATCTCAGATTCCCTTGATAGCTCACGCACATCCCCGTTTGGCATAAGCAGGTGAATCGGAAGGCGCTCCTCTTCTTCCCCCGGACGATAAAAGTCGTACGGCAGGTCGGAGGAAGAGTCCACCACTAGATAGTATGCAGGGTCGATGCCCGCTTTCTTAAAGAGACTTGTCAGTTCCATCAAGTCCATCATTTGCTTATTAGGATTAAATTCGACGTATTTAAACAAATTCCTGTTCATAAATCGTCGACATAAGTCACTTAATATCGAATCTTCTTCTTCCTGCCAGGATTGGAAATAATACATAATCACAGCTTCATCAAGCTTTATGTAGTCCTCAACTGAAATTTCTTCCTCAAAAAGGGAGTAAAAGTGAACAGGATGAAATTTGAATGTGTAGTTATCTTGGTGTAATTGTTTGGCACGATGCAGGATCTTGGTCAATATCACTTCCGCACTTCGTGTGACGGGGTGAAAATAAACCTGCCAATACATTTGGTAGCGGCTCATGATATAGTCTTCCACCGCATGCATCCCGCTCGATTTGATAACAACCTGATCTTCCCGAGGGCGCATGACACGAAGGATACGCTCCATATCGAAATGCCCGTAGCTGACACCTGTAAAATAAGCGTCACGCTGCAGATAGTCCATCCTATCGGCATCAATCTGACTGGAAATCATGCTGACTACCAATTTATTTTTATATGTTTTTGCGATGACTTCAGCCACGTCCTTCGGAAAATCCTTATGGACTTTTTTAAGAACGGCATTCACTTCTGTGTCCCCAAGGATAATCGCTTGGGTAAAGTCCTCATGATCTAAATGGAATACTTTTTCAAAGGAGTGCGAAAACGGACCATGCCCCAAGTCATGCAGCAAGGCCGCACACAGACATAACAGGCGATCATCCGGATTCCAGTCTTGTCTTCCCTCAAATCCATCATCGATGATGCGGCGAACAATCTCATACACACCCAAAGAGTGGTTGAGGCGACTATGCTCGGCACCATGGAACGTCAAATAGGTGGTTCCTAGCTGGCGGATCCTGCGCAAACGCTGAAATTCCCTTGTTCCGATCAAATCCCAAACGACCCTGTCCCGTACATGGACATATCTGTGCACGGGGTCCTTAAACACCTTTTCTTCACTCAGTTTTTCGGTTGCATAACTCATTTCATTGACCTCTTTATTTTCGGCATAATATTATCTAACTCTATTATATCGTAAATATTTTACAAGAAAAGGATGGATTGTATGGGGTTTGGGTTAACACCTGTTAGTCTTCGTTCCCGGTGTTCGCTTATCCTAAGGGCGATACTTGAGCCTCCTTGGCATCGCCTGTGGGGTCTCAAGCTACCGCTACCTCCAGCCGGAGTCAAACTCCCTGCACTTCGACTAATAGGGGAAGCTTTTTATCATTTGCTACATTACAATCTCTTAAGGTTTACCCTACTTTTTAGCCACTTAGTCTTGGTTTTTCAAGAAATGGCGAATAAAAAATCACCTATGCAGGAATACAGAGGCGATTTTTTATTTCTTTAGTTTCTTCATAATTTTCTCGATCAGTTCATCTTCGGTTGGCGCGGATACCGGACGGTTGTTCACGAATGCAAACGACTTTTTTCTTCCCGGCCCGCAGTAGGATTGACAGCCCACTTCCACACATGCCCCGTCATCCACTTTTTTCAGTTTAGGAAGGAGGGTTTTCACGTTGGTTGCGTCGCAGTCATCACAAATGCGAAACTCATTTGCCATGGTTCTACACAGCCCTTTCTATTAGGCTCTTTTCTGAAGCTATGTTGCTATTCACATGTAAAAAGTCGGCTTTTTGGACTTTTTACGAACTTATATAAACAACATTGCAAGTGCCTTTTCTGTCAATGAAAGAAAAGGGCACGACGGCAATGTATAGGTGCGGTTTACCTTCATTTACGTAGGAGCAACAAAATTCGAAAATAGCCCTTCTTGTTCAAAAAGTGATTGGAATCACTTTATCGTTCGTTAGCTAAAAGGTATTTTACAGGGAATCCATGGACAATGCAAGTTCGTTTCTATGAGATTTTTGGCGAAATGCCGACAGATAACAATCTAGTAATTTTTTCTATGAATATGTATAAATATTTTTTTCTCCGTCAAAAATATAGACAGAACGATGATTAGATAAGGGAGTTGGATTATATATGAAAGATCGTCAAGATGCTTGGTCCGAAGAGAATGATTTGTTGTTGGCAGAAACCGTCCTGCGCCATGTCCGTGAAGGAAGCACACAGCTTAATGCCTTTGAGGAGGTCGGCGACAAACTGAACCGTACGTCCGCTGCATGTGGATTCCGCTGGAACGCAGTTGTACGCCATGACTATGAAAAGGCGCTACAGCTTGCGAAAAAGCAACGAAAGCAACGCCAGCGTGCCCTCGGGCAGCCAACGAAAAAGCTATTGTACACGCCACCTGAGACGGTGGTGAATGAGGAACTGCCGTTTGTGTTGGAGCAGATGGAGGAAAAGCCGAAGGAAACGTTTGAGCCATTTGAAACATATGCACCACAACCGTCCCAGCAGCCTGCGACAGCCCCTCAAACAAGGGTGGAAAGAAGAGCAGCCGAGATGAAGTCACAGCCTTCCTACCTGGGCTATGGCGGTGGAAATGGCTCGTCCCTTTCCATGGATCAGGTGATAATTTTCTTACAAACCATGAAACACTCAAACGTCCATACTAGTGCTCTACAACAGGAAAATGAGAGATTAGTAAAAGAAAATGACGAACTCGCGCGTGCGAACAGCGAACTGGAGAAACGGGTCCAAAAGCTACAAGACGAACAAGTCACCGTCCAGGAAGACTACGAAACACTCATGAAAATCATGAACCGCGCCCGCAAACTCGTCTTATTCGATGAAGAAGAACACGTGCCATCCAAGTTTATGATGGACCGTAATGGTAATCTGGAGAAACTGGCGGAATAGAGATAAGGGGTCTGACCCCACTTACGTTAATGCGTTAAAGTGGGGTCAGGCACCTTTTATTTTTTTCCTAGTACTTTTTCGTTCCGTTCCACGATTCTATCGTAGTATTGCTCGTACAAGTTCATTTCCTGTCCTTGCAGGGTGTTGGAGAAGATGGTACCGCTTATTTCCTTCAGTGAAGTCAGGAGACGCAACATCACATCTGGCACAGTTAGGTTCTGGCCTGTCAGCTCTGTTAGGGAAGCCATCACATTTGGCACAATGGTCGGGAAGGCAAACTTAGTTTGCTCCCCTTTAAGGGAACGTCTATAGAATTCGCCGATCATTTCGGCACGTTTGGATCCACTGCCATCGATGCACAGATAAATTTGCACAGCCACCCCTCCACGAATCCGGCGTTGAGAAATACCTGCAAATTTTTTATCTTCTATACTAAGGTCATAGCTGCCAGGGCAATAGGAACCGACAATTTCCTTCGCTTCCATGTTATGCGGCATATCTCTGAACATATGTTTTGTAAGCTCCCACATTGCATCATAGCCTCGGTTGATGTCGATCGACTTCTCCCCTTCCGGAAAAACAAGGGTAATGTTCAGGACGCCCTTGTCCAAGACGACGGCCAGTCCACCTGAGTTTCTGACAATCACTTCATAGCCTTGACTGTTTAAATAGTCGATCCCTGCTTGTAGATGAGGAAGGCGGGTGTCTTGAATACCCAATACAACCGTGTTATGGTGCACCCACGTCCGGCATGTTGCTTCACTGTGGCCTTTGCCAACAGCGGTGCATAGTGTGTCATCCATCGCAAATGATTGCAATGCGTGAAAGGTTGCCCCCAAAGATGATTGATCTATAATTCGCCAGCTCGGCTGCTTCAACAGCTGCAACGCCAGCTCGTAAGTTGGTTCTGTTGGTTCTACCATAATCCTTTTTGCTCCTCTTTACTTCCGTACTTATGATTCCTTTAGCATTATAATACATGCTTTTGGAGAAAGAAAGTAGCCTTTGGGGGTCAGACCCCCAAAGGAATTTCCCTTTCGACGTCGAATACTTAAAGGTTCTTCTCGTAAACTTTGTTGCTTTTTCGTATGGATACATCAACCGTTATTTTCCTTACTGTCGTGCTCTTTTCCCTGCCGAACTTAAGAAACTACTTGCACCCTATAGAGTATGAAAGCAGTAAAAAGTCCAATTGCCGACTTTTTACTAGAAAATAACAACAATCTTTGAGAAAAGAGCTTACTTAAAAGAGGTATGTGCTTTGGTTGGCACATACCTCTTTTTTGATGAATTTGTATGGTTCTTTTTGCTGTTATGGTGAGTGGATCAGGTGTTAGTTCACCGCTTGTCCTGCTGTGATCAGTGCCAGTTTGTAGACGTCTTCTACACTGCAACCGCGGGACAGGTCGTTTACTGGTTTGTTGAGTCCTTGCAGGATCGGTCCTACTGCTTCGAAGTTTCCTAGGCGCTGGGCAATTTTGTACCCGATGTTTCCTGCTTCTAGGCTTGGGAATACGAATACGTTTGCGTCCCCTTGGATTTTAGAGCCTGGCGCTTTCTTTTCCGCTACAGATGGTACGAATGCCGCGTCAAATTGGAATTCTCCGTCCACTACAAGTTCTGGCGAGCGTTCTGAAGCGATGCGCGCCGCTTCTACCACACGCTCCGTTTCAGGAGATTTCGCAGATCCTTTTGTAGAGAAGCTTAGCATCGCTACTTTCGGCTCGATCCCGAACATTTTTGCTGTAGCAGCACTTTCGACTGCGATTTCTGCAAGGTCGTTGCTATCTGGGGAAATATTAATCGCGCAATCCGCAAAAACATATTTCTCGTCGTTGCGAACCATTATGAAAACACCGGAAGTCTTTCGTACGCCTTCTTTTGTTTTGATGATTTGTAGGGCCGGACGCACGGTGTCAGCTGTGGAGTGTGCCGCTCCACTTACAAGTCCTTGCGCACGGTCCACGTGTACAAGCATTGTGCCGAAGTAATTAGGGTTCAACAGGATCTTGCGTGCATCCTCTTCTGTCGCCTTTCCTTTACGACGCTCGACGAAAGAAGTTACAAGCTCGTCCATGTTTTCATATGTTTTTGGATCATAAATTTCTACGCCATCTAACGTTAATTTCAACTCGGAAGCAAGTCCGTTGATCTCGTCTAGATCACCAACTACGATCGGCTGTACCATGTTCTCCGCAGCCAGTCTTGCGACAGCTGTTAATACACGCTCGTCATTACCTTCCGGGAATACAATCTTGATATCTTTTCCTGCTACTTTGTCTTTTAATGTTTGAAATAAATCACTCACAAAGGTCACTCCTTAATCCGCTTTATTTTCGCTTCTACAGTTTAGGATACTCCTTCAAAATGGAAAAGCAACCGTTACCGTCTGTTGTTATCGCTTACAGAAAAAAGTCTTTATTTTCTAAAAAAACTGCTCCTACTATGCCCTACTATTGTATCTGTGCTGACCTTTCCTATTCATGAAGCTTTCACAATTTAGGAGTTTTACTTACAGGAAGTCATGGCAAAACTGTGATATAGTAAGGAAGGATACATAGACAATCTTTATAAGGAGTGATTGTAATGAGTGAAGCAGCTCAAACATTGGATGGCTGGTATTGCCTCCATGATTTTCGTACAGTAGATTGGGCCCTTTGGAAGACGCTTTCTAGCGAAGAACGCCAAACGGCTATTAATGAATTTCTTGGCCTTGTGGAGAAATGGAACACAGTACAGTTAGAAAAGAACGGAAGCCACGCATTGTACTCGATAGTGGGTCAAAAAGCGGACTTCATGATGATGATCCTTCGTCCAACATTGGAAGAATTAAATGCAATCGAAAACGAATTTAATAAAACCACTTTAGCTCAATACACTATCCCTGTGCACTCTTATGTGTCGATTGTAGAGCTTAGCAACTACTTACCGGAAGGCGAGGATCCTTATCAAAACCCACAAATCCTTGCTAGACTATACCCGGAATTGCCGAAAGCGAAGCATGTCTGCTTCTATCCGATGGACAAGCGTCGTAACGGGGAAGATAATTGGTACATGCTACCGATGGAAGACCGTCGCCGCATGATGCGAAGCCACGGCATGATAGGCCGTCAATATGCAGGAAAAGTGAAGCAGGTCATCACTGGTTCCGTCGGTTTCGACGATTACGAGTGGGGCGTTACATTATTTGCGGACGAAGCGCTTCAGTTCAAGAAGCTTGTGTATGAAATGCGCTTTGATGAAGTGAGTGCACGTTTTGGTGAATTCGGTGCGTTCTATGTAGGGAATCTGTTGGAAGAGGATCACGTTTACTCTTTCTTGCATGTATAAAATACAGACTGTGTAAGTTTTACGTCAAGTCGACCGGCTGGATTACCAGTTTGGTGACTTGGCGTTTTTTTGTAAAAGGCTTTTGACGTTTAATAGCTCCCTACTCCATTACCCCCTGTCATATTCCTTCTTCAATTTTCATACAATCAAGTAGTGTGAATTAATTATTTGAATCTTAGCCCCCTTCCAACCCAATACAAATAGGAGTTTGCGGTTTGGAAATGGGAGTTATTTCTCACAACAAAGCAGATAAAAGTTTTTGAGGAGGGAATGACAGATGAATCATCAGTTTTCACAGGCAGCAGGTGCCCCTTTTTCTGCGGGGTACGGAGCAGATCCTTACTCATCCTATTACAGAAACTATGGACAGCAGTGGTACGGTGGTGGTGGCGGTTATCCGATGCAACAGGTGCAACAACAACCTCAACAGCAGCAAGTTGCAGGTCAGCAAACAGGCATACCTTCTTATCCTACTCAGTTTATAACTGGCCCTCAGCAACCCGTTCCTGAAGTACCGGGCATGCTTCCACTGGAGCAATCCTATATTGAAAATATACTCCGTTTAAATCGAGGCAAGCTGGCAACCGTATACATGACATTTGAGAACAACCGGGAGTGGAACGCCAAAATATTTAAGGGAATCATTGAGGCCGCAGGACGGGATCACATCATCCTGAGCGATCCGCAAACCGGCAAACGCTACCTGCTTCTCATGGTCTACCTTGACTACATCACATTCGACGAAGAGCTCGACTATGAATACCCGTTTGGCGGCACCCAAGGCCTCAGCCAATTCCAACCAAGATAGCCCAGAAAAGTAAAGTTGAATACACAAAAATTAAGGGTCTGACTACGCTGTGTTAACGCATTAACGCACAGCGGGTCAGACCCCTTTTACTTTGTTAACGCATTAATGTACAGCGGGTCAGATCCCCTTTATACCTTTTTTACCCTTTCACTGCCGCCACGATGATGAGTACCCAGCCGATGAGGAAGGCTACGCCTCCGAGTGGTGTGATGGCTCCGAGTATTTTGATGCCGGAGAGGGTGAGGATGTATAGGCTTCCGGAGAATAGGATGATTCCGATCAGGAATGACCAGCCTGCTGCGTTTAATAGTCCTGTACTGCTGAAGCGTTCCATCAATAGTGCAACAACGAAGAGACCACCTGCATGGAACATCTGATAGGTTACGCCGGTTTTCCAAATTTCAATCATTCTTTCGGACACTTTTCCTTCTAGGCCGTGAGCTCCAAATGCACCTAGTGCGACTGCAAGAAATCCGTTTATTGCTGCGAGGATGATAAATAAATTCATGATTATTTTCCACCTTTCTTTCCATCCAGTTCAATAAGAGATAGGAGATATTCCTTTAATGAATTATATAGTATTGGCTCTTCTGGACCAAGCAAGACACTATTGATTCCATTAATAAAGGGACGCTCTTACGCTTATATGAAGCGCAAGGACCGTCCCTTCTTTATCGGTTATCTTGAATGAAGATAAATCTGTAGAGCCTGTTTTAGCTCGCGTTCTTTTTTTTCCGTTTGTATATGATAATGATCACCATCTATGTTAGACAAAAAGTCGTAATATCCATGTGAATGCAAGAATTCATTGACACTTGTGACGTCTTCTCTAGTGGAGAGCAAGTTCTTCTGCCCAACAAAGTCACCATTTACATACACTTCATAACGATCGTGGGCTAGTTTTGTCGACGTATCAAAATTAGTGCTTACGAACGCCGCCATTAAACCATACATCGATCCGTCTGTACCACCAGGCATGTAAAACACCTCCATTACTTACTGGGGTGTTTATAGTTTAAGTTACAATGCCGTTTTTAGTATGGTAAGTTGTGGTGGCCAACGCACTTTCACTCATTAGAGAGATAAAAGGGATCTGACCCCTTTTATTAAAAATCAAACAACGAATCGCCATTCGCGTCGTCTTCTTTGATTGGTTTGGACGGGATGTTTGCGATTGGTGGCGCTTGGGTTGGTGGTGTGTAGATTGGTGCTGCTTGCTTAAAGGATGATGGTGCTTGTTGGCTCGGTTGGGGGCTGGGTGCTGTTGTTGGCAATCCTGCCGTTCTCGTATACGAGGAGCCTTCTTCCACTTCTGTCTCCAAAGCCAGCTCACACAAGGATTTCATCGCAGCAAGATGCTCCCGCTTTTTTTGCACATTTCCCGTGTCCATCGCCCGCTCAAGCTCGGACTCCAGGCGTGCGAGAACCTTATCCAGTGTTATGCTCATCTTTCATCCCTCCTTTTTTCAATAGCTCTGTTAACCGTCGCTGTTGATTTCCTCAATAGGCTTCGCTTTCCGCCGGGCGACCTTGAGCCTCCTCGCAACACTTGAGGGGTCTCAAGATTGTCCCTACTCTCCCGTTGGAGTCTACGCCATTTGCTCCAATCACCAGCTAGAAACGGGTCATAATCAACAACTAACTTTAACAAACCCTTTTCAACATACTCTCGACATTAGTAGTACGGCGATATCATCAAATACACAATTACACCGGTCAAGCTCACATATAACCATAATGGCATTGTCCAGCGAGCGATTTTGCGGTGGCGTTCCTTTTGCATGCTAAGGCCTGTGGCCAAAGAATACAACGCCAGTGGTACAATCACGACCGCCAACACGATATGCGTCAGCAAGATGAAGAAGTAGATAGATCGGATGATTCCTTCCCCTCCGAATGGCGTGGATTCTGTCAGGGAATGATACGTCACATATGTAACCAAAAATAAGGTCGTGGACGAGAATGCCGCTAGAATGAAACGGCGGTGGACAGTGATATTTTTCTTCTTGATCGCAATGAGTGCACATACTAAAAATAGGAAGGTGAAGCTGTTGAATATGGCATTCATCATCGGTAAGAAGGTCAAATCCACATGAGCCAATCCTTCATACTGAGGTAGGAAGAACAACACGACCACCACAGCATTTACTGCAATGGATATGCCAATGATCCAAGGCAAGAAATTTATCTTTTTCATTAAGTAATCTCCTTTTACACATAGTACCCGTTCTGGCCGGGTTTTATTGGTGCATCTTTTGACTCGAATTTCAAGCACGGGCTTCCGGAGGAGCGAAGTACGGCAACGGACGGGACTTGGTTCGTCTTGAAACCGAATGCCCGGCAACCTTTGGGAAAATTTGCATCCCATGTGACATAGTAATGCTTGCATTTCAAGCAATTTATCCGTTTGGCCATGCTACCCACCCTTTCTTTCAGCCCACGCTTTGTCCATCCTTCATTCTACCATTTTCCAACTTCCCATAAAATATAAAACCTGCGGAGAATCCACTCCACAGGCTGTTTGTTCACGATTTATTCATGTTTATGGAGGCGATGCTGGCAGCCAGATCTTCCGCGGTCTCTTTTACTGTATCAACCGTTCGTTTCATGTTATTAGAAAGGTCCACCTGATGATCGGCAGCCTTCACGACTTCGGCCATATCCTGCGTCAGTTCAGAAGAGGAAGCGACCAAATCATTCACAGAATGGACAATTTCATTGACACCCATACTGATTTCTTCCATCGTGACGGTTATGTGGGTTCCCTGTTCCAGCAACGCTCCACTACCTGAAGCAATGTCTTGAAATAGAGTTGCAGATGCTTCATTTTTTTCGTTTGTCTGCTCGATCGTTTCCTTGAATAGTTGGAATTCTTTCAGGACTTCATTGGTATCTTCTTGAATGCGACCAGTGATGCTATTGATTTGCTTGGAAAATAAATCGGTTTGCCCGGAAAGCTTGCGAATTTCTTCTGCGACAACGGCAAAGCCTTTTCCCGCTTCTCCCGCACGTGCCGCTTCAATCGAGGCATTAAGGGCAAGCAAGTTGGTCTGCGTCGTAATTTCCGTTATCCCTTTCAGGAAGCTGTTTGCCTCATCAATATCTTCTTTTATTTTCGAGAACCTTTCTACAATCGTTTCTGTTTCAGTGGAGGATTGATGCATGATGGTTACCATCTGCTGTAGCGATTCCGCCCCTCTTTTTGATAGGACCTCCATGCTTTCTAGGTTGCGCTTCATTTCATCGACGATGCTGTAGATTTCTTGTGTACTGGCAGAGGCCTGCTCGGTTACGGCAGAAATGGCGGTCGTCCCCTCATACTGCATCGAAACTTTTTCCGTCACCTGTTCCGAACGCTGCTTGATTTCCGTCGATTCCGTAAGGTTTTCTTCTGCGACAACCAATAGCTCCTGCATGACAACCTGCAGGCGCTGGTTTGCCCCAAGACTTCCTTTCATCAGCTGTTCAATATTTCCTCCCATCGTTGTCAAAGCACCCTCAATTTGACCGAACTCATCTTTTCGCACCGATTGAGAAGATTCATACATAAAATCGCCTTCTTGGTAGGCGTTCACCCGTCGCAGCACCTGACTGACCCCTTTGTTGAAAGCCATTCTGAACGATAACAGCGCAAGGATTGGCACGACAACAAGAATAGCCAGTGTCAATAAGGTCCAGCGTTCTGTCGAGGAAACTTTTGCTTGGATGGCTTGTCTATTTTCATCATTGTATGTCTGCAGAAACTCCATTCCCCCTTCATTCGCCCGCTCCACCTGATTCCGGGCTTTAGCCAGGTCTTCCGATGTCGTAATTCGCAGGCGGTCCATGTTAGCAGCATTGGAAACATCACTGATGATGTCGAATTGTTTTGACAATGTTCCATGTGAAACAACAAAATACTGCTTCCATTGTCCTAATTCTTCAAATTCCGTAAAATAAGGCTCGAAATCTTGTAGTTTTTCTTCGCTCTTTTTGAGACTTTCTTCAATTTTTGCAACATGTGTTTTGGAATAGCCATTGGATACGACGAAATACATATCTGCTAAGTTACTTTGATAGGACTGCACCAATTCAAAATAACTTTCATTCAGCTTTGTAATTTCATCTAACTCGTTGACCCCTTTTTGCACCTGTATGCCATTTATCCAAATAACAACGGAAGCAGCAAGCCCGATTCCTCCTATTAAACAAATCAGTACGATTAACCTTTTCCTCATACTCCCCATTCTTCTTCCCCCTAGTAAAACTGCCAATAAATAATGAAACCGTTTGCGCAAATCGTTTTCTCTCTTTGGTTATTATTTCGGCAGGAGGCGGCTGGGTCTTTAGTAACATGATGAGAAATTTTTATATTATTTCTGCTGCCTTCAAAAAAAAGAACACGAAGGCCAATGCCCGCGTGTTCTCCTAAAATCATCATCCACTATTCTTCTCTTTGTTTAACAAAAGCTGCTTCAGTTCTGAAATTTCATCCGTAATCTTCGCAAGTTCCTTTTTACTGACTTCTATCTTCTCTTCCTTCAATTCTTCTTCCTTTGCTTCCTGAATGTTGTTGAGGATTTCCCCGACGATCAGGTTCAGAACGATGAAGGTTCCAACAAGGATGAAGGAAACAAAGTAGACCCAAGACAATGGACTCTCCGCGAAGATGGGACGGAATATTCCACTTGCCCAAGATTCTAGTGTGATGACCTGGAATAGTGTCACAAGGGCCAGGTGAAGCGATCCGAAATATTCCGGCGAGATTTCACCGAAGAACATGACGCCCAATACGGCGAAAATGTAGAATACTAAAGATAATAGCATCATGATGGTACCCAAGGATGGGATTGTTTTCAGGAATGCTGTCACAAGCCTTTGCAAGGACGGGACGACCGTGATGGCACGCAGGACCCGGAATACCCTTAGGATACGGATGGCGGAAATGAAATAGGTTCCGCTAAATAAAAGCACCCCTGCCACAATGAAAAAGTCGAAGAGATTCCACCTGCTGCGAAAGAAGTGATGAAACTTCTTCTCCGCCAACATTCTCAGGATGATTTCTATGGTAAAAAACCATAAAAAGAAGACTTCAAATCCATGGATGATATCGTAATAATCCGCTCGCAGTGCGGGGTATGTTTCCACCCCTATCAAAATCGCATTTAGTAGGATGACGAACATGACGGCATTCATAAAGTACCGGTGTCCGACTATATGTTGTATCGTTGATTTCCATGTTTGCATGTCGTGCACTTCCTCTTATTTATCTTGTTTTTCTTTTCTACGGCGTCAATCGCCAATCAATCGCGTCCTCACCATTTTCAACCAGGATGGCATTCACTCTTGAAAACGGCCTGCTTCCAAAAAATCCTTTTCGGGCGGAAAATGGACTAGGATGCGGGCTTTTAAGGATGTAATGACGCTTGTTGGTAATCAGGTTTTCCTTTTGTTCAGCATGCTTTCCCCAAAGGAGAAAGATCACCGGCTTGTCCCGGTCATTCAACACCTTTATCACTTCGTCGGTAAACTGTTCCCAGCCCTTCCCTTTATGGGAGTTGGGTTGTTTCTCCCTGACGGTTAAAACCGTATTTAATAATAACACACCTTGCTTGGCCCACTCCATTAAAAATCCGTGCCGGACCGGCGATACCCCAAGGTCTTCCTGGAGCTCCTGGTAGATGTTTTTCAGAGATGGAGGGACCTTCATCCCCTTTTGGACGGAAAAGCTCATTCCGTGGGCCTGGTCCTTCCCGTGGTAGGGGTCTTGTCCGATGATGACAACCTTGACATTCTCATAGCTTGTCGCCTCGAACGAAGAAAAAATAGCGTCCTTTTCGGGATAGACAATGGTAGAGGCATATTCGTGGTCTAGAAATTGCATCAACTTTTTGTAGTAATCCTTGGAGGTTTCCTTTTCCAACAAAGCCTTCCAATCACCGCTCAGATTTTTCACTTGCATGATCCTCCGTTCCTTTTGTCCTTTTTACTTTATCATATAGCCAATTATTTTTGGGATGGGAAGTTTTGTGGATGCATGGTTTTGCTTGTATTTTTTCATACTAACGACGAGCCTATCATTCAGGAATTGCTGGCTGGATGTGTTATAGTAAAACGAAAAGATACCATTACCGCCAGAAGCTTGATTATTATATTGAATTCCTATCCACTTCCATATAAAATATCTGAGTGGTCTTTTTTCAAAATGTCCCATACTTATTAAGTAGATTTGTTACTTATTTACATAATTGTTTATCCTAATCAACCGATTAAGATAGCACATTCTTTTGAGACTAGTACATAAAGCGAGGTTCTTATCTGTGAATAAAAAAGAAAATCCGACTTCCTTGATTGTCATTTTTGGTGCAACAGGGGATCTAGCGAAACGCAAGCTGTACCCTTCCATCTATCGTCTCTATAAAAACGGAAGCATCTCCAAAAATTTTGCTGTGGTCGGCGTGGCAAGACGCCCGCTATCCAATGAGGAGTTCCGTTCGAACGTGTCCGCTTCTGTGACCGAAGTGGCTAATAATGACGGGAATGTCGAGGAATTCAGTTCCCATTTCTATTATCATCCTTTTGATGTAACAAGCAGCGAGTCCTACCAGCAGTTGAAGGGCCTATTGGGTGATCTGGATTCCGACTATGCCACAAATGGAAACCGCATCTTCTATCTTGCGATGGCACCTGAGTTCTTCGGCACCATTGCTACCAATTTGAAGTCAGAAGGATTGACCGAAACAGATGGCTGGAAGCGTCTTGTTATCGAAAAGCCTTTTGGGCATAACCTTCCTTCTGCAAAAGATTTGAATGAAGAGATCCGTCAAGCATTCGACGAGTCGGAAATCTACCGTATCGACCATTATCTCGGAAAAGAGATGGTGCAGAATATTGAGGTAATCCGTTTTGCCAATGCCTTATTTGAACCGCTTTGGAACAACCGTTATATTTCCAACATCCAAATCACGTCAAGTGAAGTGTTGGGTGTGGAAGACCGCGGGCGTTATTACGAAAGCTCGGGTGCATTAAGGGATATGGTACAGAACCATATGCTTCAAATGGTCGCGCTGCTTGCGATGGAGCCACCAATCAAGCTGAATCCAGAAGAGATCCGCAGCGAAAAAGTCAAGGTGCTTCGTGCGATGCGCAAAATTGGTCCCGATGATGTGGAGGATTATTTTGTTCGCGGCCAATATGGTGCTGGAATTTTGGACGGCAACCAGGTACAAGGCTACCGTGACGAGAACTCTGTCGATACCAACTCCAACACGGAGACGTATGTGGCAGGAAAGCTTTTGATCGATAACTTCCGTTGGGCAGGCGTTCCGATATATATCCGTACCGGAAAAAGAATGAGCGAGAAGTCCACGAAAGTGGTCGTGCAGTTCAAAGATATCCCAATGAACCTATACTACAACCGCGGGGAAAAGGTCGACCCTAACCTTCTTGTCATCAACATCCAACCAGAAGAAGGCATCACTTTGCATTTAAACGCAAAAAAATCGGGTAAGGATATTACAACGACCCCAATCAGACTTGACTATACAAACAATTGTATCGATGGCATCAACACACCAGAAGCTTACGAGCGCCTGATTTATGATGCCATGCGCGGTGACATGACGAATTTTACGCACTGGGACGAAGTGGCCCTGTCTTGGAGCTTCATTGACGAGATTTCAAGGGCATGGGAAAACACCAGAGCATTTGACTTCCCGAACTATGAGTCAGGTTCCATGGGGCCAAAACAGGCGGATGAACTGCTTTACAAGGACGGCTTCCATTGGTGGCCAATGTAACTGATCGTTTTTCACTAGCATGAACCATTTTGGAAAGCTCTTTTCTCAAAGAGTGTTGCTATTCATTTGCACGTAGCATATTTAGTATTTCAGGTAAAAGAGCACGACAGCAAGGGATTTAACGGTTGGTTTAAAAATACGTAAAAGCAACAAAGTTTACGAAAATAGCATTTTTGAGAGGAGTTTTACACATGAAAGTTTATGACGTATCTTCCCCGATTTATACGGGTATGCCAGTTTATAAAAATAAGCCAGAAAAGCAGCCGAAACAAACGACCAACACAAACGGATATGTAACGGAAACCCGCTTGGAGTTGGATGTTCACACCGGTACCCATGTGGATGCACCTCTTCATATGGTGGTGGATGGCGAAACCATCGAGACACTGCCATTGGACAAGCTAGTCGGGCCATGCAAAGTGTTCGACCTGACTGCTGTCGAGGACCGCATTACAGTGAAAGATATTAAAGGCCTTGATATTCAAAAGGACGACTTCCTGTTATTCAAAACGAAAAACTCTTTTGATGAAGAGTTCAACTTTGACTTTGTGTTCGTGGCGGAAGACGCTGCGAAATACTTGGCTGAAATCGGCGTGAGCGGCGTTGGTGTGGATGCACTTGGCATCGAGCGCAGCCAGGAAGGCCACCCCACACACAAAACGCTTTTCGCAAACAACGTGATCATCATTGAAGGCCTGCGCCTGAAAGATATCACAGAAGGCGAGTACATCATGTGTGCGGCACCATTGAAGCTGAGCGGCGTGGATGCTTCTCCTGCACGCATTGTTTTGATGGATATGAAGTGAGATTTGAGCTGATTGGCCACTCTGCCCAAGGGAAATTGGGGTAGGGTGGCTTTTTTGTGTGGACTTTTTGTGAAATTGGGTTGGAATGGGGACTTGAGGTTGGCGGGGGTCGGTAAAGTCTGAGGGTATATGCATTGGCTATGAGGGGTATCAGGAATTTTCGAGAGATATCCGGAAATCACAGCTGATATCCGGAATTTTTCGGATTTAACCGGAAATCACAACAGATATCCGGATTTTTTCGGATTTATCCGGAAATCACAGCTGATATCTGGAATTTTTCAGATTTATCCGGAAATCACAACAGATATCCGGAATTTTCAGGATTTATCCGGAAATCAAAAAAAAACCAACCCACAGCCCCCGCCCTCACGCGGGAACCATGAATTGGTCCAATCTCTACTTACTTCATCCACTCCGTATGGAAGATACCTTCCTTGTCCACACGTTGATACGTGTGGGCACCGAAGTAGTCACGTTGTGCTTGAATCAAGTTTGCAGGCAATGTCTCAGAGCGGTAGCTGTCATAGTATGCTAGCGCGCTTGAGAAGGATGGTACAGGTACGCCGTGCTGGATCGCAACGCCAAGGATTTCGCGAAGGCCGCCTTGGTAGCTTTCCACGATTTCTTTGAAGTATGGGTCAAGCAATAGGTTTGCAAGGCCCGCCTCACGGTCGTACGCTTCCTTGATTTTTTGCAAGAATTGTGCACGGATGATGCAACCGCCACGGAAAATCATTGCGATCTCGCCGTATTTAAGATCCCAGCCGTACTCTTCCGATGCCGCACGCAGTTGTGCAAATCCTTGTGCGTAAGAGCAGATTTTACTCATGTAAAGCGCTTTGCGGACGCTCTCGATGAATGCTTTCTTGTCTCCAGTAAAGCCAACTGCTTCTGGTCCACGCAGGATGCCACTTGCCTTCACGCGCTCTTCTTTCATTGCAGAGATGAAGCGAGCGAATACGGATTCTGTGATGATCGGAAGTGGAACGCCTAGATCTAATGCGCTCTTGCTTGTCCATTTACCAGTACCCTTTTGGCCAGCTGTATCCAGGATGACATCCACAAGCGGTTTGCCTGTTTCATCATCTACTTTAGTGAAGATGTCTGCTGTTATTTCGATCAGGTAGCTGTCTAATTCACCTTTGTTCCATTCTGCAAACACTTCGTGAAGCTCTTGTGCAGATAAACCAAGAACATTTTTCAATAAGTAGTATGCTTCACTGATCAGCTGCATGTCGCCATATTCAATCCCGTTATGCACCATTTTCACATAGTGGCCGGCACCGTCTGGACCAATGTATGTGCAGCATGCGTCGCCTTCCACTTTTGCAGAAATGCTCTTTAAGATGTCTTCGACCAGTTCGTAAGCTTCTTTTTGTCCGCCAGGCATGATGGAAGGACCTTTCAACGCTCCCTCTTCCCCACCGGATACGCCTGTACCGATGAAGTTCAAGCCAAGCTCGCCAAGCTCCTTGTTGCGTCGGATTGTATCCGTGTAAAGTGTGTTTCCACCATCAATCAGGATGTCACCTTTATCAAGATAAGGTTTTAAAGAGTCGATTGTTGCATCCGTTGGTCCGCCTGCTTTTACCATTAGTAAGATTTTACGAGGGGATTCTAAAGATTGTACAAACTCTTCGATGCTATATGTACCTTTGAAATTTCTTCCTTCTGTTTCTTGTAAAAATTCCTCTGTCTTTTCAGGGGAACGATTGAATACGGAAACGGAATAGCCTCTGCTTTCAATGTTCATCGCTAGGTTTTTTCCCATAACCGCCAAACCGATTACACCGATTTGCTGCTTTGCCATAATATAAAAACTTCCCTTCTTCAAGGTAATTTGTTTCGAGTTAGTCCCAATTGAAAATACCATACAAACTCAAGTGGAATCAAGCTTTACACCTATTATAACCTAAGTGTGAAAAGTGAAGCGTTTACACACTTCCTTTTATTCTTTTCCTTTTCCATCCATCACATACCGCTTTGCCCAAGCTTTAAGAAAATTGGTGCGAACGGCAAGGATCGCCACCATCAACGCAGCGAATATCTTTCCTTTATCCTCTTCCGTAAAACTTTCCTCTTTTTGCAGGTATTGCTGAATTTCCACTTTAATGTTTTCCTCCGATAATAATTCTGTTTGACTCACTAATTGCTCATACAAGCAAGAGTAAGCACTATAGAAGTGAATCGGGCTTATAATGTCGTCTTCCCTCTCCACCGGGTTATTGAAAATGGAACCAAGGATTTTCCGTATCGCTTCAAAATCGAGAAGCACCTTCAGATCTTTTACGATAAATAGCAACGCCACTTGCTGGATGGAGTATTTACGGCCGACTTGGGGCGCACCGATATATTCCTTTATCTCTCGTTTTACCCAATTCTTCAGAGCAGGTTCGGAATAATCCGCGCTCTCGAGTTGATTTCCAAGCCAGACGATATTGGACATCGTCAGGCCGATTTCTTCCCCGACCTTTTTTCGGAAAATATTTTGGAAATTTTTCGGCATAGTCTGCCTATATTCCACAGGGATTCCTCCCTGGCCCATCTTCCTCAAAAACTCTGCCATCTCCATCCTGGTCCACTCTTCGGCCATGGCCCACACACCCTTTTCATCCGTCATCCATGAACTTATAGTAAAATGGCAAGCCCGTTTCGTCAAATTATGTCAGACACTTTCGTTGAAAAGTTAGGCAATTCCATCTATAATAAAGACAAGAGAGATAGAGGTTCATAAGACCTCAAAACAATCAGGAGGAGAAACATGGCAAAACGTATATTCTTTTTTATCCTTACGAACGTACTTGTCTTAACGACGATTTCCATCATCTTTATGGTGACTGGTGCAGGAAGCTATATTGAAAATGGCAGCATTAATTTTGGCTCCTTACTTATCTTCAGTGCCATCATCGGTTTTACAGGTTCCTTCATTTCCTTATTGATGTCCCGTTGGATGGCTAAGAAAATGATGAACGTAAAGGTCATCGATCCAGATGGTCCGATGAATTCACAAGAGCGTCAAATTGTTGACATGGTTCACCGCATGTCTCGCGCTGCTGGCATCACAAAAATGCCAGAAGTTGGAATTTACCACTCCCCAGAAGTAAACGCATTTGCAACGGGTCCTTCTAAGAACCGTTCATTAGTTGCTGTTTCCTCTGGTTTATTACAAGAGATGGACGATGCTGCCGTTGAAGGTGTTATCGCCCATGAAGTTGCCCATATTGCCAATGGTGATATGGTAACCATGACTTTATTGCAAGGTGTTGTGAATACATTCGTGGTATTCTTGGCACGTATCGCAGCATTTATCGCGTCCCGTTTTGTAAAAGAAGAAATGGCACCGATTGTGCATTTTATCGCAATCATCGTATTCCAGATCGCATTCTCGATCCTTGGAAGCATTGTCGTATTTGCCTTCTCCCGTTACCGTGAGTTCCACGCGGACCGTGGAGGCGCAGATCTTGCCGGAAAAGACAAAATGGTTCATGCATTACGTTCCCTTCAGGCTTACACAAACCGTGTGACAGAAGAGAAGGATACTGCGATTGCTTCTCTGAAGATCAATGGTAAGAGAAAGAGTTCTCTGTTCTCTACTCACCCTGATTTAAATGAGCGTATCCGTCGTTTGGAAGCGAAATAAGCATAATAAAGAGGCAGCCGATTTGGTTGCCTCTTTTAATATAGCTATATATCGTTGATCTTTTCTATCATTTCATTATCCTACTATTATGTCGCGCTTCTAAGTCCTCTTGAAATTAATGTTAGCAAGAATACAAAGATCGCGGCACCGATGATGGCTGGAATAATGGCGAAATCAGCAACGACAGGTCCTAAAGAACCGAATAACCCGTGACCAATCCATGCTCCGACTAAACCTGCAAGCATGGCTCCCAAGATTCCTCCTGGCATTCTACCCGGTGCGATCGCACTACCGATCATTCCAATTACAATTGCTATTATAATGGTAATTAATAATCCTAACATAATGTTTTCCTCCTTAGATATTATTGTTGTTCAGCTTGTTACTGTGTATATTTCCGTTGATTGAACTTTTTAAACTTCCCTTTTTAAAAAGGCTCTTTTCTCGAAGAGTGTTGCTAGTGATTAGTAAAAAGTCGGCAGTTGGATTTTTTATTGCTTACACACTCTAAACACTGCAAGTAGTATTTTAAAGTTCAGCAGGGAAAAGAGACGACTGTTAGGAATATAACGGTTGGTGTATTAGTACGAAAAGGCAACAAAATTTACGAAAACAGCCTTTAAAAACTAGATTCGACTTCCTTTTTCTGTGCTATTATAAAATTACCAAATCATAATTCACGAGAGGAGCCGAATACAGTGCCAGATATCCAGGATTCCGTTATCATCTCCAAGCCGGTGGAAGAAGTTTTTGCTTTTGCTTCCGACATGGACAACTCCACAAAAATCATGGAAAATGTTGTCGCTATCGAAAAGCTGACAGAAGGCCCATTACAGGTAGGAAGCAAATTTAAAGAAACCCGTGAGATTCGCGGGCGCCAAGCTTCATCCATTATTGAATTTACTGAATATGTCCCAAGTGAACGGTATGTAGTAAAAAGTGAAGCTAATGGGTTGAAGGTCGTCTACCATTATGATTTCAAGCCAACTGTTGAAGGCGGCACAAAGGTGAATTTTCAAGGGGATATTTACACTTCCGGCATCATCATGAAGTTGACCAAGCCTATCATTCGAAAAATCTTGAAAAAAGAAGATGGGGATCACCTGAATCAGTTGAAGCGTCTCATTGAAGGTACAGAAGAAGTTGAAACGAACAAAGAAGAGGAATGACCGGGCAGGAATACAAAAAGGCTCTTTTCGTAAACTTTGTTGCTTTTTCGTATGGATACATCCACCGTTATTTTCCTTACTGTCGTGCTCTTTTCCTTGCCGTACTTAAGAAACTACTTGCACCTTATAGAGTATGAAAGCAATAAAAAGTCCAATTGCCGACTTTTTACAAGTAAATAGCAACAATCTTTGAGAAAAGAACCTTTATAGAAGAGGTATCCTTATGGTAAAAAAGTTTTTAGTCCCGATTATTTTTTCTTGTAGTTTATTTCTGTTATTGCGTCCTATCTTCGCACACCTGACAGCCAACCTGCATCCGATTGTTCTTTTAGTGGTGTTTGTTTGCATTTTTGTAGCAACCACCGCTATTTATTTGTTCGTGATGAACCTCTCCATCACTATCCCCCGGAGCCTATTTTACGGATGCTTTTTCCTTTACATGCTCGCCCTGTTGATACTCTTATTCATCCGACCTAATGATACAGGAATGAATTCAGTGAACCTGTTACCCTTTGATACCATCCATTTTTATTTTTCCGGCAACGTCCACTGGGTGATTGCTTTCTATAACTTGGCTGCGAACATTGGTCTTTTTATTCCGTTCGGAATTCTTTTTAGAACGAAAACCTCAAACAAACTGTTTCTTTTGGCCGTTCCTTTTCTGTTGGTGAGCGCCATTGAACTTAGCCAATATCTGACACGCAGAGGGAGCCTTGATATTGATGATTTGATTCTGAATGTCCTTGGGTTTTATATCGGCTACGTCCTGTATCCTTGGTTCCAAAGGGTGATTATACTTAGGTAATCCTGGCTCCATAATTTAAAACGGAGGAGAGCCATTATCAGCTCTCCTCCGTTTACTTTTGTTATCTCTGCTTCTTTCCTTTTCCCTTTTTCGACTCTTTTACTTCATCTAGTAAAATTGCATTCGCAAGCAGGCGGTAACTGTGTTCTGTGTGTGCTCGGAACAATAGGTCGTTTGAGAAAAGGGTGACATTTGCTCCGCTTTCGACAGTGGTGGTGAATGCCCAAGTCTGGCCTTTGGCATTTTCTTTCCCTGGCCACCAGCCGGCAACGAAGTAATCATCTGTATCGGCTACTTGAATCAGTGTTTCAGCCCCGTCTGGCACACTTGTTATCCATGAGCCAGTGGTTCCGTATAAAATTTCTTCCGCACCGTAACCGGAAGTGAGGAAGGAGTCTGTGTTTACGAATGTCTTAAGCAGCCCTTCATGTGTGAAGTTTGTCCGGGCAAAATCAAAGCCTTCGAGAATTCCGCTTTGTTTGACTGACTGAAGGACCCTCCCGCCAATGCCAATGTAGGAGGTTCCTGCCTCGATGGCTTCCTTGTTCACCTGGCCTGTAGCATCTACGATCACATCCGCTTCTTCTATACTAGTGATCTCAAAGCCTAATTGTTTTAATACAAAACGACTTGCACCGCTGCCTATGACGGCTACTTTTGGTGCACCTTCCAATTTTTCTACCTTTGATTTATTGTCTAGTGGAACTACTTCTAAATAGTAGTGATCCTTTACAGCCATTAGGTCATTACGGTGGATGACGTAGTCGCCCTTGCTGTAGCCATTGCCATCTGCTGTAGCTACGCTTACCGATTTCCCAGCGCTTAATAGCTCATTTACTGCTTTGACTGCTTCGTTGTTCACGTTTTTCACCACATAGTGGCCTTTGTTCTGGTCCACTGCTGTTGTAGGGTATTCGGCTTCTAGTACTTGTTCCGCCACACCTGCAAAAGCATTTTCCGTACGAACTTCTTCTATCGTGAAGCCGCGTAGGTCAGGGAAGTTCACGACAATGGCATCGTACATCGCATTCCAGTCGGAAATATCATCCCCTTGATAAAGGACAGCGTTCGCGAATCCACGCTTTGCCTGCTTCATCGGGACCACATATGTGCCTTCTGGATATACAATTCCATCAATCTCTACGGAAGACGTTGTTTTTTCAACTTTTATCCCGTTTCTCAACAGGTACTCTACCATTTCTGCCGCTTCCCATTTGTTCTTTTGCAGATCATGCATAGGAAGTACATAGTATTCTGGGAAAAAGTTTTCATTTACACCACGGTCACGACCGATGATATCCCCGTTTTGATTGACAAGGTGCTGATCGACTGCACGGTTATCTTCGCCTTCTACCCCGCGCTTAAATAATTCCAGTTGTTGTTTGAATAGGTCATCTTTATTTTCCAGCACAAAATTTGTTGCCCCAAGTCCGGTGTGGACCATGGCGTATAGGGATTGCTGATTTAATCCCGGCACTTCGATGGTGTGCCCAAGCGACCCATGTAACATGGAATAGATGGCCGTGTAGGCAGGAGTCATGTCATCCCAGCCATTTTCATAGTCTTCATATGGAATGGCATATGACTCATAGTCAGAGTTTGCCACGCCTGCCTGTCCCATGGCATGGGCCTGTGAAAGCATGTTTTCCAGTAACAGGTCATATTCAAAGTTCGGGTTATGTGGCGGTGTGCAAGGTTCGATCAGAAAGTCGCTCACATAGCCATGCATGTCCAAAAAGGACAATGGCGACCATTTCGCGATCTCTTCTGTGACATAGATAGATTCTTGCTGCGTTTGAAACGCGTTATCCCTGTTCAAATCAAATCCGTTGATATTGGCACGGGTGTTATGGACGCGGCCATCAGGGTTATGGGTAAAGTTGAAAAGGAAAATCACATGTTCCAACGCTTCTTCCACGTTCAGCGTGATTTCTCTTTCTTCCCCATTCTCCTCCACTGTTTTAAAGGTAATTTCGTCATCCTGTGAGAGTTTTCGGAACAGTTCAACCTGTGCGTCCACTCCTTCTACTTCATCCGGGTGGATATTATTGAACCAAATTGGCACCTGATAATCACCGATGGTTCCATCCTCTATTTTCTGTAAAAGCTCTGCCGGATTTTCCAAGGCGACAGGTAAGGTCTCATTCAAGTATTTATCTACTGCTGCCTGGTCTTTTGCCAGGGTAATGAAATGTATATCCCTTCCTTCATAGGACTGTCCAAGAGACTTGTATTCAATGAATCTACCATTTTCTGATTGTGCTGCCTCTGTTATTTCATCCAATTCCGGCTTCAGTTGTTCATATTTTAAGTATTCATCATAGACATTGTATGTAATTTCTTTACTTAACTTTTCACCAGACTCTTTATGTGTTACCGCCAGCTCATATGTACCGATAACTTCCGGATATAAGACTCTTATATTCCGTGGAGCTAAATTGTCTGTTCCATATATGAGGTCAAAGTCGAGGACTGCCTTTACGGTTGTAGATTCTCCAACATAGGCAGGAGGCTCTGCGAATGTAATGAAGGGTTCTCCCGTATAATCATTGTCCTTTGCGTTGTATGTTTTCCATTCATCCAAGGGCTTATTTCCAAAGGTCCACTCCAGCTTTTCCAGTGGAATCCTTTCACCAAAATCCACCTGGACTTCCATCTGCCTTTTTTCTGTCATGGAAACAGTGGAAATACTTGTCGATATCTCTTCTTCTGCAACTGTTTGTACGATACTTTCAGCCTGTGCCCCCTGTATTGGGATCGCAACAGCTAGAAGCATCCAAACAGATAAGAAGGCCAAAAATGGCTTTCTCCAGTTAACGTTCATCTCTCCAACTCCTTTATCATTTTCAAGTGTGGTCGAGTTTTTTAATAATTTGGTTCTGTTAAACACCGCTGGTGACTTCCGCACTAGGCTTCGCTTTCCAAGGGGCGACCTTGAGCCTCCTCGGGCTACGGCCCTGCGGAGTCTCAAGATTGTCGCTATCCCCCCGCAGGAGTCTCCGCCCATTGCTTCAATCCACAGCTAGGTTGCTGCAAAAATCAACAGTATAGTTTAACAGAGTCAATAATTTTAATATTAAAAAAACTACTAGTGAAAACGATACTAGTAGTTGTTATCACTTTAAAGAGGCAAAGGAAACAGTTCGCTGTCCTACTAAAGCATGAAAAAAGACAGCCAATGCCTGACTGCCCTTCTTCTTGCCTATATTTCTTCCAGATGTCTACTTCTTTGCAAATCCTTGCTTTTCGATGAAATCTTTCATATGCAACCTTTTTGGTTCTCTAAGCATGTTCGCCATTTGACTGGTCCACGTGTCGGAACGCTTTCCTTTCGTTCGTTCATGGTAATAGGCAGAGATTTCTTCGTTGTAGTCCTGCAACTGACTTTTAAATACTGATTCATCCTGTTGATACACGTCTTCGTGGTAGATATTTTCCATAGGCAAACGAGGCTTCACTCCGGTTTCTTGGGCCGGATAGCCTACAGCAAGCCCAAACAATGGAATAGTATTGGCTGGCATCTTTAATAGTTCTGCCACCTCTTGGATATTGGAACGGATCCCTCCTATGTAACAAATGCCAAGACCCATGGATTCGGCAGCAACGGAAGCGTTTTGTGCTGCAAGGGATGCATCGATGACGGCTACCATGAATTTCTCCGTACTTTCAATGGATGTGGTGACATCTGTTGTTTCCATGTCTCCGATGAAAGCATGGCGATGAAAATCGGCACAGAAAACAAAAAAGTGTCCATTGTCTTCTACATATGGCTGATTTCCTGCCAGTTCTGCCAGCCGTTTTTTCTTCTCTTTATCTTTCACCCCAATAACCGAATAAGCTTGTACAAAGCTTGAGGTCGACGCTGCCTGTGCACTTTGGACAATCGTCTTTATTTGTTTGTCCGTTAAAGCTCTGTCCTCGAATTTCCGGACGGACCGGTGCGATAGAATGGTTTGAATGGTTGGGTTCATGCTAGTTTCCCCTCCTGCTTGCTTTTCCCTTATTGTACACAGGAGAGGGAACTTATTTCCACTTTCAGTCCTTCGGTTGCTTCAGTCCGTCCATTAAAAATGTAATCGCCACTTCCAACTCTTGATCAAAATCCTGATCTATATCCAGGAAGCGTTGCGTAAAGATCGTTCCTGCAATGGTGGATATCGTCAAGCGAATGATTGTTTCGGGCGGTAGATTCTTCAGGTCCCCTTTTTCCTGAAAATGCACCACCACTTTGGTGAAATTAGGGAGAATCACTTCTTTGAAGAGGGTGAAATATGGCTTTTGAAACTCTTCATGAAACGCCACTTCCTGGATGAATATTTTTAGGATCGGGAAGTTTTGGTTGATAAACTCATAGCGGTTGTATGCTAGTTTTCTCAGGAAAGCTTCATAACTTTCATACTCTCCCTCCAGCACTTCCTTGGAAAAAGATTTAGCCATATGTGGTGCGACAAATTTTGCCACCGTCGGGGAAACGATGGAAAGAAGCAATTCCTTTTTTGTTCGATAATGTCTGAAAATAGTGCCCTCTGCAACACCGGCCTTTTTGGCAATTTCATTGGTAGAAGTTGCGGCATACCCCTTTTCGGCGAAAGTTTCGATGGCCGCCTCTAGTATTTTGCGGTGCTTTTCACTCATTTTCTTTTCATCTTGATTATTCATGCCTGCCCCTTTCCGCTTCAAGTCATTTATGTCGGACGATATTTTTTTAATGCTCTTATATTCAAAAGGATAAACAGAAGAGAGAATCCAAACAACAGAAGCACGTTTCCAACTATTTCTTCAAGTCCTTTACCTCTAATCATAATATCCTTCATTGCTCCGCCTGCATAGGTCAACGGCATAATCAAGCTGATTTTCTGGAGCCAATCAGGCATTGCCTCAATGGAAAACAGACCGGAAAAGAAAACTTGCGGTACGACAACAAGCGGAATGAATTGGATCATCTGCAGTTCGTTCCGGGCGAATGCAGACAACAGGGTACCAAGCGTCAGTGCTGTGATTGCAACAGTAAAGGTAACGAAAAGGATGGAAAAAATACTTCCTGCCATCTGAATGTCCAAAATGTAGATCGTAAACAAGACGATGATGCTGGATTGAATAAGGGTGAATATACCGAATCCTGCAACATACCCAAGGACAAGCTCCCACCTCTTGATTGGTGTAGCCATCAACCGTTCGAGCGTTCCACTTGTTCTTTCTCTAAGAAACGAAACACCTGCAATCAAAAATACAAAAAAGAAAACAAAGAATACGATGAGAAAGGGTCCGATATTATCAAACATCTCCATTGCATCTGAGCCGTATGCATACTGTATGTCAAGTTGCTTGCCATTATCTTCAGCTGGTTGAACCAATGCATGTATTTTTTGCAAGATTGCTCGGTTGACGGACGGGTCACTTCCCTCTAAAACTACTTTATCGGTTGTCAAAAAAGCATCCATTTCCGAGTCTCTAACTTTCTTCCAGCCTTGTGCTTCTGTTTCAAGTAAAATCACTTGAATGTTACCTTCCTGTAAACGGAGTTCTAATCGCTGAGCCTCTCCGACCAGGCCTATTTCAAGCGTTTGTTCCTGATCTGCAAACACCACATTCATCAAGGTTAATATTAGGATGGGCGCTATTATCATCAGGCCTAATGTTCTTTTATCGCGAACAAATTGACGTAAAATACGAATGATGACAGCAGTGACTCTCATACTCATACTGTTGCACCTCCAAGCCTAAGGAATGCGTCTTCCATATTCGTTGTCCCTGTAACTCTCTCAAGTTCTGCTGTGCTTCCTACCGCTAGCAACTCTCCTTCTCTGATCATGGCAAGCCTGTCGCATTTTTGCGCTTCATCCATAACATGGGTGGTCACCAGAACGGTGGTGCCTTTCTCACTGAGTTTTCTCAGTTCCTCCCATATAGACTTCCTGAGGAGAGGGTCAATCCCAACAGTAGGTTCATCAAGTATGAGTATTTCTGGATTGTGTAGAAGAGAGATTGCAAGGGAGAGGCGGCGTTTCATCCCACCCGAGAATTGTTGGACAGGCTTATGAAGATGTTCTTGAAGGTTGACAAGTTCCATCACATCTGTGATTCTTTGTTTCCTTTCTGTCGTTTTCATATTATATAGAGTTGCAAAAAATTGAAGGTTTTCCAATGCTGTCAGATCCTGATACAACGCATCTGACTGTGCCATATACCCGATTCTTTCCGACAGTGACAGGCTTGGCATTTTAACACCCAGCACCTCCACCTCCCCGTTATAAATTCTTTGAAGGCCTGCAATAGCTTTTACAAGTGTTGTCTTACCAGCTCCTGATGGCCCTAAAAAACCGAAAATCTCCCCTTTTTCTATGGATAAACTGATATTTTTTATAACATCTGTATTTCCGAAAGAAATAGATAATTGAGATACATTGCAGACATGATTGGTCATTTTTATTGCCTCCTTTTTAAAATGAGTGATTACTCACTTTTCTACTCAAACATACTGGATAGACGGCCCCGCTGTCAATAGAAAGTGTAAATCTCTAGTTATAGGGAAAGATAAAATATTGACCTAGTAAAGAGAGAAGAGGGATTTGAGGGTGAAAAAGCTAGATATTGTGTTTTGGTTTTCTGCCATAGTGGTAGCATTGCTAGTGATAATAGGTGCAGTTGCGCCAAAAGCTTTTGCTTCTGTGGCAACGGAAATTTTTAATTTTACCACTTATGCGTTCGGTTGGTTTTATTTGTTGGCGGTATTATTTTTTGTTTTATTTTGTATAGTCATTGCCTTGACTAAGTATGGAAGGGTACGCCTTGGAAATGATGAGGACCGTCCTGAATTTCCTTTTTTCACTTGGGTCGGGATGCTTTTCAGTGCAGGATTTGGCGTCGGGCTGGTATTCTGGGGAATTGCCGAACCGATGAGCCATTTTTTCACGCCACCCAGAGAAACAGTGGATGCTTTAGGGGTAGAGGCCGCACGTGTGGCCATGCAGTATTCCTTTTTTCATTGGGGTGTTAGTCAGTGGTCGGTCTTTACCATTGTAGGTTTGGCCATCGGGTATTTTCAGTTCCGTAAAAAAGAGGACGGGCTTATCTCCACGACACTGAAACCGATCATCGGGGAAAAGAAGCGTGAATACATACGAAAACCGATAGATATTCTTGCGGTCATTGCGACAGTAATGGGGGTTGCCACATCGCTCGGGCTGGGGATCCTCCAGATCAATGGGGGATTAAATGTAGTGTTCGGCATTCCGAATAATGGCATGATACAGCTTATTATCATGGTGGTCCTGTTGGTGCTCTACCTAACCTCGACTACCACCGGGATTGAGCGTGGGATTAAATACTTGAGCAACTTGAACCTCACTTTGGCACTGCTTTTGATGCTGTTTGTATTTATTGCCGGTCCGACTGTTTTTATATTGAATACATTCACGCTGGGGATTGGTGACTATATTTCGAGTTTCTTCAATACGAGCTTACGACTTACCCCTTATCAAGGAGGAACGTGGGTACGAGATTGGACGATTTTCTATTGGGCGTGGGCCATCGCCTGGTCCCCATTTGTCGGGGCATTCATCGCCAGGGTTTCTAGGGGACGAACCATTCGGGAATTCGTATTCGGGGTACTGATTGTACCTCCTGTTATTGCTTTGTTCTGGATTGCAGTATTTGGCGGGACCGCCCTACACTTTGATCTGTTTGGCGGAACAGAGATTGCCCAGGCGGTAGATAATGATATCACCTCGGCCCTGTTCGCAACCTTTGCACAGCTGCCATTTACATTTATTTTATCGTTGCTGTCGATATTGCTTATCTTTACTTTTTTAATCACTTCCGCAGACTCTGCAACCTATATTCTAGGCACAATGACTTCTGGGGGAAGCTTGAATCCTCCCCTTTTCTTGCGAATCATTTGGGGAACCTTGATGGCCGCGATTGCCGCCGTTTTGCTGATAGCAAGTGGACTAGAAGGTCTGCAAACCGCCTCTCTTGTCTCGGCGTTGCCGTTTACGATCATCTTGATAGCAATTTGCTATTCCCTTATTAAATCTTTAAGGCGGGAGCCTGGGTTGAAAAGGAGTAATAAAAAGATATAAATACAGAAACCAGGTAGCTATGCACCCTCTCTTGTCGGAGGGTGTTTTTTTCGGTATTGTCTGGACTAACCTAAAAAAAGCAGGAAAATATCTATAAGTATAGAAATGTAAAGGAGGGATGGGATAAATTTCGACAAAAAACTTAATGGGGGGAGTATTTGTGAAAGGAATCATTTCATTTTTTAATCGTATTATGCAGCGTTATTTACCGGATCCATTCTTATTTGTCATCATCCTGACACTTGTGGTATTCGGGCTTGGACTTATTTTCACCGATAGCGGGCCTACAGAAATGGTCCAGCATTGGGGTGGCGGTTTCTGGGCTCTGCTCACATTTTCCATGCAGATGGTTCTCGTTTTGGTTACTGGGTACGTCCTGGCAAGCAGCGCCATTTTCAAAAGGTTTCTCGGTGCATTGGCTTCCACCGCTAAAACTCCAGGAAGCGCAATTATTATTGTAACCATTGTCTCTATCATTGCCAGCTGGATCAACTGGGGATTTGGTCTTGTTATTGGGGCTTTATTTGCCAAAGAGCTTGCGAAGCGAGTTCAAAATGTCGACTATCGACTATTAATTGCAAGCGCTTACAGCGGCTTCATTGTATGGCATGGAGGATTTTCTGGTTCCATTCCGCTCACCATCGCAACAGAAGGACACTTCTCGGAAGGATTAATTGGAGTCATTTCTACGGATCAGACTATTTTCGCTCCATTCAATCTGATCATATTGGCTGCACTTTTTGTGACATTGCCTCTATTAAACCGATTTATGATGCCGGCTAAGGATGAAACCGTAACGGTAGATCCCGCCCTGTTGGAGGATGCATCAAGCCTTCAGGCGGCAACTGTCGAGAAATCTACCATGACACCAGCTGAGCGTTTGGAGAACAGTTGGGTTCTCTCTCTAACAGTCTCAGTAATGGGTCTAGTATTCCTATTCTACTACTTTGCCGATAATGGGTTTAAACTTAATCTAGATATTGTGAACTTTCTGTTCTTGTTCCTAGGAATTCTGTTCCACTGGCGTCCAAAAAACTTCCTTGAATCAGTTACGAATGCCGTGAAAGGGGCAAGCGGTATCATCATCCAGTTCCCTTTCTATGCAGGAATCATGGGAATGATGACATTATCAGGTCTTGCTGCTGTCATGTCTAAAGCGTTTGTTAACATTTCCAATGAACACACATTCCATTTCTTCGCTTTCCTTAGTGCCGGAATTGTGAACTTTTTCGTCCCTTCAGGCGGCGGACAGTGGTCCGTACAGGCACCTGTCATGTTGGAGGCTGCTCAAACGATGAATGTTTCTATTGCGCGGACTGCTCTTGCCGTTTCATGGGGCGATGCGTGGACGAACCTCATCCAACCGTTCTGGGCCTTGCCAGCTTTGGCCATCGCCGGCTTAAAGGCAAAGGACATCATGGGCTTCTGTGTCATTGTCCTTTTTGTAAGTGGTGCCATCATTTCTTTAGCATTTTTGCTACTATAAAGGGGCCGGGCACGTGCCGGGTACCAATTAATAAGTCACCCTCCACTCCCAATCATTGGTGTGGAGGGTATTTTTGTGGAATCTTTGTTACTTTCATGATGTAAAGATAGAGGGCAAGTGTCATACTCTGGATGTAAAAGTAGAAAGGATAGGAGTAAATAAAAATATAACCCTCTTTATAATGAAACACACCAAGATATGTAGCAATCCCTTCGGTGAACATCGCAATGATCGACCAAACGACAATATAGAGCATGTTAAAATAACCTTTGATTTTGAAGTAGCTATGAAAGTAGAAGAAAAGATAGCCAAAAGGGCCGTATTGAATATAGGACAGGAAATCAAACAGCTCGAAGTACGAACTATCATTCACATCATAAAAATCAAATGGCGGGATGCTAATTGTATGATCAAAAATGATACCGCTATTGAACCCAATTATGAGAAATAAGAGAGTGAGTGGTAATGGGAACCTTTTCGGTAAAAAGAAAATAAGGGCATAGCCAGCAAGCAGCGAAACAATGATAAACCATTCATTAGAATTAAAATAATAATCATAATTTATGATTGGTGTTGGTTCCATTTCAGTTGCTCACTATCCCTTCTTTTATTAATAGACGGCGATAGAATGAGGTAATTCCCAAGGCAGCCACAAGGTAAATTGCCGTGACCACAAAGGAGATGAAAAATGTCCACATATGGTAATGAATGATGGATAAATGAATGGCCAATGCTTCACTTAACAAAATGACAATCACCGCGAACAACCCTCCCATCACTTGAATGCCCCGTGATTTCTGGAAAACACTGTTGACGAAAATCAACAAGATCAATGGAAATATAATATTTCGTTGAAGCCAAAAACAAATGAACAAATGTGGTTCCTTGTTGTACATGATAAGACTTAGGTTCATGCTGATCATGGTAAGGACACATTTGTTCACAAAAAGAAAAAATAAGAACAGTAAAGAATTTTCTATCATGAGAAGGGGCTTCTTTTGGAAGAGGAAATAGGTTGCGATAAACCATGTGAGTATAAGATATATTACCAATTCCATTTTAGCGCCTCCTTCGGTGTATTTTTCAGGTACTTTCTCCTAAAAAAGCAGAAAAAATAGAGAAGCCGTTTTGAATAGTTCTCGGCTTCTCTTTAGCATTCCGCATAGCGGCTATCTAATACATTTCCTTTTTGGAGTTTGGGTTTTGGTGGGATTCGGACGAAGACAATTTCATGCTGTTTTTTTCGTCGATATTGTCTTCATACCGCTGATGATGACATTTTCACGATACTATTTCCGCCCAAATTGTCTTCATACCCCAACTACAACAAACAGTAATGCTACGCTTACTCTCACAATGCCCACGCATTTACTTGCACCAATGTACCGCTCCCAGAAACCCTAACTTCCCCGGTAGCAGAATCGCCCTCTGGGAATATCCGCGCCGTAAATACTTCTTCCCCACCATTCAAAAACACTTCGATGGAGGAAGTATCCACAAATGCACGCAGCTCAGTCAAAGCCCCTAGCTTGCAGCTCCTCGTTTCCCATTCTCCTGTCACAAAGCTCTTGCGATGAAGTGAAAACACACTTGATGAAGCGTCATAAGTCAGCTGTGCGGCTTCGCCCAGGTCAAGTTCAAAGGAGCACAAATGTCCAAAAGAAAAGCTCATCTCAAATACTCTTCTCTCTTCCATGGCAAATCCGACTTTGTCTTCAGATAACTGCATATCCGAAAGCTCGACCATACTTGCCTTTCTCATTTGAGCTAACTCCTCGGCAGGTATCTGCAGCAATTTTCCATCCAAGCATTTCAATTCACGCGGTACAGTCAGCGCATGAATCCACTTATGGGCAATTGTCGGATGCTTGTCCTCATCTTGCTCGGGAATCCCCATCCAGCCGACCATCAAGCGGCGCCCCTTTTCATCCAAGGTGGTTTGAGGCGCATAGAACTCAAAGCCCCGGTCCAACTCTACAAAATCACCATGCCCGAATGCAGCGTCCTCGTAATCAAGCTTTCCGATAAAATAGCCCGCCTGGTAAACGTTTTGATACTTCATACCGTCTGGTACAAGGCCCTGAGGTGACACGATAAGTACATCCATCCCATCAAGTTCAAACAGGTCTGGGCATTCCCACATGTAACCGAAATCCCCCAACCCATTCAAACCAGACCCTGCAATGGCACCAAGATGCTCCCAGTCTTTTAGATCAGCAGACTTCAGAAGCGCGACTTTACCAGTCATGTCCTCACTTTGAGCACCAACGACCATATACCATTCCGACCCCTTCTTCCACACCTTAGGATCTCGGAAATGGGCAGTGTACCCTTCTGGCAGCTCCACAACCGGCCCTTTCTTATCAAACGTTAAGCCGTCTTCCGAAACCGCCATGCATTGATAGGTCTCACGATTTCCGGAGGCATCTTTAACATTTCCTGTATAAAAGAGGACCATCTTTCCGTCATGCTCGATGGCACTTCCTGAATAGCAACCGTTCTTTTCGAACCATTCGCTCGGGGCAAGGGCAATAGGCTCATGCTTCCATGAAGTGAGATCTGCCGAGGAATAATGGCCCCAATATTTTGCACCGTGGCCGGTCTTGAATGGCATCCACTGATAAAAGAGGTGATAGGTCCCGTTCCATTGGATAAATCCATTGGGATCATTCAATAAACCGACAGGTGGCATAAGGTGGAAGCGCAACCGGTAAGGGTCGCTCTCCACCACCTTTTTATTTTTCTCAACTTCTTCCTCTGCAAGTCTGATAAGCTCTCGTTCTCTTTCCGTCATAAAAGAAACACTCCTTTATTTTGCTAGGATGGATTTTACCTGATCTAACGTAGGGAGTGCGGTCATGGCACCCTTTTCCGAAGCGGCAAGGGAACCGGAAATACTTGCGAAAGTCGCCATTTCTATGGCAGTTTCAAGTGTAAGGCTGCGGATATCCCCTTCCCATTCGTTCGCCATATAAAGAATTCCAGAAACAAATGCATCACCAGCTCCTGTGGTGTCCACCGTCTCTACCTTGCGGGCAGTTACGTGCTGATGCCCTTCTTTGGTAAAAACATAGCTTCCTTCTGAACCAAGTGTCACAAGCAGCAGAGGCATCTCATAGTTAGCAAGCTTTGCTGCCCCTTTTTCGATATCCTTCTCTCCCGTAATGAATTCCAGTTCTTCTTCTGATATTTTTAGAATATCGGCATATGGAAGCATGGAGATGATTTGCTCTTTCGCCGCTTCCTCGCTGTCCCAGAGACCAAGGCGAAGATTCGGATCGTAGGAAACCGTCATGCTATTTTCTTTTGCCAGCTTTACTGCTTTTATGGTAGCGCTCCTTGTAGGCTCACTAATAAGGGAAATGGAGCCGAAATGCAAAATCTTATTTTCCACAAATAGCTTCTCGTCAATCTCTTCTTCTGTTAAAAAACGGTCCGCACTTGGATTGATATAGAAGTCAAAGCTGCGCTCTCCGTTTTCTAGAGTGACGAACACGACACCTGTTCGGATATCGTCTGTCAGAAGCATAGAGCTTGTCTGGACGCCGTAGTCTGAAAGCGTCTTATGGAGGAACCTTCCTAGTACGTCATTCCCCACTTTCCCGATAAATGTGGATTTTGCCTGAAGGCGTGCAACTCCTACTGCTACGTTTGCCGGGGCACCCCCAGGGCTTTTTTGAAAGGTAATGTTGTCGGGATCAAGCGGGATGAAGTCTATCAGTGCTTCCCCTAGTGAGATGATTCCTTTTTTCATTGGATGGCTCCTCCTTTAAATCAGTTGTTATCCGGTTAACTCCCTGTTTCCTTTCGTTTCAGGTGTTCGATTTCCGCAGGGTGATGCTTAAGCCTCCTCACTCCGCTCGTGGGTCTCAACCTACCGCTACCTCCACCGAAGTCTTACACCTTGCACTTTTAGTCAACAGGGGAAACATATTTTTATTGATTACTTTACCTCTTCTTCCTTGATCCCCATAATCCATGTCGCAACAAAGGCACCCACTACCGCAATCGCAAAACCGATCAGGTAGTTGACGACATTGACTGTCCCGAACTCAACAAGAATGGCAATCATCGGGATCCCTGTCAGGCCATAAGCGTTGGCGACTACATTGGTCAATACGACATACGCTCCACCTAATGCACCACCAATTGCCGCTCCGATAAATGGTTTACGATATCTCAGGTTGACCCCAAAGATTACTGGTTCTGTAATTCCCAAGAAAGCAGATAGGGATGCAGGCAAGGCCAGTTCTTTCGTCTTTGCACGTTTTGCCAGGAAGTATACGGCAAGACCTGCTCCACCTTGTGCCACATTGGCCATGGACCAAATTGGCAACAGATAGTTGAAGCCTAATTCTGCAAGTAGTCCCGCTTCGATTGCATGGAAACTGTGATGGACTCCTGTAATAACGATCAACGAGTACATTCCACCAAAAATAAGTCCGGCAAAAACACTGCCATAATCATAAACAAAGTTCAGAACAACCGTGATACCGGAACCAATGGCATTTCCTAATGGCCCGATTGCAAGTAGAGTGATAAATCCAGTCAAAATGACGGTTACAAACGGTGTGACAAGCAAATCTACTGCACTTGGTACGATTTTACGTAAGTTTTTTTCAATCATGCTCATTACAAATACGGCAAGGAGGACTGGTACGACCGTCCCTTGATAACCGATCAAAGCAATATCCATTCCCATGAAGTCCATGTATTCAGGATTTGCATCTGCCAGGCCCCATGGGTTCAGAAGATCAGGGTGTGTCATGATTCCACCAATAACTGCTCCAAGGAATGGATTTCCTCCGAATTCTTTTGCTGCACTATAGCCGAGCAAAATTGGCAGGATGATGAATGCCGCACTTGAGAACATGTTCAGCATTTGTACAAAAGAACTGTCGTCAGCGACCCATCCGAATGTCGTCACCATTCCAAGCAGTCCCATCAATAGACCGCTTGCCACAATGGCAGGAATGATAGGGACAAAGATATTAGATAACGTTCTTGCAAAACGGGCGAACGGGTTCATTTTCTTTTTCGCCGCTTCTGAATGGTCTTGTGTTTCTTTTTCTTGCAATCCCACTTCTTCAGCAAATTCAGCATACACTTTATTGACGATACCTGTCCCAAAGATGACCTGGAATTGTCCGGAGCTGGCAAAAGCCCCTTTTACTCCATCAAGCTCTTCTATTTGGTCCCGATTGGCTGTCGCTTTTTCGTCGTCTTTCAAGACAAGTCTGAGGCGTGTGGCACAGTGTGTGGCACTGATGACATTGTCTTCTCCCCCAAGTAGGGGGATCAAGTCTTTTGCTATCTTCTTATAATTCATGATGAGCACCTCTTTTTCCTATTATTTTTATAAAAACTACGGCTCTGTTAAACAACGCTGTTGATTTCCGCAATGGGCTTCGCTTTCCACGGAGCGCTTGTGGAGCCTCCTCTAAGCGCTACCTCCCGTAGGACAAGGAAGGCTTCGACAGAGGTACATCGTACGAAGAAAATACATAGTATTTTCGAGGAGTCTACGCCCTTTGCTCCAATCACCAGCTATATAAGACTCGCTTAAGTAAATAAGTCTTTTCAGAGAAGAAAAACAAAAGACCTAAAACCCGCAAGGTGGGTAGGGCTCTCCCTACTTCCTTGCTAGTTTTAGGTCTTGCCTGCATTACCAGTCACAATCCTGTTTATACATGTTAGCGAATACGTTTACATTTTAAAATAGTAAAATTCTGTTTATTTTCCCTTTAAATCCGTCAAGCGTTGGATATGGAGTGTAATGTAACCAACTTCGGATAAAGGAAAATGGATGTCATACTCTGCAAGCAGAAAGTCCGCAATCTTCTGCGCAGTACCGAATGCTTTCCCAAATTTCATCTGAAGCAATTCCAGCATTTCCGGATCCATGGAGTGAAAAGGTTCCCCTTCTTCCACACGGTTAATGGCAAATCTTAGATGTGTGAGCAAACGTTGATAGTTGATTGATGTTTCTTCAATCGTCATGTCAAACTCGTTTTCAATCATATCGATCGCATCCCGGATGATGGAAGCAAGCTGCATGGTGTTTTGCATGCTTTTTGAACCCATTTTTGCGGTGTGAAGATGCAGGGCGATATGTCCGACTTCATCATCAGGTATGCTGACGCCAAGTCGTTCCTTTATCAACTGCTGTGCCCATTGGGCAATTTCGTATTCGGGTTTGTACAAGACCCGGATTTCGTTCAGCAATTTGTTTTGTATGGTGTAGCCTTTCTCCAACCGTTCAATCGCAAAAGAGAGGTGATCCGTCAAGGAAATATGAACATGGTTGCTTAAAGGCACCAATAGTTCCCCTTCGGCATAGCTGATGATCTCCTCCGCCACATCGATATGCTCGACAGGAAGAGTAGAAAGCAACTCTTGAAACTTGTCATTTTCCTCTTTCATGACAAAGATCTTTTCAATTTTGCTCCGGTCGACCAGGTCGTTTTTTCGCTTTTGGAATCCGACGCCAAGCCCCATCACTATCTTTTCCTGGTCATCCTCTTTCACGACGACCGAGTTATTGTTTAATACTTTGCTTATTTTCAATCTCGTCTCTCCCCAATTAAACCGCCCTATTTATCTTTTATTATAACCAATCCAATTGGCTATACAAAGCAGTTACTGCATCTGTACAAGAAAAACAGGGCGGAAACCGGCAAGTTACGCTTTTATATTCCAATCCACTAATACTGTTTCACCTTTAGTTGCTGTTTTGACAGCATGTTTTGTCACTGTATCAATGATGTCACCGTTTGTTAGGATAACAGGTGTCACAATGCTTTTGGCTTTTTCATTAATCAGCGCGATATCAAAATTTAATAATGGCGTGCCGACTTTGACTTTATCGCCTACTTCCACAAGCCCTTCAAACCCTTCGCCTTTCATTCCTACTGTTTCAAGCCCTACGTGGATAAGCACTTCCACACCAGTTTCAGATTTGATTCCGATCGCGTGCTTTGTAGGAAAGAATTGGACGATTTCACCGTTTACCGGAGATACAACCGTACCTTCTGTCGGTTCGATCGCGATGCCGTCGCCCATCATTTTTTGTGCGAATACAGGGTCTGGCACTTCTTCAAGCGGAATGATCTTTCCAGTGATTGGCGCTACCAAGACTTCTTCTGTTTTAACTTCTTCTTTGCTTCCGAAAAGCTTTTTAAAAAATGACATGTATTTTTCCTCCTAAATGTCTGAATTGTGCAGAAATAGAAAAAGACCCAATACGCTCCTCCTTTGTTGAGTAAGCGTATTAGGTCTTGCCTGCTTTACCAGTCACAATCCTATATGTGTGAGTATTTTATTAATTGGGCTAGGCTTCGCTTTCGCGGGGAGATGCTTTAGCCACTTTGGCAAGCCTGCGGGGTCTCAGCCTACCGCTACCTCCCTCTGGAGTCTTCGCCCTATGCTCCAAGCTACAGCCTTTTAACGGAGCTATTATGTTATTAAGGTATGACATATCGCTCTATTTGTCAATCAATACGTGAGGGTGCCTTTGACTAGCTTTTCCCAGTCTGGGTAGAGGTCGTTGCGGCGGTCACGCCAGGTAGTCACGGATCCACTTTCCCTTACTTTGTAGAGAAGGGTTAAATCCAGGTCACCGGTGATGATCATATCCGTGTTCAATTCTCCTTCTGCCACGATACCTTTTGGAGGAAATGGTACATCATTTGGTGAAATGATGGCAGCTTGTCCAAAGTTTCCTCGCATGAAGTCAACGGTCGGCAAGGAGCCGATTGTTCCTGTTGTCACAACATAGATCTGATTTTCAATCGTACGTGCGTGGCAGGAATATCTTACGCGATGGAAGCCATGTCGATCGTTTGTGCAGGATGGGCAGAACACCACATCCGCCCCCATTGCCTTCACAAGTCTTACCGCTTCCGGGAACTCGATGTCATAGCATGTCAGCATGGAGATGGGACCAAAATCTGTATGGAAGATCTTCAAGTCCTCACCAGGGGTCAGACCCCATTCATACACTTCTGTAGGTGTCAGGTGCAGCTTTGCCTGCGTTTCAATCCTTCCATCCGGGTAAAAGAGGTGGGCTGCGTTATAAAGTTTGCCTTCTTTTTCAATGATGTGTGTGCCACCGATGATATGCATACCAGTCTGAATGGCAATTCCACTGAACAGCTGCTGATAGTGTTCGGTATAATTCGGAAGGTCATGGATGGTCTGTTCTCTCCCGTCTACTGGAAAAGAAATCAGTTGGGTCGTCAAAAACTCAGGAAACAGGACAAAATCCGCGTCAAACTCAGCGGCAGTTTTCACATAATGAATCACTTGATTCGCAAACTCGTCAAAGCTTGAAATCGTATGCAATGGATATTGCACGGCAGAAGCACGAAACTTCATGGCAGCAGACCCCCTTAAATCTATGAAAATTAGTTCATTTGTTAGCCGAAATTCTTTGGTTGCAACTAGTCTATTATAAGGGATGGGAGGCAAAAGGAACAATGATGGATTTTTGGGATGTTTTGGTAGGTAGGGGAGGGGGAGATTGTTTGGAGGTAGTGCGTGTCGAGTGGTGGCGGTTTGAGTCGATTTCCTGATATATTTCAATTTTTCAGGATATATTTCAAAAATTCATGATATATCTCTAATTTTCCTGATATATCTTAAAATTTCAGGATATATCCCAAAATTTCAGGATATCTTCTTGCCCACACCTGAATTTGCGGACAAATCGCCCCCTCCTCACCAAGCCCCTAAATTCAAAAAACCAGGCAGCCCAAAAGCCACCTAGTCCAATGTTCGGCCGACATCCAATCCTCGATCAACCAACTTCCGTCTTCGCCATCGCCTCAATAATCGCCTTGGCAACACCGCTATTTACATTCGTATCCGTTATCATATGCGCTTTTTCTTTGACGCCATCTGGTGCATTTCCCATCGCTACTGCTCTGCCGACACGCACAAACATGGACACGTCATTATAGTTGTCACCAAGCGCCATCGTTTCTTCCATGGTTATGCCACGCTCGGCAGTGAATGTGGTCAAGGCAATGCCTTTTTGTGCATCCACACTTGTGATTTCCAAGTTGTCCTTACCGGAGGAGCTGACCGCAACAATTCCAAGGTCAAGCAGTTCGGAACGCGCAGCTTCGAGATTTTCCTTATCCAAGGAGAAGGCAAGCAGTTTATAGATTATATGGCTTTCCTCTTCCAGGATGGGTTCAAAACTGTCAACAAGCTTCACGTTGCCCTCTTCCATTCTCTCTTTGGCTGCCTTCAGTACTTTATCATAGTCATTTTCCTCACTTGCAGACATAAACACGTCCATGATGGTAGCAACGGCTTTGTCATAGTCTTTTGAATAGGTGCCGTCCTGGGTGTAGATTTCAAAATAGATATTGTGTTTGTCCAAAATTTCAGCAAGCTTTCTTACTTCGCTGTTTGCAATAGGATTTGTGGATACGATCGTACCGTCCGGCTTGCGTGCCTCTGCTCCATTTACACAGATGATCGGAGTTACGATTCCTGCTTCCGCCAGGACATCCTTTGCCTCCGAGTAGGCCCTGCCGGTGGCAATCACCACTTCCACTCCGTTCTTTTGGGCAAGTTTAATCGCGTCCGCGTTCTCTTCACTCACCACATGGTTATTGTTTAATAAAGTCCCGTCCATATCTATCGCTATGCATTTTACCAAGTGATTTCACCTTCTTCTATGTATTTATATCCTCTATCCTAGTTAATCTCCCTTCGCTTTTCAAACATTATACTGCGAAAACATTATGCTAAAAATTTCGAAAAGTATAATTAATTCTGTTTAAAAACGAGCTTATCCCTTATAATAAAGGTATTAATCGGAATCGGGTGGGGGTGAACTCTATGAAAATTTCCTCTAGTCATATAGGAAAAATCCTTAAAAATGATATTTACTCTTTATCAGGAAATCTTTTGCTGAAGAAGGGGACGGTTCTGAATGAAAAGCATGTGGAAAGCCTGCAGAAGCATGCCTATTATTTCGACCAGGCGTTTGTGGTGGACGAGCCTCATCATTTGTCTAAAGAGTATTTTCATCATGTGAAAAATATGTATGAAACAAGCATCCATGCCTTTCAATCTATTTTTTCCAACCTTGAGCAGGATAGCCTCCCACCATTGGAAGATATTCAACAGATGCTTGCTCCGCTTGTCGATAAACTCGTGGCCGACCCTGTTTTCACCCGTTACATAGAACAAGTAAAAAGCTATGATAATTACACGTATACACACAGCTTAAATGTGGGGATCTATTCCTCTTTGATAGGTAAGCTCCAAGGACTGGATAAAAGCAGCATCAGTTTGCTCGGTCAAATGGGAATGTTTCACGATGTCGGAAAACTGCTTATCGATAAGACTATCCTGCAAAAACCGGGACGCCTGACTGAAAAAGAGTGGCTAGAAATCCAAAAGCATACGACGTACGGCTATGATTTGCTACGAAAAAATAGAACCATCGATCCCCATATTCTCCAAGGGGCCCTCCTTCACCATGAACGGTTGGATGGAAGCGGTTACCCAACAGGGATCAAGCACTCCAAGATTCCATATTTCGTTCAGATCCTATCTGTGGCGGATATGTATGATGCCCTTTCATCGGAGAGAAGCTATCGACCGAAGCAAAATATATTTACCACTACTAAAATCCTGATACAAGAGGCAAATTATAATAGACTAAACCCGGCCATTGTCTACCCGTTTGTTAGATACATCCTCTCCAATCACCTCCGTGAAGAGGTTGTGTTGAATAATGGACAGCTTGCTGAGATTATCTTCATTCACGCTGACGAGCCACACTTACCGATTATAAAGATAGATGACCACTTTATTGATCTACGAAAAAATAAAGAGTTGGAGATTCTCGATTTTGCCAATTAGCCGAAAAATAGTATGTTTGCAGGTTTTATATGAAGGGTAAGAAAATGAGGGGAAATAACCGATTCCAATAACTACCTTTGAAAAGTTTCAAAAATGTATTAAAATGACTAACGTTGCATATTTACGCATAAGGAGATTATTACATTGAAAAACCATACATCTTTCAGAACTACGGATATACTAAAATTCATCATACCTTCACTTATCGGGATCGGTTTATTCATGTTCCCAGTTATGTATAAAGACGAATTGACGATTCCAATCGCCATTCTTGCCAAACTTTTGGGCGAATTGCTCGGGAATACCATCCCAGCCATCATGACCGCGATCATCACCATTACAGCAATCGCTACAGTCGTTACCAAAATTGCCAGGCCATCTTTTACAAAAAAAGCCGGCTTCTTTAATAATCTGTTGAATGTCTCCATCTTCTGGACAGTCGTGAGGGTGCTGGCAATGTTCCTTGCCATCATGACTCTGTTTGAAATCGGCCCGGAAGCTGTTTGGAGCGAGGTGACAGGTGCTGTCATTCTTTATGATTTACTGCCTGTATTACTGACTGTCTTCTTTTTTGCAGGTCTATTTTTACCTTTGTTATTGAACTTCGGTCTTCTGGAGCTTTTTGGAGCGCTACTTACTAAGATTATGCGCCCGCTCTTTAAGTTGCCTGGTCGATCTTCCATCGATGCCCTTGCATCTTGGTTGGGAGATGGGACAATCGGGGTTCTACTCACAAGTAAGCAGTATGAAGAAGGTTATTACACAAAGCGTGAGGCAGCGGTAATCGCAACCACGTTCTCCATCGTTTCCATCACGTTCAGTTTGGTGGTCATCACCCAAGTCGGACTTGGCAGTATGTTCATTCCGTTTTATATCACCATTGGTGTTGCAGGCTTAATAGCCGCGATTATCATGCCTCGTATCCCTCCATTATCCAGAAAGCCGGATACCTATTATAACGGGGAGGAACAGGCTGAAAAAGATTTGATCCCAGCAGGCCATTCTCCGTTGAAATGGGGCTACAGCCAAGCCGTGGAGCGTGCCGCAAAAAATAAGAGTGCCGGTAAATTTTTCCGAGACGGCGGCCGCAATGTCCTTGATATGTGGATGGGGGTTGCACCAATCGTAATGACATTCGGTACGATTGCACTTATTTTAGCAGAAAATACGAAATTATTCGTGTACCTCGGAATGCCTTTCATTCCACTGCTGGAACTATTGCAAATACCTGATGCAGCTGAGGCATCCAAGTCCCTTATCGTCGGATTCGCGGACATGTTCCTGCCAGCGATTTTGGCATCTGAAATTCCTAGCGAGTTAACCCGCTTCGTCGTTGCGGCAGTTTCTGTCACACAGCTGATCTATCTATCTGAGGTCGGGGGCGTTATCTTAGGTTCTAAAGTACCTGTTTCGCTTTGGGAAATGTTTGTCATCTATATCCTACGTACGTTGATTACGTTACCTGTCATCGCGTTAATGGCGCATTTATTTTTCTTTTAATAGAATGCTGAAAAAGCTATCCGGAGGGTTCCTTTCAGAACTCCTGGATAGCTTTTTTATCTGCGTTTTAAAGGACTTCTGCTCCCTTTAGACTCTCTAACTCTTTTTCAAGTAATTTTGCAAGCTCTAGCATACCGTACTTGCCGGCTGCTTTCTCAGCGTCTGCATTATAGTTTGTATTTGTGTTGACATCATATGTGTAGATGACGCCATTTTCATCGCGGATGAATTCAATGCCCGCTACTTGAATGTTGTTAGCTTGCAGGAAAACCTCGTATTTTTTTATGATCGGGTCGGCAAAGCCTTCCACGATACGGAATTTCGGCTTCTCTTCTACTTCTTCGCCTACCGGGCAGAAAAGATCGCCGATTTGGCAGGCATCCGCCGGGCACAGTTCGAACCCTTCCGATGTATCGACTTGGACCGCATAGACAAACTTCCCACCGATAAATTCACAACGGGTGATAAAAGGCTCCGGGGCCTGGATATATTCCTGGATCAGTGTAATGCCATCCACCGGTTCTTCAAAATCCGGGCCATAAAGATATTCTTCAAGCGAAGCGGTAGAGTGGAACAATTGTACTCCAAGCCCTTTTCCTGCGCGATTATGCTTCGTTATAAAAGAAGCTGTTCCGATTCGTTTGGCGGCCTGCAAAATGTTTGATTTCCCTACTGCAGCAATGGTCTTTGGCGTTTTTATCCCGGCCTTCTCGAGGGCCGTATATTGGTTAACCTTGCTTAGCTCCAACTGCAGGGCGCGGCTGCCGTTCAGTACTTTCCTGTCATGATGCTCCAGCCAAGCAAGTACTGACCCAGTCAATTCCGGTGCAAAACGATGGTTCCGTGTATGGGAAGAAGCGCTCATTCTATTGTAGAAAACGCCTTCAGGGGGCGCTTCTGTCAAAGGCACCACCCCTTCGTCCAGATGCCATTCTTCAAAGGGAAGTCCCAATTCTTCCAGTCTATTTGTAAGATGTGTCGTCCATTCACTATTTTCATGAATAATATAGATTTTTGCCACGATGTCTTCCTCCATTTTCTAAAAGTTTTCTGCTGACGTTACGCTTTGGCAAGTTCTTCCACTTGAGGGTGGACAAGTGGCATTACCTGTTTGGCAAAGCGCTCCATCTCCTCTAGTTGTGGGGAGAACTGCAACAACAATAGGTCCACCCCTGCCTCTTCGTATTCTTTTATTCTAGCGGCGATCTGCTCTGGTGTGCCAACAAGGTTAGGACGCAATCCTCTATTGGATACGGAATAATCCTGGAGCTGCAGTTGCTGTTCTAATTGGGATTTGCTTGTAAAATCCTTAAATCCTGCATATGCTTCCGATTCCTTCACATCTGTAATCCGTGCTAGTTCTGCTTGTGCCTCTTCCTCAGTATCCCTGCATATGACATAAGCAGCCATCCCAAAGGATTGAAACGATTGGTTGGAAGCCTCGGATCTCTTCTCTTTCATTCCAGCAATTTTTGTTGCCACTTCCTCCACGGTTCCGCCATGCATCACATAAGCATCGCAGTGGGAAGCAATGACCTCTTTGCCTTTTGGACTTTCCCCTCCCGCATAAAGAATCGGGTTGGGACGCTGAACAGGCTTCGGGAAAAGTTTCGTATCTTTCAGTTGATAATATTTTCCGTCATAACTAAAAGAGTCTTCCGTCCATAATCCTTTGAGTACCTCGATAAACTCCTTTGTGCGATCATAGCGCTCGTCGTGTTCCGTGAAGATTCCTCCATATTGACGAGCCTCCTCCTCCCACCAAGCAGAAACGACATTCAAAGTAAAACGCCCGTTGCTGATATGATCGATATTCGCTGTTGCCTTTGCTGCAATCGCCGGGTTATGGAACCCGGGCCTAATCGCCGTCATAATCTCAATCTTTTCCGTGACAGCAGCAAGGGCAGCCGCCGTCGACCATGCTTCCAACGTATCTTCTTGCGGTCCTTTAATATCATTTAAAAATAATTCCGCAATCAGTGTTGTATCAAATCCAAGCTGTTCGGCTTGCTGAATTACTTTTTTCGCATAATCAAATGTCGGAAGCATGTTTTCGTCCTCCACATTACGTAACCATCCGCCGAATACCGGCAACCAAAAACCAAATTTCATCTCACGCTTCCCCCTCAATATTTGTTGTAAAGCATTATAGGATATGTCGGCAGCCAACTTAGCTGGTGATTATAGCGAAAGGCGAAGACTCCGGCGGGAGATTGCGCTTGGGTGGAGACCCCGCAAGTTTGCTGGGGAGACTCCAGCGGCGCCCCCACGGAAAGAGAAGCCTAGCTCGGAAATCAACAACGGTGCATCAACAAACAAATCCTTCAAGTGGAAAAAGACAAACAAAAAAACTTCTCCGATAAGAAGAAGTTTGAGTATGATCCCGTAACATCCACTTATCTCTCAAGAACATTTGTCTTGCTGGAATTGGCACCAATACATCATCTGTATGGTTGCCGGGCTTCATAGGGCCAGTCCCTCCACCTCTCTTGATAAGAAAACTTACTATTCAATTATTATTAACTAAATTAATCCTATCACGAAACTTGGGAATGGACAAGTCTTTCGTATAACTAAATAAAGTTGGGGTATTGATAGCTTATTTATTGGATGGTTAATTAATGATTGGATGATTTCGGGTTTTTGCTTGTTTAGTGAGGGGATGAAGACACTTTCATGCTTAATTTCTCCTCGGAATTGTCTTCCTCCACCTTATGAGGACACTTTCGTGTTTAAAATCACAGAATTGTCTTCATCGAATCCAAAAAATTTAACCTAAAAAACGCCCTCCAAAATGGAAGGCGCCCCTCTAAAAACTATTACTGTAAATCTTTTTCAAAATTTGGCGCATGCAAGCCTGCTGATTCAAAAGTCTCTCCAATTTTCTCATGGAAACTTTGCAATGCAGCATCCATCTCGTCCATTTCAGACTCTTCTGCCAACGCTGCGGCACGCTCTTCGAAATATACGGCTAACAATTCGATGGACTCTTTCATGTCACCCTGAAGGTTAGAATTTAAGCTTTCCGCTATCTCTATCCCGCGAAGTTCGTTCGCGATGCGGTTGCTTGCTTTTACCGCTGCTTCATGATCTCCCGTTCCTTCTGATCTTTCATAGGATGTTACAACTTCCAGATGCTTGCGGATGGTCTGAATCATTTCCATCTGTATATTCATAAGGACTGTTACCGTTTCCCCATTCTGGTCAGCATCAGCAGCAACCTTTTCTGACTCGGTAATGTCCACTTTATTTGTTTCCTCTGTGCATGCAGATAAGACAATTATTAAAACAAGTATCATTGAAAAAATCCATTTTTTCATATTCAAATCTCCTTTCATTACGGAAATAGTGTACTCGTTTTCATGACCACTGTATAGAGCTAACTGCGATGTTAGATTCTTCAAAAAATTTTCCTGAAAGGCTGTTTTCTGATACTTGTTGCTTTTTCGCATTTATAAATAAATCGTTATATTCCTAGCTTTTCTGGCTATTCAAAATAGCTTACCTGTAAAAGGTCCAAATGCCGACTTTTTACTAGCGAATAGTACATTCTTTGAGAAAAGAGCCTCCCGAAATAATTTCATGTCATTTTTATGTTCCTTGTTAATTATTTATTAAAATAATATTTTCTTCTTGCATTGTCACCCGACATCTCTTACAATAGGTAAATGCAAACGGTTGCACTCCATGTGCACTAATTTATATAAAAATGAATTCGTTTTCATCAAAAAATAGAAAAATAGATAGAAAGAAGGCTGTTAAAATGAAAAATTTATTGTCTTTCGATTTTTGGCAGAAATTCGGTAAAGCTTTATTGGTAGTGGTTGCAGTAATGCCTGCAGCTGGTATTATGATTTCTCTTGGTAAGTTAGTTGGGATGACTGGTGGAGACATGGCTCTTGTGCAAACGATTGCAAGAGTGATGGAAGATATCGGTTGGGGGATCATCACCAACCTACACGTATTGTTTGCGGTTGCCATTGGTGGCTCGTGGGCAAAAGAGCGTGCAGGTGGAGCTTTCGCTGCGTTGATTGCATTTGTTCTTATCAACCGTATCACTGGTGCGATCTTTGGTGTTAACAATGATATGGTAGCGGACCCTGAAGCTACTTTCACCACACTTTTTGGGCAAGAACTTATTGTCGGTGACTACTTTACCACTGTGTTAGGAGCCCCTGCATTAAATATGGGAGTATTCGTTGGTATCATTGCCGGTTTCCTTGGTGCTAACCTTTTCAATAAATTTTACAACTATAGTAAATTACCAGACTCTTTATCATTCTTTAACGGTAAACGTTTTGTTCCATTCGTTGTAATTGGTGGATCTGTCATTGCGGGTGTTGTCCTTAGTGTTGTTTGGCCGTTCATTCAAGGATTGTTAAACGATTTCGGTGTGTGGATCGCTTCTTCTAGAGACAGCGCGCCAATCGTTGCACCATTTATATTCGGTGCGCTTGAGCGTTTATTATTACCATTCGGATTGCATCATATGTTGACGGTTCCGATGAACTACACGTCACTAGGTGGAACTTATACGATTCTAACTGGTGGTAGCGCAGGTTCTGTTGTAGCAGGACAAGATCCATTATGGTTGGCTTGGATTGCCGATCTAAACAACTTCCTTGCGGCTGGTGATACCGAATCTTATGAAGCACTTCTACGCGAAGTGGTACCTGCTCGTTTTAAAGTAGGTCAAATGATTCTTTCTTGTGCAGCATTAATAGGTATCGCTTATGCGATGTATCGCAATGTGGACAAGGATAAGCGTAAAAAGTACAAGTCTATGTTCTTATCTGCAGGTCTTGCAGTATTCTTGACTGGTGTAACAGAGCCAATCGAATTTATGTTTATGTTTGCTGCTCCAGTGTTATATGTGATGTATGCGATCATGACAGGACTTGCGTTTGCGATTGTTGATATCATTGATATTCGTGTCCATGCATTCGGGGTAATTGAGTTGCTGACTCGTACACCAATGATAGTAAAAGCTGGATTATGGTTGGATCTAGTGAACTTTGTGGTTGCATGTCTCGTATTCTTCGGATTGAACTTTGCAGTAGCGAACTTCATGATCAAGAAATTCAACTTCCCTACTCCGGGACGTAACGGAAATTACATTGAGCAAGAAGAAGGCGCTGGAAACGGTGCAACTGCAAGTGTACAAGCAGATTCCTTGGCACCTGCGATCATTGAAATGCTTGGTGGAGCAGAAAATATTGAAGACGTGGATGCATGTATGACTCGCCTTCGTGTTACAGTAAAAGATAGAGAAAAAGTTGCAAATGAAGCTGCTTGGAAAGAAAAAGGCGCGCTTGGGCTGATTGTGAAAGACCGAGGCGTACAAGCGATCTATGGACCAAAAGCAGATGTAATCAAATCTGATATTCAAGACTTGTTGGGAGCGTAATAAACGATGAAACTACTAACCCTTAACTGCCACTCGTGGCAGGAAGAGAACCAAATGGAAAAGATACAGCATATAGCGGGAGCCATCAAGGAACAAGCATACGATGTCATCGCTCTTCAAGAGGTTAGTCAAAGCATCGATGCCGAAGTTGTCACAAGTAACATTAAAAAAAATAACTTTGGTCTTGTTTTACAGCAAGAACTTGAGAAGATTGGGGTTTCAGACTACGAGTTAGTCTGGGACTTCGCCCATATGGGATATGACACATACGAGGAAGGCCTTGCCATCTTAACTCGCCATCCTATCCAAAAGACACACTCCTTCTTTGTATCGAAAAGTACGGACACTGACTTTTGGAAAACACGTAAAATTGTCGGGGTGACCATTGAAGTGCAGGGAGAGGAGCTATCCTTTTATGCATGTCATTTAGGTTGGTGGAGTGATGAAGAGGAGCCTGCAAAGTATCAGATGGAGCAACTTCTCACAAAGGTTAAGGGAACAGAACCTTACTTCCTGATGGGTGATTTCAATAATAGCTCACATATTAAAGGAGAAGGTTACGAATATTTGACTTCTACAGTCGGGCTGCACGACACGTATTTACTGGCTTCTGAAAAGGATTCAGGAGTGACGGTGGAAGGAAAGATTGCCGGTTGGGATGAAAACAAACAGGATTTGCGGATTGATTTGATCCTGTCAAGCTCCCCTGTTAAAGTCACTTCTTCACATGTTGTTTTCAACGGAAACAACAGAGAGGTTGTATCGGACCATTATGGGGTGGAAGTATCTTTGGAAATATAGTCGACTTTTGACGTATTTCCTGGGAAAATGTAAAAAGGTGAACGGCATTGGCTGTTCACCTTTTTTGTATTCAGGAATTACTTTGTAGCAGCAATGGCTTCTATTTCTTCTTGGATTGTCTTTGTCCATTCATCCACTACTCCGTAGTCCATTGCTTTTACGTAGATTTCCTCAAGTTTACCGTGCCATTCCTTTGCTTCTGCAAGTTTGCCTATTGCTTGTTGCATCGCTTCGGTATAGCGGTTTTTTACAGCCACAATTTCTTTCTCATATCGTTCGTCCGTCCCATTACGGATGGTGATATCATACATATCCACAATTGAATCTCCTTCCCGTTCTGGGAAATATTCATGTGGGGCGGTGCTGTCAAAAATGGCAAAACCAAGTTCTCGGCAGATAATCATATCGAGACTGTATGGATCGAACCCGCAATGATAGACTTCGACATCAAACCCTCTCTCTTCTGAAGCTCTAGCCAATTTTTTAAGCATGGTGGATTTCCCTGAACCTGGGCGACCTTTTATAAAATAACGATGTGTTAGCCCTTCTGTCAGGTTCGGCACGAAATCCTTTGCTCCAGCAGGCGTCGCAGCACCGAGGAAACGGTGTCTCACATCTGCTTTTTTATCAAGGCTCTTACCTTGGAACAAGTTATCCACGAGCTCCCCTGTCAGCTTATTTGCTGCTTCAAAATTCATATTATGGATATAGTATCGTTCCCAATCGTCATGTATTTTCAGGGCTCTTGCGAATGTCTGGTAAGCTGTCTGGAAGGCTTCTTTCTTCTTGGTTGCGAAGTGTTGTATTTCCGCTTTCTGTTCCGCAAGTAACTTGGAATCCCAGGCCTCGCCTAAGTTGATGTATTCCTCCACTGCCCCGGGAGCTTTCGGTTCGATGACATGGGGTGCCGTTCCATCTACAATTCCGATGCCAAGCGCCCGGATGACCACCCCGTCCACCGATGTGGTATCAGATGAACAGTGAAGCAGTTCAATGTCATACCCCTTTTCATTCCACTCTTTCCCGATCTTTTTGATGAGTGACGATTTCCCTGTTCCTGGCCCACCTTTTAATATAAAAATGCGGTCCAATCCTTCTATGTTCGATTCGTAAAGGCTATAAAAGCCACGCGCTGTATTTCCACCAGCATAATAGTTTAAAATTTTCCCTGCCAAGATCTAACACCCTTTCAATGGTAGGTTATATAACAATTGCGATTCCATTTAGCCTATGCGGCAGGGTTTAAATGGGTGAAAGCCTAGCTGTCGTGATGGGCTGACCAGCTAGCTTTTAGGAGGAGTAAGTGGGGCAGCTTCTTAATAAAGTGGAAGTTTTCCCGATAAACCTTGAGATTTCATGATATATTTCAATATTTCCTGATATATCGTGATTTTTCCTGATATCCTGGAAATTTTCTTGATATATCCTAGTTTTTCTTGATATATCGAGGGAGCGGTGCGAAAAATTAACTCTCTATCTAAAAAGAGCCGCACTCCCATACATAGAGTGCGACCCCAAACATTATTTCAACTTCAATTTCGCCAATGCATCCGCCAGTGCGGTATTCACCGGCTCGTCATTATTCTGTTTCTTCATGTACTGATTCACATCACGTTTGGATGCTTTCTGGTTGGCGTTGTTCTTGCGTCGTTCCTGGAAGGTGCTTAGTTTCTCGCGGTGTCCGCAAACACAAGCGAACATCTGGCCTTCCCCTTCCCCACGCAGTTCCAGCTTCTTACGGCATTTCGGACAACGCGCATTTGTCACTTTGGATACGTTTTTACGGTGACCGCATTCTCTATCCTGACAAACGAGCATCTTTCCTTTTTTCCCGTTCACCTCAAGCATCGGCTTATCGCAGTCCGGACAGCGTTTGCCTGTCAGGTTGTCATGCTTGAACTTTTGGTCGGTATTTTTTATTTCATGAACGATCTGTTTGGCATAAGCCTTCATTTCATTGATGAATGCTGCTTTTTTCAGCTGTCCTTTTGCGATCATGCCAAGCTTCTGCTCCCATTCACCGGTCAAGGCTGGGGATTTTAAATCTTCCGGTGCAAGGTTCAACAGCTGTTTCCCTTTAGATGTGATGTGCAGCCCTTTGCCGCGTTTCTCCATCAGGAAACTGTTAAAAAGCTTCTCAATGATATCCGCTCTTGTGGCGACCGTTCCAATCCCACCAGTTTCACCAAGGGTTTTCACGAGCTTCTTGTCCGTTTGCTCCATGTATTTTGCCGGGTTCTCCATCGCAGAAAGCAGTGTACCCTCGTTAAATGGTTCCGGTGGCTTTGTTTTTCCGGAAGTAAGTTCGACCTTTCTAATTGGAAGAACGTCACCTTTATTCAAACTTGGCAACAGTTGATCTGAAAGTCCGTCACTTCCATCCTCCTGTTCCTCCATGGAGCTGAAAACTTCCTTCCAGCCTTGGGAGATGACCGTTTTTCCTTTTGCCACAAACTGTTCTGTTCCAACAGAAGCAGTGATATTTGTCTGTTCATATAGGAAAGGCGGTAACAAGACTGCCAAGAAACGTTTTACAATCAGATCGTAAATCTTGTATTCCTTGTCGGAAAGCTTGCTTAAGAGAACAGCTTCCTCTGTCGGAATGATCGCATGGTGGTCTGTCACTTTTTCATTATTCACAAAAGACTTGTTCGCTTTGATCGGTTTCGTGAGCAACTTTGACGCAATCGGCTTATAGGAGTGCGCACGAATCGCCTCCACACGCTCTTTTAACGTATCCACCATATCAGTGGAAATGAATCTGGAATCCGTTCTTGGATACGTGACGATTTTATGTTGCTCGTATAAACGTTGCAGGATAGATAACGTCTCTTTTGCGGAATAGCCGAAGATGCGGTTGGCATCACGCTGTAATTCGGTCAGATCATATAGGGCAGGTGCATAACTTTTCTTCTCAGTTTTGCTTATATCGGTTACCTTTGCATCCTGATTCTTCACTTTGGTGTGCAAGCTTTCCATTGCAGGCTTGTTGAAGTTTCTCCGTTCTTTCGTTTTGGCGTCCTGCCAAACAAGCTGGAACCCCTTTTCTGTGGTTGCTTTCATTCCATAGTATTCTTTTGGTACAAAGCTTCTGATTTCTTCCTCCCGTTTGGCAATCATGGCGAGCGTAGGAGTCTGAACCCTTCCACAGGAAAGCTGGGCATTGTGCTTGGTGGTCAAGGCTCTTGTAGCATTCATCCCCACCACCCAGTCGGCTTCGGCACGGGCAACGGCAGAGTAATAAAGGTTTTCGTATTCTTTTCCATCACGTAGTTTTGCAAAGCCTTCCTTTATTGCGCGGTCTGTGACAGAGGAAATCCAGAGTCGTTTTACTGGCTTTTGAATGCGGGCTTTTTCCAGAATCCATCTGGCAACAAGCTCCCCTTCACGGCCGGCATCTGTAGCGATGACGATCTCCTTTACATCCTTGCGGGTGAGCTGCGCTTTTACAGCGCTGTATTGCTTGCTTGTATTTTTGATGACGACAAGCTTTGTTTCGTTCGGAAGCATCGGCAGGTCTTCCAGCTTCCACGCTTTGAATTTGGCGTCATAGGCTTCCGGATCTGCCAGGGTGACGAGGTGACCAAGCGCCCACGTTACGATGTACTTGTCCCCTTCAAAAAATCCATTTCCTTTTTTCGTGCATTTCAATACTCTTGCTATATCTCTACCTACAGAGGGTTTCTCTGCAAGAACGACAGTTTTTGGCATAATAACAATCCTTTCAAGCTTCTTGTCTTCTAATCTTTACATATTGTGTGAGGGTAGTCAAAAAGAGAAGACCTTTGTTTGCCTTCCCAGGTTGTCTAAATATATTTGGTCACCATTTAGCTAAGTTGATTACCGTTTCAGGGACTTCGATCAACAAGGTGATCTAAAAATCTAGTTCTTCTTCTCCGGAAGCTTCTGCAAGGCTTTTACGGCGTCTTCTATTGTGGCCACGGGAATCAAGGTGATGTCCAGCCCTTCTTCTTTTACGGTCCTTCTCGCAATGGTTTCGTTGTTTTCCCATCCGTCATCCTGTGGGACTATGAAGTAGTCAAAACCTGCGTTGGCTGCCCCGATCACCTTTTGTTTCACCCCGCCAATCGGTCCCACTTCCCCATCGATTGTAATGGTTCCCGTACCAGCAACCTCGTTTCCTTTGAGCAGGGAATCCTCCATCATTTTATCTAGGAGGGTAAGGGTGATCATCAGACCGGCACTTGGTCCGCCTAGGTTCTCAATATTTTGCCACTGAATATTTTCATCCTTGCTCGTTTCATAGACTTCTTCAAAAAACACGCCTAGCATTGTATTTCCGTAGTAATCCTTATGTGGGTAAGTGGATACCTCTACTTCCACCGTTTCCCCATCACGGAGCAAGGTTAACGTGGTGCTTTCATCGGCTTCCTTTTCCACGATCAGTTGATCAAGATGGTCATATGATTCTAGCTTTTCTCCGTCCAGTTCAACTAGTAGGTCTGTTACCTTCACCTGATCTTTATCAGCCCAATCCGGTAAGGTATAAACCGGATAAAATCCCAGTAGTTCCAGCTTCGGGTCCTCGTCAAGTACCCCTCTTGCTATGTATTCCGCCTTGATTTTCGATTGTTCCATCATTTGTTTATTTTGATAGTCCAAATCTTCTATTGATATATCGAGTTCTTCTGATACGGCAGGAACAATTTCTACTCCCTCTTCCAGTAGCAGCGTTATTATCATAAAGGGCCAAATGGTGTTTTCAAGGCTGGCCACATAGGTCATGCCCAAGTCCCCATCAAGCTCCGATCCGCCTTCGTATTGGACAAATTCATCTAAATTGATTGGGTCCCCCGCCAAGAGGATATCATACCCAGTCGGGATAAACCCGCTTCCTAAAATCACTAGCAAAACTATTACAACGATCCACGGTGCCCTTCTCTTCATCCGGTTCCCCCACCATCCCTTTTTATCTTCTCTTCATTTTATAGTAGATTGGTAGATTTTAGTATAGATAATCGCCAATAGAGGAAGAAACTTCTTTCATTTCCCACATAGCCATTCCTAGAAAATTTTAGTATGATGAAAAGTAGATATTTTTTTAGATAGGATGGATACAAACATGAGTTTATTGAGCATAGATGGGTTAAGCCATAGCTTTGGCGACCGTACGTTATTTAAAGATGTTTCCCTTCGCCTTTTGGCAGGCGAGCATGTTGGCCTTGTTGGGGCTAACGGAGTCGGTAAATCGACTTTAATGAATATCATCACAGGGGAGATTGTATACGACACAGGACGTGTGGAATGGACGCCAGGTGTCCATTATGGATACTTGGATCAGCATACGGTCCTGACGCCGGGAAGAACGATCAGAGACGTCCTGAGAGACGCATTTTTGCCTTTATATGAAAAAGAAAAAGAACTGAATGCCATCACCGACAAAATGGGCACGGCCACTCCGGAAGAATTGGAAGAGCTGTTGGAACAAATGGGGGAAATTCAAGACCACCTGGATGCTGGTGGATTTTACAACTTGGATATCAAGGTGGAGGAAGCGGCACGCGGGCTTGGTTTGGACGCAATTGGCCTCGAACGTGACGTTGCTGCGCTAAGTGGTGGACAGCGTACAAAGGTCCTTTTGGCAAAGCTGTTGCTTGAGCAGCCGCAAGTGTTACTGCTGGATGAGCCGACGAACTACTTGGACGTCGAACATATCCGCTGGTTGAGCTCGTACTTGAAAGAATACCCGCATGCATTCCTATTGATCTCGCATGATACCGAATTCATGAATGGCGTGGTGGATGTCATTTTCCATCTGGAATTCTCCAAGCTGACTCGCTACACAGCGTCTTACGAAAAGTTCTTGGAGCTTGCGGAAATTAACAAAAATCAGCATATTAACGCTTATGAGAAGCAAAAAGAATTCATCAAGAAACAAGAAGACTTTATTGCAAAAAATAAAGCACGTTACTCCACGACAGGCCGTGCGAAAAGCCGTCAGAAGCAGTTGGATCGCATGGAACGGATTGACCGTCCAGAGACATCGGCTAAGCCGACATTCGAGTTTAAAGAGTCCCGTGCAAGCAGCCGATATGTGGTGGAAGCGAAGGACCTTGAGATTGGATACGCTGACCCACTATTGCCGAAGCTTACGATGGAAATCGAGCGCGGGGATAAGATTGCGATTGTCGGGTGCAATGGTGTTGGTAAATCGACTTTGCTGAAGACGATCCTGGGCAAAATTGATCCTCTAGGCGGTTCTGTCATCCGTGGTGACTTCCTTTTCCCTTCTTACTTTGAGCAAGAGGTAAAAGCGAAGGATATCACGCCGATTGATGATGTGTGGAACGAGTTTCCATCTCTTGATCAACACCAGGTTCGCGCTATCTTGGCGCGTTGCGGGTTGAAGAACGAGCACATTTCCCGTCCCTTGAGCCAGCTGAGCGGTGGGGAACAAGCCAAGGTAAGATTATGTAAGCTGATGATGCATGAGAGCAACTGGCTGCTGTTTGACGAGCCTACGAATCACTTGGATGTGGTAGCGAAAGAGGAATTGAAGCGTGCTATCAAAGCCTATAAGGGCACCATCCTCCTTGTCTGTCACGAACCTAGCTTTTATGAAGACTGGGTGACGAAAGTGTGGAACGTGGAAGAATGGGCGGAGCAGAAACAATAGAGAGACAACAAAGAGCAGCATGGGGCATTCCCTGCTGCTCTTTTATTTGTCTTTTAGTAGTTTTACAACGGCTTCGGATCGTAACTCGAACCCGTCCAGTCCGTCAATTCACAAACTGCCTCCCAAAGCTTCGGGTAAAATTCGAACTTTGCTCCTCTTTCCAATGCCTGGGCAGGAATCCCTTTCAAACTCTTCGTATTCAAGCCGATCATCCTGCGCACAAGCTGGATGTGGTGCTTACGGAACGTCTGGAAGTTTTCATCAAACGCAATCAATTCTTGCATGAGCAAGAATAGCTCATAATTATCTTTCGCGGCCTTGTGCAGCATGAACGGTGTCATTTGCTTATCGTTCAGAAGCTGTTCAAACGGCGCCCATAATGTTGGTCCAAGTCTTAGGATTTCATTGAAGCCTGGTGAATCCTGCCCGCTTCCTCGTCCGAGTGCGAGTCTGATGGTATGGTAATCTCTTGGACTGATCACTTTCACCATATCAAACACTGGCGGTAGATGCTTAAGGTGCATATTCACCCTTTGGAGTTGTTGTGTTGCCTCCAGCACTTCCCCGTGCTGCATATTGGCATCCGCTAAGTGAATGTACTGAATGATCAGCTTGAAATGGAGCTCAGCGATTTGATGTATCATTTGAAACGTGAGTTCGTCCTCACAAGAGAGTTCCCCAGCTCCCTTTTGTAAGCTTAATAGCTCTTCCGTACGAATATACTTTTCATAATCTGTCACTTTTTTCTCTTCCATTTCTTCTCCTCCAAATACCGGATAAATGGAATGTCGCTAGCAACTAATATCTTCTATCTTCCATTCACACGTTTATGTAAACCCTTACATTCATGTTACGCACTCGGACAAATAACTGTCAAGCTACAAATGAGACCCCGTTCAACTTTGAGGCCACTGAAAGAGTAATGAACTTTAATATTTGGTTAACAGCGCTGTTGATTTCCGCAAACGGCTTCGCTTTCCACGGGGCGACCTTGAGCCTCCTCGGGCTACACCCTGCGGGGTCTCAAGATTGTCGCTATCCCCCCGTAGGAGTCTTCGCCTATTGCTCCAATCAACAGCTAGAACTATATTAAAGATAGGTTTTCAGGTTTTACAGTGGCCTCATCAATTTTCCAGCAAGCTTTTATGAATCCAGATTGCCGCCTGTATGCCGTCCCCCATCGCAATTGCTGCTTGTTCGGAGTGAACGGTAATATCACCGGCCGCCCAAACATTCTCCACAGGGGTCTTTTTTGTACGAGGATCTACAAGGATATGTTTATTGTCTTCCAACTCCATTCCCAGCTGCAAGGCAAGTTCTGTGTTTGGCTTGTTTCCTCCTAAAGCTAAAAAGGCATAAGAGAAATCGATCCGTTCTCCGTTAGCAAGCGTTACTCCCTTGAAACAATCGCGTTCCGTATGTATTTCATTGATTTCTTCTGAAAGGATCGTGATGCTTCGTTCGACTAACTTTTCCATTAAGTCCGCATCAATCTCCCCTTTTCCGTGATTAATAAAGGTAAGCGCATTTGTCCAGTATGTCAGGGTCAGCGCCATAGTGGCACCTGCATTACCTGAACCAATCACAAGGGATTGCTTATCAAGAATTTCATATCCATCGCAGTCCGGACAGACGAATACACTTATACCAAGGCACGGTATAAGTCCTGGAAAGTGTGGGATATTGTCTTTGATACCTGTTGCGAGTAAAAGTCTTTTTCCCAGGAATTGCTGGGACGTGGTGGTGGTTGCGCAGAAAAGCCCTTCCGCCTTTCGAACGGCCTCCACGCGTTGGTCCTCAAATTGAACACCCAACTTCTCCGCTTGCATTTTACCTAGACTCCTAAGCTTCTCCCCACTCACCCCATCCGGCCATCCCAAGAGGTTGTGATAACAATGACAGATACTCGACCGCCCTTTTCCATCATCCAATACAAGCACGTTATGTTGATACCTTCCTAGTTGGATGGCTGCCTGCAGTCCGGCAATCCCTCCCCCGATAATGATACAGTCATACATCACAGTAAGCTCTCCATTCTTTCATCATATGCTTTATAGTATTTGAAGTTTTCGGTGTATTATCAAACAAGTTTGGTTTGCAAATTAAAAAAAAATTTAAAGAGCATGTTTCACTTTCTGTCAGCCGGGTATCTTTATTACATAACCAAGGAGGCGATAAAAAATGAAACCCACTTATAAAGAGTTTCAAAATGACGAACAAGTAGTAGGAGCAGTACAAGAGCTAAAAACTAGAGGTGTCCACGAGGATGATATCTTTGTCATCACTCATGATGATGACCGTACAAAACGTGTAGCTGACAACGCTGATGCTAATACTGTTGGCGCCGGTCAAGTTGGTTTGGATACTTACGTGAAAAATATTTTCCGCAGTAAAGGCGATGAGCTGCGCGCTCAGTTCCAAGAGCTAGGATTTACAGCTCCAGAAGCGGAAGTATTAGAAGAAAAACTGGATCACGGCAAAGTGATCTTAGTTGTAAAAGATACAACAGCTAGCACAACGTTTTAATCGATTACTTTAAACTAGTTGACTCCCCCCCTTAAATATATAGAGAAGCGGATGGCCCATGGTCGTCCGCTTCTTCGTTTTTTCTTTTTTCCTTTTTCGTGTTACACTCTATATAAGCAATCTCTTAAAAAGGCGTACAACCAATTAGGAGGGAATTAGATGACAAATGAAACGACCATGATAACCATTCAAAATGAGAAAAAGCAATTACACCTCAAACCTACAAATTTATACATGTATCAAGGGTTTCAAGTCATAGAAGCTTGTCATAAAGAACTCGCAGAATGTTATTATTTATTTTTCTATAAGACATCATACCTCACCGGAAAATCTACATCTAAAATTAAGCGAAAATCCCGATTAAGCACCATTCTACAAAAAGGCATTCATTTCTCACCAGACCATCCACTATTTGCTTATCTACTCCATCATAATCGAATTCACACGTTCCCTGCCCTGACTCCGCTTTGGGAAAAAATCCAAAAAAAATACTCGCCACTTGAAGCTTCCAATATCCTTACCATTTTCGATACTTATATGAAAAAAGATAAAATAACCAGGGTGATGAAAGAGCTCGCCTTGCAATATCGTAGAGAAGGCCAGTTACTGCATACCTACCAACTTCTGCATCTCCTGACAGACATTTATCCAGCCAACAAATGGGCCCAAGAAATGTCCAAAACCCTGCAATACCAGTCCTATCAATCACTCTATAAGGCCCATCCATCCTCCCTGCTCTCCAAGGATCCGCTATATGTGGAGAAGTGCTGCTACCACCATTTAGAACAAAAAGAGTCCATGGCCCTTCTGCTGCAACTACTGCAAAAAGAAGACCGGAAAATGGAACAACTCTGCCTTTATACACACTTACTTATCACCAATTCGAACGATGATCACACCTACTATAAACAGATGATTGCAAGCTTACCGTCCGATTTCACAAATGATGAAAAAGTGAACCTTCTCCGTTATATCATGAGAAACCGCCCCACTCATCATGAATGGTTGTATCGTGATTTGCTCGGTTTATTGATATCATCCAATCAGTATGAAGACCTGTTAATTCTTCTTACGAAAAACAAAGCTCTTATCACCGCAAAAGACCTGCCAGATCTGCAGGAAGCATTGCTGCATGTAAAATGGATAGAGCATTCCGATTGGCTGAGTGAACTCACCTTCCAATTTGATGATGACATAGCACCAAAACAAGTTCAGGCCTTGTTTCAAAGCTTTGTGCCGAACCTACTTGAGTCAAAAGGGTTGGACTATACAGAGCAGTGGATCTCCCCTTATTGCTCAAGATATCCAGGCATACCCATTTTGATGAAAATAAAGAAAATGGCCTCCCTTAAGGACGACCCGGACCAAATGTACGCACTTGGGGAACTTTATTACGAATTTAAACAGCTAGCAGAGGCAGTGGAGTGCTTTAACTGGGAATTGGAGCTGGATCCGACCAATATCCGCTCCATCAAGTGGCTATCTAAGCTTTATCTCGAGATGGGGATGGTAGAGGAATCGAAGTCCTATCAGTATATGTTGAGGGATGGGTCTTAACAAGCCAGTGGATGTAACGCAAGGAGGTAGCAAAAACGCTACCTCCTTTCTTTTTCAGCCTATTCTCTTTATAAAAAGTACTTTCAAGTAGTTCCCTTCTTTAAACTCCTTAATTGTCGCGAAGTCGCTTGGCAAGGAAAACTCCTCTACAATTTTATATTTTACTTTGTTTTCTTTAAAAGCCTGGTCGATGAAACCTTTGAACTTATCCATGCCGAAAGTGGCTGCGTTGGTGGAAGCGACTATCAGGCCATTCTTTTCGGTGATGGCAATGGCATCAGATACTAGGCTTGTGTAGTCCTTTTCCGCCCGGAATGTCACCTTTTTCGAGCGCGCAAAGCTTGGAGGGTCCATGATGACTACGTCAAATTTCAGGTTTTTCTTTTTCGCATATTTGAAGTAGTGGAACACTTCTTCCACTAGAATGGATTGCGTTTTTTCATCTATGTTGTTTACGTTGAATTGCTCGGTCGTTTTTGGAAGGCTACGTTTTGCCAGGTCTACGCTCGTTGTTTTAATCGCGCCACCCAATGCTGCATAGACAGAGAATGCCCCTGTATAGGAGAAGGTATTTAAGACCGTTTTCCCTTTGGCGTATTTATCCCGGATGGTTTTTCTTACTTCCCGTTGATCAAGGAATACCCCGACCATCGCGCCATCGTTTAAATGCACGGCAAAATTAACGCCGTTTTCTTTGATGATAAGGGGTGATGGTGCTCGTTCTCCCCTTACAAAATCATCGCCCTCCACATATTGACCGTCCGAATTGAATCGTTTCTTTTCGTAAATTCCTTTATACTCCATGACTCCTTCAATGGCTTCAAGAATGTCCTTACTGAAGGAATAGATCCCTTTGCTGTACCAGTTGATGACCAGGTACCCGTCAAAGTACTCGATGGTAAAACCACCGATTCCGTCGCCTTCTCCGTTAAAAAGGCGAAATGCAGTCGTGTCTCCTGAATTCATAAGTGCTGAACGTTTGCTTACAGCTTTTTGGAGCGCACGTTTGAAGAAAGGCATGTCCATTTCTTCGTTCGAATCTTTACTGACAATCCATCCGTACCCTTTGTTTTGGTTACCATAGTATCCTTTGCCGAGAAAGTTATTTTGCTCATCTACCAGTTTCACGAGTGTGCCCTCTTCTTTTAACTCATTCCAGTTAATGAGGGATTGCTTGGTGATAAGCGGATACCCACTTTTATATTGTTTGGCGAATATATTTTTCACTTTAAGTGTCAGTTGCTGTCGCATGCTTTCATCCATTCTTTTTGGGTTTTTATTGTGGTTGTATTATAACGTAAATGAGGAAAAAAGCCGAATGTTGGGTTAGAAATTTCCTTCGATGATGGTTAGGGAATTCCGCTTAGGGGGAGAAAGCTTTTTCGCAAACTTCGACGACTGTATCATTTTTGGAAAAAATAAAACGCTTGGATTTGAACAGTCCAAGCGTTTAAACACTTATCCGAAGAGGATGCCCTTTATCATCATGATGACTTCTTAGCCTTCACAAACCGCTCTTTGTCATCGATCCAGCCTTCATAGTCCTTGGTATTTATGCAGACAGTTTTACCGTATTGAGTCGATTCGATCAGAGCCTTCACTTTTCCGCGCTTATTATCCGTGTTATTCAAATCGAGCTCTTTGGATATGTCATCAAAAATGGAAAGGATCAGCTTCTCTTCTGCCTTTGTGGGGTGGACAACGGGTAGGCCGATTCGTTCCACCTCATCCCGATAGAACCGGTAATTATGATGGGTATTGGATTCCAAGAAGTGCTGGATGATCTCTTCAGGCGGACGGTTGCTGTTACTGCCGATTAGAAGAGGCGCATAGGTCCTTATCTGGGAGACGGTTCTTTCGGCATGGCCGATCAGCAAGGGGTGGACCTGGCTATCTATAAGCGCATGCAACGGCTGTGTTGGAAGGCCGGTCGTACTCATGCTCAAATGACCGCTCGCGCTGGACATAAAATAGTTCATATCCCGCCAGCTGATATTCATTCCATTATTAATCCGCTCATTGCGTACAGAAGGATCAAAAGGGCTTAAGCTTGCCTGCCTCGTCATAAGGAGCCTGCTCGCCCCAAGGCTCAGCAATGTCCCTGCACTATGGGCAACAGTAGGGATGATAATCTCAAACTCTTCAAAGTACTGCTTGATCATATTTACTATATTAAAAGACGTGGTTGTATCGCCACCGCCAGTTCTTAGGAAAAGGGATAACCGCTGAGGTTCTTCTATGGCCTCCAAGTGTCTCGCCAATGGTTCCAGAACATCTTCATACATACCGCTTACCATGACAATAATACTGGAATCCCTCAAGCTTTCCAACGATTTGATATATTGTGATCTCATTCATTTTTCCTCCACTTTATAGGCTTGTCCAAAGGCACGGGTTATTATCTGTATATGCAAAAAAATTAGAGTTTAGAACTTGCCCTTCCGTACTAATATCGTCCAAATATTAGAGATATAAAACAAGACAATAAAATATGCCTCCACTTTAATAGAATCACAAAGAGGAGAAATAGATAGTAAGACCTATCTTGCTTTTATGGACTGTAAAATTGTTGAAACTATAAATCTTCTAACTTATAATTATTCAAGTATATTAATAATTATTAATACGGAGGGCGTAATATGAAGAAGGTAATGTTAGTAACAACATTAATATGGATGGTGGCAGTATCAGCGGTTTCCGCGGCCAATGGAGCTTCTTTGGTACATAAGACAGGATCACTTTCCTACAAGCACACACAATACCTGTCTGAAACTATCGGAGCACGTGTAGCTGCTTCAGATGAAGAAGCCCAGGCAAGGGAGTATATAAAAGTTCAATTTGAAAAGATGGGATATGAAACGAATGTCCAGGAATTTTCTTATGTACGCAGAGGAACCTCGTACGATTCTGCCAATGTGGTTGCATTTAAACCAGGTAAAAGCCAGAAAGTATTAGTGGTTGGAGCTCACTACGATTCTGTGGCAGCAGGGAAGGGTTCGGATGATAATGCTTCTGGCGTCGCGGTGATGCTTGAAGCGGCTGAAGTCCTGAAAAAAATACCAACGCCATACAGTATCGTGTTTGTGGCATTTGGAGCGGAGGAAGTAGGACTGCAAGGGTCGAACTATTTTGTCAGTCAAATGAGTGCGAAAGATATTCAAAATACTGTCGGAATGATTAATTTAGACAGCTTGGCAGTAGGGGATTATATGTATGTTCATGGTAGTCCTGGAGAGGAAGGTTTCCTGCGTGATCAAGCCCTTGCGATTGCTGAAAAGAAAAAATTGGACCTTCGCATCAACGAAGGATTAAATCCTGATTACCCTGCTGGTACAACCGGTGATTGGAGTGACCATGCTCCTTTCGATAAAGCGGGAATCCCATTTGCTTATTTCGAATCAACAAATTGGGAGATCGGGGATATGGATGGATATGAGCAGACCGAAGAGTATGGCGGGATATGGCATACCAATAATGACACCTTAGAATTCATCCAACTGGCCTATCCTGGCAGATTGGAAGAGAGATTATCTACTTTTTCTACTGTCTTGATTGATTTGCTGAAATTCACCGATAAGACTAGTACATCTAAATAATTGGTGGAAGTCCATAATTCTCTCCTTTAGGTTGATTGTTGCCTAGAGGGGAGCATTTTTTATGCAAAAGTTTATAAAAAACTGTTATATAAAGTAGAACCCCTAGTAGAAAATATATAAGACCTATTTATTTTACCGTGATTTGTTAGGTAAACGTAATGAATCAGTCACTCTACAGACTTTCCGTCTAATGACCAATTACCTCCTACTACTCCAGCAGAAGGCTTAATCCCGTAAGGAGCCGAATAACCGCCTACAATCTGACCTTCTACAACATAAACGTAGGTAGAAACTTTCCCTTTCGATTTTACACCATCGCAACATTCCCAATTATCTAACGGATGATTATTGACGATGAATTTTTCCACTTCTACTATTTTATTGAAATATGGCTCAGGGTCGTTTCCAGGTAAACTCCAATGGAGATGATACGGGATACTGTCCACTTTATACTTTGTAATTTTATAAGTTTCTAATTGCCCTTCGTAAGTAAGTACATTGTACCCCTGTTGTTCTAGGTATTCTTTTGCAACAGCAGCAGATTCTGATAACTCCTTTTCCTGACAACCAACAAGGACTAAAAATAGTGCAATAAGCATTAAATTTATTTTTATAGTATTCAATTTGTGCCCCCCATTAATAAAGATGGCTAAACAATCCTGCCCAAATCTTAATAGAGGAGCGATTTCACTATTCTACAATCGCTCCTAGATTGCTGAATAGTGGTATTGAACTAACGCCCCCGTTAGTACAATATTTCACAAACTTTTTAAAGTCCCCTATTGCTAAATATTTGAAAAGCCCTTTTAGTTATGATAACTCCCTTGTCAAACCAAGAAATTATTAATTTTCAATGCAATATTACATAATTGATAAAAAAATACCAGATACTTGTTATAGAATATAAAATTAAACTTAAAAAGGAATTGATTATATGGATAATACAAAGGCTGTAAAGTTAACTGCGGGTGAGCTAGCACACTGTTGGGAACAGTTAATGAATTATAGTATGTCAAATGTTGTTTTGGAGTATTTTACCTTAACATCAGAACTAGAAGAAGTTAAAACTCTTTGTAGTGAGGCGGGTTCTATTTCTAAATCTGCTGTACAATTTTTTGAATCTGTTCTACGAAGTGAAAACTATCCAATCCCTAAAGGCTTTAACATTAAAGATGATTTAAACCCAAATGCCCCTAAGATGTATACGGATGTTTTTATACTATTTTATTTAAATAATATGTCTAAAATTGGAATGTCCTTAACAAGTATTGCGCTATCCGATTCAGTAAGGGAGGATATCCGCAATTTTTTCCACGAACAATTAAAAAACGTTTCAAGTTTATTTGAAGGTACAACAACTATTCTATTGGAAAAGGGAGTATTTGTAAGACCTCCTTCAATTACTTCCACTCATGAAACAAACCCAATTGCAGATAAAGGATTTTTGGGGAACTTCTTTAATGATAATAGAGAATTAACGGCAAGAGAAGCAAATGAGCTACACAAAAATGTTTTTATGAATAATATTGGTAAAAACTTATTAATTGGATTTATACAATCTACATCTAATCAGCAATTAATGAGTTTATTGCAACATGGAAAAGAATTATCTTTAAATATTATAGACAAATTAGGTGATATTTTAGTTCAAAATGATTTGCCTATTTCAATGACTTGGGATACGAATGTTTTGGATGGTAAAACATCTCCTTTTTCAGATAAATTAATATCTTATCTATTAGACCAACTTAATCGTGATGGAATCGCCAGTTATGGATATAGTGCAGCAGTAAGTATCCGAAAAGATTTAAAAACTACATATGCAAAGATAATTGCAGATGTATATCAATATGAAGAAAATATAAAAACCTTTATGATAAAAAATGAGTGGATGGAAAAACCTCCTGTTGCACTAAATAGGGATAAGCTTGCTCAAGACTAAAAAAATAAAGCTACCAAGTACGGTAGCTTTTTTGTTTTTCAAAGGAGTATTCCCAAATCTCCTTTAAGAAATGGTGAGTGTACCAGATATATAAAAGCCATTATTCCACTAACCTGCCCTTTAACTGAATATCCATTATTTTCAATAATATCATAAAATTACTTACAAATAAGTTTCTGCGAACAAAAAATAGCAGGTCTAATTCATATGCGAATTAGCCTGCTATTTTTTGTGTTTTTTTATTGTCTCATCCAAAACGGAACCCGTTTTAGGAAGGTGTGATTGGAATTTTAGTAATGGCGTGTAGGGTCAGGCACCTGCATTACTTTGCTGTATTTCATCGTTTGGCTTCTTTTAGGTGACAGACCCTTGCGCCACCTTTTGATAATTCATTAATTTTCGGTTGTTGTAACCAAGGTTGAGAGTTTATCTCTTTTGATCTTTGTTTTTATTTTAGTACGTTGGCAGCATTTCGTTTTCTTCGCATGCTTTGACCATGAATTCGTATTGAAGTAGGCGGACTTCGAATAGTTTCAGTGGGTCGTAGTAGCGTTCTGGGCTTGCTTTCATTTGTTCGAGCTTTTTGTTGGCGTTGTGGATGGCGAGCTCTGTGTCTTCGACTGTTTGGTTCAGTTCTGTGAACGGTGCTTCGTAGAACATGTTTATGTCCGCTTTCAGTGCCTTTTCAAACAGGTCAAATTCAAGGAAGAACTTATCCACGACGGATTGTGCAACATCGGTGAAACGCTCGTTTTCGATATATTTTTTGTATTGGGTGAAGAGCAGCTGGTTACTCTGCTGCAAGGAACCGAACAGGCGACCTGCCCCCTTTAAAAGGTACTGTGTGGTGCTTGGACGGTTCAGGATATTCTCCTTCTCCACTTCCACCCTGCTTAGGATGCGGTTGATATCACGGCGCCAGTCTTCCATGATCTTAAAGTCGCAACTTAGATGCATTTTTTCTTCCTTGTAAAGGCCGTTGAACGTTGCACTCATTTCGTGCAGATATTCCTGGCTATCAATCAGTTCACGGTTGGATGTATCCAGCCATAATTGCAGTTCTTGTCGCAACCTAGGAAGCAGATCAGAATGCATATACGTCCTGATTGTCTCATTCATGCGCTCATTCAACTCATGATGCAACGTTTTAAAGTTGCTATCTTCTTTTACATAACTTGAGCACTCTCTGAGCAAACGAGGGATGGTTTTGGCGGCTTCGCGTTTCATCTCAATCGTCACTGCGCGGTAATTTTCTGTGATGCTATCGATCTTTTCGGATTCCGCATCGTGTAAGTGATTGATGAAACCACTCAATCTACTTAAAATATCCTCATTGAACTCTACGGTACTTGTCAGGTTATTTTCCATTGCGATGCGGCTATCAAGCAATTCTGTCAATGTGGAACGGATCAACTGAAGCAACTTTGTCGTACGGCGTTCTTCCACTGCTTTGGCACGAAGCTTGAAATTGGCTTCCATAAAGCTTGCCAACCCTTGGTGCTGCTTGCTTGCCGAACGAAGAGAAGAATAAGGGAACACTCTAGCATCTGGGAAAAATTCATTGATACGGTGCTTTGCCTCCTCCACAATTTGTGCTGCTTCCGCTTCATGGAAGGCTGTATCCATTTTATTAATGACAAAATGTACAGGTACTTCTGGTGCACGCTCTTTAATTTTCACCAATACCTTCAGTTCGTCTTCGGTAAATGGCGTTTGTGCATCTAAAATGTATAGCAATCCGTCTGCTAACGGAATGTATTTCATGGTTTCATTGTTTTCTATTTGACCCACACTGAATTCCGGCGTGCTAATCAAGGAATATTCCTGATCCTCCAAGAATTGTGAAGGCCATTTCAAATCGATCAAGGAGCCTTGCTGATGCTCACTAATATCCCCTAGTGCGGAAGTGCCGGAAGTAGAAATCTCATTCATTTCCGCAATATCTCCATCAGAAGAAACAAATACTGGAACCGTTTCATCTCCAAGGAGTTTTTCACCTATAAGGGAATTAATGAAGGACGTCTTCCCGTTTTGTACGGTACCTGTGACAACCAGATGCTTTCTGTTCAGATTGCTAAGTTGAGAGAATAACCATTTTTTATGGTGTGCCACTTCCAGGTGGTTGTCTTTCGCCCAGTTAATCAATGTTTTGAACAGTTCGACCGTGTAGCTCAGCTGGATGCTGTCATGCTCGTAATGGAAAATTCTATTTTCTGCATCATCCAGGACATGGGCAGGCAATGCTGTCGGGAATACCTCATTCCAGGACATGACCGCCGCAGATGCAAATAAGGATTTAGATCTATTGGATACTTTAAGCCAGTTTCCTAGTAAATCCGGAACAATTCCCTGAAGCTCTTTGATCAAGTACTTTCCTTCGATGAGGGATAAGTAGGTTCGTTGGTGTAACTCTTCTACTTTCGTCCAAGACACCTCTGAATCCCTTTCTAACGTCATGAATAGGCTGTTTGCTGTCTTTACCCACTCCAAGTAGAGCTGGTGACCTTCATAGCTGTACCACAGGGCCGCGGTGATGCCCTCAAACTTCTGTTGGTTGATCTCCATCAACTGAAGTAGAACCCCCTGGAAGTAATCCGGAGCAAATTCTTTGGTATAACCAATTTCTATATAATTCTTCAGACAATCGTACCATGCTTCTGAGCCAGTTCTCAGTGCCTCGCTGACAGCAAGCTCCACTGCATGTTGGCTGTCATTCTGTTCTTCATAGAATGTCCGTGCCGTCTGCGTGACGTGCGGATAGTCCGGGTTGATGGCAATGGCTTTTTTAATATTTTTATAGGCATGATCTAGCTTGCCTCGTTGGATGTATAGTGTAAATAATTGAAGTGCCACTTCAATTTTTAATGTATTATTATCAGTTGTAATCTTGGAATAGATATCTTCCGCCTCAACCAGCATTCCCAGTTCATAATAGGCATCTGCGATATTCTTTTTTGCCCAAGGCTCCAATTCATTGTGAACATTTTCCCATTTAAAAATGGCAGTCTCATAATCTTTGCTATGGAAATAGACTTCACCCTGTGCATAACGAATAAACGAAAGATCATACACCTCGTTTGTCTGCTCTGCCAAGAATGCTTCCCCTAGCACTTGAACCGGATGTTTCGTCTCTGCATCCATCATGAAAGTTTCAAAATACGTTTTACTGATAAATTTGTTTTCTTGTGTCATTTTACCCTCCACCAATCATTTCACATTATTTTCATAAGGCTCTTTTCTCAAAGATTGTTGTTATTCACTAGTAAAAAGTCGGCAATTGGACTTTTTACAAGAAAAGTTGGCAATTGGACTTTTCACTGCTTACACACTCTAGACATGCACGTAACATATTCAGTATTGCAGGGAAAAGAGCACGACGGTAATGAATATAACGGTCGGTTTAAAAATACGTTATAACAACAAAGTTTACGAAAATAGCCTTTCGTAATTAAAATGATCTAGTATCTTCGTCTCTTGCGTCCATTATAGGTTTACTGATATATAGTTCGAATGTCTTTTTGATTTTTGGACCATTCTATTCTATACCCTTTTAACAGTTACTATAACTATCTTTTCAAATAATTTAATGTCCCCATCCTACCATATTTCCCGGGAATAAAAAAAGAGTTCAAATAATCAAAAATACAGATAAAAAAGCCGCTAACTTCATAGCGGCCATTCATGTGAATCACTTATTCATGTGGGAGAGAAAATCGCCCAGCAGCTTGTCCACGTCTTCTACATCCAATTCTTCCTCTTCTTCGGTGGATGCTTGCTCTTGGAGAGCTGCGTCCCAGTCAAAAGAGTCTAAATCGTCATCATTCAACACGTTAGCGTTTACCATATCCTCTGTCTCTTCTGAAGGGTTATAAGGCTTTTCCTCCTGAAGATACAATGCTTGGTCAATATCTGTGGAATTGCTGTTCATCGCCGCCAAAATACTGGTTGCCCGAACGGGGTCAGACAGTAATTGATACACGATGTTTCCTAGCAACGCTTCAGAATGCTGATGCTTTAACCAATCTCTTTGTGTTTTAGATAGAGATTTGGGAAGCGGAATGGAAATAGTCTCTTTTTCCCTTGAATGGGAGCTAGTAACTCCCTGAAGGACAAATTCCGCTATTTTACTAGAGAAATTCCTTCTTTCCGTCTCCTTAAGACGCTGTAAATGCTTGATTAGATGGTCAGGTGTATCAGAAGGGATCCGAAATGATATGGCTTGTCCCCTCTGGATTCCCTGACTTGAATTGGTATTCTTCATCCGATCACCTTATTTATGCTTTCACAGGTTTTTGATCTTTGGACTCTTTCTCTTTGCCTGTTTTCTTTACATAATCAGCAATCAATTTGTAGTAGGCATTAGCCATCATCCAGATGCTTTCCTTTTCATCTTCAAAGAAATCGATGTTGTATCCGTCTAGATTGTTGTTTAGTGTTTTTAAGTATTCTTTTAATACAGTGGAACCACCGCCGACAAAATAGCAGATCTCTGTCTGGGAGTTTTTCTGCCAAACATTTCTCAAAAGGCGATATTGCTTTTTAGCAAGGTCCAAAAGAATACGGTCCGTAATATCATGTACGCTCGTTCTGCTACCGCGTACCATGATGTGGTTACGGTCATTCTTCTTCGTGATGATCTCGACAACATCTCTTCTGCTATCAAGCTCGATGCCGTGCTTGGAACGGATTTCTTCACGGATTTGCTCCAGTGCTTCAGAAACCCCAAGATTGAAGCCTTGTGCTTTATCGTCGTCCACATTACGGTTCTTAATGACAGCGATATCCGTGGATAGGCCACCAATATCTTGAATAAGGATACGCTTGTCGATCAGGTCCTTATTGATGATGTTTCCGTTGTTATCCAGCACAAGATTTATGTAAGCTGCAAAGCCCTCTGGATAAACTTTGATTTCGTCAAATTTAATATTAACTTTAATGCCTTGGTATTTTGGTGTAATCAGGAATTCTACCTGATGGACAGAACCTAGTAATTTGGAACGATAGCCAGCATCCTTGCCTTCTTTTACTTCTCTTAGCGGAAGACCCGTCCCTAACGTGTAATTTGCATCCACCACATTTTTGTTGCGGGGGAATGTTTTTTCATTTTTTGCACTTACTGCATCCAAAGCTAATGTAGCAAATAGCATAACCAATGTTTGATCTTCTTCTGATTTGCTGCTACCTGGGTCTAGTTCTGTTGCATTATTGCTTTTCGTCGCTAAGTTCCCGATACGATAGATGGCGTTATTGTCCATCAGGGCAGGGGAGTGAACACGAACATGGATACCATCTAAAGGATCCTTGCTGTCCAATTCTTCAATTCCAATCACTGGGCGATCTTCAATATCTCTAGCGATAACATTCGGAATGTTTAATTCAGAATCCAATTTTCCAAAAATAGCTTTAATAGAATCATTACCTACGTCAACTGCTGCAATTCTTGAATAACTCATCATTCATCTTCCTTTCTTTACCTCATTACTTTATTTGTTTCCTATAGAAGAAAATAAATCTAGTAAGTATACGTTAAGCGTACAGAAAGTTTCTCTACTATTCAATCATTCTCAAGAAAAGTAATGAAAGTGTAAAAATTGTTTACAACTAAGTATACAGACGTTTACATGTATACGTATTTTGTTTACTTGTATTCCTTCGCGTATACATCCCTTTATATCAACATGTACACGCATTCGTATACTTGTTTACTTATTTGTCTACAATTGTATACAACTTGTAAACTTGTCTACATAATTTGTATACTTCTAATAACTTCCATTTTAAACGTGTATTTTAATAAGGTTAATCTTAAGTTTTTCTGTTTTACTTCTGGATACACATGGTAAAAAACATGTTTGTAAATCTTTTTGTTTTGATGATAAGAAGGAATCGTGGTGCTCTGCCTCCCCTTCTAAAATGGGAAGCTGACAAGTTCCACAACGCCCGACTTTACATGAGTATGATACAGGGTATCCTGCTTCTATTAATGTATCCAAGGTAGATTTTTCGGCAGAAACAGACAGAAAACTACCATTTGCGAGTTCCAAAATAAAAGGACGAGGTTTATATATGTCGGGTGGAAAAAAATACTCGTAATGAATGCTTGTAGATGGATAGCCATGGGCGGTCGCAGCATGAGAAAAAGAGGTAGTAAACCTTTCCGGACCACATAAATATAAATGGGTGCCAATATATTGTTCTACTAGCATGCTGGGATCCATTCGATTTCCTTCTTTAGAAAAGTAGAAATGAGTCTGTTGTGGGTATTCCTTTAATAAATAGGAGTAGAACGCACAGTCGTTTTTTGTTTTTGTAGAATAGTGAAGTTCAAAGGATTTTCCTTGTTCTTTTAGTTCACGCATCATGGATAAAAAAGGAGTGATGCCAATTCCCGCTGCACAGAAAAGGTGGTGTCTAGCACGGGAACTAAGAGGAAAATAATTTTTTGGAAAACTAATTTGTAAAATATCTCCTATTTTAACTTTGGTATGTAAAAAGGCTGACCCTCCTGAGGATCTTTCTTGAAGTTTGACCGCAATTTGGTAATTAGATATGCTCTCAAGGTTCCCAACAAGGGAATACCTTCTTTCAAGCTCCCCTTCCCTTCATGTATACGATTATATGAGAACCCGCACTAAAAGCCGGTAATGGTTCCTCATTTGTCTGCATGAAAGTAAAACGTTTAATCGTGTTGGTTACTTTTGTTATTGCTTTTATCCTCACCTCTAACCTGTTATCTGCTACCATAATAATCCCCCCTTTATCTCCTTATACTTCTGCAACATAACCTAAATAGGCATCTTTTAGAGGAGAATAATAATCGGACACTTCCAGCTTCAAGCTGCATGCTGTACAGTTTATATACTCACCTGTATTCACTGTGTTTTCTAATCTAAATATGAAGTGGCATTTGCAACAAAACATCCTCTTTTCTTCCTCTCCTACTCTAAGAAACTGCGCTTCTTGAGAAGAATACCCTAGCTTATTTGCTGTAAACAATACTTCCCTAAGCCTCTCCCTTTCTGCTGCAACATATAAATAAGTTCCCATCTTCTGCTTACCAAGCAAATTGTCCACCTCAAGAGAACACCTTCGTTCCAGATGTATTTCTTCAAAAGACAACGCTCGATTCGTTAAGATTTTCTTTAATGGATTCAATCTACTTAAGCCCACCTCATCCGCACAAAGAACATAGTGCTTTTTACCCAGGTGAAAGATCAGTTTGTTCTTTATATCGATCAAAGATCCCTATCCCCTTTCTGTTCGATATAGGCTAAAACCTTTTCCTTATATAATGAAATCCCTTTATAATCTGCTATATGTGGGGGAAGCTCTACTAAGATTTGATATAGTTGATTTCGCCACTCAGGAATCTCTATCAGTTTCTCTAGAGATAAAAGGTGGGTATGAATGGTAAACAAAATCGCATTGGAGCGGGGCAGTCGAAATAACTTTTGAACCTCCACCCGCAAATGCACGAACTCACCTGCATTTTCTTTCGTTACCTTCCTCCTTTCTTTGCCCCAAACATTAAAGGTTTCTATGGAAGTATCCATTCTGTTTCCGGCCATAAGGGACCAGTTTTTCCTCCCCCATGGATTCCCTGCCTCCAAGTTTAATAAAAATTGAAGGATTCGTTCGTCCAATCCCTCTTCCTTAAACCCAGGAATGGGAAAATGTATGTTTTTAAAGCTCAGGCCGTGATTAAATGCCAGTGACCAATTTGCAGGAAAGCACAGTTGGCCGGCATCCAGATATAAATCGCCGTCCCGCTGCATCATGAGGATAAGATCTTCTTGCACCTGTCTTCCAATGAAATCCAAGGGCTCATAAGGTAAAGTGGAGTCGTCGCCCATTATAAATTCATGCTTTTCACAAAGAATGTGATTAGTGAAGATGTGCTTCTCATCTTCCACTTTAAGGGAAAAGCTTTCTGGAAAATAGGTGGCCAGATTTGTCATCACAAGCTCCATCGCTTCCCACTGAGCCTTGTTTGTAGTCGGAAAGGATTGAAAACATCGAGTATGATACTCAGTTAATAAGGATCTTTTTAATTTTATTTCCTTTTGATAAGTCCCTGTAATATCAATGCTTCTGGGTGGAGTCAGTAGAGTCGAGTTATTGGAATAGCGGTAAGTATCTCCTTTAAATGGATAGGGGAATCTCCTTAGTTCCTCGGTCAAGTTCAAATTAGCCACCTCTTTTTCTGAAAATTCCATACTTTCATTCTAAGGAAAAAGAACCGGTTCATCAACACGAAAAGGGCCTGGCCAGTCATTTCAACTGTGGCCAGGCACTTCTTAGAGTGATTTTATAAAATTGTAAACTTCCCTATTGAACCTTTCTGTTTCCTCTAGGAACGGACAATGGCAACTTTCCTCAAAAAGAACCAGCTCACTATTTGCGATGGATTCCTTCAAATGCTCCCCTGCTGCTACAGGTATGAGCTTTTCCTCTTTTCCAAAACAGAGCAAGGATGGTTTGGTTATGGAAGAAAAAGTGGAACGATAATCCACAATGGACTGATCAAAAAGAATGGCGCTTGCGACCCCTGTTGTAGGCTTCAACGTCTCCTCAAGCATCCAGTCCATTTCTATAGGTTCAACTTCCTCCTTGAACATGAGGGGAATAAATCCTTTCAGGAAGCCCTCCCTGTTTTCCTGAACCTCTCTCATAAAATGGATGAGAGTGGGCAGATCAAAGGCACCGATAGGAAAATCCGGCCATTTGAAGTCAGACGCGAGTTCATCTACAATGACCGTTCCTTTTACATTTGATTCCCCAAACTGCTGTAGATATTCCCATATGACAAATGCACCCATGGACCAGCCAACCAGCACGACATCCTTCAGTTCCAGCTTAGAAATGAACGCTTGTAGATCCTTCGCATACGTGGAAATGGTATGCCCTTCCGACACTTGTGCAGAGTCGCCATGCCCCCTTAAATCTATGGTGATAGCACGGTGTTCCTTTTTGAAAAAAGGCAGCTGCTTTTGAAAAAACTTCCTGCTCATCCAAACCCCATGAATGAAGATGACCGGTGTTCCTTCACCATGGTCGTCATAATAGAGTTCCACACCAGGTTTCACTTCCAGTTTTGGCAAAGGTATCCCCCCTAATAAACTGTCATACAAAATGTATATTTACCTATGGGGGGAATTATTTCTTTTTACTGCGCTTCCCAAAATAACTGGTCTAAGGTCTTCGATAAGGCTTTGCATATAGAAAGGCATAGACTGAGGCTTGGATTGTATTTCCCGAGTTCGATCAGTCCGATTGTCTGTCTGGAAACCCCTACAATCTTGGCCAGTTCTTCTTGAGACAAATCCTTTTCCACTCTTGCCATTTTCATTTTTATGTTTTTCATGTTGGTCACCGCTTTATTTCGTCTTCTTCTAGTTCTTTATCTGCCACCCTTTTGCTGCGGTTCATAGCAGCAAGGAAGGTACCACCTGATAATAGCACCAAGACAGGTATATATATGATTAAGGAAACAAAGAACACCATAAAAAAGTAGGAATATGCTTGTGCAGTTGTGTCAGCATAATTAAAGGCACTGTTTAGCCCGAAAAATATTGCTATGAAGACACCAAAAGCCAGCCCCCAAAGAAGAGTCTTCCACTTCATCGGAACTTTACTTTTACGATCATGCATCTCCACCTCATCTGAAAGCACGCCCAGACTTGAACCTCTTAATGTATAATAAACGCCCTGCAGAAACAGTATTGCTAGCTCTGTGTAAATTGGACTAACAGCAAAACCGTAATGGTAAAACTTGAATCCAATGGAAATAAGACAGATTCCCATTACGAGATAATAGATTTCTCTATAAATCTTGTTTTGAGCAGTCACAATTCGCTCATCTTCCACCTTTGTTGCCCCACCGAAAATATTCATTCCCAACACCCCTTTATAAAACTGGATTATATTTCATATTATACATTTTATATTACATTGTGCAATATATGTATGACATTTAGTCGTATATATTTTTATTTTCAGGAAATAGACTCATTCGGTCTAAATGGATTCAGCGAGCTATGAGCTTATAAAAAGCTTCCGGGCGATCATTATTAATTACGGGCGTTTTTTGGCATGCAATCGGGTGGAAATATAATTTTATGGGCGCTTCTAACTAGTATTCTGGCGAACGACAAAATCAGCTGAAAACGATTATTTAGACCTTATGTTTATACTATCTTCCAAGGAAAAAAGCCGAGATTAGAATCCCGACTTCCTTTTCCAAGCGTTTCACATTTTCACAATAATTTTCCCTTTAACATGCCTTCCTTGCAGCTCTTTCAGGCCTTGCACGAGTTCTTCCCGAGGAAGTACTTTTGTCACGAGAGAATTCAGTCTACCGTTTTTCACCATTCCCATTAACTCTTCTGCCATAAAAGCTAGGTTCTTAACTGCTCTCTCCTCTTCACTCGCGTGAGCTGCTCCTAGAGCCACTTCATGGATGGATGGGGATAGGGTGAATGGTTTGACACCAGAAAGGTCTGGAGCGCCTGCAATGTACGCCAGATGGCCTGAGAAGGCAAGGCGGTTTAAATCTTCTGTGGCGACATCGCGACCAACTGTATTTAAGATCATATCGGCTCCACGTCCGTTTGTTTCCTCCATGATGCGGTCCGTCACATTTTCTTCTTTATAATCGATGGCTACATCCGCTCCGAGTTTCTTCACCCAGTCATGATTGGAAGCAGAAGCTGTTGTAAATACTTTCAACCCTTGCATTTTCGCCAATTGGATCGCAAACCCACCTACCCCACCTGCACCTGCATGAATGAGGATGTTCTTCTTATGGGTGGCATTCAATTTCTGAACCACTGCTTCGTAAGCAGTCATGCCGGCACATAAAATGGCTGCGGCATTTTCATAAGATACACCATCTGGAATGTGTCCTGCAGCTCTTGCATCCACAACCGCAAGCTCGGCAAACGCACCTTTTTTTGCAAGGCTTGTATGAACTGCAACACGGTCGCCAACTTTATAATCCGTTACACCTTCTCCAACCGAAACCACCTCACCGGCAAGATCCACCCCGACAATATGCGGATAGCTCCAAGCCGGATTGCCGTTCAAGGCCACTTTATAATCAACAGGATTCAAGGAAACTGTTTTTACTTTGATCAGCAGCTCGCCGTTGTCCTCTTTCGGATCAGCGATCTCTCCCCATTCCATGTGGTCCAGACTTCCTGCTTCTTTTAATAACCATGCATTCATAACGTTTCCCCCTTCTAAAGTTAATAAGCTCTTTTCCTTGTAGTACGAAATTTATTACTGCATTTTTTAAAGTTTCTAATCAGTGAAAAGTCCAATTGCCGACTTTTCTTGTAAAAAGTCCAATTGCCGACTTTTGACTAGAAGATAGCAACAATCTTTGAGAAAAGAGCCAATTAATAAGCTCCTTCAGAGTAAGTCAGCTCATAGGAGTGCGAGTAAATCTCCACTAAATTGCCGAATGGATCTTCACAGTAGACCATGCGATATGGCTTTTCTCCTGGATAGTATTCACGGATTGGCATGCGCTGCTTGCCTCCATGCTCGACGATTTTCTCTACAAGGCCTTCTACATCGGGGTCCTGAACGCAGTAATGGAATATGCCAGTCTTCCAGTATTCGAAGTTGTTTTCCGGCTTTTCATTTTGCGGGAACTCAAACAACTCAATTCCGATTTTGTCTCCAGTAGCGAGGTGGGCGATGCGGAATTTCCCCCACCCTTCTCCGAAAACATCCGTACACATGACACCTATGGCAGAGTCATCTTCCACTACTTCAGCAGGTTCCATAATGACATACCAACCCATCACCTCTGTATAAAATTTCACTGCATGTTCCAGGTTGGGAACGGATAATCCTATATGCGAAAAAGTTCTTGGATATCTCAATGGTCATCCTCCTCGGTTAATAAAATTTGCTAATAATGAAAGGGTAAAATAAAATGCTTAAATAAAAAAGTAGGTACTTTTAAGTAACTGACCTGACAAAGAAAGGACTGTTTCACGTGGAACCGACAGACTTCCCTGTAAACCGCGCTCTAAACGTAATCGGTGGCAAATGGTGACCTCAAGTATATTGTGCCCTTGAAAATGGTCCTATAAAAAAACAGCCCAACCATTTACCTAATTGGACTGTTCTTCATCATATGCTAAAACTAAATCGCTTCCCTGTTCCAATGTCTATGTGCCGAAACAGCCTCCACAAAAGCCCTCACAAATTGATCTGCTTCACCGCTTACCACACCTGGAGCCTCGGAAATCTCCAGTTTCTCCAACCATCGCTTTCCTTCATGTGTAGCCCCGATCGGTTTGAAATGATCATAAGCTTCCTCCACGAAGTAGGTTGTTTCACGGTCGAATTTCTTATCAATGTCTTTTCCACCTACCACGTAAAGCGCATCGAAAAGAACAGAATCACACGTCAGGAACGTATGGTCTACCTCTAGCTCAACACCACCATTACCAGTCACCTTACCAAGCTTGCTACTGATAATCTCTGGCTGCATTCCCTCCGCCTTCAAGGATTCCAATACAGAGGCAACTTCCTTGCCATTGAAATCATTAGAGATGATAACGCCCACTTTTCTTGTGGCAGGCTTTTTCACCGTATTTTCCTGGCTGAGAGCAGGAGATGATTTAGTGACAGATGAGCCTGTCCCTGTTGGCGGAGTTGCCCCAATCTCTTCTGCCACTGCTTGTGCAAGCTCCATGCTGACATTGGCAAACATGTCGACCACCTGCTGTCTCACGTCTTCACTCTTTACTTTTCCAAGTTCAAAGCTGAACGCCTCTTTGATATGCTCTTTTTCCGGCTTGCTCATGCTATTCCAGAAAAGGGTCGCTTGTGTGAAATGGTCCTTGAAACTATCACTTCTCGCTCTCACTTTCCTACCTTCCACTTTCTCCTGATAGTGCACATAGCCGCCTTCCTCTTCACTTGCCGGTCTAGGGGTATTGGAAGCCAGGGAGTTTTTATGATAGCTTACCTGTCCCCTATTAATCGTTTGGCGACCGTAGCCATCTCGTTGATTATTATGAAACGGACATACCGGCCTGTTGATCGGCAACTCATGGAAGTTCGGGCCCCCTAAGCGGATAAGCTGTGTATCTGTATAGGAAAACAGACGTCCCTGCAACAATGGGTCATTGGAGAAATCAATGCCGGGCACAACATGACCAGGGTGGAATGCCACCTGTTCCGTTTCGGCAAATACATTGTCCACATTGCGGTTCAAGGTCAATTTTCCGATGATTTTGACGGGAACATCTTCTTCCGGCCAAATTTTTGTCGGGTCTAGAATATCAAAGTCGAACATGAACTCGTCTTCTTCTGAAAGTAACTGGACACCAAACTCGTACTCCGGATAATCCCCATTTTCAATGGATTCCCAAAGGTCACGACGGTGGAAATCCGGATCTTTCCCGTTGATTTTCTGTGCTTCGTCCCAAACAAGGGAATGGGTTCCAAGTACAGGCTTCCAGTGGAACTTCACAAAATGTGCTTTCCCTTCTGCGTTCACGAATCGGAATGTATGGACGCCAAAGCCCTCCATCATGCGCAGACTTCTAGGGATGGCGCGGTCCGACATCGCCCACATCACCATATGCGCCGATTCCTGGTTGTTGGCGACAAAGTCCCAGAACGTGTCATGGGCAGAAGCCGCTTGTGGCATTTCATTGTGTGGCTCAGGCTTAAGGGCATGAACCAGATCAGGGAATTTCATCGCATCCTGTATGAAAAATACCGGAATATTGTTTCCTACGAGGTCATAGTTTCCTTCTTCTGTATAAAATTTTGTTGCAAAGCCACGTGCATCACGAACGGTCTCCGCAGATCCCTTTGAACCTGCAACCGTCGAAAAACGAACAAATACAGGGGTCTTTACGGAAGGATCCTGAAGGAATTTCGCTTTCGTATACTTTTCCATTGATTCATATAATTCAAATTCGCCATGTGCCGCAAATCCCCTTGCATGAACAATTCTTTCTGGGATACGCTCATGATCGAAGTGTGTCATCTTTTCTCTAAAGTGGAAGTCCTCCATCAGGGTTGGTCCGCGTTCGCCGGCTTTTAAGGAAAACTCATCCTCTGAAACCTTGAGTCCCTGATTGGTGGTCATCGTCTTTCCTTCATCATCCACCCTGTACTGATCTAATTGGTCATGTTTGCTTTGCTCGTTCACTTTTTTACTCACTTAGCCGCTCCACTCCTTAAATTAGAATATGTAAAAAGGACATACCTTTTTTCCGTACCCTTTGAAAGTAGAGAGCAAACTAGATAAATGGAAAAGATAAGAAAAATTGGAGATAGAGGAAACTCCTTCTTTCCAGCATGCGGGTGGTAAGCACGTGCGCTTATGGAACCTCTTTGTTTGAATTGTGCTGAAGGGCAATTATATGGCTACTAATGGGTTTAACATGCTAACCTTGGCAAAATACTCCCGGTCCTGATACATCGATGAAGACACCTCCCTCTCGATTTCCGCTACAAGGAGGTCTTCATAACCTCCATGAAGACTTCTCCCCCTCGATTTTCACGTCACGAAGGTCTTCATAACCTTCATGAAGACACCTCCCTCTCGATTTTCACGTCACGAAGGTCTTCATAACCTTCATGAAGACACCTCCCTCTCGATTTTCACGTCACGAAGGTCTTCATAACCTTCATGAAGACACCTCCCTCTCGATTTTCACGTCACGAAGGTCTTCACAACCTTCATGAAGACACCTCCCCCTCGATTTTCACGTCACGGAGGTCTTCATAACCTCCATGAAGACACCTCCCTCCAGATTTCCACTTCACTGAGGTTAATCGAAAAAAAGGCACACATCCCAGTTGGAATGCATGCCTTTCACTTAACTATTTTCTTTTTTCTAGAGCCTTAATCGCCTTTGGGAAGTGGTCATGATTCTCGCGAATGACATTCTGTGCTTCCTGTACATCCAATCCATATAAAATCAACAGAATCGCGACTCTTGTGTCCCCATTTGCCTTGAGGTTCATCTCTTTTGCTGTCGCTTCATCCGCTCCTGTGATGTCCTGGATGATCGAGATCGACCGTTTTCTCAGCTTTTCATTTGTCGCTTGCACATTGACCATCAGATTGTTGTAGACTTTGCCCAACTTGATCATGGTCGCTGTTGTAATCATGTTCAGGACCATCTTCTGGGCGGTGCCGGCCTTTAGCCTGGTCGACCCTGTCACAACCTCTGGCCCTACGGGAAGATCGATCGGATACTCTGATAAGGAGCACAACACAGAACCTTCGTTACAAGAAATTCCCACTGTTGGAATGCCAAGCTCATTGGCCTTTTTTATAGCGCCAAGGACGTAAGGTGTTCTCCCACTTGATGCAATCCCTACGAGCACATCCTGTTTCGTCAGGAGGGATGCCACCTCGTCCGCTCCTGCCTGTTCGTCATCTTCTGCGTTTTCAATGGGAAAGCGTATGGCTTGCTCCCCGCCTGCAATTATTCCATTGACCAATGTCCCCGGTACCCCAAATGTAGGAGGGCACTCAGACGCATCCAGCACGCCAAGACGACCGCTTGTACCCGCCCCTATATAGTAAAGCCTGCCCCCTGATTCAAGCGCGCTTGTGATGGCATCTATGGCCTTTGCGATTTGAGGCAGGGCTTTTTCTACAACATTTGCAACCGTTTTATCCTCTTGATTCATCACTTGGATAATTTTCATCGTGGAAAAGTCATGTAGATTTTCCGAGTGAAGATTTTTCATTTCTGTTAAATGTATAGGGTTGATATCAAAATCATTCATTACGTTCCTCCAATCCGGTTCAAGCAGACACTTTATTTCACGGCCCCGGCTGTCAGGCCATCCATAAATTGTTTAGATGCGATAAAGAATAAGATGATCATAGGAAGGGAGGATAAGGTCAATCCGGCAAAAAGCGTCCCCCAGTCCGCGGAATATTCCCCAAATAGTGAAAGCATTCCCACAGGGATTGTCTTTTTCATTTCATCGGTAATAAATATTAATGGGAAGAAGAAATCATTCCATGATGAGATGAAGTTAATGATCATCACCGTCCCCAGAGCCGGTCGTATCAAAGGGATCAATACGCTCCACAAGACCCTAAGGTCACTTGCACCATCCATTCTTGCTGCTTCCTCCAACTCCACAGGCATCGTCCGGAAGAAACCGGTCAATATGAGGATGGATAATGGAATCCCCCCTGCTGTGTACATAAAAATAAGAGACCATAGTGAATTCAACAGGCCAAGGTCTTTCATTAAAATAAATAATGGCACAATCCCAAGTTTGATTGGAATCATCATCCCCATCAGGAAGAAGAAAAACAAAATATTATTCCACCAAAACGTATATCTAGCAATATAGAATGCCGCTAACGATGTTGTAACCAATATAAGGAGGACAGAAATAACACTTACAAACACACTGTTGAAGAAATAGGTACCAAACGGCACTTCCTCTAACAACTTCCTATACGTATCCAAGCTGAAGCTCTTTGGAAAAGCTAGAGGATTCATGAATATCTCTGCACTCGGTTTAAAGGAGGACAACACCATTAACAAAATCGGATACAAGCTGATCGTGGCGAATGCAAAGGCAATGATATAGTATAGTGGTCTCGTCCATAATGTCTGTTTCACCTTTTTTCACCTACATTTCCACTTGTTTTTTCTGCATGAATTTAAGCAATAGAGCGGTACATGTTGCAATAAATAAGAACAATACCACAGCTAGCGCGGAACCTAATCCGACTGCAGTTGAACTGCCGGCTGCTGAACCACCGAATGCTAAACGGTAAAAGAATACTGCCAGCAAGTCTGTGGAGTAATACGGCTCTCCTTGTGATCCCTGCATAGCATAGACAAGTTCAAACGCCTCAAAGGACTGAATGAAGGTTAAAACCGTCATAATCATGATGGAGGGAACCATTAATGGGAGGATGATTTTTGTAATCACCTTCGTACCATTTGCTCCATCAAGCTTGGCCGCTTCCATCAATTCTTTTGGAATGGATTGCAGCCCTGCAAGGAAGATTAACATCGCAAATCCAATGCCAAACCAACAGTTAACCAAAATGATGGTCATAAGTGCTGTTTTAGGGTCCCCAAGCCACGCCTTCTGTAAGGATTCCAAGCCGAATTCCCCTAAAATGACATTCAGTGCACCGAAGTTCGGGTTCAAAATTAGCTTCCATAGGAAACCAACCACAATGACGGACAATAATCGTGGTAAAAAGTAGGCAATCTTAAAGAATTCCGCCCCTTTGATCTTTTTGTAGATAATAAATGCCAAGACAAATGCAATCCCATTTTGAACGACCATCTGTACGACAAAATACAAAACATTGTTCTTTGCGGCATTCCAGAACATACTGCTGAAAGGTTGCAACGTGAATAGATCAATGAAGTTCTTAAACCCTACAAATGCCCCTCTTGAAATTCCATTCCAGTCGTAAAAACTGTAAGATAAGGCAGCTACTAGTGGATAAACGATGAAAACGCTGAAGATTAGCAGGGCGGGAACAGGGAAAAGATGGATGGCCCATCTTTTCCAGTTTCTTGTTTTCTTTTGTTTGACTATGGGTGTACTGGTTTCGATTTGCATATTCTCCGCCACCTTACATTATTGTGCTTTTCTGCTTGAACACCACTATTGATTTCCGCAAATGGCTTCGCTTATCCAGAGGGCGACCTTGAGCCTCCTCACAACACTTCAGGGATCTCAACATTGCCGCTACCCTCCCGCTGGAATCTCCGCCTTTTGCTCCAATCAACAGCTAAAAAACTATTACTTATTGAAATGGCTCAAACCAAGCCTCTGTGTTTTCTTGCAACGTTTTTACGACTCCGTCTACATCTTGCTCACCGATATACATTCCTTGTAGTTCTGTTTCGATGGTCACTTTGGAGGATGGGTTACCACCAGCAAAGTAGACAAGCATCATGTATGGTGTAGAGTAGTCACTTACCGCCGCGCTAAGGTCGTTTACCAATTCGTTATCAGATTGGACGCCTGGGATGGCACTGATCATCTTGAAGTTCGTTGTGAATAGTTCACCAAACTCTTCTGTAGTTAAGAATTCCAAGAATTTCTTCGCTTCTTCTTTATGCTTGGAGTTAGCATTGATACCGAATGATCCATCCACCCATGTTGTAAGGGTAGGCTCTTTGCCAACTGCTGAAGGCATTGGGAAGAAACCAAGCTCCAAATCAGGGTTCATTTCACGTAATACTTCAATTTCCCAGCTTCCTAGAGGGAACATTGCCGCCTGACCTGTGAAGAATAGTGTACGGATATCTTCCATGCCAAGACCTTCTGAGTTGTTAGGGAAGTATTCTTTCAATTCTTCCATTACTTCAATGGATTTCACGAACTCAGGGCTTGTGAAATCAGTTTCCCCTTTAGAGATCTTCTCTACAAATTCATTTCCACCCCAGTGTGCTGGACCGAAAATACCGTGAGCCAGAGATAATAACCAGCCCTCTTTTGTTCCGAATGCTAGAGGTGTAACTCCTTCTTCTTTCAGCTTTTCATTGATTGCCATGAACTCATCCCAAGTTTTCGGTTCTTCTAGACCATGCTCTTTGAAAATAGCTTTATTGTAAAAAACTTGTGTTGTACTTAAGTTCAAAGGAACACCATATTGCGTGCCGTCTTCGCCTCTTGAAGCCTGCAAGGTTTCATCCGGGAATGTATCCAATCCATTCAAGCCATCAATCGGCTCAATATAACCTGCTTTTGCCAATTCAAGTCCTGGCGCATATGGACGAAGGTGAATGATGTCCGGACCTTCTCCTGCTTGCAGGGAAGTGTTTAGAATCGTGTTATACTCTGTATTTTTGGACGGTTTGAATTCTACTTTAATTTCTGGGTGCTTTTCGTTGAATGCCTCAATTACTTTTTTATAGTTTGGTCCATCCTCTGTTCTCCAGCTTCCGATGGTCAATGTGACACTTTCTTCGTCCTTGTTGTTGTCGTTGTTTGATCCTCCAGATTCGTTGGAGCATGCTGATGAAACAACTAGCATTAGTGCCATTAAGCCAACTAACCAAATTCTCCCTATACCCTTCACTGTGAATCCCCCTTGTTTTTAAAATATGGCTCTGTTCGTACACCGCTGTTGATTTCCGCGCTAGGCTTCGCTTTCCGCGGGGACCTGCTGGAGCCTCCTCTGCAAGCCTGCGGGGTCTCCACCAAGCTCTACCTCCCGTAGGAGTCTTCGCCTATCGCTCCAATCAACAGCTAGAAATACCATGTATTATAAGAGCCAAAAATATTTATGAAATCTCCTCTTAGATGGAGGAGTATATCATCGTGTGTAATGTTTTTCTGATGGTTCTTATGTTGGTCGACCTTCCATAGTGGACCGCATTGGTCAGGAATGCCACAATCAGTTCTTCCTGCGGGTCGACCCAGACACTGGTCCCGGTGAAACCTGTATGGCCGAATGAACCTATGGACCAGTTTTGCCCACATGACAGCGGGTCCCCTTCCCCGTTCCACACTTCAAAACCAAGTCCCCGGTTCGATTGTTTATGCCTCGTTGCCATTCGCATCAGTTCTGGTGGAATGACATCCTGCTCCTCCGGATACAGAAAGTGTGCAGCAAACCTAGCGACATCTTCTGCCGTAGAAAATAACCCCGCACTACCACTCACCCCTCCCAGGTGGAAGGCTTTTTCATCATGAACTTCCCCTTGAACGAAACGAGCCCCGACCTTTTCAGTAGAAGCAGAGAGCGCTTTCAGATTTACCGGAAGATTAAAGCCTGTATTATGTAATCCCCATGGTGAGAAAATTTGCTCGTTCGTAAATACATCGAGTGGCTGGCCTGCGATTTTCTCAATGACTTTCCCTAATAAGATCATCCCCAGGTCACTATAAGCAACCTTCTTTCCTGGAGCTTGCTGAAGCTCCGTTTGATAGATGACAGCCATCACATCCCTTTGCCCGTCCCTTGCTACAAACGGAAGATCCGGTGGCAGGCCTGAGCGGTGTGACAGAAGATCCCCAACCGTCACTGCTGCATGATTGAATTCCGGCAGATAGTGTTGCACGGGATGTTCAAGGTGCAAGTCTTCTTTACTCAACAACAATAGACTTGCAGGCAAAGTTGCGATCACTTTGGTCAGGGAGGCAACATCAAATAAAGTATTTTCCGTTACGAGATATTGCTGCTCATCGGTCCCTATAAAGCTACCGACAGCTTTATGGCATAGAGGTTGTTTTTTTCTGCTCACATATAGGACTGCTCCAGGCAGCTCTTTGTTTTCTATCAAACTATCGATATATTTTTTATACATGTTGCTTGGACGCCTCCACTGCCTTACGCGTTTTATCCAATGCTTTGATATTTCGGTCCTGATCCAGCTTCATCACTCCGAAGAATAAAATATCAATGACATTCAGCTGGGCAATCCGTGAGCTTGTTGCGCCACTCCGGACATTTCGTTCTAAACTTGTGGTGTTCAGTTTTACATCTGCAAGTGCCGATGTCGGATTCTCACCCGATCTTGTGAGTGAAATAACAGATGCCCCATTTTCTTTTGCCACCTTCAGCGATTCGATGATATCCTTCGTCTGGCCGCTATAGGAAATGCCAAATGCGACATCCGCATCTGATAGGTTGGCAGCGATGGTCACCTGGGTGTCCTTGTCATAAGCCGCTTCACACCATTTGTTGATACGAGTGAGCTTCTGTTTGAAGTCCATGGCAATAAGGCCCGATGCCCCAATCCCATAAACAGCAACCACTCTGGCCTTTGAAATCAGCTCTATGGCTCTTTCTAACTCTGCTTCATCCAACACATCCACCGTATTATGGATCGCTTGTATATTGTTGTGGGAAACAGAATGAATCATCGAGGAAACCGAATCATCCCTCGGGATGTCCTCGTAGCCCTCCAGCTTCTTTTCTGCTTTCGCCTTTGCCAGGTCGTAGGCAATTTTTAATTTAAGCTCTTTGAATCCCCTGCACTGGAGCGAACGGGAAAGACGGATGATGGTCGCTTCACTGACCTGCGCATTCTCAGCTAGCTTCTGAATGGAGATATTCACCACTTCCGCCGGTTTTTCTAGTATAAATTCAGCTACTTTCCGTTCCGACGGCTTGAAGGTATGTAAGCTTTCCTGGATAAAAATTAATTCTCTATTCATAAGGCCTTCCTCTTTTTCAGATATTTCTTACTCTTTATTTTATAAAATAAAATTTCATAAATCAATCATTATTTTGTAGTTTTGTTTCACGCAACTCTTTTGGTAAAGAGAATATGCCCTAAAATAGAAAAGGAACCGGAGTTTTTCCCGGTTCCTTAGATAACTTTTATATGGGCACCTTACCAGTCTCCTCGCTTCGTTGCGCAATCTCAACTTCCCTGACTTTCCTGCTTTTTTCCAAAGTGGAAGATTCCCAGCAACAACCATCCGACCATGACCACAGTGGCCAGAATGAGAGCTGGGATTGGTCCAAACGCGACAATAAAGGGAATGGATGCAGCTGTTGCTATCCCGCCCCCGACTATGAGATCAAGTAACAACTGTTTATAGCTGAATCCTTCCTTTGCAGGACTCTCTTCCTCTGGGTCCGCTAAATTAATCAGTAATACACCAGCCGCACTCATTCCCATTGCTTGTCCGAGATCTCCAATTCCTCTTTCAAACCAGTAATTTGGCATGATACGAGGAGCGATAAAAATAAAAGCCAGAACATTCCAGCCGATTGCCGTCAAGGACATTAGTAAGAACGGCAACCAATATTCCCCGATCACTGTAAGAGAAAGGGTAGCGATAGCCGAGGTGATGAGAAGGTCAAGGGCAAATCCTTGAATCCTGTTAACGATACCAACGTCCAAAATGCTACGCTTCACAAACTTGCTCATAAAGAGTTGAACAAGGATGGCTCCCACCATTGCGAGGGGGAATAATGGCAAATGGGTAAACAATTCGATTTGATCCACCCATAGTGCTTCCTCGAGAAGAATTAACCCCTCTAATATAAGAAAACCTATCCCGATAGCAACACCTATGTAAGCAAAATGTACGGTGAACGTCTCAATAAATTCTGAGCGTGTCGTTTTATTGCCTACCGGCGCTTCCTCCTGATCCTCTTTTGCAATAATCCCGACCAACTGTTCATCAGAAATATCGTTGGGGCTTGAAAGTATTTCGGTCTTCCCTTTGCGTGCCCCCCAGTTAATAAGTGCCATCCCAAGCAGCACTCCCGTTAGTACACCGACTGTCGCTAAGCCCACCGCCAGATCTTTGCCTTCCTCAAAGCCTACACTCGAAAAGGTCCCTGATAAACCAGCAGCAGTCCCGTGACCACCGACAAAACTTATCTCAAGCAGTGCACCAGCAGCAGGGTTCAAATCGAATAGAGGAGTGAGGACCAAAATGGCCAACGTGATACCAACCACATATTGTCCCCATGAAATAAAGTGGGCAAAAGTAATTTGGGGTCCGGAGATTTTCCAGATTTTCTTAATGTGAGGAAGGGTTTTTCCAAGAAAAAAGGAAGCAAAAACGACACTGATCAACAATCCGGGAAGCTCTCCCCATACCTTTTGCATATTTTCCGGAAAAAGTCCTCCAGTATCAAACAGTTCCACTCCAAGCTTGCCTAGTATTTCAGGACCTAAAAGGAGTCCGATAAGACCTGCTAGAATGGAACTCGGGACAAAGAACTTTTGCAAAAATGGGAGCGATACACGCAGCCACTTTCCGGCAATCAAAAGGGCTCCTAAAATTATAAAACTGAAACCGATTAATTCAGGAGACATGTTCAAACGGACATCCCACCTTATATACTCTATTCTTCATATAAAATCAGTACCCTATTAACCAGAAGGATAATCATAGAAAAAGTCCGTCGTCATAGGGAGGGATGGAACCATCTTCTCCTCAAAAAGGGGAGAGTCAGTCGTCTTAGCAGGCCTATGGAACCACCATCTCCTCAAAAACGGGAAAGTCAGTCGCCATTGAGATCCTATGGAACCACCATCTCCTCATAAATGGGAAAGTCAGTCGGCATTGAGATCCTATGGAAACACCATCTCCTCAAAAAAGGGAAAGTCAGTCGCCATAGCGGGCCTATGGAAACACCATCTCCTCAAAAATTGGAAAGTCAGTCGTCTTAGCGAACCTATGGAACCACCATCTACTCATAAATGGGAAAGTCAGTCGTCTTAGCGAACCTATGGAACCACCATCTACTCATAAATGGGAAAGTCAGTCGGCATTGCGAACCTATGGAACCACCATCTCTTCATAAAAGGGAAAGTCAGTCGTCTTAGCGAACCTATGGAACCACCATCTCCTCAAAAAAGGGAAAGTCAGTCGTCTTAGCGAACCTATGGAACCACCATCTCTTCAAAAATGGGAGAGTCAGTCGTCATTGCGGAGGGATAGAACCAACAAAATACCGCTTGTATCGTCCTTAATAAAGAAAGGAGATGATTGCCACATAAAAAAAAGGAACCGGAGTTTCCCGCGGTTCCTTTTAAAACTATTATATAGACATGTCTCCAACAGAGAATGAGCATCTTAATACTTCTGAGAGCTTATGTAGGGTGGAAACTTGCACGTCCATTGTACCTGACTCGATTGCTGCGATGGTGTCTACAGGCAAGCCTGATAGTGCGGCAAGATGGTCGATTTCTATCTCTTGTCTGGTTCTTGCATTCTTAAGTTGATTTCCAATATGGTTCACCTAAATCCCCCTCCAGTAACTAATTGATGCAAACGCTTACAATATATTATATAAAAATATTTAGAATTTTTCAATATTTAAATATCTGTCATACACCGCTGATGATTTCCGCAAACGGCTTCGCTTTCCGCTTGGCGATTTTGAGCCTCCTCGGGCTACGCCCTGCAGGGATTCAAGATTGTCGCTATCCCCCCGCAGGAGTCTTCACCTATTGCTCCAATCAACAGCTATGTTACTTAACAACTATTAAAAACAACAGGATGCCGAGGAAGTTGTCCTTTTGGCATCCTGTATTGTTAACGTTTTAATATCCTGTCCCTTTGCCGCCTGTTACGATGGCGATCCCGGAGCTTGCGCCGATTCTTGTTGCGCCTGCTTGAACCAGTTTTCTGGCTGTATCCAAATCACGTACACATGCTGACGCTTTGACGCCCATGTCAGGGCCGACTGCTTCACGCATGAGCTTGATGTCCTCTGCTGTGGCACAGCCTGGTCCGAAGCCTGTGGAAGTCTTCACGAAATCTGCTCCGGCCATTTTTGCCAGAATACAAGCTTTCTTCTTTTCTTCTGTTTCCAAAAGACCCGTTTCAATGATGACCTTCACTGGTGCCTGGCCTTTTGCAGCAAGCACGACCGCTTCGATGTCTTTTTTGACGGTTTCAAAGTCGCCGGATTTAAGGGCACCGATGTTCATGACCATGTCAATCTCGGTTGCACCACTTGCAATCGCATCCCGAGTCTCGGAAACTTTTACAAAACTGTTGGTAGCACCAAGAGGGAAGCCGACTACTGTCGTAATCCCTACATTGGAACCCTGCAGCTCTTGAGCAGCTGTGGAAACCCAGTAAGGATTGACACATACTGTTGCGAAGTTGTATTCTTTCGCTTCTTCACATAGCTTGACGACCTGCTCTTTTGTGCTTTCTGGCTTTAATAGAGTATGGTCGATCATTCTTGCGATAGAAGGTCCTGTGATCAGGTTGGATGATGCATTCGCATAGCTGGTGCCGGTAGAAGCAGTTGAAGCTGCAGGTTTTCCTTCTGCCAGCTGTTGTTTATTTGTCAGTTGTTCCATGATTTGATTCGTAATTTGTTCCACCAATGCTTCCATTTGCATTGTGTTCACCTCGCATTAATGTAATCGGTCGACAATTCCGGCAATGACGGCATCAAAAGAGCCTTTGGGATCCTCTAATATATCTCTTGCCGCTCCACCTTCTTCGAGTATCAGTACATAGTCACCGGGACCTGCGTGAAAGCGGTCGAAAGCAATCATGGCATCGCCACATTCCTTGCCGCTCTCGTCCACCGGGATGACGACCATGAGCTTTTTGTTTTGATGACTTGGTGTTTTAATCGTCGAAACGACATTTCCAACGACTTTTGCCAGTTTCATAGAGTGGTTGGAAGAATTTTTTCGATATCGGAATGTGGTCTTGGGATCACATGTACAGATAGGAATTCGCCTACACGTTGCGCTGCATCCGCTCCCGCTTCTGTTGCTGCCTTTACAGCTCCTACATCACCACGTACCAATACAGTGATTAATCCGCCGCCAACTTGAACTTTTCCAACTAAAGAAACATTTGCAGCCTTCATCATGGCATCTGCTGCTTCGATTGCACCTACTAAACCTTTTGTTTCGATCATGCCCAAAGCGTTGCTCATTTATATTTCCTCCATTCGTTTTACGTTGTAATAGTCAATTATTCCTAGTATCCCAGCATCCGATGGGACAAGATCTTTGTTCAATGGCAGAGAGGATTCCCTGCTTTTAGCAAGATAAACAAGGTCCCCTTCTCCCGATTGACCGATTGTGTCAATAGCAACAAGTGGTTTGCCTTTATCCTGCAACTGATCATCTACTGGTTGGACGATTAACAGTTTCAACCCTTTGAGGTTTTCGTCTTTATGGGTACAGATCATATTTCCAATCACTTTTGCTACAAACATGGGTCTAAACCTGCTTTCAGCGTTTAATAAAACGACTTTCGATTTCCATAACTTTTGTGACGCGACGATCGTGGCGGCCACCTGCAAATTCGGTTTCCAGCCATTTTTTCACCAATTGCTTGGCAAGGCCTTCCCCGATGAACTGACCACCGATGGATAAGACGTTGGCGTTATTGTGTTCACGACTATTGATCACAGAGGACAGGTCCCAGCAGACTGCTCCGCGGACACCCGGTATCTTGTTTAATACCATGCCGCTCCCGACGCCAACACCATCAATCATGATGCCAACGTAATCCGGGTTTGTCGCGACACACTCGCCAACAAAGAATGCGATATCCGGATAATCCACCGATTCATTCGCTTTGCAGCCGAAATCGAGGTATTCATATCCAAGCTCCGTCAAATAGCCTTTTAAAGCTTCTTTAAGCTCGTATCCACCGTGGTCGCTACCGATTGCAACTTTTTTCATTTTCTACGCTCCTTTGGCAAATACAGCGATTATTTTCTGAAAAGAATCTACCTGCAGGCTAGCACCACCGACAAGCACTCCATCAATGTCGGTCATCGCCGCGAACTCTTTCGCATTGTTCTCATTTACAGATCCGCCATATAAAATGCTGACCTTCTCTGCGTTCTCCTTATCAAGATGAGCGAGAACAGCACGGATGTATGCATGGATGCGCTGTGCTTCCTCCGCTGTCGAAGATTCCCCAGTTCCGATTGCCCATACCGGCTCATACGCGAAAACCACCTGGGAAACATCCATTCCGTCCATGGCACCGAGAATCTGTTTGGTCAACACCTTTTCTGTCTGGTTCTGCTGCTTTTGTTCCAAGGTTTCCCCAATGCAGATGATAGGGGTCAGACCCTTTTTTAAGGCTTGTTTTGCTTTTAGGTTCACGGTTGCATCATCTTCTTGTGCGTATTGCCTTCTTTCGGAGTGTCCGATGATGCAATGAGTGCAACCAAGATCTTTTAACAGGCTTGCAGCCGTTTCCCCTGTGTAGGCGCCTTTTTCTTCTTGGTGAACATTTTGGGCACCTATTTGAATCTCTTTATTTTGTCCTTGGACGTAAAGCTTTGCGGGATACAGGAGTGGGGCAGGTGGGCAAACCACCACTTCCACCCCGTTTCCTTCTTTAAGCTGTTGTAAAAAGTCCAGCGTTTCCTGGATGTTTTTGTTCATCTTCCAATTGGCGATGACGTATTGCTTCCTGCCGGTACTGGATGGCAAGCTGTTCAAAGAACCAGTGGATTGCTCTACCGCCTCTTGGACAAGTTGTTTGATATAGGCTTTAATGGATTGATCCATCCTACTCTACCTACTATTTCGCTGCCGGTAGAATTCCGTTTACTTCGGAGTTTGGACGTGGGATTACGTGTACAGATACTAGGTTCCCGACTCGTCCTGCTGCATCCGCTCCAGCTTCTGTTGCCGCTTTTACAGCTCCTACATCACCGCGTACCATAACTGTCACAAGTCCGCCACCAACGAGTTCTTTTCCTACAAGTGTTACGTTTGCTGCCTTTACCATTGCGTCTGCTGCTTCAATTGCCCCGATTAAACCTTTTGTTTCGATCATTCCTAATGCTTCTTGACTCATTTGAATTCCTCCTAATGGTTGTTTAATAGTTTTGGATTTTGATTGCTTTTTCGTTTTTTTAGGTGGTTCCACAGGCTGTCCCTCTTGAGGTAGTTCATTCAGTTCTGCCATTTTTCATCCCCCTCCTAAATGATTCTAAAGCTGTCTACCAGCACGCAACGTCTTTGGCGGGTGAAGGTTTTTGCTGAAGTAAGCCCTTCTCCCGTCGGACCTGCAATGGTGAGGGTGGTAAACCCTTCACTCTGGTAGCCAAGACCTGCAACAGATGGACCGTTTTTCACAAAGATGGTTGCTTGAATTTCTTTTGCCATCTTTGTCAGGTTGGTGACATTCTGAGAATGCATGATGGCAGTGTGTCTGTTTCCTTTTTCAGCTTTCACAGCAAGACTGATCGCTTTATCCACATCTGATACTCTGACAATTGGCAGGATTGGCATTAGCATTTCAGTGTGTACCAATGGGTGATCTTCCTTTGTTTCTGCAATGATGAGCCTTACATTGGCGTCAGTCCTGATGCCTGCCGCTTCAAGCAGAACGGATGCGTTCTTTCCGATAAAATCGCGGTTCGGATAGTGCTTCTCCCCTTTTTTGACCAGCACTTTTTCAAGGAGCTTGTCCAACTGAAAGCCTTTCAGTTCGATGGCACCGTTTTTGGCCATCTCACTTTTTAAGGAGTTGGCTACTTTTTCGACAACGAACACCTCTTTTTCCGCTGTGCAGAGGACATTGTTATCAAAGCTTGCGCCGGTTACGATGTCTTTTGCAGCTTTGGAAATAACTGCTGTTTCATCCACGACCACCGGTGGGTTCCCGGGACCTGCGGCAATCACTTTCTTCCCGGAGCTCATTGCCGCCTGAACAACGATGCCACCGCCTGTTACGACTAACGCCTTTACTTTCGGATGCTTCATCACTTCGTTAGATGTCTCAATGTTGGGACTCGCAACAGAAGTAAGCGTGTTGGCAGGCCCTCCTGCAGCCACAATCGCATCATTTAAAAGCTGCATGGTTTTGATGGAAACTTGCTTAGCACTTGGGTGTGGGTTGAAAACAACCGCGTTCCCTGCTGCTACTAGAGAGATAGAGTTGTTGATGATGGTTGCTGCCGGGTTCGTGGATGGGGTGATGGCACCGTAAACACCAACTGGTGAATACTCGACTAGGGTCAGGCCCCCGTCCCCGGAATAGGTAGTGGCAACAATGTCTTCCACTCCAGGTGTTTTATCAGCAGCCAAGAGGTTCTTCGCCACCTTGTCCTCCACTCGTCCAAGTTCCGTTTCTTTGACTGCGAGCTCTGCAAGGGCTTGGGCATGCTCCCTGCTTACTTCCCGCATCTTTTCTATCATGTTCTTGCGTGTTTCAAGTGGGATCGCCCTCAGCTTGTCCCATGCTTCTGTTGCAGCATCTGCAGCTTCATCGACAGTGCGAAACACACCTTTTCCGAGTGGGACCTCGCTGTTTCCCTGTTCAGGAGCAGGTGAGGGCTGTTTGTTTTCCCCCCCAAGCTGGGCAAGGACTTGAGCAACCATTTCTTTTATGTCGCTTTCCTTGATTTGCACGTTTAATTACCTCCTTTTGTAAAGGTCAGGGATCCGTTCAGTTCTATCTGATCCACGATGCCTACAATGGCAGCGTCAACAGGTACCCCGTTCGTAATTTCTGTCTGTCTCGCAGAGCTTCCGCTTACGATCAAGACGACTTCCCCTACGCCAGACCCGACTGTGTCGATGGCAACAAGAGGTTTTCCATCTTCTTCGATTGTTTTTATATCAAGCGGTGTGACGATCAGCAGCTTTTTGCCTTTGAGTTTTTCCGCTTTGGTGGTTGCGACGATGGAGCCTGTTACTTTTGCAATGATCATGAGTGCGTTGCCTCCTTTCTAGGAGCCTATTAAAGCATATTAGTTTAACCGTTCCTTTTCGCTGCATGCATTCGCTTTCCGCGGGGCGACCTTGAGCCCTCCTCAGGCTACGCTCTGCGGGGTCTCAAGATTGTCGCTATCCCCCCGCAGGAGTCGAGTGCCTTCCGCTCCAATCCACTGTTCTCTTCAGACTTATGTTTCTTTTTGAATCTGGATCTTCAGCTCTCTTGCCATGTCTTTGGCAATGGGTGTGATTTTGCTATTCTTTGGAACCGATAAGGCTTTTACCTTACTCGTGGATGCACGCTCAATGTGCTTTGCAAGGACAAGTGGTTGCTTTTCCTGATATAGGTTGTGTTGTTCTATTGCAGTGCGTACAAGTTGATTCAACGGTACCCATTTCACTTGATCCTTTTGGGTGGTGCGCATGTAACTTTGCAGTTTTTCTTGAACAGAATAAGGTGCCAGAATTTGTTGATACACTCCAAGCTCCACTTCATTGTTGACGATGACGATCGGTTTTCCTAATAGCTGGAACTGGATGGCTGTCTGTGTGGTCCGGTCGTCATCCAGCATCATGGCAAGCTTTGATACTAATTGGAAGGAGGCTACCGGAAGAATCAGAAGGTCCGTCGATGTCCAGAGTGCCTGCAACTCCTGGTAACCTGCACTATCCAACGGCAGTACACCTTCTTCTCCTTCAAGTAGCTCCTTCCATTCCTTTGAAGCTACTATCCTCACCTGAAATGATGACTTTATTTCCGTAACCGCTTTCAAAATACTGTTTGGATCAGTAGATTGGTAGCTTAATAGGACGGTTATGGATGGCTTATTTTTAACACTTTTGGTAATGGTGGTTTCGGCTTGTTCGGACATGTACGCTTCGACAGCCCTTTTGACAAGCTCTCTAACCGTTTCCTTTACATCCACAGCCACAACCTCCCTCCTTTTCTGGAGAACACTGTATTGCGGTAATTTTACCAAGCTGACCATTTTTAATGTTGGCTGCATTGGCCTCATCTAGATCGATGTGCATCTCCAACTTATATTTAGGTGAGACTCGGATCAGAACATTGGAGTAGGTAAGACCGCGTGGACCATCAACTTTTATATCCACCATGTCTCCGTCCTTCACCCCAAATCTCTCTCCATCATCCGGGTGCATATGGATATGACGGGAGGCGCAAATCAAGCACTCTTCCACTTTTATTTGTCCTCTTGGTCCCATGATCGTGATGGATTCCGAGCCTGCTAGATCTCCTGATTGGCGGATCGGCGGAGTCACCCCTAAGGTGTAACCATCAAACAAGGAGATTTCCACTTGGGTTTTCCCTCTTGCCGGTCCGAGAACCCGCACATTTGGAATTCTGCCTTTTGGACCTATCAGTGTTACCGTTTCTTTTGCAGCAAACTGGTTGGGTTGCGAGAGGTCCTTCAGCTTTTTCAGCTCGTAGCCCCTCCCGAAGAGGCGTTCCACATGTTCGGGAGACAGATGGATATGCCGGTTGGATACGGCAATCGGCACCTGTTTCATAGAAGTTTGCATGGTGTTCTGAACTACCTCTTGCACCAGCGCCTTAATGGTCGCTCGATCCATTGTTCCTCTCCCCCATTTCCAACAAAGCTTTTGCTGTATATTGATCGGTGATCAGGACATTGGCATAATTACCATTAAGTGCCCCTAAGATGCCTTCCACTTTCTTGTTACCACCTGCCACAAGGATGCTGTATTCTTTTTCCGCCAAGTGGGAAAGTTCGATGCCAATGGTGCGGTCATTCAGAGATTGATTGCTGATATGTCCATTGATGTCGATGAAGCGCGAGCAGATATCCGCCACCGTTGCATTCTTCTTCAACGTTTCCACATCAGTGTCTAAAAAGTAACCCGCCCGCATAAGCGTCGACTGCTCCCCGGCCTCTCCTACAGTGTAGATGGCGATGTTGGCTTTTCGTCCGAGTTCCAGCACCTTGTTTATGTGTCTGTCTGCGACGATCGCCTGCTTTACGACAGGGTGATCCACCACTGCCGGGACAGGTAGGAAGTGCGGTGTGGTATGGAACGCCGTTGCGAGACCATTGATAATATCAGAAGCGTGGGTGTTAAGTTCCGAGTAACTCACACCGCCATTCAATTGCACAATTTCCACATCATGAACACTTTTAGGGTTAAGCTGCTGGGACAATTGATAAAGGGTTGTCCCCCAGGTAATACCGATCGTATCGCCATTTTTCACAATGCCATACAAGTATTCGGCCGCCGCCTCCCCGATTCTGCCTTTGATATGGTTATCTTCGTATGCCGGAACGGATGTGACAATGCAATCTTTCAGTCCGAAGGTTTCTTGGAGCCTTGCTGCCAGTCCATTTATATCTTCTGTCGGATCACAAATTTTGATATGTACAACGCCATCCTGTTTTGCCTGGTCAAGCAGTCGTGATACGGTAGGACGAGATACGCCAAGCTTTTTGGCGATTTCCTGTTGGCTGTAATTGAATAAATAATACATTTTAGCCACTTCTACTAAACGGGCTATTTTTTCATTCTGCATGTTCGTTTCACCCGATTTTCAAATTATGTTCATGGAAAGAGTACGAAAGCGCTTAGAAACATGGTGATTTATGTAGAAAATTAGGTTCTTTCTTTGGTAGTAAGCGCTTTAATAAACTTTTGTAAATCTACTAATGAACATATGTTAACTTTATTATAAACCTAGCAAAAATTCTGTCAATATATTTTATTCTTAATAGTCAGATATGTAAGCGCTTGTTTGGTATTATGTTTTTTTCGTATAAGGGTTGCTAAAGTAGAGGCGTTTTGGTCATCTATTAGAGTAGAAATAGTTAAAATTAAAAGCTTTATAGTGAATTTTTGATCAGAAAGTGCTTCCCTGACGTTTGAAATCTCTCCAAATTTGCCATCACCCGCAACCTACTGTCCGTATGGAGGGGAATATTGTCCGAATTTTTAAAACACAAACCAAACTCCCCCATTTACTGTCCAAGCTCACTTCAATACATGCCAATCGACAAATGGCATCAAGGTTCGACATACACAAACACCTCTTTATCCCTGACTCCCTGCCAGCGCGCCATTCTTCACACAAAAAAAACACGCCCTCCAAAATAGAGAGCGTGCCCATACTTCTAACTTATCGTTTCCCAGAATCAAACGGTTCACCAACTGCTTTTGGTGCCTGAGAGGATTTCGAGAAAATGATCAATGCGATCAATGTGACGACATACGGGAATACCTTCAAGAATACTGGCGGAATGACAGCCAATGAAGGGACTACCTGTGATACGTTCGCAACCGTAGTCGCAAAGCCGAAGAATAGCGTTGCCGCCAGGATTCCAAGTGGTTTCCACTGTCCGAAGATCAAGGATGCAAGTGCCAAGAAACCAAGGCCGGCAACCGTACCGTTGAATTCCCCGCCTGTTGTTACGATAAATACCGCTCCACCAAGTCCAGAGAAAGCACCGGAAATCATAACACCGATATAACGCATTTTGTATACGCTGATTCCGGCAGCTTCTGCAGCATGCGGATGCTCCCCGCAAGAACGCAAGCGCAAGCCGAATGGCGTTTTGTAAAGTAAGAACGCACTAAAAAGCAGAATGGCTAGAACCAACCAAGTAGTGGCATACGTTCTTGTGAAAAATAAACTTCCAATCACAGGGAGATCAGATAGAAACGGGATGTTAAATGGTTTCAATGTACTGATTTGGATGTTTCCGCTTCCTGTGATATTACGTGCCAAGAAGACCGTGATGGCAGCAGCAATCATATTGATGGCTGTACCACTGATAATCTGATTGGCATGAAGATTGATACTTGCAAAGGCATGAAGGAGGGAGAACAATAATCCCATCAAGGTTGCCAAGGCAAGACCGATCCAGATCGCTTTTTGCTGACCGGGCATCATCGCCTGCATCTTCAGGATGACAAGGGCACCTGTGAAAGCACCGATGACCATTAAACCTTCCAAACCGATGTTAACGACACCACTTCGTTCACTGAATAAAGCTCCCAGCGCTGTGATCAAAAGAGGGATAGTGAAGATAATTGCATACGGAGCTATTTGCTGAATCGTTGTCCACATACCTTATACCTCCTCCTTCTTTTCAGTCTCGGTCGTGTTACGAACGATCGCTGGTTGTTTTTTATTCTTCTTTTTATTGATGAAGTAACGGATCATTCTGTCTATCAGGATGCTTGTCGCAGCAAAATAGATAATGATTGCAATGATAGAATCCGCAATTTCAGGTGGAATGTCTGTCATGGCATTCATGAATCCACGGCCGGAATAAAGGAGACCGAAGAAGATTGCCGCCAATAAAACTCCGATTCCCGTGTTTGCTCCAAGAAGCGCTACAGCAATTCCATCGAATCCTTGCGTTGGCAAAATACCGATCTGAATGCTTGTCGCATTTCCAGCATAAAATGCCACCCCACCAAGACCTGCAAGTCCACCTGCAATGACCATGGATGTAACAATGCTTCTGTTTACCGCAATTCCTGCATATTCCGCTGAATCACGGTTAAAACCTACTGCTTTCAACTCATATCCAAGTGTAGTTTTATTAATGATAAAAGAGAAAATAATGACGGTGATGGCCGCAATGAATAACCCTAAGTTAATGTAAGAGCCATCAAACATGTCCGTTAAAATCGGTGTGCGTAAAGATGCAGATTCCGGAAGCTTTTTAGATTCCGTTTCCAAGAACTCACCTTTAAAGTACGCAGGTACCGCATAATAAACCGTCCAGTATGCAATCCAGTTCATCATGATGGTGGAAACTACTTCGTGAACATTGAATTTAGCCTTTAAAAGGCCAGGAACGAATGCCCAAAGAGCTCCTCCGATAAATCCAGCCAACACCATGCAAACCAGCAATAGAGGTCTGGAAAGATCGAATGTCAAACCTACTGCCACCGCACAAAAGCCTCCAAAAAGCATTTGTCCGGCCGCTCCGATATTAAACAAGCCGGTACGGAATGCAAAGGCTACGGATAAACCTGTAAAAATCAGTGGTGTAGCTGTTGCCAGCGTATTCCCTATTCTAGACAGGTTTTTCAAGCCGCCTTCGAATAAGTATTTATATCCTTCCACAGGATTGTTTCCTGTGACTGCCATCAATATCGCACCTGCAATCAGACCGAAAAGGACAGCAAGTAACGAGATTATGCCATTTCTCATTCCTCTTCCCCCTTCATCACGCCAGCCATCATTAGACCTAGTTCGTTTTCGTTTGTTTCTTTTGCATTCACGATTCCGACTAATTGGCCATTATTCACAACGGCAATGCGATTTGAAACATTTATTACTTCATCCAATTCCAAGGATACAAGTAGAACAGCTTTTCCTTTATCCCTTTGTTCCACAAGTCTTTTATGAATGTACTCGATCGAACCAACATCCAAACCGCGAGTTGGCTGAACAGCAATCAAGAGCGTTGGATCAAGCTCGATCTCCCGGCCAATAACCGCCTTTTGCTGATTTCCGCCTGATAGAGAACGGGCAATCGATTTCCCACCTTCTCCAGAACGAACATCAAAGCTCTTGATAATGGAATCTGCATGCTTTTTAATGGCGGAAAAATTTAGAACGCCACGTTTGGAATATGGTTCTTTGTGATATAGCTCTAGCACCATATTTTCTTCAATCGTGTAATCAAGGACTAGTCCATGCTTATGGCGATCTTCTGGAATATGAGCGATTCCGCTGGCGATTCTTGAGCGAACAGGCATTTTTGTTATATCTTTTCCTTCAAAAAGAATCGATCCGGAGTCTGCTTGCTTCAAACCTGTAATGCTTTCCACAATTTCAGACTGACCGTTTCCGTCCACTCCAGCAATTCCAAGGATTTCACCTTTTTTCAGTTCCAAGGACATGTTCTTCAAAGCGATTACATCCTTGCCCTTTTTCACAGACACATTATCCATTTTTAGGACGACTTCACCTGGTGTTGCTTCTTTTTTGCTGACTTTGAAGTTTACTTCGCGTCCTACCATCATTTCAGCCATTTGTTCTTTACTTGTTTCAGCTACATTAACAGTGCCAATTGTCTTTCCTCTTCTGATAACGGTACAACGATCTGCCATCGCTTTGATTTCTTTCAGCTTATGGGTGATGATGATAATCGATTTGCCTTCTGCAATCAGGTTTTTCAGGATCTTCCCAAGTTCTATGATCTCCTGAGGAGTAAGAACCGCAGTAGGTTCGTCCAAAATCAACACGTCTGCTTGACGATACAGCATCTTCAAAATTTCCACTCGCTGTTGCATCCCAACGGAAATGTCTTCAATTTTGGCATGCGGATCTACGTTCAGTCCATACTTTTTGGACAGTTCCTCAATCCTTTTGCTGGCAGTCTTTTTGTCGAGCACATACAAATTATGCAACTCAGAACCTAGCATAATATTTTCTGTTACCGTAAAGTTACTGACCAGTTTGAAGTGTTGGTGAACCATTCCGATTCCAAGTTTAGTCGCGACGTTAGGATTGGCAATTTTCGTTTCCTTGCCATTAATTTTTATCGATCCTCTATCCGGTTGGTACATTCCGAATAATATCGCCATCAGCGTTGATTTTCCGGCACCATTTTCCCCAAGGAGGGCGTGAATTTCCCCCTGCTTCAGACGAAGTGTAATATCATCATTGGCAACTATTCCAGTAAACTCTTTCCGGATATTGAGCATCTCCACTACATAGTCCATAGAGCGATTCTCCCTTTTTTGTTTTTGGCTGTTTTGGCGAAGGTAATTGTTTTTGCGTTTTCCCGTTTCTTTCCGCTACAGCCACTTGCTTTCCTCGGGGAGGGCCGAGAGCCTCCTCGGCTTCGCCTGCGGGGTCTCCCGTTTCCCTCTTTCTCCCGCAGGAGTCAAGTGGCTTTCGCTTCAATACACTAACAGGTGATGTCAGCATCAATCTTTACCAAAACAGTTTTTTTATCCCAAGAGGACAGACAACTAACCTCTTACATAGGCATTAAAAAAGGCGGGACCCCCCGCCTCTTTCTGTATTCATATGCCAGGCATTATTATTATTTGATCAGATCGCCTTGCTCAGAAGAAACTTCCACTTCACCAGATTTAATCAGTTCAAAGATCTCATTCACTTTAGAAGTTGTTTCTTCACTTAGGTTTGGATTTTCTTCAGGAAGACCAACACCGTCGTTTTTCGCATCGAACGTAAGAGTTTCTCCACCTGGGAACTTTCCATCGATTTCTGCTTTGATCATATCAGCTGCTGCTGTGTCGATTTTTTTCATTGCAGAAGTTAAGATAACTGAATCGCCATTGTCCATCTTTCCTTCTTCGTATTGGTCAACGTCTACTCCGACCATCCATACATCGTCTCCGCCTTCAACACGAGTTTTCGCTTCGTTGATTGCCCCAACTCCAACTCCACCCGCTGCTGCGAAAATTACATTTACTCCACGGTCGAACATTGCTGCAGCAATTTGCTGACCTGCAGCAACTGCATCAAACGTACCTTGGTATACTACGTTTTCTTCTTTAATGCTTACATTTGTATCTAGGTTTTCATTTGCATACGCGATACCTTGTTGGAAGCCCCAGTTGAACTTTTGAACTGGAGGAATTTCCATACCACCGATGAATCCAGCTTCGCCCTCTTTTAATTCAAGAGCTGTTGCAACACCAGCCAAGAAACCAGCTTCGTGCTCAGCAAAGAAAATGGAAACTGTGTTTTCGCCTACTACAGGATTGAAGTCCCCGTTGTGTGGAGCTCCATCGATTAGAACGAATTTAGCATCTTCAAATTGGCTTTGTGCTTGGAATACAGCTGTTTCAAATTTGAAACCTGGAGTTACGATAAATTTGAAGTCTGCATCATACAGGTTTGTAATCTCTTGCATGTAATTTGCTTCTGTTGTACCTGCAGGCTTTAAGTATTTTTCTTTAATGCCGAACTCTTCTTTCGCTTGAATGATTCCGTTCCAAGTACCTTCGTTAAAAGATTTGTCATCAATCGTACCAGCATCCGTTACCATTCCGACTAACATGCCAGATCCGCTGTTAGTGCCTGATGCAGATTCAGAACCGCCTTTATTGTCTGTTCCGCAACCTACTAGAAAGATCATCGTTGTTAAAACAGTGACGATCGTTGCAATTAAACCCTTTTTCATGCCTTAACTCCCCCAAAATTATAAATTTATAGTAAATTGAAAACCCTTACTATCATTACTATATTCGTAAACTTCTAATATTTCAATATATGTTTTTCAAAGATGAACATATTTTCATGAATAAAATTACCTAGTTAAAATAATTGTCGAAAACTTGTAGATAAATACTGGGTTTCTAGTATTTACATTGGTAGAAATTACATAAAAGGGGTCTGACCCGCTCCCCTTTAAAGCACTAAAGCAACACCTTAAAACCTCCACGCTCCGACTAGTTCCCGCACCATTTGTATGCGGTCCTTTGTTTATTGTATGATAAGGTACATATATAGAAATATTCCTCTCCTCTTCCTATATAAGAGGGGTTCATTTTTTCATATAAGGACGTGTATTAGTATGAGGATAAATAAATTTATTAGTGACTCTGGTGTTGCCTCAAGGCGCGGAGCCGATAAACTGATTGAGGAAGGTAGAGTTAAAATCAACGGTAAGGTCGCAAAGATCGGTGGACAAGTTAACCCCGGTGACGAGGTATTGGTCAATGGACAACTCATTCGGATTGCCAGGGATAATGTCTACATCGCCTTGAACAAGCCAATAGGCATCACCTCCACGACCGAAAAGCATGTGAAGGGTAATATCATCGACCTTGTGAACCATCCTCTACGCCTTTCCCATATCGGACGCTTGGACAAAGAATCGGAAGGTCTGATCCTACTGACCAATGACGGAGATATCATCAATGAGATTTTGCGGCCAGAACACAAGCACGAGAAAGAATATATTGTGTCTGTCGATAAACCGATCACCCCGGACTTTGTGAAGCAGATGTCCGAAGGTGTCAAAATACTGGGAACCAAAACCCTCCCATGCGAAGTGGAGCAGCTGTCGAAGTTTGATTTTAAAATCATCCTGACGCAAGGGTTGAACCGTCAGATCCGTCGCATGTGCGCAGAGCTCGGCTATGAGGTGCTTCGCCTTCAGCGGACCCGGATCATGAATATCGAGCTTGGTAACTTGCCGATGGGTCAATGGCGCGACCTTAGTAAGAAAGAAAAACGGCAGCTGTTTGCAGAATTGAATTATGAACCAAAAGAATGGTAAACAAAACGCCTGTCCCCATCCATTAATCCGTTGGGGGACGGGCGTTTTTTCATATTGTATTTTGAAACCATTCCTGTATAATTGTTCCGAATCACGAATTAATATACTTGAAGATACATATGGGGTTCTGTTAATCACCTTTGTTGGTTCACGCGTCGGGTTATACCTTTCGCTCCAACCACCAGCTAGATGCCACATTACAGCAATTAATAAATAGAAGCATATATATAGGGAGGTTGCTATGACTACCGCAATTATTCAGTTTAAAGATGTTCGCAAGCAGTTCGATAACGATCCTGCTGTGCTTAATGATGTCAGCTTTGAAATTGAACGGGGAAAGTTCTATACCCTGCTTGGTCCTTCCGGTTGCGGAAAGACTACGATTCTTCGTCTAATTGCCGGATTTACGGAAGCGTCTGCTGGGGACATTTATTTTAACGGCAATAAGATGAACGATGTACCGGCCAACAAACGTCAGGTAAATACCGTCTTTCAGGACTACGCTCTTTTCCCTCACCTGAATGTGTTTGAAAATGTAGCATTCGGACTGAAGATTAAAAAGATGAAAAAGGCTGATATTGAAAAAAAGGTGACCGAAGCGCTAAACTTTGTAAATCTCGAAGGCTTCGAATCTCGTGAAATCCGGGAAATGTCCGGTGGTCAGCGCCAGCGTGTAGCGATTGCTCGTGCCATCGTAAATGAGCCAGAAGTAATCCTACTGGATGAACCACTATCCGCCCTAGACCTAAAACTCCGTACAGAAATGCAGTACGAATTAAGGGAGCTTCAGCAACGCCTGGGCATTACCTTCGTTTTTGTCACCCATGACCAGGAAGAAGCACTTGCAATGTCAGATGAGATCTTCGTTTTGAATGAAGGGAGAATCATTCAAAGTGGGACGCCGACAGATATTTATGACGAGCCGATCAACCGCTTTGTCGCCGACTTTATTGGAGAATCCAATATTGTTAAAGGTCGGATGATCAAGGATTTCCTTGTGGAGTTTGCCGGCAAGAAGTTTGAATGTGTGGACAAGGGGCTGAAAAACGACGAAAAGGTGGACATTGTCATCCGGCCTGAGGATTTGGCCATCACCACGCCAGCAGAAGGCAAGCTGCAGGTACGGGTGGACTCCCAACTGTTCAGGGGCGTTCATTATGAGATAAGCAGCTATGACCAAGAAGGCAACGAGTGGCTTGTTCACTCTACCAAGAAAGCTACAGTCGGGGATCAGATCGGCTTATTCTTTGATCCCGAGGCTATCCATGTTATGCGCCTTGGGGAATCGGAAGAAGATTTTGATAGACGACTAGAAGGCTATTCCCTTGCAAGCGGAGAGAACCATGGGAAATAGACTGACGAAAAACCTGTATTTCATCCCTTATGCGCTTTGGATTGCACTGTTTGTCATAGCGCCGATCATACTTGTTCTCTATTATTCTTTTTTTAATATAGAGGGCAATCTATCACTAGAAAACTATCAAAAATTCTTCACGCCTGTTTATTTAAAAATGACGTTGAGTTCGTTTTGGTATGCGTTTCTGATCACGGCCATTACCCTGTTGGTTGCTTATCCGACAGCATTATTGTTAACACGGACGCGTCATAAGTACTTATGGCTTTTGTTGCTTATTGTTCCTTCCTGGATCAATTTGCTCCTGAAAGCTTATGCCTTCCTAGGTATCTTCGGTACTTATGGGATGGCAAACAGCTTGTTAGAAGTAATCGGAATCGGTTCCACACAAATATTGTTCACAGACTTTAGTTTTGTGTTCGTTTCGGTCTATATTTTTATTCCGTTTATGATCTTACCAATTTTCAACGCATTGAATGAGTTGAATCCGACATTGATCGATGCGGCAAATGACCTTGGTGCCTCCCGTTTTACGACATTTTGGAGGGTTACCTTACCACTAACGATGGATGGGGTGAAGGTCGGATGTCAGATTGTCTTCATTCCGGCTCTCTCCCTGTTCATGCTTACAAGACTAATAGCCGGAAACCGGGTCATCACGCTTGGAACGGCAATTGAACAGCATTTCCTTGTCACCCAAGACTGGGGGATGGGTTCGACCATTGCAGTATTTTTGATCATCATCATGTTCCTTTTCATGAAAATGACAAGCAGCAGAAAGCGAGGAATTTAACATGGGTAATAGAAAAACATCTCCGTTATCGGCGTTATTTCTCGTCTTGATTTTCGCGATTCTTTATCTACCTATTTTCTTCCTCGTGTTTTACTCGTTTAACAGCGGGGGAACGATGTATGACTTTGAAAGCTTCACATTGGAGTGGTATAGGGAGCTGTTCGCTGATACGCGACTGTTGATCATCGTACTGAACACACTACTCGTCGCCCTGATTTCAGCGTTGATTTCAACCATTATCGGCGTGATGGGCGCAATCGCTATCTATTCGTTTAAAAATAGAAGAACGAAGAGTACATTATTATCTTTGAATAATGTTTTAATCGTAAGTCCTGATGTTATTATCGGTGCTTCCTTCCTAATTCTGTTCACCATGGCTGGGATCAAGCTTGGGATGTATTCGGTTCTTCTTTCCCATATTGCTTTTTGTGTACCGATTGTCGTATTAATGGTATTGCCAAAGCTCTTGGAAATGAGCCCAACCTTGATTGATGCGGCACATGATCTTGGAGCAAGCCGCTGGGATGTGATGAGAAAGGTCGTCCTGCCATATATCACACCTGGAATATTTGCTGGCTTCTTTATGGCACTGACCTATTCCCTTGACGATTTTGCCGTCACATTCTTTGTAACAGGGAACGGATTCACAACGCTTTCAGTTGAAATCTATTCTCTTGCGCGTCGTGGAATTGCCTTGAACATCAATGCACTTTCCACCCTGCTGTTCCTGTTCACCATCGTGCTTGTGATTGTGTATTACTTCATGACCGTGCGCAATAAGCCAACTAGAATGGGGGTTAGACGATGAAAAAGCTAGTCCAATTCTTTCTTGCTGTTGTTGTGGCGTCAACTGTACTTTGGTACACGATCACCGAGTTGAACTCCTCTCAGGGGTACTCCGGCGGTAACACGCTGACCATCTATAACTGGGGTGACTATATCAATATGGATGTAGTCAGGCAGTTTGAAGAGGAAACCGGTGTGAAAGTCATTTACGAGACTTTCGATTCTAACGAAGCAATGAAAACGAAAATAGAACAAGGCGGAACCACCTATGATATCGCGGTTCCCTCTGAATATATGATTGATAAAATGATACAGGAGGAATTGCTTATCCCTCTGGATCATTCCAAGCTCCCAAACCTTGGGAACATCGATGAGCGGTTCATGGATCTTCCCTTTGATCGGGAAAATAAATACTCTGTGCCTTACTTCTGGGGGACGGTTGGGATTGTCTACAACCCTTCCATGCTTGGAGGAAAAGAGATTACAAGCTGGAACGACCTTTGGGATGAGGATCTAAGAAATGAGATCCTCCTGATCGACGGTGCCCGCGAAGTAATGGGGATGGGCCTTAACAGTTTAGGCTACTCCTTGAACAATACAAATAAAGAGCACCTGCTTGAGGCAAAAAGAAAGCTCGATACGCTCACACCCAACATCAAAGCCATTGTTGGGGACGAGAGCAGGATGCTGATCGAGAACGAGGAAGCTGCGATCGGACTTGTCTGGTCCGGGGTTGCTGCGGAATTGATGTGGGAGAACGAGGACCTTGAATATGTCGTACCGATCGAAGGGTCTAACCTTTGGTTTGATAATATGGTCATCCCGAAAACGGCTAAGAATGTGGAAGCTGCCCACCAGTTCATCAATTTTATCCTTGATGCGGAGGTTGCAGCGGAAAACACCGATTATGTGAGCTATTCTACACCAAACAAAGCGGCATTGCCGTTGCTTGATGAGGAACTGACAGGTGACGAGCGCTTCTATCCGCCACCAGAGCTGACAGAAAAGCTTGAGGTATATGAGAATCTTGGTAAAAGAAATTTAGCTTATTATAATGAGCTGTTTTTAGAATTTAAGATGCATAGTAAATAGTATAGTAGGAAAGGGACCATGCCCTTTCCTCTTTTTATGCTTCTTCCAACCTGCATAGCTGTTGGAATCTCGAGTTGAAGGGTAAACCATCCCATACAACCTTGCTAATAGCTTCCCTCTGCTTCACTTCCGGCTCCTCGAGCAACAACCAAAAATTTTCCGTGGGTAGCTTTCCTAATCCGTGCTTTTCGAATAAGTGAAACAGTCTCCATTATTGATATTATTTCTCAATTAGTCATTGACAACCCCTATTAATAGTCTTATAGTAATAATTGTTACGACATTGATAATCATTATCACTAGTGTAAACTTACTATAAATTGGGGGTTACATAAATGGTTCGCCTACATACAAAGGATTTGAACATTGGCTATGGTGAACGCTTGATAATAAAGAATTTATCGATCGAAATACCGGATAAGCAGATTACGACCATCATTGGATCCAATGGCTGCGGAAAATCCACCCTTTTAAAGGCTATCACCAGAATTATCGCCCACCAATCTGGCGCTATCCTACTGGATGGACAAGAGATTGCCAGAGAAAATACTAAATCACTTGCAAAAAAGATGGCCATTCTCCCCCAAACCCCTGAAAGTGTAAGCGGATTAACAGTTGGGGAGCTTGTCTCCTATGGCCGTTTTCCCTATCAAAAAGGATTTGGACGTTTGACCAAAAAGGATTATGAGGTCATGGACTGGGCACTTGAGGTAACGGGAACAACCGAATTTAAATACCGTCCGGTTGACGCGCTATCCGGCGGGCAACGCCAACGCGTCTGGATTGCCATGGCTCTTGCCCAGGAAACAGAAATCATTTTCCTTGATGAACCTACCACCTATCTGGACATGGCCCACCAATTGGAAGTCCTGGAACTTTTACAAAAGCTAAATAGAGAACAGGAACGCACCATTATCATGGTCCTCCATGATTTGAACCAGGCTGCCAGATTTGCCGATTACTTAATCGCCTTAAAGGATGGGAACATCATCAAGTCGGGGAATTGCGAAGAAGTAATTACACCGGATGTATTAAGACAAGTCTTTCAAATCGACGCCGAAATCGACCGAGATCCTAGAACAAATAAACCTATGTGCTTAACCTACAACTTACTTAAAGGAGACAACCACGATGAAAAAATTAATGATTCCCTTCGTATTCCTGCTATTGCTGGCCGTTAGTGCCTGCGGGAACACAAATAATAATGCAAGCAATAACAATGATGATACTTCAAAGGAAGGAAATGCTTCCTCCTCTGAGACTATTACCTATCAAGCCGAAACAGGACCAATTGAAGTACCAGCAAATCCTCAAAGAGTCGTTGTCATAAATTCTTTCGTTGCTGGAAATGTCATGGCCCTTGGAACGAATATTGTTGGGACTGACTCTTGGGCAATGGCAAATCCACGCTACAAAGAGTATTTGAAAGATGCAGTGGAAGTAACGGATCAAGATCTAGAGAAGATTATTGAATTAGACCCAGACCTTATTATTGCTGCCTCCAATGCAAACAATCTTGATAAGCTTGCGGATATTGCTCCTACTGTCGCGTACACATATGGAAATGTGGATTATCTTACACAGCATGTTGAAATTGGAAAACTACTAAACAAAGAAGAAGAAGCTCAAAAATGGGTGGATGACTTCAAGACCCGCGCTCAAGAAGCCGGAGAAGAGATTCGCGCTAAAATCGGCGAGGATGCGACTGTCTCCGTTATCGAAAACTTTGATAAAGAGCTATACGTTTTCGGCGACAACTGGGGACGTGGCACTGAAATAATTTATCAAGAAATGAAGCTGAAGATGCCTGAGAGAGTAAAAGAAGAAGCCTTAGAAGCTGGGTATCATATGCTTTCCTTTGAAGTGTTACCTGAGTTTGCTGGGGATTATGTGGTCTTTAGTAAAAATTCCGAGGGAGATACATCCTTCCAGGAAACGGATACGTATAAGAATATCCCGGCTGTGAAGAATGGACAGGTTTTTGAGGCGGATGCGAAAGAATTCTATTTTAACGATCCGATTTCCCTTGATTTCCAATTGGAGTTCTTTAAGGATAGCTTTTTAGGAAACTAAGACTTTTTTGGAGGGATGCTTCTTTTATTAGAAGGTCCCTCTTATTCTATTGATATCACTGTTACACTATCGTTTTTGCTTGAGCTCGTTGATCTCTGTTCAAGGCACTGCGGTCAACAAGGTTATAGCTCCATTCTGATATAGAAAAGATGAGGAATATGAAGATTGCGCTAGAAAGAAGCATTCCCTTTACAATTAAATTTATTGTGGCGCTCATCGTCTTTGTGGCGGTGTTTTTTGCTGCTATGGTTTTCGGGGCTGCTGACACTACCATTCGGGATGTGTGGTTGGCCTTAACTTCTCCCAATTCAAGTGGAGATAAAATACTGATCCTCCGTGAAATAAGGCTGCCACGTGAAGTAGCTGCGATATTTGTGGGTGCCGGCTTGTCGGTTGCAGGTGCCATTATGCAGGGAATGACCAGAAACCCTCTTGCAGATCCAGGACTGCTTGGTTTGACGGCTGGGGCGAACGCTGCCCTTGCTATTACCCTGGCATTCTTTCCTTCTATTAACTACTACGGAATCACCATTGCTTGTTTTATTGGGGCCGCAGTAGGGGCGATCATGGTATTTGGGTTAGGTGCGATGAAAAAGGGCGGATTTTCTCCTCTTCGCATCGTTCTGGCTGGTGCAGCAGTCTCCGCCTTTCTTTTTGCCATCGCTGAAGGAGTAGCATTGACCTTTAAACTATCACGAAATGTCTCTATGTGGACAGCCGGTGGGATTATCGGGACCACATGGGGGCAACTACAACTAATCATCCCTTTGATTACGGTTGGTTTGCTTGTGGCGCTTTACCTTTCCAGACAGCTTACCATCCTCAGTCTCAGCGAGGAAGTTGCTGTTGGGTTGGGGCAAAAGATTGCGGTGGTCAAAGGGATATTGTTTGTCGTAATTATTTTATTGACGGGTGCTTCTGTAGCACTTGTCGGGAATATGGCCTTTATCGGGCTGATGGTCCCACATATCGTGCGCGCAATCGTGGGAACGGATTACCGCTTTATCTTGCCGATGTCCGCGATAGTTGGAGCCATCTTCATGCTTTTCGCAGATACATTGGGCCGCACCATCAACGCACCTTTTGAAACGCCAGTAGCTGCTATCGTTGCAATGGTCGGGCTCCCCTTCTTCCTTGTCATTGTCCGTAAAGGAGGGAAAGCATTCTCATGATCCATCCATCTATTATAAAAAAACAACGTATAATGGTTTTTCTTTTAACTTTACTAATTTTGATCACCGTAGTTGTCGGTATTGGCGTGGGACCTGCCTCCTTGGCATTTGATCGGTTGATACCAACGATTTTGGGGCAAGGGACTTTTAAAGAAGAGTTTGTTTTGTTTTCCATCAGGCTTCCACGTATTGTGATCACGATTCTTGCAGGCATGGCGCTCGCATTATCAGGTGCCATTCTACAGGGGATTACCCGAAATGACTTGGCGGACCCAGGGATCATCGGGATTAATGCAGGAGCAGGGGTAGCTATATCCATTTTCTTCTTATACGTTCCGATTAATGTGGGCTCATTTGTCTATATGTTACCAGCTGTTGCCTTTTTAGGTGCGCTGATTACGGCAATATTGATTTATTTGTTCTCTTATCAGAGGGTTGGCGGTCTTCAGCCTGTCCGGCTCGTATTGGTGGGAGTCGGTTTTTCGATGGCACTTTCGGGTATGATGATCATCTTGATTTCTTCTGCTGAGCGTGTAAAAGTGGATTTCATCGCCAAATGGTTGGCAGGTAACATTTGGGGATCGGATTGGCCATTTATACTGGCTTTATTGCCTTGGCTGCTTGTGTTGGTTCCTTTTACCTTATATAGGGCTAATCGTTTGAACTTGCTTGGCATGAGTGAACCTGTGGCCATCGGGGTTGGGGTATCGCTTGAAAAAGAGCGCGTGGTATTGTTGTTGACGGCAGTGGCGTTGGCAGCTTCGGCGGTCTCGGTGACAGGTGGAATTGCCTTCGTCGGGTTGATGGCACCCCATATGGCCAAATCCTTGGTCGGGCCTCGAAATCAACTGTTTCTCCCCGTAGCGATCCTCATTGGTGGCTGGCTGTTATTGTTTGCCGACACAATCGGACGCAACCTGATCGATAGTGGAATTCCAGCAGGCATCATGGTCGCATTGATTGGAGCGCCTTATTTTATGTATTTGTTGTTGAAGAAATAAAAAAGGGGTCTGACCTTCACCGCTTTAAAGAGGTGAGGGTCAGACCCCTTTTATCCCTTTAACTCATTACCAAGTCACAGGCCCTATTCACTAGTTGACCTTCGTCAATATAGAGGATGCGGTCAGCAATGGCTTTGGCGTCTGCAAAGTCATGGGTGACGAAGATGGAGGTGATGCCTGTTTTCTTCAGGATCTCTTTTAACTCGTCACGGATTTTCTCTTGCAGATGGGCGTCTAGGTTACTGAACGGCTCGTCAAGGAGCAGTAGCGACGGTGCGGGCGCTAAGGCTCTGGCAAGGGCCACACGCTGCTGTTGCCCCCCGCTTAGCTCGTATGGATAACGATGTCCGTATTCAGCTAAATTGATTAAGCTGAGCATTTCTTCTAGCCGCTCCTGCTTTTCTTTTCTGTTCTTCTTTCGTAATCCATACTTGATGTTCTGGGCTACCGTCATATGTGGAAACAAAGCATAATCTTGGAATACCACTCCTATTCCGCGCTTTTCCGGTACAATGAATGTTTTGGGATCAAACATCACTTCCCCGTTTACTTTCATGCTTCCAGACGTAGGGTTTTCGAGTCCTGCAATGATACGTAACAGAGTACTCTTTCCGCTTCCGCTTTTTCCTAGGATGGAAACGATCTCCCCGCGCTCAATATCGACCTGGATATGGTCGAGCGTATTCTTTTTCGTATTTTTATACTGGAACTGCAAGTCTCTGATCTGGATAAACATTTAGTTTGCCTCCTTATCAAGTACTCGGTGAAAAATAAAGATACACAAAGCACTTATGAAGATGATCATCAGGGAAGCGATGGAAGCCTCCTGTACTCGTTCATCATTTGCATATTTGAAAGCCTGTGTGGCGAGTGTGGAAAAATTGAACGGCTGTAGGAACAAAGTTAACGGTAATTCTTTTAGAATATCCACAAATACTAAGATAAATCCACTAGCGATCGCACCGCGCAATAGCGGAAGGTCTACAAGGAAAAACGTCCTCAGAGTCGATGCTCCAAGCATCCTCGAGGTTTCCGAGTATCTGTTCCCTATCTTTTCAAAGCCTGCCTCAATATTGTTAAATCCAATGGCAAGGAATCGTATCACATAAGCGAATATCAACATCCCCAGGGTCGTCCGTAACACAAACTCCGGTTTCAGGTTGAATTGCGCCAGGAAGGTCACAATGTACTGATCCAATGACATGAATATCGTAATGACTGCAATAGCTATGGCAGCACCAGGAATGGAATAGCCAAGTGTCGTCACCCTTGAAATGAACTTGGTCAAAAGGCCTGATTGCAGCCTTGTATAGTTGGATATGATCAGTGCCACAAAGATGATGATAAGTGATGCAATCGTTGCTACGAAAACAGAGTTCTTAGCAAGGGTAATAAATTGTGCATTAAATACCTTCTCATACGTCATGAACGCCCAGCGCAACAACTGAAGTAACGGAATGATGAATGCGATGGTAAAAATCCCGAAACAATAAGCAAAAACCCCCCAGGCTTTAGCTCCCGTAAGTTTTTTCGGCTGGATCGGACGAACTTTGGAAGAGGGATCAAAGAATTTTTTCCTACCCCTTAGAATCCTTTCAAACATGAGGACGACCATCACGATGACCATCAAAGTCCCTGCCAGCTTCAAAGCGGAATCCAAATCCATCATCCCATACCATGTACGGAAGATGGCGGTACTCACAGTCTGTATGCCAAAATAGCTAGTTACCCCATAATCATTCAGTACTTCTAGGATAACGAGCGTCACACTCCCAACAATTGCAGCCCGAGAGATCGGCAAAGCGACCCGGAAGAACGTATCTATATCATTTCCGCCTAGCAATCTTGCATTCTCTAATACGGATGCAGATAAGTTCTGGAAAAAGCTTCTCGTAATAGCGTATACGTATGGAAACAGCGTAACTGTAAAAATGAAGATAGCTCCCTGAATGCTCATAATATTGAAGTATGACTGATTAACCTGCATATCAAACGAATTGCGCAGGGTCGTCTGTATGACACCGGTATAATTTAAAATGCCGTGAAACGTATAAGCGGCAATGTATGGCGGAATCGCCAACGGAAGAATCAGCGCCCACTTCAAAAAGTTTCGCATCGGAAACTGATAAATAGTGATCAGCCAGGCAAGACTTGTTCCGATCAGCATCGTCGCAAGTGACGTGAAAATAATGATTACTACTGTATTTTGAAGATAGTCCTTCAGTAAGTATTCTCTTATATGAAGCCAGTTGTCATTTCCTTCTGTAAAGAATTCAACGGCTATCAGTAAATTAGGTATTAATATAATCGTTATAAATAGAAGACTAGCAAGAGCCCATCCTTTATGGCGCACCCTTGACCAATGAAACCGACCCACAGATGACACATCCTTCGTTGGTAAAGACCTGTTGCCTCTTTGTTTCTCCATTCTAAATTATAACGAAAATCATTCTCAAATGGAACAGAAGATTGCAAATAAATAGAACCGAAGCACTATCTGGTGTGCTTCGGTTCATGGTTTGTTCATTTTTTATTTCCAGCCAACCTCATTGAAGATACGGATTGCTTCTTGTTGGTTTTCACCCAATTTGGAGAGGTTGATGTCTTGCTCCTTGAACTCACCCCAAGATTTTAATAGCTCGGAAGGTTCTACATTTGCATTTACAGGGTATTCAGAGTTTGCTTCGGCAAATTGGCCTTGTGCTTCTTCGCCGCTTAGGAACTCAATGAACTTGATGGCATTCTCTTTGTTTTTCGCGTGCTTAGTAACACCTGCACCACTGATATTGATGTGCGTTCCTGTTGTTTCTTGGTTCGGGAAGAATACGCCAACGTTTTCAGCAACCTTCTTCTCTTCTTCATCCGTTCCATTTAACATAACACCGATATAGTACGTGTTCATGATCGCTACATCTGCTTCGCCTGCTACTACGGCTTTGGCTTGGTCGCGGTCTCCACCTTCAGGGTCACGGGCCATGTTATCTGCAATCCCTTGTGCCCACTCTTTTGCTTGGTCTCTTCCCATGATGTCAATGAAAGATGCTAAAAGAGACATGTTGTACATATTTTCAGAAGATCTTACAACCACACGGTCTTTCCATTCCGGTTCAGTCAGAGCCTCATAAGTGGAAAGCTCCTCAGGGCTTACACGCTCTTTATCATAGACAATGACACGAGCACGTTTTGTCAAACCAAACCAATGATTGTCCATATCGCGTAATTTTTCTGGAATGTTTTCTGCTAGGACATCACTTTCAACTGCTTGTAATAGTTCGCGCTCTTTTGCTTGGTGAAGGTTACCAGCATCAGCTGTGATATATACATCCGCTTCTGTTGCTTCTCCTTCAATGTTTAAGCGCTCCATTAGCTCTTCGCCTTTACCTTCTACCACGTTCACTTTGATTCCAGTTTCTTCTTCAAACTTTTTGTAGAGTGCTTGATCCGCTTCATAGTGGCGGCTTGTATATACGTTCACTTCTCCGGATTCTTGCTCATTTGTTGCTTCTTCGTTTGTACCTTCTTCTGTATTGTTGCCTTGAGAAGCTGTATTTCCGTTGTTATTAGTGCTGCTCACACAGCCCGTTAATGCCAACATTAGAGCTAGCATCATACTTAAGATGACAGTAAACTTCTTCACTATGTACACTCCCTATAAATATATTAGTTTCACTAAAAATGATAATCACTCTCATTTACTATTTTAATGATAATAATTCTCAAGTCAATGCTATTTTAGTCTTTTTCTGAAATTTTTTTATGTTTCACGTGAAACTCTCTATTTCGAGCCGTTTATAAAGATTAAAAGCTCTATTTTTCGTACAGACTGCTAGATAAAGAGAAAGATCTGAATTGGTAGGGAGAGGTTTTTAAAGTGGAACTTAATTGGATAGAAATTTTGCTAAAAGTTGTATTGGGGTTCTTTATGCTATTCACGATTACACAAATACTTGGGAAAACCACCATTAAGCAGTTGACCCCCTTTGATTTTATATCCGCCATTGTTCTTTCAGAGCTACTTGGGAACGGAATCTATGAAGAGAAGGTCCATATTGCTTATATTTTTTTCACTATTTTCACTTGGGGAGTTTTATTGGTAATCATGGAAAAGTTGCTTTTGAAATTCAAGAAGCTAAGAGGCGTATTGGAAGGAAATCCATCCATTATCATCCGAGATGGGCAGATTGACCGCTATCAACTAAAGAAGAACCGCATGAATATTAATCAGTTGCTTAGTGTATTACGACAAAGTGAGACCTTCTCTATAAGAGAAGTCGCCTTTGCCATCCTGGAATCCAATGGTTCTATCAGCATACTAAAGAAAAGTAAATACCAGAAAGTTACTCTTCAAGATCTACAAATCCCGCCTCAACCGACCTACCTAAGTACATCTTTGATTATTGATGGCGAGGTCTTGGAAGACAATGTGAAAGACCTAGGCTTTGACTTGGAATGGCTTGAGCATCAGGTCCGCTCTAAAGGTTATTCCAAGGTAGATGATGTATTATATGCCGACTGGATGAGAGACGATGGGATCTATATCATCCCTTTTCGTTCTAAGGTCAATTAAAGAAAGGTGCCTTTTAATGGAATGGCACCTTTTAAGTGCTATTGGCTGTTTTTGTATACTTTGTTGCTTTTTCATGTCTTCAAATCTAAGAGACCTGCGCCAAGCTTTCATCATAAAAATATTTCAGTAACATGCTCTTCTTCCTCTAGTTTTTAGTCCGATTTAATCCCTTTATTCCCTGAGATAGCTTCTCCTTAACCTTTGATAATATTTTACTGAAACTTTCCTTTTGACCGGATCGTATAGGTAGTAGGAGTGTGAATAATATGTATATAACAATGAATGAACCAAGTGAGAAGATTGCCAATCAAGCCGTTCAAGTATGGCGCATTTCTAATACGATAGGACATGGCATTGCGCTCATGGTTTTAGGAATCCTCCTATATTGCAGTGAGCACTTTAATTGGTACAGTTGGATACAAATCAGTTTATTTGTACTAATTGGGCTAATTGGGCTGTCCGCTATATTTTCCATTTTTATAGAGCCGGTTTTTTTACAAAAAACATGGCGTTATGAGATCGATGAGGAATTCATTCAGATGAAAAATGGAAGATGGAATGAAAGTCATACGTTGGTACCCATGGAAAAAGTGGAATTTGTCCGGACAGAGCAAGGACCGATCATGAGAAAGTACGGACTATACAACCTTATAATAGGTACTACCACTAGCCAACATACCATTCCCGCCATTCCCGCAAAAAAGGCCAAATTGTTAAAAGTAAAAATAGCACAACTGGCAAAGGTGAAAGAAAGTGATTTGGCTGAAGGGGAGGAAGATTGATGACCCAAGAGGTGAAAAGATTTCATCCAGCGTGGATGATGTTTGAGGTAGTCAAGCTGATGAAGAATTCCATCGCCATCTTTCTCTTCCTATTTGTTTTAAAATTCAACTCTACATCCGAATGGGTAATTTGGGGACGTTACCTCTTTTTGGTTGGTATCGGCTGGACGCTGATTATGATTCTATTAAAATGGGTCTTCTATCGATACGAAGTGGTAGGAGATTCTATTGCCCTTAAAGAAGGGATCTTTGTAAAAGAGCATCGGACCGTTTCTTTTGATAAGATACAAAATCATCAAACCAAAACCACTTTCTTGCATAAATGGTTAGGCTTGACCTCGTTGACACTTGAAACAGGAACTTCCCTTGAGGAAGCAGCGGTTTATTTTCCTGTACTGAAAGCAGATGAAAAGGAGCGAATCCTATCTAGACTTGAAAATAAAAATCCTGAGACCGAGGAAAACACCGATATCAAGGTAGGGCAAGCAGGAAGGAAGATCCATTTCCGTTCCAACAAAAGAGATTCATTGAAGGCATCCTTTACTTCCTTAAGCTTTCTGGCCATTTTCCCCTTGCTATCTACGATTTATTTCAACCTGGCCGATTTCTTCGATGTAGAGGATACAGCAGAAGGAGCATTTGATTATTTGCTTTTGCATTGGTGGATGCTGATCATCCTTTTTGTGCTGGCAATGGCCATTTCCGTAGGCATCGGCTATTTGCAAACAACCATTAAGTATGGTAACTATGAAATCAGTGACGATGAAGCGCGGATTTATATAAAAAAAGGGGTAGGAAGCACGAGCAGTTTTGTCATTCAAAAAGAAAAAGTACAAGCTGTTGTAGTGGAGCAATCAATGATTAAACGCCTTCTGGGTCTTGCCTCTGTAAAATTGATCAGTGTTGGCGCGATGAAAACAGAAGAGCAGGAGACAAGTTCTCTCTATCCTTTTATGCCTAAACAGGAGGCATATCAGCTTATGGAGACCTTGTTGCCACAATATCCAATTCAAGAAAAAATGGACCGATTTCCAATTAAAGTGCTCTGGTACAAATTGCTGGTCCCTTACTACTTCACTATCATTACAGCTATCGGGCTTTTTATCTTCAAAAAGGAATGGATCTGGATTGCCGGTATTATTTTTGCAGTCACACTGATTACTCGCATATTGGACTATTTTTTTACCAGTTATCTCCGCCAAGAAAACACCGTTCAGATACGCAAGGGTGGACTTACAAACGAAACATTTATTACACATTACAAACGAATTCAACAGGTGTCGGTTGAACATTCCTGGCTGCAGAGAAAATTCGGGATTGCCTCTTTGTACTTTCAAAATCGGGCAAACCCTCTTCACATAAGTGAACTTCATGGAGTGTCGAGGGAAGAAGCGAGCGCATTTTTTAACTGGTTCAAAGAGAAGCGGAAGCGGCTTGTACACCGTAATAAAAAGATAAGCTAAAAAAAAGCAAGGACCCTATCAACATACTGGGACCTTGCTTTTTACTATACCGTTACATTGGGTTTCTCTTCTTGCTTCTTTCCTTGGATAAAATTGATTGCCATTGTCACACCCACAATGATAATACCGTAAATATCTGAATTGGATTCAGGCAGGATCATCATTAGCGCACCAGCACCCATCAGGATACGCAATAAAACATTCAGCCCTGTTCTGAAATAGCCTTCCACCGCTGCACTCAACGCGATAATTCCGATGATGGCTGTTACAGATATTAAAAGGATCTCCATGATCGGAGGCATGGCGAAATCCCTTGCATTTATCGCGACGTCTGTCGTGTCAATCATTAACATCGCAGGGTTATAGACAAATAGATATGGAATGATAAAACCTGCGATGGACAGCTTCAAGGCATTGAAACCGGTTCGCATCGGATCGCCACCTGAAATACCAGCACCGGCAAATGCTGCAAGTGCCACAGGTGGTGTGATATTGGCAAAAATCCCGAAATAGAACACGAACATATGCGCAACCAGGATAGGAATGCCGAACTCCGCCAAAGCAGGAGCGGCCATCGTAGCCGTAATGATATAAGCAGGGATGGATGGCAACCCCATTCCTAATACCATGGACGCAATCATCGTGAAGAACAGCGTTAGGAACAAGGAATCTGCCCCAAGGCTTGTGATGGATGATGTCATCACATTACCGAAGCTCGTCAAGCTGACAACACCAATGATGATTCCCACCACCGCACAGGCCACCATAACGGATAGGGACTGTCTCGCCCCATTTTCAAGCGCTCCAAGTATATCCTTGAAGGACATTCTTGTGTTCTTCCTGAATGCCGCCACAACTACCGTCGATATGATGGTATAGAACGCAGCGTGCGCAATTGGAAGGTTTTGATAAAGCAATACGATCAAAAAGACGATCGGTAGTAATAAATGACCGCGCTCTTTCATGATTTCCTTTACTTTCGGCAGGTTCGCTTTTGGGATGCCCTTCAGGTTATCCTTTCCTGCACGGAAATGAACTTGCATGATGACGCCAAGGAAGTAAAGGACAGCCGGAATTAAGGCAGCAAGCGCAATCGTCCCGTAGGCAATACCCGTTGTTTCGGCCATGATGAAGGCACTGGCCCCCATGATCGGCGGAAGGATTTGACCACCCACGGAAGCACTTGCCTCGACCGCACCGGAAAAGTTTCTCGAGTAGCCGATCTTTTTCATTAAAGGAATGGTAAATGCTCCTGTACCAACCACGTTTGCTACTGCAGCACCGTTAATACTCCCCATGAATCCACTTGAGATGACCGCCACTTTTGCGGGTCCCCCTTGCTTATGGCCAGCAAGAGCCAAAGCAAGGTCATTGAAGAACTGCCCCATGCCAGAACGTGCCAAGAAGGCGCCGAACAGGATGAACAGGAAGATGAAATTTACCGAAGCACCGATGGCGGTGGAATAAAGACCCTCCGTTTTCAAAAATAGTTGCCCAAAAATATCCCCAAGGTCATAGGGACGTGTTGCCATCTTAAGCGGCATCCAGTTCATATGGCTGACAAATGGATAGGCAAGGAAAATAAGTGCAATGATGGGCAAAATGATGCCTGTAACTCGCCTTGCCGCCTCCAAGACCAGAACGACGGTCATGATGGCCACCAGGATATCCAATGTATTAGGAATCCCTCCACGGGAAGTAACGATTTGCGTGTATTCTACAATCAGATAGCCTGCGGACCCAAGGGCCAGGAAAAATAAAATCCAGTCATACCAGGCTACCTTTTTGCGGTCCTGCTTTTTTGTAACAGGATACAAAACAAAGATCAAGGCAATCCCCACCGCTACGTGAATGGCCCTTTGTTGCAAGGCGGGCATTGGGTTGAAAGTAATATATAAATGGAATAAGGAATAAAGGATGGCGATGGCAGAAACCAATAAAACGATTTTTTTGTTTGCAAATTTGCGGACCTTGGACTCTGCATCATACTTTTCCAATACCTCGGCCTTTTTCTCTTCCGATATCATTTCTGTATCCTTTAATGGATCTGTCACTTTTTGCTTATCCGTCACTGTATCTCACCTCTTAGGAACTCCCACACTGGCAGTTTTTTTATTTCAATTTTTACACTTTCGTAGTCTGCTACCATTTCATAGAGACGGTACTCCTTTGAGTCCGTGGTAAGCGTTGTTTCCACATTCGCCGAAACGATTAAATCGATCGATTCCACTTCCCGGTCTATTTTCATATGGACATAGCCATCTGTGGATGGGATCACTTCCCCATCGGATGGAGTGCCTGCCCCAAACGTCTTAAATCTGGTCTTCACCAAATAGAGGCGACTCCCCTCTTTCTCATAGGTTTCCATCCACGCTTCTTTTTCAACAGAATGGATCCAAGAGACTTCAAACGAGTCCTCCTTTAAAGGAAAACCGCCATCTTCATATGATACATAAAGGGTCGGAACCTTCATAAAAAGGAAAAGAAGGAGCACGATCAAAACTGTGCTCCCAAGAATGAAAATCTTATTGTTCATCGTAGAACTTCTTTGCCCCCGGATGTATTGGCGCTACCATACCTTCTTGTGCATTCTTTAAAGAGATTTCCGTAGCAGCTTGGTGAGCATTTCCTAGTGTATCCAGGCTATCAAAGAACGTTTTCGTCAATTCATAGACATCATCTTCACTAAGATCACTATTAACCACCAGTGCATTCATAATTGCTGCAGTCGGTACGGCTTCTTCGTTGTCATATGTGCCTTCAGGAATATCTAACGCTACAAAATACGGTTGGTCTTTAGCGATTTCTTCAATTTTGGCAGAATCCACCGATACAAGCTTCAAATCTATTGTCTTTGCGAGTTCCAATACAGAAGCATTCGGCAATCCACTTGTCAGAAATGCAGCGTCGATGGATCCGGATCTGAGCCCATCAGCTGCTTCCGCATAGCCCAAATAGTCAACGGTGATGTCGTCATAACTAATGTCGTGACCAGCAAGAAGGTTTCTTGCATTCACTTCTACCCCTGAGTTCTGATCTCCTACTGCAACACGTTTCCCAACCAAGTCCTCAATTGTTTCAATTCCAGAACCTTCTGTCGTAACAATCTGTACAAAGTTCGGATAAAGCGTTGCAACTTGTGCTACATTTTCTACCTTTTCAGAGAAGTTGCCCGTTCCCTCTACCGCTTCTGTCAACACATCACTCATCACAAAGGCCATTTCAATCTTGCCTTCTTTGATCAGGTTGATATTCTCCACAGATGCACCAGTCGCCTGTGACTTGGAATTTACCCCGTATTCGTCAGAATAGATGTTAGCCAGAGATGATCCAATAATATTGTAAGGGCCAGACGATCCACCCGTTCCGATGGTTACCAATCTAGTATCCAAACCTTCGCCGTCCCCACCACTAGCACCTTCTCCACCGCCACATGCCACAAGCATGGAGCTAATAGCTAAAACGCTTACAATAGTTGTACCTAATTTCTTGAATTTTTTCATTGTTAACCCTCCCCTTTGTTGTGTAAAATCGTTCAAAAAAAGCTTTCGGAAATATTTTACCAGAATAATAGTTTTACTTCAAATAATATTCTGTATTTTTAGAAATTTTGTAGATAAATAAAGAGTGTCAGCCTTTATATTATAAGTCGGACACTCTTTTCCATTTTATTTATTATTCAAATACGCAATGGCCTCTTCTAATTTATCTGTGTAACATTCTGCGTTCTCGTAATCATACATGACCTTATGCTCTACTATCATATACTCATCTGGATGGATTGCGTTGAACAGCCTGTTCCACCTGTTCTTCCGCTCCATCTCTTTTATCGCCTGATTCACTAAATCCTCATGAACCCTGATGACAACATAACGAGGGAACGATGACAGCTGACTTTCAGGAAACTTTCTTTTTAATACTTCCCATTCTTTTACGTATCGATCGACTGTGATTTCACTTACTTCGCCAACACCTTTTAAGTCGTTAAGGGGCTCGGCAAGCTTGTCATATTCCTCCTGCGATAATTCGTTTTCTACCAAAATCGCAACAGCGTAATCTTCATATTTCCTTTTCTTTTTAAACATGTACACCCTCCACCTTTCTGTTTCAATCGTTGCAAGCTAGGAAGGCCGTTTTACTTTTACCCTTTTGACAACTCCTAGTATCTCCTCCAAGAGCTCCTGACCTGCTGACTGCTTTGCCTCCAGCATTTCGTTTCCGTCCTTCTGCACCATCCTTAATGTCCAGTTGCCGGAAGGAGATGTCAATAGATGCATGCCTTCCACCCTCCACTGCTCGTCTTCTCTGTAGAAGGTCATCAAGCGATTGGTATGTATTTTTCTCTGAATAGCAATATCCAAGTGTTTTACAACGGGGGCTTCTAGTGCGGCATGCCTTTCTGCTAGCTCGTCCCTGTTTTCTATTTTGGCATTTCCGCAATAGGTGGTGTATTCCTTTGGTGTGAGATACAGGCTTTTTTTCTGACGGGCAGGAATATTCTCTACGCCCATTAACATCCTTGGGATGATCACTTGATTCCATGTCCAATCAGGGGTAGGGTGGTTCTGAAGATCGTACTCCTCTTCATTGCGCTTCCTCACATCCACCACCCTGTCCTCACTAAAATAAAACAGGCACTGATCCGCTTGATCTGTCATGATTTCGGTGACCATGTTGGACCTTGCCATCACCCACAGTGTTTGAATAAAATTTTCTTCAAATTGCAACTCGCCTTCCACTAGGTCAACCAAGTCCCAGCCGTGGAGCTTCTTGAACGTGGCCTCCCATTCCTGTTCCATCTCATCCGCGCGATGCCTGAGGAATGGATTGGGGATGCCGACAAGGACTTTTGCGCCTAGCATCTTGGTTAAAAGGTAGAGATCTTTTATGGTTAGGGTCCAGTTCATAAAGCCATTCCCCCTTGGTTATTTTTTCTTCTTCTTTTGAAACGTTTTCCGCTGATTTTTCGGAAGTCCGAAATCAGGATAAATTTCTTTCACCAAGCTGAAATTTTTCTTAATGAAAAAATATTTATGTACGAATGTTGAAAAGAATGCTGTCACAATCGATAGTAAAGATATTAAGGAGACCAATAAAACGACTGTAAAGGAATCCGAATAGACGACAGACATAATTAATTGAGCCAAGAAGTACCCCACTCCTGAAGCTGCTATGATGGGAGAAACATTTATATTAGTCCCGTTCTTTTGCAGTTTAGCGTAAAGCCCTGAATACAGGGCTTTGATATTAAAAATGTTAAAGGTAATTAATATACCTCCATAAAGAATTGCTCCTACTATAAGTGGTATGGGGGAGCTTATATTTAAATGAGCATACATCAGCTTTTGTGTAGCGAGAAAATAGACATATGTATTGATAAATCCATATATCCCGAAAAACAAATAATAGGAGCGTTCAAATCTGTATGGATCAATAATATAAATGATCGCCCAAAGGTGGATGATAGCTACAGGAACAATTGCAGCTATAAAGTAATCCCATGCATATGGATACGCAAGTAGTGGCAAAAGACCAATTAAATCAAGTATTACGATGAAAAAGACTAAGATGTTTCCTCTATTTTCTTGTGGTGTTTGTAGATTTAAATATGATAATGCAATCTTGTTTTCTCTTTGATGCTTTTTCAATAGGCTCACCTCAGAACGATACCATTAGATTTTTATCTATTTCCCAAACCAGGAACCGACTTTATTAATAATACCTGTCGTTCCCTTTTTTATCGCATCTCCAATGGAATCTCTCTTCCCATCCTTATCTACATCCATAAATTTCAAGTCACTTAGCAAACTAGTAACAACAATACCTGCAGCAGCTCCAACAGCTGCACCAACAACTACACCGACTGGTCCTCCAAAAGCAGCACCAGCCACTGCTCCAATTTTAGCACCAGCTGCCGCAGAAGCTGCAATGGAAGCTCCCGCAACCACTACATCACCCGTTACATTCCCCGCAATCTCACTTGCAGATTGGTTGGTCTGTACCCCATGGACAATATCTCCTGTAACCGTAGCACCTACTCCAATATAACCCAAGCGATTACTAGTCCATTTAAAGGCATCTTTCACGCTTGCAGCGGGATTGACCATCTTCCACAACTTAGGATGGTTGGTGGCATTGGTACCACTATACGTTTTCTTATTAACCCCAGCTAGTTGGGGCTCACTTACTGTAATTCGCGGCTTGGTCACTCCTTGTGCGGTTGTATAACTGGATAATTGCACGCCAAAACCTTGTCTGGCAAGATTGATTCGTTTGGATGCCCCATATGCCGTGGCAGTAACGACCCCTAAATTAGTTGCTGCATTGATCGGCTGCTCTCTCCATTGATCAAAATTCAAACCGAGCGTCGGGGTAGGATCCCAATCAAACGGCACATCCCTACCAGTATCGGCCGCATCCACTCCGTTTGCGACAACTCGTGGATCTGTGGAAAATCCATAGAATGGATCTCTGCTTCCACCATTCTGGAGGTACTCTGGTGCATAGCAAAAGTTAGGGCTATAGGTGTCGATGGAGACACTTCCACTTGTAAAAAGGCCTTGTACTTGCTGGACATACTGATTCATAAACTGAAGGCCCTGCTCTACGGGGTCAAGGGCTCTTGTCTGTGTCTGATCAAAGCGGTGCAATTTTTCAAGTGTTTGGTCGACATGATTCCTGGCTGCATGAACCTGCCCTTGAAAAGTACCATCTTGAATTCTTGGTAAGGACACGATATCAGATACACTTTGGACCTTCCGATTAGTTTCGTCCGCCAGATCCATCACAAAATCCCTTGCCTGGTTCAATCCCTGGTCTACTTCGTGCTGAAGGAAACTTTCTTTTATTACGCCGTTTGAGGCCGGCTCCACACCGCTTAATTCATTCTTGAGCGCATTTAAAGTGGATTCATACGTATCCACTATTTCTTTGAAGAATTGCAGAAAAGGCTGGTGGCTGTCCTGGTAAAAACCCCGAATGGACTGCCCTGCTTGGCCTCGAAAAGAATCATCGAGGGAGGTGAAGTTTTTTACCGCAGATTCTAACGAGTTCACTTGCTCTTTATGCTGTGATAACTTTGTCAGCAATTGGTCCACACCGGATTGTAAGGTCGATACTTCAAGCGTTTTCATCCATTTCTCTCCTTCCTGCTACCGAAGCTGCATATTGGAGGATAGCTGTTGGTCTTTTTCCACCATTTGCTGGACAGACTGTCTGGTCATTTCTTCATTATGAAGCAAGAGTGCTTTATAATTTTCTGTCAGCTGCTCCAATTTACGGTTAATTTCATTTAATTTATTGACTACATCTAATTGATTACCGCTTCCAATAGAGGAGGGGAATGAGGAAGTAAGAGCTTCTGAGGAGGATTTCATTTGTGTAAGTGCCTGCTCTATTTCACTTTGCTTGATTTTGATTTCTGTGCTCATATGGAGACCTCCTTTGATTTAATTGTACCTTTTCGCAGCCCGTTCTTCTGCAAGCTGCAATTCTAATGAAGCGATGGTTTGCTTTAGTGAGTTGATTTCACGATGAAGTTGTTGGATTTTGTTGTCGATACCGGAGAAGATGGCACTGAACTGACTTTGTTCCATCTCGGAATAATAATGAAGCATCCCATTTGTCCTGATATCTTCAAATCGGTTGGCAAGTGTGCCCTGCCAGGTAAACGAGGAAAGTTCAGGCCTTGTGACAGAAGCTCTAAAACTGGCAAACTCCTGCTGTTTTCCCCTAAGTTGCCTTTGACAGTCTTGAAGCCGCTGGAGATGCTGCTGCTTTTCCCGGAGCAGAGCATTATAATATGCGATAGACATGTTCATCACCTCAAAAAGAATAGTTATGATTTATATGTAAACATCTGGTATGTTTCAATTTCTCAATACCTTTTACTATAACATGGAAGAAAAATACCAAAATGATGAAAACTATTTATTTTTGAATGAGTTAGGATGGGTAATTTGTACTATTTTGTGAGAAATGGATAGATTTGTGCGGAGTAAGTCGATTGACACCCAACCAAGCGAAAAGCACTACTAGTTACATAACACATTTTTTGGAAAATGAAACCTTGGTTTGTTGGTGGAGTTGAGGTAATGGTGGGCGGCCGATACCTTTTTATCCTAGTTTTATAGAAGTTATCGACCGGATTTTATGGGATATCATGCACTATGGAAGGATTATCAGCCGGAGATGGTGAGATATTAACCATTTTCGGTGGGATATCAACCGGATTTGGTGGGATATCACCCACTTTGGGTGAAACATCAACCAACTCCAGCTGGATATCATGAAAATTTGAAATATATCATGAAATTTCGCAGGATATCAGGAATTCCCACGATATATCAGGAAATTTTAGATTTTATCAGGAAATCGCCAAAAAAACGCCATTACTCCTGCCGATAACCTCCCTCACTACCCCTACCCTTCAATACCCCCGCCCAACATTCACCGTATTCCGCAACTCACGACCGCTCTCTACACCCTCCAACGTCTCCAGAAAACAAGCCACCGCTTCTTCAGGCGTCGTAATCGCCGAAATATGTGGGGTGATCGTCACACCACGATGACTCCATAACCGACTCCCAACAGGTAATGGCTCTTCCTCAAATACATCTAAGACTGCCGCTTTAACGTTACGGCTATCCAATGCAGCCAATAAAGCATCATGGTCTACAGTCCCTCCTCTTCCTACGTTCAGGAACACCGCTTGATTCAGCTTTCCAAAGAATCCATCATCAAACAAACACTCCGTCTCCACAGTAAGAGGCAATGTATTTATCACATAGTCAGCTTCTCCGATACAACTATCTTCAATCCCACCCAAAGGCATCACCTTACAAAAGTGGCTCTTTTCCGTCCCACTGCGGGATACCCCGTACACCTTCACCCCAAAGTATGCAAGGATCCGCGCTACCTCCTGACCGATCTCCCCTGTCCCAAAAATGACCACCTTCACTTCCTTCAATGCCCTTGGAGCAAGCATCTTCCATTCCCCACGCCCCTGCTGATCACGAAAAGTATCGTGATGCTGTAAGTCTTTTAGCATATAACTAAGCGTGTACTCTCCGATTTTCTGCCCAAATGAAGTGATCGTTCTTGTTAGGAGCACATCTTCGGGCCAATTCCCCAGTGCCATGTATCGGTCTACCCCGGCGCCAAGCGAGTGTACCCACTTCACATTTCCAAATTGAAAGTTCACTGTCGGTTGAAACGCCACATAAGCATCTGCCCACTCTAAGTCCTCCCGGCTAATCACACTTTCAGGAATAAAACGCAGATCTCTTCCTTTCAACGCTTCACTAGAATCTAACAACGAATCTAACTCTTTTATCAACCTACCTGTAAAAAGGATATTATTTATTTTCATTAAAGAGCACTCCCCACTACTACGTTTTATCTATTCACTATTTTAGCATGGTAGAGTACAAGTGTAATAGCACACACTCCTCCGAAGAAGAGTGATTATAACAGAAAACCGCCTAAATACTGGATTCACATTTGATAAATCTCTGTAATGAATGTAAAATAGGAGATGTTAAAATTATTATTAGGGGGAGTTCGATGAAAAAGAATAGTTTCTTAGCCTTATCTATGGTTCTAGTATTATCCTTATTCTTGGCTGCATGTGGTGGTGGAGATAATGGTTCTGGCGGGGAAGGCGGCAGTGAAGATCCAAAGTTCTTAAGCATGCTTACTGGTGGAACAAGTGGTACATACTATCCGCTAGGTGGAGCAATGGCTAAAATTATCGGTGAGAAAACAGATATCCAGACTGACGCAGTTTCTTCCAATGCATCTGCGGATAATGTAATCGCTTTATCTGAAGGCGACGCAGAGCTTGCTTTCGTTCAAACGGATGTTATGGCTAATGCGGTAGAAGGCACAAACGCTTTTGAAGGAAAAGCTGTTGATAATGTTTTGGCTATTGGTTCTCTTTATCCGGAAACAATCCAAATCGTTACAAAGGCTGATTCTGGGATTTCCAGTGTAGAAGACCTAAAAGGTAAAACAGTATCTGTAGGTGCTCCTGGTTCTGGTACGTACATCAACGCACAACAAATCCTTGAAGTGCATGGCATGACAATGGACGATATCAATGCTCAAAACCTTGACTTCGGTGAGTCCACTGGTGGAATCCAGGATGGAAACATCGACGCTGCGTTCATCACTTCCGGAACACCAACTGGTGCGGTAGAAGGTCTATCTGCTACTACATCCGTTAGCATCGTTCCAATCGCTCAAGATAAAATTGATGAGCTAGTGGAAAAATATCCATACTATGCTGCTGATACAATTGAAGCTGGAACATACAACATGGAAAACGAAGTGACGACTGTCGCGGTCCTTGCAATGTTAGCTGTTTCTAAGGACCTTTCTGAGGACCTTGTTTATGAAATCACAAAAGCAATCTATGAAAACACTGGGGAAATTGCCCATGCCAAAGGTGAGTTCATCACCCTTGAAACGGCAACGGACGGAATCGGTATCGACTTCCACCCAGGTGCTGAGAAGTACTTTAAAGAAGAAGGTTTACTCGACTAATATCAGCTATAAGAATAGAGATTGGCCGACACTTGGTTCCACTTTGCTGTCGGTCCTTCTTTTTATTTTTTCTAGGTGGGTTAAGATGAAAAAAAGAATGCTTGCAATCATATTATCCTCTACCATCGTTTTGCTATTATCGATATTCTTCTTGGTCCCTTTGCGGACAGCATTGGTTTTCGATACGCAAAACACCGGACACATCCAAGCATACCTCCCCATAAATAAAGAGGACACCTTTCAAATCACCTTTACACATTCCATCCATTTAACGGATGTAGTGGAAAAATATATGGTGACAGATGACCTCCAAATCGTTCAAACCGAAATTGTCTATGAAGAATTCGGAATTGGCATGCCATCCAATGCGGAAGACGGGGAGGAATTTGTCTATGAAGATGGCAAATACCATATCAAAGATTTGAATAATGTCTTCTCCTCTATGAATATCCGAAATGGTAAAACCGTTTCCAAAAATCGACTTTCTTGGGGCCAAAACGGAGAAAAAATGATTTGGTTCAACGAATACTTTACTCCAGGAGACTGGTATAATGTAAGAGTCGAAAAATTGACATTATGGCAGTATATGAAAGGAATGAAAATTCATGAGTGATACAAACGCTAATAAGGACAAGGCATTGACGGCAGAAGAGCAAGAACAACTGCTTGAAAAGTACGATCCAGATGCGAAAACCCGGCACCTGACAGGTTACGCAGGAAAAGTGGTCTTTTTCATGTTGATCGCCTTTTCCCTTTTTCAACTTTACACAGGGATATTCGGCCAATTTACGGCATATATCCAACGTACTGTTCACTTGGGCTTTGCCCTTACACTGATCTTTCTGTTGTTCCCTGCCAGAAGAGGGGCACCGAAAAATAAGGTCGCTTGGTACGATTACATCCTTGTCGGATTGACCATTGTCGTCTGCGGATACTGGCCAGTATTTTATGACACGATGATCCAACAGATCGGCAGCATCAATTCCCAACAAGCGGTAATTGGTGGACTGGCCATCCTTTTGGTTATAGAAGCGACAAGGCGTGCTATCGGGCTACCGATCACCATCATCGCTACCGTATTTATGATTTACGCCTTATTCGGGCCATATATGCCTGGAATGCTTGCACATAGAGGTCTCAGCCTTAATCAATTTATTCAAAGTATGTTCTTTACGACAGAAGGAATTCTAGGAACACCGCTACAGGTATCATCTACCTATATTTTCTTATTCTTATTATTTGGTGCGTTCCTTGTTCAAACCGGAGTCGGAAACTACTTTAATGATTTGGCCATTTCCCTAGCAGGCAGAAGAACTGGTGGGCCTGCAAAGGTTGCCATTTTCTCCAGTGCCTTGCAAGGTACAATCTCTGGAAGCTCTGTTGCGAATACAGTTACAACTGGTTCCTACACCATTCCTTTGATGAAGCGACTGGGATACCACCGCAACTTTGCCGGAGCGGTAGAAGCAGCTTCTTCCACTGGTGGACAAATCATGCCACCAATCATGGGTGCTGCCGCTTTCTTGATGATCGAATTTGCAGGTGTGGCATACTGGGATATCGCCAAAGCCGCTACCATCCCAGCAATTCTATATTTCTCAGGAATCTGGATCATGACTCACCTGGAAGCGAAAAAGCAAGGCCTGCATGGCTTGCCAAAAGAAGAAATACCAAAGAAGCGTGAAGTATTAAAGAAGATTCACCTGTTATTACCTATACTAATCATCGTATTCCTTTTATTCCAAGGCTTCAGTATTGAACGTACTGCCCTACTTGGTATTTTAAGTACGATCATCGTAAGTATGTTCCGGAAAGATACGAGAATTAATTTAGAGAGATTCATTCTTGCACTGACAAATGGGGCACGTACCGCATTAGGTGTTGCTGCTGCCACAGCGTGTGCTGGTATCATCGTAGGGGTCGTGACGAAAACTGGACTTGGACTTAAAATGGGGAACAGCCTTGTAGGAATCGCTGCATCCATTACCTCCACTCCAACATTGCTATTGTTATTGACTCTATTCTTCACGATGATTGCTTCGATCATCTTGGGGATGGGTTCACCGACGACAGCCAATTATATTATTACATCGACGATTGCGCTACCTGCCATCATCGCATTGAATAACCAGCTAGAAGTTGCCATTCCGATTCTTGCTGCGCACATGTTCGTGTTCTACTTCGGAATTGTAGCCGATATCACTCCACCAGTAGCCCTTGCCGCCTTTGCTGCAACCGGGATATCCAAAGGGGAGCCGATACGTACCGGAATAAATGCCTCCAAGCTTGCCATTGCGGCATTTATCATCCCGTACATGTTTGTATTCCAGCCACAGCTGCTTATGATCGATACGACCATTCCGGAAGTTTCCTGGATACTTGTGACCTCCATTGTCGGGATGATCTCCATCGGTGCCGGCCTTATCGGTTTCTGGTACAGAAAGCTTCACTGGATCGAACGTATCATCACCGTTTCTACAGGGTTGCTTCTAATTTACCCTGAGGCCAATACAGATATCTTCGGATTCATCGCCTTTGGTGTGATGCTAGCTTTACAGATTTTCTGGAAGCGAGGCAACACAGGAAAAGGTACGGAGAAAGCTGTAGTGGAAGCGAAATAACATTTTTAATTTTTAAAAACCTGCCTCCGATTTGTTTGGGGGCAGGTTTTTTTTATGTGGTATGAAGGTCTTTTGTTAGTCTTTTTCAGTTTGGAATGAGATTCTACTAGTATATTAGGCCCTTTTGTTAAACTTCCTACTAATTTGAAGGTAATCTCGGAAGTCGAAGTGGCCCAAGTGCCAAGTTGATGCCAAAATGAAGCAAGTTCGTACCAAATTGAGGCAAGTTCGTGCCAAAACACCCTGAGTTCATGCCAAACCCTATATTTCCTTCTTCCACAGCTCCCCCAACGGCAAACACCCCAAACAAAAAAGCAGTAGGGCGCAATCTCCCCTACTGTGAATAATCCTCTAAACTCTTATTATGTCAACTTCTCCAGCACACTAAAAAACTTGGCCCTCTTCACATACAATGCTTGTGCTTCTTCCACAGAAACTTCCCTGAATCGAATCTGAGTTCCTGGCTGTGCCTGAGCCAGTAGCGGTATATCATAGGAAATGACGGTAGCAATCCTTGTATAACCGCCGGTTGTCTGCCTGTCGGCCATCAATAGTATCGGGCTTCCATCTGCAGGAACTTGTATCCCCCCAAGAGGGATCGCTTCTGAGATGATATCTGCCGATGTTTTGTGCTCGATTTTAGGCCCTTTTAGTCTATAGCCCATCCTATCCGATTGCGGGGTGACTTCATAAGTGGAGGAAAGGAATGTTTCCACAGATGATTCATGAAAGGCCTCAAGATGGGGCCCAAGGCATACCCTTATTTCCATCTCTTTATTGTAGGAAGGTATCTCTTGGGGATGGATGGATCGTCTGGTTCGTACACCAACATGACCTTCTCCGTATAGTACATCGTCCTTTTCCAGCCCCCGGCCGTTCAACCCGCCAATTTTCGCTTTTAAAAAGGTTGATTTACTTCCCATTACAACCGGGACATCGAATCCCCCGGCCACACAAATATAAGAACGGGCACCCTCTATTGGCTTCCCGAACTCAAGAAGCTCTCCCTTTTTCACCTTGAAACTCTTCCACATGGATACTTTTTTCCCATTGACCTTAGGAGATAAATTCCCACCGCATATGACAACGACAACATCCTCTAAAGCCTTTAGCTCTGGCCCCATGAAGGTGACTTCGAGTGCCGCCTCCCCTTTATCATTTCCGACCAAAAGGTTGCCTATCTGAAGGGCGTACTCATCCATCGCACCTGAAACAACCACCCCAAACTCCTGAAGTCCTGTCCGCCCTAAATCCTGAAAGGTTGTTAATAGCCCTGGTTTCATTACTTGAAACAGAGGTTTAGTCATGGATCTCCACCACCCCAAAGGCTTGGATCTCCACCTGTTCTTCCTCCAATTTCGCTCTTAACTTCCGAACAAACTCTAAGGCTTCCGGTTCATCTCCGTGCACACAGATGGTATCTGCTTGAATGGAAATGTCCTGGCCGTCTACGGCTTCCACCTTTCCATCCGTCACCATTCTCAGTACCCGCTCTACTGCAAGGTCTGAATCGTGTATCATGGCATCTGCATGGGACCTTGGAGTGAGTGTTCCATCAGGTTGATAGGTTCTATCGGCGAATACTTCCTGTGCCACTTTTAAGCCGACTTTTTCTCCTGCCCGGACGAGTTCACTTCCTGCCAAGCCGAATAAAATCAGGTTCGAATCGACTGTGTGTACCGCTTTTGCAATGGCCATAGCCACTTCACTATCTTTAGATGCCAAGTTATACAAGGCACCGTGCGGCTTCACATGATGAACGTGTGTCCCATATACTGTTGCAGCAGCCTGTATTGCTCCAATCTGATAGACTACAAGGTTGAAGATCTCTTCTCGGCTCATAAACATATCACGTCGGCCAAACCCCGCCAGGTCGGGGAATCCAGGGTGGGCCCCAATGGAAACTCCTAGCCCTGCAGCTGTCTTAACGGTTTCCATCAACACATTGTAGTCCCCGGCATGAAAACCGCAGGCAATGTTTGCAGACGAAATGTACTTCAGTACTTCCTGATCATTTCCGATGGTATACGCACCATAGCTTTCGCCTAAATCACTGTTCAGGTCGATGGTTTTCATCATGTCCTCCCCCTTTTTGATAGCTTTTCACCTTATATTCACCAAGCTTGATGGCTTCTTCTATCTCTTCATATTCTTTTTGTCCAATAGGAACGAAGCGGATATAAGCCCCAGCAGATAAAAGGATCGGGTCCTCCCTCTCTGGATCATAAAGCTTCACGGGCGTCTTCCCGATAACCTGCCATCCACCTGGAGTTTCTAAAGGGTAGACACCTGTTTGCTCCCCCGCTATTCCTACTGATCCAGCCTCGATTTTTGCCCTCGGATTTTCTCGTCTTGGTGTGGCAATATCTTTCGTCATTCCACCCAAGTAAGGAAAGCCTGGGACAAACCCCATCATGTATATAAGATAGGACTGGGCAGAATGGATAGAAACGACCTGATTTTCCGTCAATCCATTGCAGCTTGCCACCTCTGACAAATCAGGCCCGACCTCCCCTCCATACAGGACAGGGATTTCATAGACGATAGAGTCAGAGTTTACATCTTCCCTTTGTGATTGGTCTTGAATTTCCTCGAGCTTTTGGCACAAATCCTTATAGTTAATTTTATCCGGTTGATAGAATATAGTGAGCGTCGTATAGGCCGGCACCCACTCTATAATGCCTTCGATATCTTGCTTCCTAAGGTGATCCGCAAACAGTCTAATCTGATGATTCGTTTTTTCTGATATGTCGGACCCAAATAGAATCTGTATACCTGTATCCCCTAATGGGTGAAATTGGACTTTCAATTTGGCTCCCCTCCTCAAGTTCTGTCTATATTATGAGAACAGCTTCGGCACCTGGTTGATTAACGTGACCGCTGCCAAGTAAGCTGTTGCGATAAACACAACCGCACCAAAAATCGTCAACCACAACGGGTGTTTGTAATCCCCGACAATCTCTTTTTTGTAAGCTGCTATCAGTAGCGTTCCAAGTGCGACAGGTAAAATAAGTCCGTTAAACGCACCAGCCAAGATCAACAATAGAACTGGCTCGCCAATGAAAGCAAAAATAATCGTGGATACGACAATGAACCCAATGATGACCTTTGAGTTATTTCGATCAATCTTTTTAGACAATGTTCGTAAAAAAGAAACAGATGTATAAGCTGCCCCGACAACAGAGGTGATCCCCGCTGCCCAGAGCACTAGGCCGAACATTTTATAACCAACCATTCCCGCTGCCTCCATAAAAACGGATGCAGGTGGATTGTTTGGATCTAATTTAAAACCGGCGGCAACAACACCAAGCACGGCAAGGAACAAGAATATTCGCATGATAGAAGCGATGACAATTCCTGATACAGAACTCTTCGTCACATGATGCAGGTTTTCCTTTCCGCTGATTCCGGCATCCAATAGCCTGTGTCCACCAGCGAACGTGATATAGCCACCAACCGTTCCACCAACCAGGGTAATAATGGCAAAGACATCAATGGTTTCCGGCGCAAACGTACGGAAAACAGCCTCCCCTACAGGCGGATTACTTTGGAATGCCACATAAAGGGTGAGCAAAACCATCATCAATCCCAAATAACGAGCAATCTTGTCCATTGCCACTCCTGCCTCTTTGGATAGGAATATCCCTATGGCAATGGCAGCGGTGATGACGGCTCCAATTCGCACATCGATACCAAAAAGTACGTTCATTCCGAGGCCCGCCCCACCAATGTTACCTACGTTGAATGCAAGACCACCCAAGGCAACGGCAAAAGCGAGGAAATACCCAAGTCCAGGCAGGACCATATTGGCAATATCCTGCCCCCTTTTCTTGGAGACGGCGATAATTCTCCAAACATTTACCTGTACCCCAATATCCAAGATGATCGACATTAATATGACAAAACCGAAGCTTGCAAGAAGCTGTTCAGTAAATACAGCCGTTTGCGTTAAGAAACCCGGTCCGATGGCAGAAGCCCCCATCAGAAAGGCCGCTCCTAGCAGGACACTCCAGTTACTTTTCGTCGGTTTATGTAAATCATCGTAGCTGTTCTTCTGTTTTGAAGACATATATCGAAAACCCCCTTTGCCTTTATGATTTTATAAAATTTGAACTATTATTCCAATATACTAACCCTACCACAAAAGTCCGAAGGATAAAAATCCTCAAAAAGGCACTTTTATATCCCCTAGTAAAAAGTCGGCAATTGAACTTTTTACTGAGTATTTACTCAAGATATGCATGTAGCATATCTAGTATTGCGGGGAAAAGAGCACGAAAGGAAGGAGTATTACGGTTGGTTTAAAAATAAGTAAAAGCAACAAAGTTTACGAAGAAGCCTACAAAAAAACCACCGCTATGGGTGGCTTCACGTACATTATTTTTTCTCAACAAAGAACATGGAAAGGGCACCAAGTCCCACATGGGTACCAACAGAAACGCCCATCTGCATGATATGGATGGCACCGGTGAAATCCGTTTCCTTTTCTAGCTTCACTTTCAGGTTCTCGGCAATCTTTATGTCAGAAGTGTAGCCGATGATAATAAAGTCCGTCACTGTTTCATCATTACGCTTGATGAACTCCTCCACATAATGCTTGAGGACCCGTTTCAAGCCTCTTTCTTTCGCAACGATGGCGCCTTTCCCGTTTTTCATGGTCATAATCGGCTTAAGCATCAGCAGCTTTCCGAGGAATGCACTGGCATTTGAAAGCCTTCCACTTTTAATTAAATGATCCAGATCATCCACGGAAAGGAAGTGTTTCACATTGGTTTTATAGTTCTCATTAAAATCAATCAACTCTTGGAAGGAGGCGCCTTTCTCCCTCATCATCGCGCTCTTTAACAAAAGCCAGCCGCTTCCATGACTCATACACTTGGAATCTACCACATGAATCTTCACTGGTGAATCTGGATTTTCCTCAAAGAAATATCCTTTTGCCAATTCAGCTGATTGTTGGGATCCACTTGTCCCACTGGACATGCAAATGCAAAGTATTTCCTTGTAGCCGCTCTCGACGGCCTCCTTGATAATGGTCAGATACTCTACCGGACTAGGCATCCCTGTCGTCGGAAACTCTGAAAGGGCCTCCATCATGCCGTAAAATTCATCCGGTTCTATGTCAACTCTATCTTTAAAGGTCTTTCCCTCAATATTAATGCTCAATGGTGCCAAACTGATGTCATACATCTCTAGCACGTCGTTGGATAAATCACAAGTTGAATCTGCCATTAGTTTAATCATTCGGTTCCTCCAATAAAAAACATAGTGCCTTCATCTTAACTGAAAGGGCTTTAATAGACTATTCTTTTCAGGTAAATAGTTGGAGGGTAAAAAAAGGAAAAGAGGGAGGAATGATAAGCTTCTCCCTCTAATGTCCTACCTTATTCGTTTTCACTAAAACATACGCCGTAATCCAGGAAGCGATCGGAATCACAATGGCGATACCTGTCCCGGCACAAAGGATCGTGATCATCTCGGCACTGAACACTTTAGAATTGATGATTTGCCCGGTAGAATAGGACAGCTCCTTAAACCAGATAAGCAAGGCCAGATAGCCTCCAAAAAAGGCGAAAAAGATAGTGTTGGCACTTGTCCCTAGAATATCCCTTCCTATGCTCATACCGGACATAAACAGTTCTTTTCGGCTGATGTTCGGATTATGATGATGTATTTCACGCATGGGAGATGTGATGGAGATGGCAATATCAACAATGGCACCGATCGTGCTCATGATGATGACGGAAGCCCCAATTTTAACAAAATCTACTCCTAGATACATGGAATACATGCCCATCTCTTCTATTTCTTCTTCACTGAACCCCTGGATCATGGAATGTTTCGTGATAAAAGAAATAAAGAGTAGCATGATGATGATAGAGATGACCGTCGAAATAAATGCAATGGTTGTTTTGACGTTCCATTCATTAATATAAAACAGGCTGACACAGCTAATGATGATGCAGGCAATCAAGGTCAAGACAATAGGATTCGCATTGGGATCTGTCATAAACAGAATGGTCATAAAGAGCACACCGAAATTAACGAAGAGTGCGATGAAGGAACGCACCCCTTTTTTCCCACCAACAAGAACCATCAAGAGGAACAAGATCGCTGCAAGTACAACTAATACATTCATGCCCTCGCCCTCTTCCGGTTGACAAAAAATATCGACACATATAAACCGATTGGAATCGTCAGCACAATCCCTATTCCCCCAGCCAATGCCCTGGCAAGCTCTAAGGAAAGGTTAAGGGATAGGGTGTAGCCGAAAGGCGAAGCATTCATAAAATATAAAATCAAGATGGGAATAGAACCGCTCACATAAGCGAAGAACAAAATGTTGGTCATGGTTCCCATGATATCTTTTCCGATATCCATCCCAGATGCCACAAGTGCCTTTACCGATATGTTCGGCTTCTTTTCATATAAGCTGAAAATGGAAGAGGACATTGTGATGGCAATATCCATTACCGCACCGAGCGACCCCACCAAGATCCCAGCCATGAACACCACCTCAGGAGGCCGGGTTAAAAACTGCATGTCCTCATACCTTAATCCATTTCCGGAAGTTGCCCCGATAACGAGATAGGTGATGAACATTAATGCCAAGGTGCCCAGCAAGGTAGAAATGACCGCCGCATAGGACTTTTCATTCCGTCCATTAACCAGCAAGAGAGAAATGACCGTGAACAATATCGCACTGATGCCGCATATCAACACCAAGCTGATATTGGAGGATTTCATATAAATAGTTAATGCATAGGATAATAACATCGCGTTCACGACGAGACTTACGATCGAATATATTCCCTGTTTCTTTCCTACCAAAACTAACACCAAGACAAACAACCATGCCGTTAATAGAAGAAATTTATCCCGCTTCACGTCCTCTATGTTACCTTTTAGCATGGCACCCTCTTCTTGGGAGGATTGGAAGGAAACAAAAAGCTCATTACCAACTCGGTATTCCTGGTCGTACCCCCCGGAATTCGAATACTCATTTGTTAAAAAGATTTGCTCACCTTTGTGCTTTCCGTTTTGCAATTCCGCAATAACCTGCTGCCTGTACATGACATCTTCATTCTCATACATATCAACCAGCTCTGTCTGATCCTCAAGCTTTGTTTCCACTACTTTGGCTATTGGCCGGTCATAAAAGGAATGGTTATTTTGGACAAAGAAAAAGGAGGAGAACATGCAAATGGCTAAAATAAGGTAGAGGGATATATATTTTCGTTTAGTAGTGTTGAACATGTCCAACCTCATTTCCCTATTTGAACAGAATAGATATTAATTATATGGGATCAAATTACTGATTGTCGAAACGATACAGGTTAACGTTTCAAGCTCCCCTTCGCCTATAATATCTATATTTACCCTATCTATCAACCAACCTTTAAAAAATGTCCCTCTACTTCTTAAGAGTGTTTATTGGGAAGACGGCCCAAACCTTCCCATACGGTAGTCCTCAAACGCATCTTCTATCTCCGCCTCCGTATTCATCACAAATGGCCCCCTCGCAACAAGCGGCTCCCCAATAGGTTTCCCCGTATAGATTAGCATTTTCGACCGCTCCAAAGCCTTGATTTGAAGAACATCCGTCTCACCATCTTCCGCACTCTCCTCATAAGACAACAGCCCCGCCTCTGTCTTCCCTAATGTCACTTCTTCCTCCAATCCAAAACTCATCTTGCCTTGCAGCATGTAGATATGGCCGTTGTGATTCGCAGGCAACTCCAAGGAATATTGCTCTCCTGCTCGCAAGTAGATTTCAAACATATTAATAGGGACCAATGAGTTCATCGGACCTGTCACTCCCTCTACACTTCCCGAGTAAACCCGCAACGAACCACCGTCCACTTCCACCAAAGGAGCATCTTCCAAAAGAACATTCTGATACGAGGATTCCGTTTGCTTCAAGCTCTTCGGCAAATTCAACCAGAGTTGCAACGTGTGGATGACATCCTCATCGACCGCTTCCTCGGCATGGCGGGCACCGCTCCCCGCATTCATGTACTGGACATCCCCTGCGTGCAAGACAGAATGCCCGCCCTGGTTATCGGTATGCTCTAGCCTTCCATCGATCACATAGGTGATGGTCTGGAAGCCCCTGTGAGGGTGATCGGAGAAGGTCCCTCGTTTGAACCAATCATCCGCCATCAGGATGAACGGGTCATACTCATACATCCGGTCTGGAGGCAAAACCCACCCTTGCTGGACATGGGGATAACCTGGATTTTTATATTGCACCTTCCAATGGTCCCTGATAACTCGATTAGCCTTTTTCATAAAAAAACCTCCTTAGGATCTTGGATATTACTTTCAGCATACAGAAGTTGGAATCTCCAACTCAAGTTTCCGGCTTTAAAAGTAACAAAAAAACCTTCAATCCAAAGGAGGGTCGAAGGTTTTACCGTTTATTCTAATTTTAATGAAAGGAAAGCTCTTTTTGTTCCTTACTAAGAAAGAGAGTTTCCGCGGTGGAGGCAAAAAGCTCATCAAATAGCGCAGGGTTATCTACTAAAGATACGCCATAGCTAGGAATCATTTCTTGGATTTTCTCTTTCCATTGAAACATCTGCTCTGGGAAGCATTTCTCAAAGACCTCAAGCATGACATGAACAGCAGTAGAAGCCCCCGGAGAAGCGCCAAGCAATGCTGCTATCGAGCCGTCACTGGCGCTGACCACTTCCGTTCCAAATTGAAGAGTCCCTTTGCCGCCAGCTTCTGTATCCTTGATGACTTGAACACGTTGACCCGCCACGACAATCTCCCAATCTTCGCTTTTAGCGTTAGGGATAAACTCGCGCAGCTCATCAATGCGCTTTTCATTGGATAACAACACCTGTTGAATCAAATATTTTGTCAGGGCCATTTCCTTGAATCCTGCAGATAACATCGTCATGACATTATACGGCTTCACGGATCCGATTAAATCCAGATTGGATCCTGTTTTCAAAAACTTTGGTGAGAAGCCTGCAAATGGGCCGAACAGCAGACTCTTCTTGTTGTTGATATACCTTGTATCAAGATGCGGTACAGACATCGGAGGCGCACCAACCTTTGCCTTTCCGTATACTTTCGCATGATGCTTCTCGATGACCTCAGGATTGTTGCATACGAGGAAGAGGCCACTTACCGGGAAACCGCCAATATTCTTCGATTCCGGGATACCGGTCTTTTGCAATAGAGGCAGGCTTCCGCCACCCCCGCCGATAAAGACGAACTTGGCATAATGAGATTCGACTTTTCCGGATTTGATATCACGGATCTTCAATTCCCAAGAGCCGTCCTTGGCACGCTTAAGGTCCTCCACACTATGCTCATAATGGACTTCCACATTGCTTTTCTCTAATTGGTCAAACAACATGCGGGTCAACGCACCGAAATTCACATCTGTACCAGAGTCAATTTTCGTTGCCGCAATCGGCTCCGTCGAGGTGCGCCCCTCCATCATAAGAGGCATCCATTCCTTCAGTTTTGCCGGATCCTCGGAATATTCCATGCCTTTGAACAGCGGATTCCTTGACAGCGCTTCCATCCGTTTTTTCAAAAACGTGACATTTTCTGTCCCTTCCACAAAACTGATATGTGGAATCGGCATGATAAAGTCCTGCGGATTGCTAATCAGGTTGCGTTTTACTAGATAGGACCAGTACTGTCTGGAAAGTTGGAACTGTTCGTTGACTTTGACCGCCTTGCTGATATCAATGGAGCCGTCCGCTTTCACGGATGTATAGTTAAGTTCGCATAGTGCAGCATGTCCCGTACCCGCATTATTCCATTCATTCGAGCTCTCTTCCCCAGCGCTTGCCAGCTTCTCGAATACTTTAATCTCCCAATCTGGCGCTACTTCTTTTAATAACGATCCAAGCGTCGCACTCATGACCCCGGCACCAATTAAGATAACGTCTGTTTTTTTCTGCATGTTGCTCATCATTACACATCCCCTAAGTTTATAAAAAAGCTCTTTTCTCGAAGATTGTTGCTATTCACTGGTAAAAAGTCGGCAATTGGACTTTTCTCTGCTTACATACCTAGAAATCACAAGGAGCAGTATGCTTCGTATAACAAAGAAAAGAGCACGTCAGCAAGTCATATAACGGCTATATTGAGTATACGAAACAGCAACAAAATTCACGAAAACAGCCTATAATAAAGAGCAGGCATACTTGCTAGAAAATAACCTTAAGCAAGACACCACCTATAAACACACTTGTCCATCTTAATTTCTATCATATCATATTCTACTAAAATATTTCATAAGAGTATCATTCTATTTATCTGACTATTATAAACTATTTTGAGCACTTAAAAAAGTGTGAAGTCTTTCCATGGAGCGGGTGGCCCGATAAATAAGCCAAGAGAAATTTGGAGCGAGTTCGCCTAAAAACCATTCGGGCGATTATTAATATATACGGGCGTTTCTCGAGTGCAATCGGGCGATAATATGATTTTACGAGCGATTTTCACAAGCAATCGGGCGAACGTCAAAATCAGCCTAAGCGAAAGACATAATGTTCATGAAAAAACCCTTCACCTATTCAAATAGGTAAAGGGTCTTGTCAAAAATAATCTTAAAATGCCGGAATCGCCGTTTCGTCATAGTTTTCTTCTAGAAATTCACGTACTTCCTGACTTGTCATGGCTTCAGCCAGCTTCTTGATAGCTTCTGCGTCCTTGTTGTCTTCACGGGCTACAAGTGTGATGGCAAATTCGTTGTCGGTTCCTTCTGTCAGTAGTGCATCACTTTTCGGCGTCAATCCAAGTGGAGCTGCGTAAGCTGGAGTCATGACCACCGCATCTGCGTCATCGTACATTCTAGCAAGCATCAGCAGGTCGACTTCTTCGAATTTATAGTTATTCGGGTTTTCTACGATATCTGCTTGTGTATGGTAAGGTCCTGTTTTTTCTTTTAACGTGATGACATCGTGTTGTGCAAGAAGTGCCAATGAGCGGTCGATATTGGAAACGTCATTTGCAATGGCAACGACAGCGCCTTCTGGCAGTTCTTCCATATCGTTGTAGTCTTTCGCATATACGCCATAGTTCGCATAATAGATTGGTGTGATCCCAACCAACTCTGCGTCGTTGTTACGGTTGAATTCCTCCATGTAAGGAACGTGCTGGAAGAAGTTTGCGTCCACTTCACCATTTGCAAGGGCGCTGTTTGGCTGGACATTATCGCCTAATACAACCACTTCTAAATCAATGCCTTCCTCTGCAAGCTTTGGTTTCACAAGCTCCAAAATTTCTGTCATTGGCGGAATAAGGGAAGCCACTTTTAGCGTTGCTTGTTCTTTTTCTTGATTCTGGCCAGCATCCCCAGCCTCTCCTTCATTTCCTTGATTATTTTGCGCGCAGCCAGCTAGCATTACGATAGCTAACGTCATTAAAAATATTAATTTTTTCATTAAGAATATCCTCCTGTTGCACATTCATGCTTATCTTTTATCAATCATTCTTGATACAGTCATGCCTGTAAATTGTATCAGTTGTACCAGTATGACCATAATGATGATCATATACATCATCAATTCGGTTTCAAATCGTTGATAGCCGTAACGGATGGCGAAATCCCCGATTCCACCGCCGCCTACCACGCCCATGATGGTAGAGTAGGAAATAAAGCTGATGATCGAGGTGGTCAATCCAAGGACAAGGCCGGACCTGGCTTCCACGTAAAGGAATTTAAAGACCACTTCCCTTACTGAAGCACCCATCGAGACAGCTGCCTCCAACACCCCTTTAGGCACATCCAATAAGGACTGCTCGACAAGGCGGGAATAGTGCGCGATGGCAATGATCGCAAGCGGCACGGTCGCTGCTGCCGTTCCGATAGCTGTCCCGATAATCCAGCGGGTAAATGGAATCAAAAATACGACCAATAGCAAAAACGGGAAGGAGCGGATGATGTTCACCAATAGATTCAACGTGGAGAAGGTAAGCTGATTGGCTAGCAAATTCCCTTTTCTGCATAGGAAAAGAAGTGTCCCTACCGGAAGCCCCACCAAAATCGCAGCGAGAATGGACATGCCGACCATGATGAAGGTTTCTCCTATGGACCGCCAGATTTCCGCTTCATACTGAAGTAAGATTTCAGGCATCATCTGTGTCAGCCCCCTTCACCAGCTGGTCGACAAAGTATTGTGGATTGCTGTCTATCTGTTTGACACCCTGCGGTTTTGTTCGCACCGTCTCATATACTTCCCCGTTTGCCATGACCGTCACGTTATGGCAGATACTTTTGATGACTTCCATTTCATGACTGACCACGACCACTGTGACACCAAGGCTTTTGTTGACATTTTCCAAAACACGTAGGACTTCAGCAGTTGTGTTTGGATCAAGCGAAGAGGTGGGTTCATCGCACAATAGCACTTCGGGATTATTCGCCAAAGCCCTTGCAATGGCCACACGTTGCTTTTGCCCTCCGCTCAACTGTGCAGGGTATTTCTCCACAAAACCTTCCATCCCTACAAATTGAAGGCATTCCATTACTCGTTGACGACGTTTTTTCCACGGAAAGCCTGACAATTGAAGGGATACGGCAACATTTTCGTAAACCGTTTTATTTGCCACCAAATTAAAATGCTGAAAAATCATCCCGATGGACTTTCGAGCCTCGCGGAGTTTGTTGCCCCGCAACTTTGTGAGATCCTGACCGTTCACTTCCACCTGTCCGGCGTCCGGGACTTCCAACAGGTTGATCAGTCGCAGCAAGGTTGATTTACCGGCACCACTGGCTCCAATAATCCCATGGATTTCCCCTTTATCTATTTTCAAAGAAACAGCTTTTACGGCTTGAAAACCTTCGAATTCTTTACTGACATGATGTAATGTAATCATAAAAAAACCCCTTCCCATTACATTGAAAGGTGTGTAATCACAACGTTCCTAATTATAGCGTAAGATAGCAAGGCTTGTCACTTTGGCATACGCTATGAGTTAACTTCACTACTGAGTTGGGCACCGGGTTTTGCTTTTGGCAGGCGGGGTGCTAATAAGTTCCATGAAGACCTCTCCCATCCTTTTCCTGCGTCACTGAGGTCCTCATAACCCCCATGAAGACCTCTCCCACTCCATTTCTTGCGTCACCGAGGTCCTCATAACCCCCATGAAGACCTCTCCCACTCCATTTCCTGCGTCACCGAGGTCCTCATAACCCTCATGAAGACCTCTCCCACCTCCATCTCCTCGTCACCGAGGTCCTCATAACCTCCATGAAGACCTCTCCCACTCCATTCCCTCGGCACCGAGGTCTTCATATCCAAGAAAAAAGCGGTACTGACAGGCTTTGATAAATCAGCCGACAGTACCGCCCTCCCTATTAATCTCGTTCTCTGGCATTTTGCGTATCTCGAATATTTTTCTGGATCGTGATTGCCGCAAATAAGCTTAGCACAAATGACATGCCGTAGAATCCTTTTTCACTTAAAATGATACTGCCCGCATTGTACAGCCCGATCGCCATCAAGGAAATGGCGACAATGACCGCAAACCAACTGAGTCCGTAGTAGATACCGGAAACAGGGATATCCTCTTCCTTATCTCTTACTGCTTTTTGGAGGGATACAGCTGCGTACAGGCCGAATACCAATACAGCAAAATAATAGCCCTTCTCATTCAGTTCCATCGCGGCATTGAACAGTCCGATGAGATAAGCTGAAACCCCTACCACAAGAGCAGCCCAGCTTGCACCTTTAAACGCAGCAGTCGGCTCGCCTTCTTTTCTTTCCACTTTGATCTTCGGTTTATTTTCATCCCTTTTCAATAAAGGATTTTCATTCATTTCAGCCATTATCTCTCCCCCTTTGTTCATATGTATATGGTTATTATAGCAATTTTTTACAAGTAATGGCCTGATGTTAAAAACTATTTTTGTTTTAGCCAACCTCTGCCCAGACAATTCTGTTCCTTCCGCCGTTTTTGGCGTTGTATAGCAGTTTATCCCACAAAATCAAATATTTTCCTTCCGTTGAAGGAAAGGGTCCCTCCACCCATCTAGCCTTTAAAGGATAAACGGGCAGAATTCCCTGTCCCCTTGGCTCCAACAACCAATAACCCGATTCCAAGCATTAAAAGGACCATACCAATCCAAGAGGTTGAATTCAATTGTTCTCCTAACAGAAACACCCCAAATAAAGCTGCCGTTAACGGCTCTGCCAGTGCAAGGGTTACCGCGGTGGATGAGGAAACATAGGTAAGCCCCTTCCCAAAAAGAAAATACGCCACCCCTGTCGTCATGATTCCAAGGTAAAGAATGATGCTCCAACCTCTTACCTCCACCATCCAAGACATATCAAAGATAAATAAGAATGGCGCTAAGAAAACGGCACTAAGCGTAAACACAACCGCAACAACCGAGAGGGATGGATATTTCCCTACCAGATCCCGGCTGACAATCGCATAAACAGCAAACGATAGTCCTGCACCCAAGGCCATCAACACCCCAACTGGATCCACGATGACAGACTCCTTATTTAAAAAGAGCATAAGACAGCCCGTAATGGACAAAAAAGTCGAGCCCCACCAAACTTTAGTCGGACGCCTTTTTAGGAAAACCCATTCCAGGAAGCCAGATAATATCGGCGCACTCCCTATCGCAACCACTGTCCCAATGGCCACCCCTGTGACCGTCACGGCAGTAAAAAACAATGGTTGAAACAGCGCCATGCTTAAAGCGGCTAAAATTGTTGATTTAAGCGGCCAATTTTTCAAGCTCAACCCGCCGCTCATAAAAACAAGGGACAATAACAATAGACCTCCAACTGCCAATCGGGCCGCCCCAATGGCAACCGGATGTGCCGCTTCAGGTGCAAATGTCTGTGCCGTACCGGTGGTTCCCCACAGTACCGCAGCTATTATAATAAAAAAAGGAGCTGTTTTTCCGTTCAAAATCCTCACCTCTTAAAAAAGAATACTAAACTTATCTTAGAAAATTCATCAAAAAATTTCTTTACCAAGTTTAATATCCTTTTTAGCCATTATGAATATGTCTGTATTTTTGAGGGGGCAATCCTTCCATGCGGACAAACCACCTTGTAAAAGAGGAAGAATTCTCAAAGCCTATTTCCTCCCCAATCCTCGACATCGTCCACCCTGTAGAAAGCAACAGGTTTTTAGCCTCCTTCAAACGAAGCTCAGACACATAGACCTGCAGACTTTTCCCTGTTTGTTTTTTAAACCATGAAGAATAGTAGACCGGGTGATAATGTTCCATTTCTGCTAGCGCTTCCAGCATGATGGCCTCCTTATAATGACGATGAACATACGCGATGGAAGGTGGTTTCGAAGTTTGAAGCTTGCTAGCCACGTACCTTGTCAAATCTGTTAACGAAGACCTCTCCTCCTGAGTTCTTGCCTCCTGCAAAAGCAAGTAGCGAATGGACGACCACTGCTCATCCAAGTGGATATACATACTGCTCGTACCCTCCTGCAAATAACGCATCGGAATATCCAATATTAAAAACTCGTTCCGATCCTTGGAACTAAAATGGTGGTCAAATGTTGGTGGGAGATAAAAACAGTAGGTCGGATCAAGATTTATCTCCTGCCACTCCGTCTTAATATCCAAGGAACCCTCCAAGGGGAACAAAAATTGCCCAAACGAGTGCTGGTGAGAGGTCAACTCTCTCGTATAAGATCTTTTTTCACAGGTTGGCTGGATTAGCGGTTCCATGGGACAGACTCCCCCTTCCTCACAATTCTAATCTGTCTATTCATTTATCCGAAAGCTTGTATTTCTCCTTTAACGAAGCAGGTGCCATCTTCACCATCCGCTCCAAAACAAACGTTACAACCATAATGTCATCCAAGACACCAACAAACAAAAGATAATCAGGAATAAGGTCAAAAGGGAAAATCAGATAACCTATTATGAGCAGCACTCCAGTTATTTTTTTCGTCCCGGACACTTCACCTGACTTAAAAAAATCTAGAAGAAAAGGCGTGAACCTCCAGAATGTAATTATAAATTTCAAACGCCTAAACACCCTCCACATGCTTCTCCCGCCTTTCCATTGTTAACCTTTATTATAGCTTTATCTACTCAACTTCTCATCTGCATAGATTAATTAAGTATTATGCACCGTTCAGTCTAGTAAAATATTATTAATGTAAAATGAAATCATTCTTTATTGAGATAAGGTACAGGCAGAGACTTCTCGTGGGGCTGATAAATTAGATTTAGGGTTAATTGGTTGGATCATTGCATCAAAAACAGCGGGAAATTTACATTCGCCGCTGTCTTAGTCATTAATGACTTTGCCAATCCTATTGTGGTAAGTTAATTGTACGACGCCAGAGGAAAACGTTCTTGTATGAACCAATTTTAAATTTAATCTTTTTCTGATATCTACAAACAAAGGTTTTCCTACTCCTAGAACAACGGGGTGGATGGATAATCTGAATTCATCAACGAGTCCTAAATTTATGAAAGTCGTAATCAGGCTTGCTCCGCCATAGAGCCAAATGTCTTTACCAGGCTTGTCCTTCAACTTCATCATCTCTCCATGAATATTTTCATTAATGAATATCGTTTTATCATCTGTTCCTTTTTGTGTTTTGGAAAAGACAACTTTCTCTTTACCATGAACCAAATTCCACATTACTTTGTCCATTTCGGAAACCTCGTCTTTAGGTGTATATTGGCCCCATAAATCGTAACTTTTTCTACCGTAAAGAATCGTATCTATTTCATTCAAGAATGTAGTGAACTCCATATCAGGATCCATAATGCACCAATCCACTTCGCCATTTTGCCCTTCAATAAAACCATCTAAAGTAACGGCTAAATCTAAAATAATTCTTCTTGGTCTTATGGTGTCAGACATGTTTTCACCTCCCCATCTAAGCTACTATTTCATCCCTATTATTTTATGATACTTTTGCTAGCGTGAAAAAGAATATAAAAATTAGCTTTTATATAATATAGCGCACGGTGGTGATTACATATGAAAAACAGCATTGGCAAACCTACCAAAGCTGTTTTTAAATAATTCATCAGCCTCACCGGATGAGCCTGGTAATGCCATAAAATCATTGAAAGAACTTTATATGATGCGGTTACTTCAAGGTTTCCCTGCTTTGAATGGATGGAGATTTTTTAAAAATAAGGCTCTGTTAAACCGCGCAACTGAGTAAACTTTTACGCCCGAGCATCCTTTATTCAATTATACCCGCTTGAATTACATGGACTTCCGTTTGAATATCTACCTTTAGATCCGGATAATGCTCCTTCCAAGTATTTTCATCAAAGATACCTTTCTGCCTGGCTTTCTCCCCCAGACCTAAAGGGTCCACATTAAGTTCTTTAAATTGCTCCATTAAGCTATAAGCTTTTTGGGTAATTTCTTCCGATGCTTTTTTCTCCACCTTCTTAATATTTTTCTCCTTTGATAAGTCCAACCCGCCACTTTCAGCGATTCGCCCTTTTATTTTGATTCTAAAATTCACTTCATACCCCTCATTTGATTTTCGGACTTCATAGTCTGTATGTGTATATAAGTTCTGCATGCTTATGTAGCCATCTTCCTCCTCCCCTTCCATTTCGAAATGGCCTTTTTGTGTATCTTCATAGAGGAGTTTAAAGATATAGCTTTTTTCCAATGGCACCATCCCTACATACTTATCATCTTCAAAAAGGGCGATCCCTAATACCTCTAATTTATTTTCCTTTTTTGTAACTAACGGCATGAACGGATCGAAGCCAGGTGTGTAATATTGAAAAAGGAAATGGTGGAAATTCATATCAGGAATGGTTCGTTCCATATTTTGATCTACGACATCGATAATATATTGTGACACCGTATCACTTTCTATATAATTAGTTTTTAGAATATCCGCTGCACTTCCTACAGAAACTGCCAAAAGAATATTTCTGCCAATACTAGAGTCCCGTTGAAAATTATCAATTAAGGGGAAAATCCCTTTAGATGCCACTTCCTCATTAAAAATTACCACTCCTACCCTTCCAATCTCAATAGGCTTCGCCGATAACGCTTGGATTTGTTGCCTTATTTGCTTTCCTGTTTTCCCAACCGTTGTAAAGACAAGATTCCTGGGTTGTGCATCCTCACCAGGTGGAATATAAGCGGCTCCAGCGGAACCTATAATTTCCTTCTCACTCTTATAGTCATAGCCCACAGATTGAATCAATTGGATATCCTCGAGTATTTTTGGAGAAGGAGTACATCCAAAAAGAATTAGAAATAGGGTAAAGCTTACCTTCCGATATTTTTTCATTTCTTTTTCCTCACTTTAAAACTTATATACTGAATGATGAACAATAATGGGATATAAATATAAATGGTATAGAACCCCACTTGAGATACAAATTTATTAAGGAAATCGATTTCCTTCCTGTCATTAATTAAAATAGCCAGCAATAGCAGAATAAAACACATGGCTCTTAGAGAAGTCCGTTGGCTGACTGGAAACAATCGGTGTGCCGCACGGCTTGCACACCAAAGGCCAATGCAAATATTGGGCAATACTATAAAGAACCAAATGCAAATACCTACATATTCAAAACGTTCAATAACGGCAAGGTCTACAATTTTCCATAATGTCAGTGTCGCCCAGGTAGTAGTCTCTAATTGTTCCAAACTAAAGTAGGCAAAAGAAACCAAGGCTATGACTAAATAAATGATTATCGTAAAAACAGTACCAAAGTGCGCCCATTTCTCTGATTTTGGGCCACTTCTGATAAAAGGATAGAAAAGAAATAGTACCTCAAAACCTAGATAATTCAATGTCATCGTTTTGGTTGATTGAAATAGCTCAGTTAATGTCAGTTCAAAGATTGGTAGTAGATTACCGAAATTGCTATCTTTTAATGGAAAATAAAGCGTTAATAACAAGGGGAGTCCATATATCACTCCAAGAAAGCTGATTCCTGTTACGACCCGAAAGCCCCCGATGACATAATAGTAGGCAATGAAAAGAATAAGGATTAAAAATATCCATGGAAATACATCGGGAAATACCCATACCTGAATGACTTCAACGTACGTTCTTACCAATACCAAAACAAACATGACATAATACACGATGAAGTAAAAGCTGATTACGCCACCAAGCCATTTCCCGAAAACATCATGATGGATGGCTATGACGTCATTATTTCCTCTATTTAGTATCCTGTACGAAATCCATATAAGCATGAGGATGGTGATACCAGAGAGAATTACGGAGATCCAAGCACTATGCCCTGCGTCTTTCGCTATTTGTCTTTGGAAACCTAATACCCCCACCCCTATCTGCATAGTATGAACTAAATAAAAGACAAAATAGGGAGAGACCTGCTTATCTAATTTCGGTAACGGATACATGAAAAATCTCCTTTAATCTTCTATGTCTCTTTTTTCTTTTTTATGTGGTCCATCCTGAAAACGTTGTTTAATTTTCGATCTCGTTTGAGTAGGCCTCTGCTTCTGAAGATACATCGGTAATCGGAAAAGGGAGTCTTTAAGATCCACCATTCGCAATGGATAGACTGGTGCTAAGTAAGGTCTTCCAAGAGATGTCAACTTCAGGAGATGACCAAGAAACAAAGCAAAAGTAAAGGTGACACCAAGCATTCCCCAAAGCTGAGCAGAAAGGAGGAATGGAAAGCGAATTAAACGGATGACATTACCCATCTGATAAACAGGAGTCGTAAAGGATGCCAAGGCTGCAAGTGCCACAATGATTAGTAGAACGTTACTTGTTAGACCCGCTTGCACGGCGGCAGTCCCAATAACGATACCACCAACGATACCAATTGTTTGTCCAATTTTAGTTGGAAGTCGTGCCCCAGCCTCTCTCAAAAGTTCAATGGTCAACTCCAATATGATCGCTTCTAAAATCGGCGGAAATGGAATCCCACTTCTTGAAGCAATCAATGGGTTTATCAGATTTTGAGGAATCATTTCATAATGATAGGTCATAATCGCCACATAGAGCGGTGTGGAAACCACAGAAAAAAAAACAGCCATCAGACGTATGAGCCGAAAAGCAGAAGCAAGATGCCAGGAAAGAAAATAATCCTCAAAAGCTGAAAAAAACTCCACTAATGGTGTTGGTCCTGTCAATGCATGAGGAGACCCATCCACTAATATGGTTATCTTCCCTTCCCCCAGCACCCCTATCACCCGATCGGGACGTTCCGTATCGATCATCTGTGGAAAGGGGGAGCTGCTATTATCCGAAATAATCTGGGCAATGAAAGAGCTATCAATAATACTATCAAAATCAATTGCTTTAATTCGTTGCCGTACCGTATTGATATTTTCTTCATTTGCAATGTTCCTTACATAGATGATTGCCACTCTTGTCTTCGTTAACCTTCCGACCTTAAGCTCCTCCACCACCAATTCTGGAATTGGCATGCGTTTTCGGATAAGGTTTAAATTGGCATCAATGGATTCAACAAATGCTTCCTTTGGGCCAACCACGCTATATTCCACTTCAGGTAAACTAACAGATCTTTTTTCAATGGAAACAGCAGGAATCATCAGTACCTCTTCTAGGTTTCCTTTCAATTGAAGCATGATATTACCCGTCAGCAGCAAATCCTGCACCGAATCTAAATCCTTAACAATCTGGGTATTATCTATAGAAAGCATGCTTCGTACCTCGTGAAGTGTTATTCGGGTACCACTCTCACGAACAATAGGCAAGACAATATCCTGAAGAATGTCTGGACTTATGATGCTCTTAAAATAATGAATATAGACATCGCTATTATCTGAGTATCGAAAGGAGACAAAATCGCTGGACTGCTTACAGGAATGCAGCAGTTCATCAATTTTTATATCATTGGATACAGTAGATTCCTTTGGAACATTCTGTTTATCATCATTTTTTAATTTCCTATTTCTCTTTTTAAGCAAGTGCTTCTCCTCCGGTACGTGATTGAATACCCTTAAGTTTGAAACTGTTGACAAACTTTAGATTCGCTGCAATCAACGGGGAAACTATTCCACAAAATTATTTTGTCTACACCTAATATTTTCCTTCGTTTTTAATAAAATATTCGTTTTAATTATCTTTTGGCATCTTTTATTGGAAAGACCAACATGAAAGGATAGGAGAAAAAATGGAAGATCAATGGGTTCTGGCGTTGGATAGGAAAAGGAAGGAGTGCGATGGAAAGTCTACCTTGCTATCACGGAAGGTTCGAGTTGCAACGGAAAAATTGAAACTCCTCTTTGTAAGTCGAAGATACCGGTTCTTCCCTCTTAATCCCAAATTTCTTTACCTTGGAAAAAGGATCTAAAAAGAACCATAAAAAAGCCACCAACTGTTATTGGTGGCCAATTAAATGAAATATTAAAGTTTATTAAAACCCAGGAGTACGCGAGCTTAAAGGAATATCCTCATATCTTTCAGGATCTAATTCGTTCACAGATCCATCGGCTACGCCGTTAATGATTCCCATCAAACCTGTTTCAACTGTTTTTACCAGCTGACCTTTTTTCTTTTGGCCGAAATTCTGGGTTTGCCCGCTTACTTCGAAGAGTACGGTTCCGCTTCCGTTCAATGCAAAGGAACCAAGGGCCGTTCCAGGCAGGTCAATATTTTGATCATACAGGGAAATATTAGTGAAGACCGAATTCCCTTTTGCCTGCAGAGCATCATAAAGTGCCAAGTTTAATTGGCGGGAGAAATCATAGTCATAATTATCCGCATAAGCATCATATTTTTCGCCGCCAGGACTGTTTGGATCAGTGACAAACTTTCCTGAAATGGACATGGTCACCCTGTCATCTGTCCCCTCGATATATGGGAATCCTTGATGATGGAGATCAACGAATACATCCACATTTCCAAACTCCGCCTTTAAATCCTTGTACACATCTCTTACGGTTTGCGCTTCAGGTGTGATATACCATCCATAGGCATTGGACGCTCCAGGGAAATCTTCCGCCTGTGGAACATAGTCCAGGTCGGGGTTGAAGTCACGGTTCACGTCAAAGCTGTAAACGCTAGAATAAAGTTGACACTTTTTGCTTGATAGGATTTTACACTTTTGCTCAATCAACCTATTACTTTAGTAAAATAGTTTGTGACGTTATTTTACTGGAGGTTAGGATTTTGGAGGAGAAGTTAGTGTTATATATTAAGATTCATGAATTACATAAAAGAAAGTTTAAAGTATCACAAATAGCTAAAGAGCTTAAGGTCTCAAGGCCAACTGTCTATAAGTATTTAGAAATGACATTCGATGAGGCTACAGCTTATACTGAACAACCTTTAGGAAAGAAGAAAAAACTAGATCACTATAAGGACTGGATACTTGCCTGGCTAGAAGAGTACCCTCATCTAAGTAGTGCTCAGATCCATGATTGGCTTTTAGAGAGATACCCCGACCTCGTGGTCGGTGGAAGTACTGTAAGAACATATGTGAGGGGTATTCGAGAAGTCTACCAGATTGAGAAAAAGGTGATTGTCCGTCAATACGAAGCAGTTCCTGAACAGCCTATGGGTAAACAACTCCAGGTAGATTGGGGAGAAACAAAACAGAAAACAGTAAACAACAAAGAAACCAAGCTGTACTTTATTGCCTTTGTACTCGCTAACTCTCGTTATAAATACATGGAATGGCAAGCACGCCCATTTACGACAAGAGATGCGATCCGTTGTCACGAAAATGCGTTTCAGTTTTATGGAGGGCGAACAGAAGAAATTGTCTACGATCAAGATCATTTAATCTCAGTGAGTGAAAATGCAGGACAACTGCTTTTAACAGCTGAATTTCAAAGCTATGTTAATGAGCGTAAATTCAAAATATACCTGTGCAGAAGAGCAGATCCCGAATCTAAAGGTATGATTGAAAATGTAGTGAAATACATTAAAGGCAATTTTGCAGACAGTCGTGTATTTAATGACATTGAAGATTGGAATGAACGTGCACTACAATGGCTCAAGCGTACTGGTAACCACCAGGTGCACCAGACAACGAAAAAAAGACCAGCAGAAGTGTTTCTCCTCGAAAAGCAACACTTACAGCCAGTCTCTTCGTTACTTTCATATGAAAGCACCAATAATCAAAGTATAACAAGAAGTGTAAGCAAGGACAACACGATTCGCTACAAGTCAAACCGTTATTCCGTCCCACTCGGGACTTATCAAACTATGAGTGAGAACCTTGTGTGGGTTGAAGCGAAGGTAGAAGATCACAAAACTCTTGTCATACGTAGAGAAGCAAATGGTGAAGTGATTGCCGAGCATGTCATCAGCTCGGAAAAGGGAAAACTTATTCAAAATCGTCACCATACCCGAGATCGCTCTAAAGGCATTAAGGAACTTAAGCAACGCCTCATTTCTCTCTTTGAAGAACAGCTTAAAGCAGCTGCATACTTGGATGAGGTTAGTCAAAGATACCCAAGGTATCAGCGAGATCAGTTTGCGATTATCTATAAAGTAATCCAGCAGTATCCGACCTTAGTTGATTCTGTTTTAACTAAGTGCATGACAGAGAAGCTTTACAATGCGAATGATTTTCGTGATATCGCTCATCATCTCGATACATTACAAGTTGAACCGGCTGAAGAGGTACAATCCTTTTACACAAATTCGTTAAAACACTCTCATATCAAAGCATCTACGCGTTCTCTTAATGCTTATACCAGTATTTTAGGAGGTAGAGCATGATGAACAAGACTGTACATGAACTACAAGATCAATTCCGTCAGCTACGATTGGCGGAGACTGCGGAGGAGCTTCCACTGCTTCTTCGCGAAGCTGAAAAAGCATCATGGACCTACTTGGAGTTTTTAGAGTCTATTACCCGACATGAATTAGCCAAACGTGAAGCGAAAAGCCTTGAAAAAAGAATGAAATGGGCACGCTTCCCTTTCGTGAAGTCATTAGATGAGTTTGAGCTGAAAGGACAAAACGTTCTGACGGCTCGACAGCTCTCCCAACTCCGTGAATTAAGCTGGCTGGAGCAACAATACAATTTAATTCTTCTTGGTCCCCCTGGCATTGGAAAAACATATATCGCAATTGGACTTGGACTCGAGGCTGTTTATAGAGGGTTCAATGTTTATTTCGCCACAATGGGTGAACTTGTGCAGCTTTTAAAATCAGAAGAGTACTTGAACAAATCTAAAGTCCAATTAAAAAGAATCAGAAATGCCGACCTAGTAATCATCGACGATTTAATGTATATGGCCATGGATCAGAGAGAAGCGAACCTATTTTTTCATTTGATTAATCATTTGTACGAACGAAGTTCGATTATCCTGACATCAAATAAAAGTCCAGATGAATGGGGCAATTTAATAGGAGACCAAGGGATCACCACAGCTATTTTAGATCGTTTACTTCATCGTGTGGAGGTCATCCATGGAGACGAAAAAGAGGAAAGTCATCGGATGAAAAATCGGAAGAGCATTTTTTCAGCAGAAATGTAAAAAGGAAATGAGCAAAAAGTGTAAAATTCAACTTGACGTCTACAAAAGCCTGGGTTCTGGTCATAATTCCAGACTCCAGGATAGGAATAATAGTTCCATGCAGGTGAGACCCCTGCAAGCTGAGGGAATGCTGCCACCACCTCTGCCCATTCCATTTCATTTGCACGTCGGCTCAATTCGGAACCATCCACGTTCAGCATAGGAATCGCCACAATCGTCAGCTCATCCAATATTCTATTTACTTCAGGAGAATTGCTGGATCCTAACTTCTGTAAAATATTGAGAAGTGCAACCGTACCTGTTTTCTCGTTACCGTGGATTTCACTTTGGATCAGGACTACCTTATCGCCATGGCCGACAGAAGCCTTATAAATACCGCGTCCCTGATTCGTATAGCCCGCAGTCTCCACCGTCACCTTCCCTTGGCTTGTCTGTTGAATCTGCTCTAATTTTCTTCCAAGCTCCTCATAATTGATGTACCCATTGATAGGCAAAGTTTCATTCGGCTGCGGACTCGGCCCCGGATCTGCAGAACCCATCGTCGGCACAGCCAGTAACGAAGCTGCTAAAGCTGTTGAACTTAAAATTTTCCATACCTTATTCATTCTAAATCCCTCCATGCTTTTATGTAGTTGCAAGGAAGGATTTCTACATTTTACGCTCGATTCCTTTCGGGTTCCGAAAAATGATTAGATATGACTAAATCGCTAAATGAAGAAGTGGGAGTTAATAATCATATTTTTCTGACTAATTTATAGATAGACGTTCTAATGAACTATTTAGATATTCGAAACTTTCGGATTACTAATTTTTATTGAAAATATCAGGTTTACTCTCAATGAGCATAATGGAGTAAACAATGAAAATATTAATTTAAAAACCACCTAAAACGCTATAATATCCACGTTCCAGGTGGTTCCTTTTAAAACCTCATTTACTTATGGTACGGTTCACCGTGGTTATTTAAGAGGCAAAAAACAGACAGGAAAAATACTTTCCTGTCTGTTTTTTAGGTCATATTTTTGTTCATAAAGTAACACAATTTTGAGTCGTGCGCGTCTGCCAATTCCGCCCAAACACGCTAGTAAAGGATTTTAGCCAATTATATCAATGCTTTTTGTGTTGTTGTCCATACGATTATTAAAGTACCCATAAATATTATATAACATTATTTAATAAATTTTAATAAATGAATCATGTATTTCTTAGCATTAAAACTATCTCTATACGTTTATACGGTTAAATCAATGTAAACATTTTTTATAAAATATTAATCTTCATTAATTAAAGCATTTCCATATCTAAACTCTTCAACTAAATGGAAGTTCTCCATTCCATCCCACACACTTGTTGGAATGTGCTCTAAAACAATAAATTGAAATTCCTCATTATACATTTTATTTACATGACTAATAAAATCATTTAACAACTTCATCGCAGTGGTGATTTTTCCTTTATCACTTACTTCGACTTTACTCCAATTGTCCTCTTCCTCACCATAATAGGGTCTGCTAGGTTGGTCTAAAATCATAAATTGAGGAATATAAGGAGATTTCTGTATGATACTAGCCTCATGTAACCCTAAAAATAAACACAAATGCATAAATAGATGATTAGAACTACTTCCCACATAAGAAGCATAAATTGAATTACTAGGTCTTAATGACAATGACTTATCCTTGAAGTTAAATAAAGCTCTATACCCTTCATAATTACCTAATGCACTACCGACCTTATCTAAGTAATTTTGTATCAAAGACTCTAACATACTTTTAAAGGCTTCTCTGTCGATTTTTTCATCCCGCACTAAATTATTTAGTCTCTTTAGCTCTTTTTCCTTCTCCTCAAGTTCTTCACTAAAGTCTTCATTTTCATCCCTTTTCTGATATAATGACAATTTATACTTTAGTTCCCCGAGGAATAAGAGTTTTTCTGTTTCGCTGCCTAATGAAAGATAATTTTCTTTTTGAGGATATTGTTCAAGTTTATTATTAATATGTGACAGTTTTTGTTCTAGTTTATTTAATTCATCACTGATGTTTAAGTTAAAAGGTTTCTTATTTTTCAACTGTTTTTTTATTGAATTAAACTCATCTTCTAATTGTTCTACCAGTGAGGACGTTTCTGGTAGTAACAATAGTTCACTAAAATTTTCTTTTACATATTTGATCGGCTTTAAGCTATCATAGTTATTTTTTTCAATTTCAAGGTAGGATTTATATTGATTTTCTAGTTTTTTGAAGTTCCTAATTTTCCTTATTATTAAATTTTTCTCTTTAGTTAATTCATCAATTTCAGAAAAAGAATTAGATATATCATACACCTTTTGTTCATTACATAATTCTTGTAAGGTATTAAGGTAGTTTTCAGGTCCGATAAATTTATCATCGATTAAGTTTAATATTCTTGCTTGTTTTATGTCTTTTTTAATGTAAGACTCAAATAAATTTTCTTCTTTCTCGAATAAAGTTTGTTTCTTTTTTATTCTATTGATTTCTTTTTCAATTAAAACTATTTTTTCTTTTAGTAATATATTTTCAATATCTTCAATTTTTAGGGCAATATCAAATATTCTTTCTAAAGCTTCTCTGTATCTAGTAATATTTTGCTTATCAAAATAAACTTCATTATTTGAAATAGTATTTCCAGATTGAGTATTAAATAATAAAAAATATCTAAATGATACCTTGTTTCCAGCCTTTATACTTTTACCACTATATGGTATTACCAATTTGCTACTTATTGAAAATTCTGTTTGAATTATTTCCTTAAGTTCTTCTTCTGACATATTAGTATGAGGCTTTTCTGGTACCTTTCCTGATGAAGAGTAATAATAGTTAGAAGAGCCACGTCTGTTTATTATTTTTTCCCTAGCTATAGTAAAACACTTGTCATTAATGAAAAAAGTTAATCCATACCATTCTACATTTTCATTAATTTTCTCTTCAGAAATTGCAGCATTACTTGAAAAAAAGCAATAATCAATAATTGACATAATCTCAGATTTGCCAGTGCCACTAGCACCCGTAATAACATTAACTTTATTTGGTTTAAATTTAATTTCTCTAATCCTATTCTTCTTCAACCATAATGTGACCGCTTCTATATAAAATTTCATAGTTCCACCCTTAATTGAAGATATAAATTTTTAGTATCTTCCATTAGTATTTGAGATAAGTTTTCAGCTCCAAGAATTATTTCTTTCGCTCTGTTTCCAAGACTTTTATTTTCTATTTCGAATACATTATCCTCTTTAAGTAATATTTCCCCATCTTTAATACTGATCAGTTTCATTCTATTCAAAAGAATAATTGAGTTTATTGATACAGGAAGAAGAGAGTAGAACCTTTCATTATAATTGGAAAAGTTTGATGGATACTTAATGATAAATTCTTCTAAACTTCTAACTTTTATATTCTTTCTTTTTAATACTTTTAAAGTATTATTATGTGAAAAAAACGGTAAAATCAGCATTGATTTCCCTATATTCATTTTTTTATGGTAATTAAGTACGGACAATATTGAAATAAGACCAATTAATTCGTTATTATAGATTGTTAGATTTTTATTCATTTTTATACCTCTTACCCCAATCGTATCTCCAACCAATCAAAGGCTTATCTGACAGTAAATAAAATTGACCATTGCTCATCTCTAGATCTAATTGTGTTTCATCAATGTTCAATTTCTTGCTTAAAATCTCATCTAAACATAGGTTTGCTAAACCAATTAATTCATTCTCATCGACATGTGTACCTTTTAATCTTAGTTTTCTTTTTAATTTTGAATAGGTACTATTAAATATAACTTCCCATTCATATATCGATTCTTCATCGAACCTATCTTTCTCTAGGCTCATTATTTCTCCTTCTTGCTTCCACTGTTCTAGGTTATTGAAAGTCAGCAGTTTTGCTATCGTTCTCTTTATAACCTGGTCTTTGTAGTCATCATCTTCTTCGGAGATAACTCCAATATCTTCTAGCTGTTTGATAAATAATTGCTCTTCGGGGTTCCCCTCAATTATAGGCTTATCTCTTCTTACTACCTTTTTATTTGTCTTTCCTAATAAAAAACACCTTGTATATTTCTCATATAAATCATCAAAACTGTATTCAATTCTTCCTCTTTGTTTAATAGTAATATAATTATCCCTTCTTATATTACTATCAAGACTGTTAAAAACATCGTCTATATTATTTTCTGGAATAAATTTTGCTTTAATTCTTAATCTAATTCTTCCAAATAAATCATCTTCATTAAGACTAAAACTAAGCTTTTCCAAGAAAACACTTAGCCATTCATCATTTTGATTTAATAATTCCTTTATATAAAGTAAGACTTTATTTTCTCCCTTTTCATCATCCTTCTTATCCTCTTGTTTTTTTATTCCAGCTCTATACTTTTCTTTTAGGTACTCTTTAAACTCTTCAATACTAAATACACCATCTTTAAACTTTCTATGATTAACTAAGAAATTATTTGTTGTATTATCAGCTTTATTAGAAATCAAAATAAAATTAGTCTTTTTTATAAATTCAAGTTGAGAATCTAAATCTTTTCTTTTTTCAACAGTATCATTTATAACTTTTATCCAGTTATAAATAGTCTTCCATAGGTCAACATCACTTTCTCTAAGGTTTATTATTTCATCCTGTGCATTAGTTTGTATGGAATGTTTTAATTGCATTAAGGTCTGGGTTCCATCTTGGTAGTCTATATGAATGTCATCCTTAATTTCCAATCCAATTGACTCGCCTGATTCTAAGCCCAGAATCAAATAAAGAAAATAGTAATATTGATATTCAAATCCAATAGACTTATCTTCCGCTGCTGTAATATCTTGATGTGACTTAACCTTTGTCATTTACTTATCCCCTTTTAGATTTGTATAAGAATATTGTAGGAGCATAATACAAACAGCAAGCACTATACACTTAATTTTTAAAATTAGCAAACAGTAAAATTATACCATAATTCATCTAAATTCTACAAAAATTTCAATGATTCCAATAATAATAACATTGGTTCCTTTATTCTTAATTAGATTAGTAATATAGGTTCGTAGAATTTTTGAATAGAATTTATGTATAGATGTACTACCTACTATAATAAAGGTAGGTGATATTTTTAAACCTGTTATCCCCCGTTTATTGTCCATTTCCTATTCTTATAACACAATAATCTATTAAATTAATTTCTAAATATTCTATAGTTGTAAATGTACACCTCTTAAGCTGACAAGATGTTCTACTTTCATAATATACTAGAAAACTCCTTCGAATCCATAAATTGTTAATTAATAGACGTAATTTATGATACTATTATCTTAAAAAGAAACAATGAGGCCACAAGTATGAGTGAATTAGTATTTGAAAAGAGAGATTTCAGACGAGATTCAAACTATAACCTTAAAACGGTCCAACTAAATAATTATCCTATTGTCTATATTCTTTATAATGAGAAAAAAAGGCCATCCGCTTATATCGGACAAGCCGTTCAAGCTACAAGAAGGTTAAAGAATCATTTAGAAGATAATAGGCGCAAAGATTTGAAAACTCTACTCCATAATGCTTCACCGTTCATTACTTTACACCTCGACACGCTAGATTATTACCATAATTATACATACCTTATACCCTTTTATCTATGTATATCTTCATATATTTGTATAAACAATAAACCCGCCAATCAGGTTATAGTCCCCTTGATTGGCGGGTCGGATCAATATCTTATATTTCAACGTCAAGCTCAATCCCGGACTTGAACTCTACAGTCACTTTATCACCATCAAGAGTTACCTTCTCATGTCATTTCAATGCGCAGTAAAAAGCTTAATACGAAAAAACGATCACCTAATAAGTGACCGCCTTCCTCATAAAATTGTTTGATTCCAAGTATATTTGTACTGTGCAGGAAAAAACTTTCATTTAACCCAAGGCCCTTTTTGGTGGTTTAGAGTAAAGGTATTGCTCTTTCTGTTTGGATAAAGTTTAAACTTTTTTCTTCCTGTTTAGTCAATAAAGTAATATCTAAAGTTATATTAAATTCATAAAAAAAAGTACAATACAAGTTCTTTCTCAAAAGAAGTATGTCTTGAATAGATATTTCGTCTTTATTATAAACTATTATTAAATCAATATCATTGGGTGAATTAGAATAAAGTAAAGAACCAAAAAGATAAAAATCTAAATTAGAATAAAGAACGTTTTCCTTTTTTAAGTTGTTCACGCTGGAACGGAGTAAGGTAATTAAGGAATAGGTTTCCTTCAAAATTTAAAGCCCCCATAAACTCATCAATGAGAAATAACCCAATTTTATTAGCTTTTGCAACTTCCTTTCCACTTACCGAGTAACTATTCCAAGTGCTGATGGTAACAATAGCATCAATATGATTATGACTTGACATTATTTCTATAACTTCCGCTTCACTTACGGAATAAAAATTTGTCAAGTGAACCAAAACGTTTCTCCCGTTCGTTTTGGTAATCTTAAAGAGTTGTTTTTCGACTTGTTCAATTTTTCTTACTTTATTGTGGCTACCAATAGCATCTAAAAAATATTGGATACTTTCTGGTCTAGGTATTTTTTCGTATCTTCCTCCCTCAGGCATAAATATCTTCCTCCTTATTTATTCTAGAATTGTTAGTATTTCTTTGGGAAATGTAGGAACTTTAGAACTTTTATATTTAGATAAATGATTCATTTCAAACCCTTCTATATGATTCTTATATAAATTAAGAACAAATAATTTGTCCTCTGAAATTAATTCTTTATTACTTTGTAGTATTTCTAAAATTTTTTTATTATTTGGAATAATATCAGTAATGCACTTTTCTTTCCACATATATGCAAACTCTGAAACTGGGGTATGCTGGGCTGTAATACTAAATGGTCCATATTGCTTAAAAATTCGTTCATTTTCTGAAAATAGTTCACTTAATTCTTTTTTTAGTTTATCTTTTTTACAATTTATTTCATCTTCTGATCTATTTTTATTATTTGAGAATTTTGGGATGTGATACTCCAAAACGCCATTTTCCATTTTCCTACCTAACGTATTATTTAATGTCCAATATTCATGTTCACTGTTCCAAATATATTGGGAAATTTTCGCAACGCCATCCTCGATTAAAAAGTCTCCGAAACCTCCTAGAGAATATTCATCTGAGTGCACTCCAGCACTAACAATATTTAAGAGATTATTATATTGATTTGCTTCTATATTGTATGCTGCTCTATGTACATGACCAGAAAGGTATAAATCAATATTAAAATCATCAAATAAACTTTTAATTGCATTTTTATCACTATCAGCCATACATTCTAATGTATGGTGCCCAATGGCAATAGACAATTTATTATTATCTACTCCTAAATTAGATAAACAATCCAATAATTTATTCTTCCCAATAAGTAATGCCCCTTCTTCTCCAGCTCTATTTGCAATAAGACATGTATTTAAATGCACTATATTATAATTTTCTGTTTCAAGTAAAAAGTGAATATTATTTAAGGGGTATTCTTTTGTTAAAAAGTCAAAATAGAAGGTTGAAAAAGAATCGAAACTACTCAATATTTTAGACTTATTCTCCTCATCTTCAAGATATTCATCTAATGTGTTTGAAGGGTTATTTGATTCAACGATTTCATTAATCAAATCAGTTCTATCACTATTTCGTCTGATGTCATGATTTCCAGGAATAATATATATTTGCTTTTTCGATAAATTAAGTATTCTAAAAATTTCTTCGAAAAATCTCATTTGATTTTCGTTAAAACCTTGTCCTTGATGGGAGAGATCTCCTGTTAAAATAACAAAATTAAATGGGTTTACTTGATTTAACTCATTTATTTTTGTTAATAGCCTCATCCTCATTCTTCTAGATTGATAATTTTCAACTTGAAAGTGAATATCAGAAATATGTAAAAAACGCAAAAGCATTGTATAGCACCTCAAATATTTAACATAAATTCGAATAATCTATTATATACTCTGAATTATTATTAGTATTCTACATCGCTTCCAATTTTTCCTTCTTCACTTTAACTGCTTCGTTATTTTGAGTGAAATCCTACACAAAGTCCATAGAATAAAGGAGGATTTTGCACATTATTACGTCTACTGTGCAACAGATTACAAAAAAGAAGCGGGATATATCGAACCCACTTCAACCCCAAAATACCTCGATATAAACAACGAATTTGATTTAAACTTGAATATATTAAGAAAATTCATGTTATAGAAATCATCCAGAATTTTTATATTCCATCTATTTAATGTTATATTTACTTCGTAAGCTGCCTAGTTCTTTCAGGGGTTAGAGTTAACATTACTCCTACATCCCTAAATTTCATAGGTTCATCACTGACCCCGTATATAGAATCTAAAATTAGTTGTTCTCTATCTGATAAAACACTCTTATTTTCTTAATGAACTTTTTATACTCTTGTGATTCTCTCTCCTTTATTATTTAATAATAGCGCTTTTTTTCATTTATCTTTTAATTTGTCCTTATCTCTATATAGTAAAGAACATCTTCCTTAGTTATCATATAAAATTTCAACAACTCCTTTTTTCATACTAGTCAGTAAATCACTCTAAAACATAATTCGACAACTAATGTTATATACCTCCAGAACTTGAAAAGCATGTGTTTTTATAACGTCTTCAGTTTTGTCATAACATTACCTTTAACCACTCATCTGTGTACTAATAAATCCCTAGTTTAATTAGGTATTTTTCCCCTCCTTTAAGACCAATACTGTTATAAACGATAATGGAGTGGTTAATCTGAATGAAATAAAAAGCGTAGCAATATACGTTCGTGTCAGCACCGAAGAACAGGCAAGTGAAGGCTATAGCATTTCTGCACAATTGCAAACCCTTCGCCAATTTACTCATCTTTACGGCTGGCAGATCGCTGAAGAATACGTCGATGAAGGCATTAGTGGTAAAGATATAAAAGGCCGACCGGCATTGCAAAGAATGATATTGGATGTGGAGAAGGACAAATTCCAAGCTGTATTGGTATGGAAGATATCACGTCTTTCAAGAAATATGTTAAATACTCTTGTGCTGCTAGATAAATTCGAAGAGTATGTTGTAAAGTTCATTTCCTACTCTGAGAATTTTGATACATCCAGTCCTATAGGTAAACTGGTCGTACAATTGATGGCATCCATTGCCGAAATGGAGAGAAATACCCTTTCTGAAAATGTGAAGCTAGGAATGACTCAACGTGCTAAAGTAGGAAGCTGGAACGGCGGCGTGGTTTTCGGATTTGATTCTATAGAAAAAGAGCTTATCATTAATCCAAAAGAAGCAGAGATTGTTCAACTTATTTTTACTCTATATGCAGAAGGTAAAGGTCTCAAAGCCCTCGCTAATCACTTAAACAAAGAAGGATATCGGACTAAACGTGGCAGACACTTCTCAATCAATGGTATTGCTACAATATTAGATAATCCTATCTATGTTGGTAAAATACGATGGTTACAAGTTGAGAACTGGGATAAAAAGAGAAGGCGTGGAAAAAATACGAATCCCATTTTAGTTGAAGGGAAACACGAAGCAATTATCTCCGACGAACTTTGGAATATCGTTCATGCCCGTAGACAAAGTAAGTCATTTAAGCAGCGTCAGTCTAACGAACCTTTTCTCTTAAGCAGTATCCTTAGATGTCCTAACTGTGGTCAAGGCATGGTCCCATCTATTACTATTTCTACTCGAAAAGATGGAACTAAACGAAAGCATCGCTATTATGTCTGTAGTGACTTCCACAACAAAGGATCATCAGCATGTAAAGCAAATTCAATTAAAGCCTACTATGCAGAAGATGCTGTCATTAATCGTATAACAGACTTCTTAAACGATTCAGCTGGCTTTAGTAATACTATAGAGAATATTAATGAAGACACGGTTCATACAAATGTGAAACTAAAAGAGCAGTTAGAGATGATTGAAGCAGAACTTAAAAAAGCCAATGCCATGCAAGAAAAATATATGGAAGCTTTTGAGCAAAATCTCTTCCCTGTATCCATACTACAGGAAAAGTTACACAAGTTAGCTAAATCGAAGAATGACTTAGTTCAAAAGAAAAATGAACTTAGCTTTCAACTAAGTTCATCCGACTCAAAAATTATTACACCTGACGTGGTTAGGCATTTATTAGAAATGTATGTACAAGTATTTCAACAGTCTTCGAGAGAAAAGAAAAAGCAGCTTTTTCAACTTTTAATAAATAAGATAACGATAATACAAGCTGACGGTCGCTCTCGAACGGTGGATAATATCGAACTCGATTTTGATTTTTCAGAAGTCAATCTGTCCAAAACATTTACACTTATTCACATCTTGTATCTTGAATCAGATCATTCAGAGCAAAATTCCTCTTCAAAACCTGATTCAAAAGACAAAATGCCATCTTATCTTCAGTTTTTTTTGCCTCTATTTATGGTACGGTTCCCCCCGATTAATCCGAAAACCCCGATAAACCTGCTCCAATAGTATCAACTTCATCAACTGATGCGGAAACGTCATCCTAGAAAAAGACAACGTATCATTCGCCCTCTTCATCACGTCCCCGCTCAACCCAAGCGATCCCCCAATCACAAACGCTACCTTACTCTTCCCATAAGTAGCCAGCTTGTCCATTTCCCTCGCCAATTCTTCAGATGAACGTTGCTTCCCTTCAATCGCCAAAGCAATCACATGGGTATCATCAGAAATCTTCCCTAGTATCCGTTCGCCTTCTTTATTTTTCACTTGTTCCATTTCGGCTTCGCTTAATTGTTCTGGGGCTTTTTCGTCTGGGAGCTCAATGATGTCTATTTTTGCGTAGGCACTCAAACGTTTCAAATACTCATTTATTCCTTGTTTCAGATACTTCTCTTTTAGTTTTCCTATTGTGATTATTGAGATATTCACATGTCATACCACCTTGCAAACAGTTTATCCACAGAAGTTATCCACATATCAACAATTTCTATCCACATTTAGTGGGCGAATATTAGTTCCCCACCATATATATTGCAGCTTCTTTACAAAATTCACAGGTTGTTGATAACTTTTCTTCTTCCGGTAACATCTCTAAAATTGGTGCTTCCTCGTGTTCATCTATGTACATTTCCATTGCTAACTCAATATGCTCTAAACAGCATTTCATTTTATCCACAATCCTTTCAAAACCTTCTTTAACTTCACTAGAATACCATTTATCCACATGTGAGGAAACAGAAAGGGAAGAGATTTCTGCCATCTCTCCCCTTTTCTTCTTATTCGCCGGTTGTATCTTCCGTTAAATTCACGGTTGTTGATTTTTGATCCTTGCCTCGATAGAAAGTTACCTTCATATCATCGCCGACCTGTTTTTCATTATAAAGATGCTTGCGCAACTCAATGACATCCCGCACTTGTTCGCCGTCAAGGTCCACAATAACATCATATTCCTGCAATCCTGCTTTAGCGGCAGGTGATCCAGGTGCCACTCCCGTAATATACACACCTGCACTTACTTCTTTCGGAAGCTTCAACGTCTGTTGCCAGTGGTAGCTTGATACATCGGACAACGAGCCAATGCTGACACCAAAGTATGGCCGTTTAACCTGGCCGTATTGCTCCAAGTCACTAATGATTGGAATCGCCGAGTTGACCGGTATGGCCAAACCGATACCTTCCACCGCGGACTGGGCAATTTTCATCGAGTTGATGCCGATGACTTTCCCTTGGATATTGATCAAAGCGCCTCCGCTGTTACCAGGGTTGATGGCAGCATCTGTTTGCATGACATCCGCGTGCCAATCCGGAGTGCCGTCCCTATTCACATCAACAGGAATGCTCCGATCTGTTCCGGAGATGATTCCCTGTGTTACCGAGCCGGAAAACTGCAGTCCTAGAGGGTTTCCGATGGCGATCACAGGCTCGCCTGTACGGACGCTGTCAGAGTCCCCGAAGTCCGCCACCTTTGTCACCATTTCATCTGCCATGGATAACACAGCAAGATCTGTCAACGGATCTTCACCGAGCACCTCTGCCGGTACCCTTGTCCCGTCAATCAGGCTGAGTTCCACCTGGGTTGCCCCTTCAATAACATGATAATTCGTCACCACATAGGCTTTTCCGTTCTCTTTTTTATAGATGACACCAGAGCCTGTCCCCGCCTCGCCTTCCTCATCTGTTTCGACTTCCGTGTCGTTCCAGAAGGAGGCATTTTGCAGGTTGATGACGCCGACAACTGCTTCTGCGACATTATCGACTGCTTCTGTTACACCTGATGTTACATTAACGGAGACATTGCGAATTTCCGCTGCAGTACCACCGGATTCTGACTGATTTGGCAACTGCCCGCGCTGTTCCACCGCTTGACGATTACTCCCATCCGGCATCACTCTTCCCGTCAAACCAGGGAAGGCCACAGCCAATAATAAAACGCCAAGTGACAACGCCACGATTCCAGGGAGAAAATACCTCCCTCTGTTTCCTTTTTGCTTAGAATGTTTGGATGGATCTTGTTTGTCGTAATATCCCATGTTGTCCTTCCTTTCTTTCACATCGCAACTACCATCGCCACTCCATGTAAAAGTCCTAAAGGGTCCAGGAAAAAAGACAAAAAGAAAGGCGCTATAAGCCTAAGACTTTTACACGAAAGCAAGCGCGGTTGGTTTCTCAGGATCTGTGTCATACAACTCCACTTGTTCTCCCACGATTACTCCCCGTGTGGCAAGTGTTTGCTGGACAGACATCCTCGCTAGATCTTTCATGTTATTATCTTTACTTAAATGCGCCAAATAAATACGCTTCGTTTTGTCTCCCATGACATCCGCCATGGCAAGGGCTGCATCCTCATTGGATACGTGTCCTACATCGCTTAAGATACGTCGTTTGATGCTCCATGGATAGTGTCCCATCTGTAACATCTGCACGTCATGATTGCTTTCAAAAACATAGGCGTCTGCATCGGAAATGATGCCTTTCACCCTGTCGCTGACATAACCAGTGTCGGTGATGACAACAACTTTTTTATCCCCATCATGGAAGGAATAGAACATCGGCTCTGCTGCATCGTGTGATACACCGAATGATTGAACATCCAGACCACCAAATGTTTTCACCTGTTCCAGCTCAAACGTGAATTTTTGCTCTGTCGGGATGACGCCAACCAGGCCGTCCATCGCCTTCCATGTCTTTTCATTGGCATAGATCGGGAGCTTGTACTTTCTGGCAAGTACGCCAAGTCCCTTAATGTGATCGCTATGCTCATGTGTCACCAAAATACCGGATAGATCTTCTATTTTTCTGCCTATCCCATTAAACAGTTCTTGCATTTTTTTGCCGCTCAAACCAGCATCGATTAATAAAGAATGCTCCTCTGTTGCGACATAAATTGCATTTCCTGTGCTGCCGCTTGCTAGCACGCTAAAATGCAGGCTCATGTCACTTCACTCCAATGTTCGATTGTCTTTTTTAATAATGGATCCTTCAAATGCGTTTACGAAAAAGTCCTGTTCAAGGTTCTTATTCTCGTTGATGACGATATGCCAAGTCGGGATCAATACATGCGAGTTCGTATTATCCAACAAGGTGTAATAGCCGAGTTCCATATGGCTGACATGGCTTCTTGACCGTAAATCGCCGCTGTTGTACAAGTTCTCCAATGCATTGAAAACAGAGATGACATCTTGCTCTACATCCATTTCCTCAAGATCCGTGATATATGTCTGCATATAGGAGACAATCTCACCCAGTTCGTTTAATTGTACCGTTACCATCCCACTCGAGTTACTGTAAATATGCTTTCCGTCATATTGCTGGAAAAAATATAACGTATTGCTAACAGGATTAAAGCCCCAGAACTTATATTGGTCGGCAAAGAGAATTTGATCTTGGAAAACCGTATTGAGCTTTGAGGTCATATTAGTTTCCGGAAGCGCAATCGGTTCCTTCCACTCAGCAAGTATTGTTGTTTCGTCTATACGCTTTACCTCTTGCCCCTTTTCCTCCATTAACTCCTTCACATCTTCATCAGTGAACACATAGCTGCTCCCGCTGATATAGCTTTCTTTAGAAGGTGCTTTTGGAAGGTCTGCATAGGTAATTTCATCTACCTCAAACTTCTCCTCTGTAGAGGCCTCAGCAAGTAATTCCAACTGACTTTTCTCTCTTTTATCAAGTATTTTTGCTCCAAGAAAGAGGTTTAAGACAAGGAACGTAAGGATGAAGATTGTCTTGGTTTTCCTCCAATCCATCTTACATTCCCCCTTCCAAATCATCGTTTTCCGTAAAGTTAAGCTTGGACCATGTTGAATGGCTTTCCTGGTAAACCCATATCGGTTCGATCGTGATGATCTCCGTTGTTTCAGAACTTCGCTTTAGTTCATAAGCGATTTTAATATCAGTCACTTTGCTGGGATCGATGTTCAACTTTTCCATTTCCCTCAATACACGCTCTCCTCTAGGAAGTTTCTTTTGGGGAGATCTAGGCACAATGATGCCAAATTCAAAGATTGGCCGAGTATACTCACGCAGTTCATTATTCCTCCAGGATTGTACAATCTCTGTGACCGCATCTGAATTAAAGTTGAATATTGGATAGTCACCAACATACATTCGATAGGAAACGGTGTCCTCCAAGGTACTCCTATTCCATTTATCCAGCTTATAATTTTCTACAGGTCCCGTCCAACCGCTATGATTATTCACAAACTCGATTCCTTGCTCAATGACATTGAATTCCAATGTATTTCCTTGTCCGGTGTTCCCGGGGTTTACATATTGGAGTTTATAATCATGATTGGTTACCCTCATCAGCCTGGAATCATCACGGTATACCTCCGCATCGAGCGTCATGTCTTTTGTTACAATGCTCGGCTCGCTAAAAAGTGCATCTTTGAAATCTTCCGGATTTAACTGATCGGTAAAATAACTATAGGTGCGTATTTGCTCCTCTTTCCTGTCCAGGGCAGGGAAGAATACATATCGATCATCCTGCGCTTTTAAAGAGAGGTAGAGCGGATTTGTTCTTCCTGTTTGATAAAAGGCACGCTCCATTTGGCTAAGCGATAGGTTGCTTACCCTTGCCGAATAAACTTCCTTCTCTTCGTAGTTGACCAAGAAGATGGTTTGCTCACTACCTTCAGATACAACGTTAAAATCAATCAGTATTCTGTTGATATTAATTTCCGGGATCTCACTATCCCTAAAGTTTGTTAGAAAACGGAACGTCTGCAACGGGATATCATCAGGAAATACCACTTCCATTTTTCTGTTGCCATGCATAAAAGAAGTAAAGTCATGGTTGTTATTGTCCACCCGTTCAATATCATAAAGGCTCCAACTTTTAAACTCATTCAGAAAGCGATCTGTATCCACATTCCCATGATGTACATCATCATAATGAAAAAGCATATGGCTTGGTTTTACAATTTGGTTGATTTCCTTCTTTTCCCTGATTTCCACATCACTGATGACTCGATCGCTGTTGATGTATTCATAGTCAGGTTGATAGGTCCACAGATTCCATGTAAGAACGAGGCTTAGTAGTACAAGAAAGGTTAAAATTAATGATTTAATAGTTTCATAATTCATGCCCAGTCATCCTCTTGTTCCTCTTGGGAGATAGGAAGTGTGAAGTAGATGGTAGTGCCTTTTCCTTCTTCACTCGATGCCCATATATCACCGTCATGGGCTTGGATCATTTCTTTGGCAATCGCCAACCCCAGTCCAGTACCCCCAAGCATTCTTGTTCTGGCTTTATCCACTCGGTAGAAACGCTCAAAGATTTTATTAATATCAGCCTTTGGAATTCCAACTCCTTGATCACTGATGCTTACCAAGATCTGATTGGCTGATTCTTCAATGTCAACTGTGAATATAATGGTCCCACCTTCTGGCGAATATTTCATGGCATTGGAAATAATATTATCCAGGACCTGCGTAATTTTATCTGTATCAAGGGAAACCTGAATTTTTTCTTTTGGAATGTTCCGTATGAAAGAAACCTTCTGAGATTTGGATAATTCAAACCTGTCAATAATCCTATTAAAGAATTCACCAAAGTCTATCTGTTTCTTATAAAAATGATAATCTCTGGAATCCATTTTGGAGAGTTGTAATAGATCATTAACTAACCTGATCATTCTTTCCGTCTCTGTTTGCGTGACATCCAAGAACCTAGGTGCGATCTCGTCATCCTTCCAGGCTCCATCAGCCAATGCCTCTAAGTAACTACGCATTGTAGTCAGTGGCGTTCTTAATTCATGCGATACATTTGCCACAAATTCCCGACGCTCCTGATCGATTTTTTCCTGTTCGGTGATATCGTGCAAAACGGTTATCAATCCATTAATAAACCCTGTCTCCTTCTGAATAACAGAGTTGCTCGCTCTAAGTATAAACGGTTTTTTCTCTGTACTGAAATCTAGAATCAAGGATTCCTGTTCGGAAATCAACAGGTCAAATGTGTGGGTTTCCTCAATGCCCAACACTTCAATGATCGATTTGTTTATAACTGTTTCACGTGGAACATCCAGCATCCCCAAGGCAGGTTCATTGATGAGGATGATTCTTCCTTTTCTATCCGTCGCAATTACACCATCTGTCATATGGGATAGAACAGAACTCAACTTTCTACGTTCGCCCTCAGTGGTCGCTTGAGCTTCCTGTAGCTTTTTTGTCAAGTTGTTGAAAGAGAGCGCCAACTGGCCAATTTCATCATTACCGTAAATATTAACCTTCCGGGAAAAATTCCCTCTGGCCATTTCCAGGGCCTGTTTTCTCATATCAGACATCGGTCTTGTAATTGTCTGGGCAAGGATAACGCCAAGTACCGCAGTAAATGCCATGGCAATGATCGTTCCTGTGGCAAAAATCCCATTGATTTGCCGCATCTGTGTATATAGTTTCTCCATGGAAGCCTCAACATAAATGGCACCGATGATCTCTTGGTTATTGGATTTAACAGGTGTAGCTATTTGTCTAACCCGATTCAAGGTCTGTCGATCTATTGCATCCTTAGGAGTTGACTTTCCCGTTACTAAAGCCCGTTTTACAAGAAGCTCTGTCGTCCTTTTTCCTACACTTGTTTGATTGTATGGATTAGAAGTCCCCAAGACCCTGCTGTTTGCATTCATCACTCGAATCTCATCAATGTCTTCCATTGTTACATCTTGCAGCACGGCACGGATATCTTCCTCAATGGTTGGAGAAGTATCATCCCGCTGCTTCTTTATTTCTTGCTCAATGCTGTATGCCAAAAGGTTGATACGCTCATTTAGGGATTCATTAAAGTTTTCAATCAGCTGATTTTCCAGCTTGCTGACAAAATAAACCCCGATGATCTGCATGGCAACCAAGATCAGCAATACATAGATCACCACAAACTTAAGATGAATGGATCGAAAAAAACCTACCTTTTTCATGTATATTATTCCTGCTCGGTTTGTCGCAGGTAATAGCCAACTCCTCTTCTTGTAACTATCCATGTCGGATGACTTGGATTATCCTCAATTTTTTCACGTAGGCGACGTACCGTTACGTCCACGGTTCTCACATCTCCATAATAATCGTAACCCCAAACCGTCTGCAGGAGATGCTCACGTGTCATTACTTGTCCAATGTGCTTGGCAAGGTAATGAAGTAATTCAAACTCACGGTGCGTCAACTCGATCATGTCTCCACGTTTTGTCACCATATATGCATCAGGATGGATGACAAGGGAACCAATCGAGATTTCCGTCGGTTCTTCCGTGTCAGCAGCCTTTTGCTGGTGACGGCGCAGGTTTGCCTTCACACGTGCAATCAACTCCCGTGTGCTGAATGGCTTCGTCACATAGTCATCGGCACCAAGCTCAAGCCCGAGTACCTTATCAATTTCGGAATCCTTTGCTGTCAGCATGATGATTGGCATTTCATATTTTTTACGGACTTCCCTGCATACTTCCATGCCGTCTCTTTGCGGTAACATGATATCAAGTAAAATTAAATCTGGACGCACTTCCTCTACCTTATTGACCGCTTCTTCGCCATCATAGGCACAGTACACTTCATAGCCTTCTTTTTGAAGGTTGAATTTCAATATATCGGCAATTGGTTTCTCGTCGTCTACCACTAATATTTTCTTTTCCATCTGAGTTTCGCTCCTTCAACTTCTATCTATTTATATCATTCAGTATTTACGAAAGCATTATACTATTTACTTTACCATGTAGAGCTTTGTAAAGCATCTATTAAGGGAAAGCTTCATTAACTCCTGTAGATTTCCATTCCATGTGTTCGCTTATCCAGAGGGCGCTATTTGAGCCTCCCCACAACGCTTCAGAGGTCTCAACCTTCCCCTACCTCCCGCCGGAGTCACCACAGCGTGCACTACAATCTACAGGTGGACTTGTAATACTCTTCAGCATATAAAAACCTCTAGCTAACTTTCAGGTTGCTAGAGGTTCGTGTATGTGTTTAGTTGCTTAAATACTGCATTGGATCTTTAAGTTGTCCGTCTTTGTATACTTCAAAGTGTAAGTGGATACCAGTTGACTGACCAGTCGTTCCCATCACACCAATTTTTGATCCACGTGAAACAGTTTCTCCTACTGATACACTCATAGAATCAAGGTGAGCATAAATGGTTTTCATGCCGTTCTGATGGTTGATGACAATCTTATTTCCGTAACCGCCATCCCATCCGGCAGATTCTACAACGCCGTTATCGGCAGCTTTGATCGTTCTGTCACTTGGACGGGCAATGTCGATCCCTTTGTGCATTTTGCCCCAACGGTGCCCCATTTTACTGGAGATATAGCCGCCGACTGCAGGCCATGCAAGTGAGCCGCTCCCACGGGAAGGAATCACTTTTGTTCCTTTTAGAACGATGTGTTTCACAGGCTCTTTCAATGTTTCATCATGCGTTACTTCCGTTTTCATCGTAACGCCGTTTTCCTTCGTCGTAATGGTGCGTACGTTCTTTTCACCATTTACTCCTTGTTGCTTCACTTTCGTTTCTCCCTTAGGAAGTTCTTTGTCTTCAATAACTTCCTGCTCGTAAGGGATTTCTTCATTTTTAGATGCTTCTTCTTTTACCAGTACTTTGAGGTATGGCTTTTTGGCGGACACATTCAATGTTTTTCCTACTGCAAGCAATGAACTCATTTCAATATCTGGATTCAATTTCAATAATTCTTCTGAAGTCAGGTCATGCTTTTCGGCAATATCCCCTAGGGAATCTCCTGCCTGCACTTCATATTTCTTCGCTTCTTTTGTTCCTTTTTTTATCTGTTCAAGAGCTTCTTTAACAGAAACTACATTTTCCGGACTAACATTTTTGTTAGAAAATGAAACTTTTTCCGAGATGGAAACGTCTAATATACGAGACTCATTTTTTTTCAGTTCTGGAAGTTCCTTAACAGGCTCTTCCTCACTTTGCTTTTTCTCTAAAGCTTTTAGGTCTTCCTTGGACACATATTCCAATTTTAGAAGCTCCATTACTTTTTCCGCTTCTTCCTTGTCTTTAAGAAGCACTACTTCTTTTCCGTCAATGGTCAATGCGGACGCACTTGCTTTTATTTCTACCTGCTCGACAACCGCATCTATCGTTTCTTGATTTTCAGCAGATGGTCGGAATACCTTTTCAGGTACGACAGAAACTTGGTTACCAACGGAAAGCTCCAAATCTTTATATTGCTTCTGGACAGAATCAATCTTTTCATTTACCGCTTTATCCAACGCTTGTTTATCGTCCACAGCTCCCACACGCTCACCATTCAGGTACACATGATAAATGGTACCTAGTAGGGAATTTTCACTTGCATGGACAGCCATAGCGCCCAAAGTGATGGTAGAAGCAGCTACAGTCGTTACCATAACTCTTTTTGTAAAAGTAGAAAGACGATTTTTTTGAGATATATGTTTACTATTTTGTTTTTTGGTGTATGTACTATATATACGCTTTAATCGGTTCATCATGGTCTTTATTTCCCCCTGATTTCTTTCCCCGTTCTTAAACAGTTTTTATTTAGGTTTACTAGATTCCTCGATTAGGTCTAATGATACCCATTTAAAATTTCCGACTACTTTACCATACCATATGTCTATCATTCAATAGAATACTAGAACAAAAGATGTAACCTAATTGTATTATTCTTGTCATATTTAGGCGATTCATAGGTTTTTTTCCTTATTTAGGTATGTTTTATGGGTAATTTTACATAGTTTTGGCGATAGCGTTGGTATAAGAGGGGATTTTATCCTTTATTGTTACAGAGGGGTAACATTAATAGAAGATGAAGTGCTTGGGCTTGTGGATTTATGCTTTGTGCCGGCGTGGTTTTTTGGTAATTTTGAAGGGGTTGGGTTTTTTAGGGGCGAGTCGTCATAGTGGGCCTATGCAACCATCAGACACTTATAAAATAGCAGCTCAGTCGTCATAGAGGACCTATGCAACCACCAGATACACAAAAACCAGCAGCTCAGTCGTCATAGAGGGCCTATGCAACCACCAAACACTCAAAAAACAGCTGCTCAGTCGCCATAGAGGGCCTATGCAACCACCAGAACCTCAAATAACAGCTGCTCAGTCGCCATAGAGGGCCTATGCAACCATCAGACACTCATAAAACAGCTGCTCAGTCGCCATAGATGGCCTATGCAACCACCAGAACCTAAAAAACAGCTGCTCAGTCGTCATAGAGGGCCTATGCAACCACCAGAACCTAAAAAAACAGCTGCTCAGTCGTCATAGAGGGCCTATGCAACCACCAGAACCTAAAAAAACAGCTGCTCAGTCGCCATAGAGGGCCTATGCAACCACCAGAACCTAAAAAACAGCTGCTCAGTCGTCATAGAGGGCCTATGCAACCACCAGAACCTAAAAAAACAGCAGCTCAGTCGCCATAGAGGGCCTATGCAACCACCAAACACTCAAAAAACAGCAGCTCAGTCGCCATAGAGGACTTATGTAAACACCAAAATCTCCAAAAGAGAAAGTCAGCCTGCTGCGTAATTCTGCAAATAGGGCCCTTCTATTTAACCTTTGGGGTTACTGGGACGCGCCTCGGGCATATAAGCCATTCTAATTGACCTTTCCTGGGCTAAGAGCGACGCTTCGGGCGAATAGATGTAATGTGGATCAGCCTTTGAACAAAATCCACCTAAACAAAAAAACAGCACATTCACCATAAGATGAACGCGCTGCTTTGAGATGGCTCGGGACGGAATCGAACCGCCGACACATGGATTTTCAGTCCATTGCTCTACCAACTGAGCTACCGAGCCTAACACTCTAAAAAAGAGCTATGAATATGTATAAATGGCGGTCCCGACCGGGATCGAACCGGCGATCTCCTGCGTGACAGGCAGGCATGTTAACCGCTACACCACGGGACCTAAGTAAAAAGAAAATGGTGACCCATACGGGATTCGAACCCGTGTTACCGCCGTGAAAGGGCGGTGTCTTAACCGCTTGACCAATGGGCCTTACTTTTTAAATGAAAATGGTGTGCCATGAAGGACTCGAACCTTCGACCCTCTGATTAAAAGTCAGATGCTCTACCGACTGAGCTAATGGCACCTAAGAACAACTTCGCCTAATGTAACTTTGAATCTCTTTTGACGACGTTTTTAATAATATCATACTATCATTAAATCTTGCAATAACTTTTTTAAAAAAATATTTACTTCTATAAAACTTCCGAAACCCCTTTTATAAAAAATAGAACCCGAAAAATGTAATGAGCACAATTTGGAGCAGTCATTTCAGTAGAAAGTGACTTCATCTGGTGTATGAAGACACTTTGGTGGAGATATATTTCTCTTAAGTGTCTTCATAACCTTAACCAACACCTTTAAAAGCACACAACCATATAAAAAGCCCCTTCAACTAAATACAGGAGAAGGGGCTAACTTTAAATATTACTTCGCATAAACACTGCGTACAACATTTGTCTGAGAGCGATCTGGCCCTACAGAGAAGATAGACAATGGAATGCCTGTAAGCTGGGATACGCGCTCAATGTAATGACGAGCGTTCTCTGGTAGCTCACTCAAGCTTCTAACGCCTGTGATATCTTCTGTCCAACCTGGCATTTCTTCATAAACCGGTTCACACTCAGCAAGCACCTTCAAGCTTGCAGGGAATGCTTCCATCACTTCGCCTTTGTATTTGTATGCTACGCATATCTTCAACGTTTCAATACCAGTTAACACGTCGATGGAATTCAAGGAAAGGTCTGTCATTCCACTTACGCGGCGTGCATGACGTACGACTACACTGTCAAACCAACCAACGCGGCGCGGACGACCTGTAGTGGTACCATACTCTCTTCCCACTTCACGGATTTGGTGACCGATTTCGTTGTCTAGTTCTGTTGGGAATGGACCATCACCAACGCGAGTAGTGTAAGCTTTCGCCACCCCTACAACATGGTCGATTTTTGATGGACCAACACCGGAACCAATCGTTACTCCACCCGCTACAGGGTTGGAAGAGGTTACGAATGGGTATGTCCCTTGGTCGATATCTAGCATAACACCTTGTGCACCTTCGAAAAGAACACGGCGTCCATCGTCAAGCGCATCGTTTAACACAACAGATGTATCTGTTACGTACTTTGAAAATTGCTGACCGTACTCGTAGTACTCATCCAGGATATCTTCTAACTTGAAGCCTTCTGTTTCGTACATTCTTTCTAATAGACGGTTCTTTTCTGCTAAGTTGTGTGCAAGTTTCGCTTCAAAAAGTTCACGGTCAAGCAAGTCCGCAATACGGATACCCACACGAGCTGCTTTGTCCATGTAAGCTGGTCCGATCCCTTTTTTCGTTGTACCGATCTTGTTTGCTCCTTTGCGCTCTTCTTCCACTTCGTCAAGCTTCAAGTGGTAAGGAAGGATCACATGAGCACGATCTGAAATGCGCAGGTTGTCTGTGCTCACACCGCGGTCATGTAAATATTTTAATTCTTTGATCAATGCTTTAGGATCTACAACCATTCCGTTACCGATAACACAAGTCTTGTCGTTATAGAAGATTCCAGAAGGTATTAAGTGTAATTTATATGTTTCACCGTTAAATTTAATTGTGTGTCCTGCGTTGTTACCGCCTTGGTAACGTGCAATAAGCTCTGCATTCTCAGAAAGAAAATCGGTAATTTTCCCTTTTCCTTCGTCTCCCCATTGTGTTCCTACTACGACTACTGATGCCATAGAGCGTACACCTCCACTAAATATGTAACTTTTTTAAATTCATTTTTCAACCAAAGTAAGTTTATCAGCTGACTGCAAGAAAGTCAACCAAAACACGAACAATTATATAAAATCAAAACTAATTTGTTCGTAATTAAGACTAACATCTAAACCTAAATTAACTTAAATACTGCACTTAGCTTGTTGATTTCCGCAAACGGCTTCGCTTATCCAGAGGGCGACCTTGAGCCTCCTCGGACTACGGCCCTGCGGGGTTCTCAAGAATGTCGCTATCCCCCCGCAGGAATCTTCGCCTATTGCTCCAATCAACCAGCTAGAAATTCATAAAAAAGATAAGTTATTGGGTTTTTCAGTGGCCTCCTTCATTGCGGGCCCTTCCATGTCCCTTCCTCTCGCAGAAGTCTTCGCGCCTTCCACTACAATCATCTTGGTTACCGCATCTTGAAGATAACTTAACTCTGTTTAATTAAATAAGGCACCTACATGACGTAGATGCCTTTTATTATGCCCCTGGAGGGACGGATTCATCATCAAATCGCCGCTCCAAGTTAACAAATTTATTATATTCTTTTACGAAAGCCAGTGAAACCGTTCCAACAGGGCCGTTACGCTGTTTTGCCAGGATGATCTCGATAATGTTCTTGTTTTCACTTTCTTTATCGTAATAGTCATCACGGTATAAGAATCCAACAATATCGGCATCCTGCTCAATACTTCCGGATTCACGGATATCGGACATCATCGGACGCTTGTCTTGACGTTGCTCCACCCCACGGGATAGCTGGGACAAGGCGATAACAGGGACTTCAAGTTCCCTTGCCAATGCTTTGAGGGAACGGGAGATTTCGGATACTTCCTGTTGACGGTTCTCTCCGCCTCCACGTCCACTACCCTGGATCAATTGAAGGTAGTCAATCAGGATCATTCCAAGTCCACTTTCCTGTCTTAGACGACGGCACTTGGAGCGAATTTCGCTGACACGTATACCCGGGGTATCATCAATGTAGATACCTGCATTGGAGAGGCTTCCCATAGCCATGGTCAGCTTGCTCCAGTCCTCTGCTGTCAGCTGGCCTGTCCTAAGGTTCTGCGCATTGATGTTTCCTTCTGCACAGAGCATCCTCATGACAAGCTGCTCAGCACCCATCTCCAGACTGAAGATGGCGACATTTTCACGGGCCTTTGTTGCGACGTTTTGGGCAATATTCAAGGCGAATGCCGTTTTACCAACAGAAGGACGGGCAGCGATGATGATCAAGTCATTTCGCTGGAATCCTGCGGTCATTTTATCCAATTCGGTAAAGCCTGTCTCAATCCCCGTCACTTCCCCTTTACGGTTATGAAGGGTTTCAATATTGTCATAGGTTTTTACCAAGACATCTTTTATGTTTTGGAACACACCGGAATTTTTCCGCTGTGACACTTCCAAAATCTGTTTTTCCGCTTCGTTTAATAATCCCGCTACTTCATCTTCCCGACTATATCCTTCTTGGGCAATATTCGTTGCGGTACGGATCAAACGGCGAAGAATGGACTTTTCTTCCACGATCTTCGCGTAATACTCAATGTTCGCTGCAGTTGGCACAGAGCCAGCGATGTCACTCAGGTAAGAAACCCCTCCGACCTCTTCCAAAAGCTTCAGGTTTGCAAGCTCCGATGTGACGGTGACCAAATCTACCGGCTCCCCGCGGTCGGAAAGATTGAGCATGCAGTCATATATCTTCTGATGGGCGGCACGATAAAAGTCATCAGGCATGACAAGCTCCGATGCCAATGTTAGTGAGGACGGCTCTAGAAAAATGGCTCCGATGACCGCCTGTTCCGCTTCTATATTTTGTGGTGGAATTCTATCTTCAAAAATATCACTCATCCCTGTTCCTCCTCCCCGGAAAACCGTTATATCTACTTCCGGCAATGCTCTTTTATCTTTTGGCTCTGTTAAACACCCCTGTTGATTTCCACACTAGGCTTCGCTTTCCTAGGAGCGTTTAGGGGAGCCTCCTCGGCTTACGCGCCTGCGTGGTCTCTCCCCTAAATTCTATCTACCTCAGGAGTCTTCGCCTATTGCTCCAATCAACAGCTAGGTTGCGGCAAAAATCAACCGTATCCTTTAACAGAGCCTATCTTTTAGAAAAGAGCTCTCATAAAGAAAACTCGGCAATAGCCGAGCATCTTTCTTACTTTTGTTCTGTCACATGCACCTTTAAGGTTGCTGTAACGTCTGTATGCAACTTTACTGGCACATTTGTGTAGCCTAAGGCACGAATGGCATCGTTCAGCTCCATTTTGCGCTTATCGATCTTTATTTTATGCTTCTTATGAAGCTCTTCTGCAATTTGTTTGGTGGTGATGCTGCCGAATAGACGGCCGCCTTCCCCAGCCTTTGTATGGAATTCAAGCGTCAGATTTTCCAACGTCGCTTTTAACTCTTTCGCGTTTTCAAGCTCTTGTTCCGCTTCTTTGGCTTCTTTGTTCTTTTGAGCTTCCAATGATTTAAGGTTACCATTAGAAGCTTCCATCGCCAACCCTTGTTTTAGTAGAAAATTATGGGCATAACCATCTGCCACGTTTTTCACTTCGCCTTTTTTGCCTTTACCTTTAACATCTTTTAAAAATATTACCCTCATTCCTTGGAACCTCCTTCTAAGTACTCCGTTATTGCTTGTTTCAGTTTTTCTTCCGCTTCATCGATGGTCGTGTTCATCTGGGTCGCTGCATTGGTCAGGTGACCACCGCCGCCGAGGTTTTCCATCACGACCTGTACATTGATGTCACCGAGCGATCTCGCACTGATGCTGACCTGTTCCCCGTTTCGATGGGCGATGACAAAGGATGTATTGATATCGCTCATTGCAAGGAGGGTATCTGCCGCCTGAGCAATCATGACCTGATCAAACGACTCTTCAGGGATTCCTTTGGCAATGACAATGCCTTCTTGGAAAAGATAGGCGCTCTCAATCAATTTCGCCCGTTTTACAAAGCGTTCCAGATTCTCTTTTAACAATTTTTGTACAAGAATTGTGTCTGCACCTTGGGACCGTAGGTAGGATGCTGCATCAAACGTACGGGAACCGGTTCGGACCGTGAAGCTTTTCGTATCTACTATTATACCAGCTAATAGGGCGGTCGCTTCAAGCATTGTGATTTTGATCCGCTTCGGCTGATATTGCAGAAGCTCTGTTACCAGCTCTGCTGTGGAGGAGGCATATGGCTCCATATAAACAAGCAATGGATCTTCTATAAAGTCTTCTCCACGTCTGTGATGGTCAATGACGACGACATTGTCCATTTTATTTAACAGCTTTTCCTCGATGACAAGGGATGGCTTGTGCGTATCCACCACGACCAGAAGGGTATCACCTGTCGCTATCTCTAAGGCATCCTCCGGTGATATAAATTTTTCCCATAACTCACTATGGCTTTTTAATTCTTCCAACAGGCGGTGAATGCCTGCATCCATTTCCTGTTGGTTCAACACGATATAGGCATCCTTGTGGTTGAGTTCCGCCACCTTGGCGATACCGATTGCCGCGCCAAGTGCATCCATATCTGGATAGCGATGTCCCATAATGATGACCTTGTCACTACCTTGGATCAATTCCTTCAGTGCATGGGAAATGACGCGTGCACGTACACGAGTGCGTTTTTCCATCGGATTGGTTTTGCCTCCATAAAAGCGAACCTTTCCGTTTGTCTGCTTGATCGCCACCTGGTCCCCACCACGACCTAATGCCAAGTCAAGGCTTGATTGGGCAAGGTGCCCAAGCTCCGGTAAGGAAGGAACCCCCGTGCCGATACCAACACTTAAGGTTAAAGGCATGCTTTGTTTGGATGTTTGCTCACGTACTTCATCTAAAATAGAGAACTTGTTCTTTTCCAATTGAACAAGAATATGTTCATTCAGCACGACAATAAATCGCTCCATGGACGTTCTTTTCAGAAAGACGCCATTTTCCATGGACCACTTATTGATAATAGAGGTTACCTGACTGTTGATCGCACTTTTAGTCTGATCATCCATTCCCTGTGTCACTTCATCATAATTATCAAGGAAGATGATGCCGAGGACCGTACGCTCATCCTCATATAACTTCTCGATATGAGTTTGTTCCGTAATATCAAAAAAGTAAATGAGACGCTCCGCTTTTTTGATGACCACTTTATACTTTCGATCATGTAAGGGAATGGTTTCTGTTTCGATATCCTGCTTCAAAAGAGGAATCAAGTTCTCCCCAACATCATATAAAGACCTTCCCACCAAAGTTTCCTCATGAAAACAGGAAGCAAGAAAAGGGTTGGTCCATTCGATTTGATAATCATCATTATAAAGCATGATCCCAATCGGCATTTCCATTAACGCTTCTTCCCCAACCTTTTTTAACCGGTAGGAAAGGGTGGATATATACGATTCCATTTCTTTTTTAGCCTTTTGTTCCACTTTGATGTAAAGATATACAACCAAGCCTAGGAGCAGAAAGCTGACAATCCCTATTTGCCATTGGAAAAACACGATTATCCCAAGTTGAATCAGTGCAATTATAAAAAGTAAATAAACGGGATAACGCAAATTCAGTTTTTCAAAATAATTAGGCATGTGTGTTCAGCTCCTAATTAATAGTTTCGCTAGTTATTTTCCTTTATTATTGCCCTGTATTCTCTCTCTCAATTGAAAGCCGATATCTACTATTCCTATCATTCTTATTATATAGACCAAAGGTGGGATAAGGAAGGATAAAATTAGGATTGTAATCGGCACCGCCTTTGATATTCCTTTTTTATAACAAAAGAAGAAAATGAACGAAAATCCTTGCACCGTCATCAGTAGCATCAGGATAAACGAAAGGTTAAGTACCGCCATATATAAGGTAGATCCCTCTTCCGGCTGCATGAGGGACAAAATCAATACAATCAAATAATACCAAAGCAAGCTTCTTGGCAGCATCAATTCCCTGAATGGAGGGAAAGGTGTCACCTGCATCTTCAACCTCCGCACAATAAAAACAGTGAAGAGCTGAGAGAAAAAGGCATGCACAAATGAAGTAAGCACAAACATGGCCGGCAAAAGATAGGTGGAATAGCCTAGGTACTCCTCCATTCTTTCAAGACCCTCTTGTGCATTCTCCTGTCCAAGAGAAGTGGCGATGGATTCTGATGCTTGCATCGACTCTCTGATCATCCCCTGCAATACTTCCATGAAATCAATGTTAAAAAGAACGATAGCAACAACGTATGCCAGAATATAATTGATTAAGTAAACCCCGGTAGCAGCGCCTAGAATAGCATAACGGTTAGCTTTGTTTCCGATGAGGTGTCCCATCACGACACCGACCGTGCTGGCTGGAATACTCAACACCAAGGCCAATGGCGATCCAAGCAGAACGCTTAAAAGGCCGGCGACCACAGTGAGCCAGATCCCTGATTTCCAACCGTTTCTGGCGGTGAACACGACAAATGGGACAACCATCGCTAGGAGGGTAATCATGCCCAGAAATGGAATATAGAGTGTGATGAGCAGTAGCAGCACGTAAATGCCAAGCAGTGTGGCTCCTTCAGTTATATGTTTGGTTTCTTTCACTATATAAACCTCCAAGAACGCTTAGTTACACAATATGTATAGTTTATCCTTAAGATTCTATTACAATCAAATGTTATGTTGGATGATATCGTAAACTCCCTGTTGTCCTTCGTTCCAGGTGTTCGCTTTCCGCGGGACGGTGGTTGAGCCTCCTCGGCTTCGCCTGCGGGGTCTCAACCAACCGTTACTCCCCCGCAGGAGTCTCACACCTTGCACTTTTGACAACAGGGTAGAACTTTATGATTATTTTTAAACGACTAGCAAAAAGGAAGGCAGCAAGATATTCTCTCACTGCCTTCCTTTTTACTTTTATTCGGCTTTATTACTCACCAGATACGTATGGTAGTAATGCCATTTGACGAGCGCGTTTGATCGCGATCGTTAATTTACGTTGGTATTTAGCGCTAGTTCCTGTTACACGACGAGGTAAAATTTTACCACGCTCAGAAACGAACTTTTTCAATACATCCGTATCTTTGTAATCGATATGAGTGATACCGTTAGCTGTGAAATAACAAACCTTACGACGTTTGTTACGTCCACCTCTGCGTCCTCCTGCCATTTTATTCACCTCTTCTTTTTTAGATTTTTCGGCTTATACAGCCATTTTTATAAAACGATACCTTCTAGAATTAGAACGGTAAATCGTCGTCGGATATATCAATTGGTTGGCCATCATTCTTGAATGGGTCGTCATCAACACGAGTATAACCTTGGTTGTTGTTATTGCTGCGCTGTTGGTTCTGATCATACCCAAAGTTAGGTGATGAACCATAGCCTTGATTTTGATTTGGATTAGGACGAGATGCATTTCCAGAACCTCCGGATCCCTTAGGCTCCAAGAACTGAACACTTTCTGCCACTATTTCCGTTACGTATACACGTTTTCCATCTTGGCCTTCATAATTGCGTGTCTGCACACGGCCATCCACACCAGCGAGGCTTCCTTTTTTCAGGAAGTTTGCTGCGTTTTCGGCTTGTTTTCTCCAGACAACACAGTTAATAAAATCAGCTTCGCGTTCGCCCTGCTGATTCTGGAACGTACGGTTTACTGCCAATGTAAAAGTAGCAACCGCCACTCCACTTGGGGTATAGCGCAATTCAGGGTCTTTGGTCAAGCGACCGACCAATACTACGCGATTTAACATCAGAACCACTCCTCCTTGAGACGACGTCCATAAAGAGGACAACTATTATTTTTCTTCTTTTTTCACAACGATATGACGGATGATGTCTTCGCTGATTTTAGCAAGACGATCAAACTCTTGAACTGCAGCTGGCTCAGCAGCTACGTTTACTAGCATATAGTAGCCGTCACGGAAATCATTGATTTCGTAAGCTAAGCGGCGTTTGCCCCACTCTTTTGATTCACTAAGATCTGCACCGTTGTCAGTTAGGATCGTATTGAAACGTTCTGTAAGAGCTTTTTTAGCGTCTTCCTCAATGTTTGGACGGATGATATACATGATTTCGTACTTGTTCATCACAGTCACCTCCTTTTGGTCTAAGCGGCCCTTGGTGGGCAAGGAGCAATCAATTATAAATAATCATTACTCACAAATTAAGATTATACCAGATGAGCCGATTTTTTGCAACATGTCCTAGTTGTTTGGTTTTGATGTAGGATTTTGGGGTTGGAGTAGTTTCCGTTGAGGCATAATTTGAGTTTGGCATGAACTCATACGATTTTGGCATGAACTCGAGGCATTTCGGCATCAGCCTTCATTTTGGCACGAACTTTTAATATTTGTTGCTTTCCAGAAGAAATCACATACTGCTTTTAATGTAGATAACCACCTTTTACAAGGAACTGCCACGAAACTTTATCCAAAAACACAAAAAAGAGAGGGAAAATTCCCCTCTCCATAAACAATTTTATACGTTAAAACGGAAGTGGATGACATCTCCGTCTTTTACGATGTATTCTTTCCCTTCTAGACGGACTTTCCCTGCTTCTTTTGCAGCTGTATGAGAGCCTGCTGCAAGTAAGTCCTCATAGGAAACCGTTTCTGCACGGATGAATCCGCGTTCGAAGTCGGTATGGATGACTCCAGCACATTGTGGAGCTTTCATGCCTGTACGGAATGTCCATGCGCGAACTTCCTGTACTCCTGCAGTGAAATAGGTTGCAAGACCAAGCAAGTTGTAGGCAGCACGGATCAGTTGATCTAGACCAGATTCTTTAATGCCAAGCTCTTCTAGGAACATTGCTTTTTCGTCCGCATCTAGTTCCACAATTTCAGACTCGATTTTCGCACAAACTGTGATGACTTCTGCATTGTCTTTTGCAGCAAATTCACGAACTTGTTGCACGTATTCGTTGTCGGAAGTGTCTGCTACATCGTCTTCCCCAACATTTGCTACATAAAGGACAGGCTTGCTCGTTAGTAGATGCATGCCTTTTAAGTATTTCACTTGCTCGTCCGTTACTTCCACCGTACGTGCAGGAAGCTCATTTTCAAGCGCTTCTTTCACTAGCACAAGCACTTCATGCTCATAGACCGCTTCTTTATCTTTTTGCTTCGCCAATTTGGCTACACGCTCAAGACGCTTATCAACTGATTCCAGGTCGGCTAAAATAAGCTCAAGGTTGATGGTCTCGATATCATCGATTGGATTCACCCCACCGGATACATGGGTGATATTGTCATCAGCAAAACAACGAACCACATGACAAATGGCGTCCACTTGACGGATGTGGGACAAGAACTTGTTACCAAGGCCCTCCCCTTTGCTTGCACCTTTTACGATTCCGGCAATATCGGTAAATTCAAAGTGAGTTGGTACAGTCTTCTTTGGATTTACAAGTTCTGTTAATTTTTGCAGACGCTCATCTGGAACATCTACGATTCCTACGTTCGGATCTATGGTACAGAACGGGTAGTTGGCAGATTCCGCCCCCGCTTGTGTAATTGCATTAAAAAGCGTTGATTTCCCTACGTTTGGAAGACCAACGATACCTGCTGTTAAAGCCATTTTATCCACTCCTAACTTCCGTTAACACATATTTAAACCTCCCACAATTATAGAGAGAATGGGAGGAAAAGACAAGTTTATTTGAATTCCAGCAAATCTATGTCATCACAAGACAAAAGTTGTCAAAAGTTAAGGGTTTACTAGTCTTTACGAAGAATTTAGACGTTGCTGAATGCAAATGTCCGAGTTTTTAGGTTTTTGTCCGAAGTTTCGACGAAGTTGTCAGAAGTTTTGGTGTTCTTGTCCAAAGATTTTAAAAAGTTGTCCGAAAGTTGTCCGAACGAAATTTTCAAAAGGCCGAAACTCGTTAATAGTTGTCCGAACGAAGCTTGAAATTGTCCGAACACAAGCTTTTTTAAGTGTTTAATTGTCCAAACCAACCAAAAGAATGTCCAAAAGTTTTTTAAAAGCAAAAAAAACCTTTTTCTGATTCATTTCTCGCAACTTTTCTAGTTTTCCGCTTATAGGGAGAGCTTACTCTTCACTTTTCACCAATATCTTCTTTATTTTTCTGGTGAATTCTTTGCGTGGCATGAGGACGGTGTGGTCGCAGCCTTCGCATTTTATGCGGATATCCATCCCCATCCGGACTACTTTCCATCTATTTGTTCCGCATGGGTGCGCTTTTTTCATTTCCACCACATCATTCAATCCGAATTCTTTATCTGTCATTATTTCTACACTCCCTACTAATGAATAGCAAAAATCTTCAAGAAAAGAGCCTCCTTAATTGGAAACATGCCCTTCTCCCTTTGGCTCACGGTTATATAATACAAGTCGTGGAAACGGAATTTCAATACCCGCTTCATCCAGTCGGTTCTTGACTTCTTTCCTTATGGAACGCCCAATGAACCAATGTCTCATCGGCACCGTCTCACACACAATCCTTAGTACCACTTCAGAATTCCCGAGTGTCTGGATGCCCAACAACTCTGGTGGTTCTGTCATATCCGCGTACTTTACCGGCAGCTCGGATAGAAGCTCCCGGATCACGCGTTCCGCTTCATCTATTTTTCCTTCATAGGCAATGCTTACATCTACCACCGCCACACTATTATGAATGGAGAAGTTCGTTAATTCTACAATACTGCCATTGGGCAATATATGCAATTCCCCTGTCCAACTTTTTATCTTGGTTGTCCGCAGGCCGATTTCCTCTACATACCCCTCGAAAGACCCGGTCCTGATATAATCCCCGATAGAGAATTGGTCTTCAAATATAATGAAAAAACCTGTAATGATATCCTTGACCAGGTTTTGTGCCCCAAAACCAACTGCAAGCCCGACAATCCCGGCACCGGCTAAAAGGGCCCTGACATCAATATGGACAATATCCAGGATCATGATAAAGGCCACAAAACACACCACATACGTTAACACATTTTGAAGAAGCTTCAACAAAGTACTTTCTCTTCGTTCCGATATGCGGATGGGACCTTTTTTCCGAAGCTTCACGAAGTTTTGGATAAGCTTTTTTCCGACTTTTATGACAAGCGTCGCGAAAAGGATAATAAGAAAAACCCGAAGCATTCCTTCTCCTATCGAGACCCATAAATCTTCATTTGTTAAAGAAGCTCTCAGTTTAATTAGTACACGGTTTAACCATTCCATTTCCATCCTACCTCGACACTTTTATTGGTTTGCTTTTAGATTCTCCAAGAAATTATTATTTTACTAAAATAAATACGGTGTCAGTTCCGAAAAGTCAGGTATAAACCTCACCAGTTTTCCCGATTTTTAATCGGATAAAGTAGGATGCAAACTAGCAGATAGAGGTTGATAAGACCAAATAGCGGGTAAAGTATTGCTACAAGGACGGAAAAGCCTACCGCGGTAAAGGGAACCATCAATAGGATAAATAGCAGACAAAGAGTCCAAAGCGGGATCGGCATGGTATTCCTGAATCTGGTGACAAGTCCGAGCAGACCTGAAGCAGCAGTGGTATAGATGGCGATCCAAAGCAGGATGGTCATCAGAAAAAGCATATAAAAAGGGTAGCTTTGTATAATGGCAAACAACGGAATTTCAAATAGAGCGAGCTTACTTTCTACCGAAATGAGTGTTTGGTTGTAAAAGAGCGAGATGACCCCTAATATGCCCCCGCTTCCAACACTTGCAACGATAATTTCACCTTTGCTTTTCACTTCTTTTCCAATAGCCGACAAGACAGCGACCAGCGGCAGGATATTGAGCGCCGTAAAGGTGAATCCAGCCGGCCAATTGCTTTGTTTGGAAAAAGAAGAGGTGACCTCCTGCGTACCGTTCATGACACTATGGACCAATACAAAAGCCAACGTCAAGACAATAACGGGAATGATGACAACATTTACCATCACCATCCCTTTGACATCGTACACAAATAATAAGATCAGCAGAAGGCAAATGATGGCAATCCCAGCCCAATACGGGACGGAGAAGACTTGCAAGGCCGCTCCACCCCCTGCAAGCATGACTACTGTGGTAGTAAATAGATAGATCACCATGATGATGTTATATAAATGAGACACCTTCTCACCAACCAGCTTTTGAAGAACCGGAGAAAAGTGCTCCGTACGCTCCCTCATGCTGATTTGGAGGATAACATAGCAAGAAATGATAAAGAAAAAGGTAAATAAGAGAATAGCCAGTCCGCTTTCTGTGCCAAAAAATTGCCAAAGCTCACGGCCAGAGGCATACCCTGCACCAATCACCGTTCCCAAAATTAAAAACATCCAGCGAAACCCGCTTTTCCACATAAAAAGTAACCTCCTGAATGTCCAAAATAAAAAAGTGGACGTATAGTTTCCAAACAATAGTCGTATACTGTTACTACTATTAAGAAGGAGTGGAACCTATGAATCTTAAATCTAATTTTTTCGAGAAGAAGGGAGGCAATATTCGTATTGCTCATGATGAAGTAGATGCCTATAAAGAACTGGCACTCACTTTACAATCCCACCTTCCTACAAGTCTTATATACCGTCCCATTGTCATTGTCTGCATCGGTACAGATCGTTCAACTGGGGATTCCCTGGGACCACTCGTCGGGACAAAGCTTTTTGATAAAAACCTCGAGCATGTTCATGTATATGGCACGCTGGATGATCCTATTCATGCCGTCAATTTGGAAGAGAAACTTGCTTACATTCAAACAAAGCATTTGACGCCCTTTATCATTGCCATCGACGCATGCCTTGGCAGGTTAAAGAGTGTCGGTCAGATCACGATTGCAGATGGACCCGTCATGCCTGGGGCTGGGGTGAAAAAAGACTTGCCTCCTGTTGGGGATATTCATATCACGGGGATTGTGAACGTTAGTGGGTTTATGGAGTTCTTTGTACTGCAAAATACAAGGCTTAGCCTAGTAATGAAAATGGCAAATGTAGTGGCAAACTCCATACAGGAGCTCGATAAATCCATTGAGCGAAAGAATTTTATCGCTTCTGCCGCAAGAGAACAGGAGCCGCCATTTATTCAAGCCCAGGAATAAAAAGCAACAACTTTTAGAAAGGCTCTTTTCTCAAAGAGTGTTGCTATTTACTTGTAAAAAGTCGGCAATTGGACTTTTTACTGCTTTCATAGTCTAAAAGGTGCAAGTAGTTTCTTAATTACGGTAGGGAAAAGAGCACGACAGTAAGGAAAATAACGGTTGATGTATCCATACGAAAAAGCAACAAAGTTTACGAAAAGAGCCTTTAGAAAAGAGCATAAAAAAAGACCAACCCTGAACGGTCAGTCTTCAAAAAAACCTAATTTAAAGCATAAAGAAATATTGAACAAGCACTAATCCTGCTGCCACAAGGATTCCTGGAAGCAGATTGGCCACTCGGATCGCAGAAATGCCGATAATATTGAGGCCAATCGCCATGATCATGACGCCCCCGGTAGCGGTAATTTCATAGATTAGTAACTCCAGCAAAGCCGGCGGTACAAATAAATCAATTTGTGTTGCAAAAAGAGCAATGCCCCCTTGATAGAGCATAACGGGGATAGCAGAGAACAACACACCGATTCCCAGAGTTGTAGCAAGCACAATGCTGGTAAAACCATCAATGATTGATTTGGTATAAAGAACCTGATGGTCCCCTCTGAGCCCACTATCCAAGGAACCGACAACTGACATTGCTCCGATAACAAAAATAAGCGTCGCCGTGACAAATCCCTTTGATACAGAGCCCTGCTGATTAGACCCCAGCCGGCGTTCAAGCCAATTGCCCACGCTGTTCAATTTTCCATCCAGATTGATCCACTCGCCAAGGACAGCCCCTACAACAAGGCTGATAATGACAATCAGAAATTCATTACTTTTAAAACCCATTTGCGTCCCAAGGAGAAATACCGCAAGACCGATGACTTTCATGACCGTCTCTTTTGTATTTTCGGGAATCCGGGTGAACAACTTCCCGAGGAGTGTTCCCAGAATAATGCATATACCATTTACAATGGTTCCTAATAAAACCACTTCAAAGCCCCATTTCTCTTAACCTATTGTGATCCAATAGATGTTTTCTATGTTATAAGGGCCCGTACCCGGCACGGGGCAACGAGGCCCACTAGTTATACTTTAAGTTTGACCGTTCCTTTTCGCTGCAGTCACTCGCTTTCCGCGGGGCGGTGCTTGATCCTCCTCACTAATTGCGGGGTCTCAACCTACCGCTACCTCCCGCCGGAGTCGAGTGCCTTCCGCTCCAATCCACTCATTTGTCTAAATGGTTTCAATAAGCAACAAACCTGGCGAAAAGAGCCATCCAAAAAAGCAAACCACCGCTAAGTGGTCTGCTTTTTATTCTTCTGATTGAGCCAATAATTCCAGCAGTCTGTTCAAATCATCATCAGAGAAAAACTCGATTTCAATTTTCCCTTTGTTTTTTGAACGTTTGATAAACACTGAGGTGCCAAAACGCTCCCGTAGGAAGGACTCTTGATCTTGAAGAAAGATATCCTTTTCTTCCGAGTCTTTTTTCGTTTCACGTGGAACGCTCTCGTTTAACTGCTGGATGAGTTGTTCCAACTGCCGCACATTCAAATGTTCTTGCAATACTTTCTCAATGACTGCTTTAAGTTTTTCTTTCCTTTTAAGTCCGAGTAGTGCCCGGCCGTGACCCATGGAAAGCTTGCCATCGTTCATCAGTTCCTGTACAGATTTCGGAAGAGATAATAAACGGATATGGTTGGCAATATGCGGTCTGGATTTACCGAGCCTGCTTGCCAATTGTTCCTGAGTCAGCTCGAGCTTCGCCATAAGCGATTGGTATGCGGCTGCCTCTTCAATAGGTGTAAGGTCCTCACGTTGCAGATTCTCAAGGAGGGCTAGCTCCATCATCTGCTGTTCCGTCAGGGTGCGGACCACTACTGGAACTTTCGTTAATTTTGCCTCTTTCGCAGCTCGGAAACGACGTTCTCCCACCACAATTTCATAGCCTTTGATACTTTTGCGCACTATGATAGGCTGAAGGATCCCATGCTGGAGGATCGATTCTTTCAGTTCCTGGATCGCTTCCGTTTCAAAGTATTTTCGTGGCTGATAGGGGTTGGGACGAATTTCTTTAATAGCGATTTCTTGAACGGCTTCTTCCTTGGAAGCTTCAATAGAAGGGAAGAGAGCGTTAATGCCTTTACCTAATCCTTTACCCATGCGTAACCACTTCCTTTGCTAAATCTAAGTAAACTTCCGCTCCACGTGACTTCGGATCATAAATGATAATAGGTTCTCCATGGCTTGGCGCTTCACTCAAACGAACATTGCGAGGAATAATGGTCCGATACACTTTATCTTGGAAATACTTTTTCACTTCTTCAATCACTTGGATGCCCAGATTCGTTCTTGCATCAAGCATCGTTAAAAGGACCCCATCAATCATCAGTTCCTTATTCAGATGCTTTTGTACTAATCGTACAGTATTTAATAATTGGCTTAATCCTTCCAACGCGTAATATTCGCACTGTACAGGAATGACAACAGCATCAGAAGCGGTCAGAGCGTTGATCGTCAACAATCCTAAAGATGGGGGACAATCTATGATTATGTAATCAAATAGATGCTTTACATCATCCAATGCCCTTTTTAATCGCACTTCCCTTGAAATAGTGGGAACTAATTCAATCTCAGCACCTGCCAGTTGTATGGTTGCAGGGATGATAGAAAGGTTCTCAACCTTGGTGGGAAGAATCGCCTTTTTGGCTTCTACATCCTCTACTAAAATATCATAAATGCACTGATTGACTTCTGCTTTTTCAATACCAACACCACTAGTGGCGTTTCCCTGTGGGTCTACATCTACTAAAAGTACTTTTTTACCAATATATGCTAAACAAGCACCTAGATTAACAGATGTAGTTGTTTTTCCAACTCCACCTTTTTGGTTAGCAATAGCAATAATTCTGCCCATGCCGTCACCTGCCTTCAGAAAAGAACATACTTTTTATTCGTTGGTTCTGGGTTACCCCGTTGTTGATTTCCGCACTGGGCTTCGCTTTCCTAGGGGGCGGTGCTTGAGCTCCCTCACAACGCTTCAGGGTCTCAACCTACCGCTATCTCTTAGAAATCTTCGCCCTGTGGTCCAATCAACAGCTAGAAACTATGTTTAAGTTTAATAATTAGTTTTAACTGAGTTTTCGTTTCTCACCTATTTTATCATGAATTGACAGAAAGTTAACTTGTTTTTGAGAATTAATATTGGAAGGTAAAAAGAGGGGGGATTTCGGTACTTTTTGTCTCTGGAGAATGAAAAACCGACTAAATTCGAGTGAAAAGAAGGATAATGTCGAAGAATGTTTCTCGGGAAATAATGAAAAAAGGGCACGGAAACTCCGACCATTCCAACCTTGTCATCATTATGATGATGAATATAGTGCAAGGTTTTCGACGTAGAATGATGGAAAAATCCGTCCCTTCATTTCGACTATTTTTTGGGGATACGAATAGTGAATTGGTAGTATTCCTCGGTTTCTTCTTCTTGGGAATCCAGTTTGATTCCACTGTCGTTAACCATTGTAAGAGACTGACGAATCGTATTCATGGCGATACGCATATCTTTACTGAACGCCTTACGCTTAGCTTTAGGCTTAGGATTGGAGGACTCGAGCAATTTCACTACACGTTCCTCTGTCTGCTTTACATTCAATTGCTTTTCAAGTATTTCAGCAAGAACGGCCACTTGTTTTTCCGGCTGTTTCAAAGGGATAAGAGCACGTGCATGACGTTCTGTAATCTTCTTTTGGAGGAGGGCATCCTGTATTTCAGAAGGCAATTTTAGCAAGCGCAGTTTATTGGCTACCGTGGATTGACCTTTTCCTAAACGTTGGGCTAATGCCTCCTGAGTCAGGCTATGCAGCTCCAACAGCTTGGAGTATGCAATTGCTTCCTCAATTGCGGATAATTCTTCTCGTTGAAGGTTTTCAATTAGGGCAACAGAGGCTGTTTCCGCATCGTTGAATTCCTTTACGATCGCAGGGATCGTCTCCCAGCCTAGCTTCTGAACCGCTCTCCAACGGCGTTCACCAGCGATGATTTCATATTTTCCTTCATCAAATTGACGAACAACAATCGGTTGGATGATTCCGTGTGTACGGATGGTTAAAGATAATTCTTCTATTCTTTCATCTACAAAAACAGTACGAGGTTGGTATCTATTCGGAACAATGTCCTTTACAGGTACCTGCATTATTTTTTCATGATCAGTCTTTTCTACTATTTCCTGTTCTTCTTTTTCGCCGATTCCAAAAAAACGAGAGAACGGAGATTTCATAGTTCCACCACCTTATGGATAGAATCCCTATTAACGTAATTCGCTGTATACGCCAATAAGTCCTGTTTTGCCGATCAAAATGTTTCACATGAAACATCCCTTGCTTTGCAAAGTTTGTTGCATTTTTCACCCTTATCACGAATAGATGCCCGTAGCGGCTGGCGATATACCCGCTATGAAATATTGCGCATATAGCTACTAGCAAATGGACTTGCCTATTCTAGAGGTTGTTTATTAGGTGTTCCCGGTTTGCGTGGGTATTTCTTAGGTGTAGACTTTATTTTGTTGATGATAAGAATATTCCTTTCACTTTCCTCTAAAGGCAAGGAAAAAGAATGTACTTCTTCTAATTTTCCACCTAGGATTTGAAGAGCTTTTTTCCCTTTTTCAAGTTCCTCGCTTGCTGCCGCAGCTTTCATTGGCACAAACATGCCGCCTTCTTTCACCAATGGCAAACATAATTCACTTAGCACAGACAAACGAGCCACTGCTCTTGCAGTAACAAGGTCGAATTTTTCACGATAATCTGCATTTTTACCGAATGTTTCGGCTCTGTCATGAACAAAATGAACATTCTCCAAACCTAGTTCACTTGCAAGATTTTGCAAGAATGTAATGCGCTTATTAAGGGAGTCTACAATCGTAACCTTCAGGTTTGGAAAACATATTTTAAGAGGTATGCTGGGGAATCCAGCACCCGCTCCTACATCACAAAGAGTTAGTTCTTGATTAAGATCCACATAGAACGATGCCGTGATGGAATCGTAGAAATGCTTCAGATAAACCTCTTCTTCATCTGTGATGGCTGTAAGATTCATCTTTTCATTCCATTCCACAAGCAACTTGTAATATGTATCGAATTGGGAAAGCTGCTGGGGAGATAAGGAAATCCCTTTCTCCTCCAACAGGGAAACAAATTGTTCTTTATTCATGTGCTCGTATCCTTTCTATCTTTGGATTTACTCGTTGGATACTCTTGCTATCCGACCCTGTTCCAAATAAACAAGCAAGATGGATACGTCCGCAGGATTTACTCCCGAGATCCGTGAAGCCTGGGCAACAGATAGTGGGCGTACCTCTTTCAGCTTCTGCCTTGCTTCATTCGCAAGCCCGTGAATATCATCGTAATCGATATTTTCCGGTATCTTTTTATTCTCCATTTTCTTCAGGCGGTCTACCTGTTGAAGTGATTTTTGGATATATCCTTCGTATTTCACCTGTATTTCCACCTGTTCTGCAACATCAGGAGAAATGTCCTTGTCCGCAGGTACCATGTGATGAATGTGCTGATAAGTCATTTCAGGGCGCTTCAATAAATCAGCCGCTCTGATGCCATCTTTCAGCTCACTCCCACCAGCTTCTCTTATAATGGTTTGGACCTGTTCATTCGGTTTGATGATGATAGACTGAAGGCGCTCTTTTTCCATTTCGATTTCTTGCTTTTTCGCCGTAAACCGTTCATAGCGTTCGGGAGAAATCAAACCGATTTCATGCCCGATATCCGTCAAGCGCAAGTCCGCATTGTCATGGCGGAGCAATAGGCGGTATTCCGCTCGGGATGTTAACAGGCGATATGGTTCGTTTGTGCCTTTGGTGACAAGATCATCGATCAATACCCCGATATAAGCATCGGAACGGCTGAGGATGAGGTCCTCTCTTCCAAGGGCACGGCGGCCTGCATTGATTCCAGCCATGATTCCTTGCCCGGCAGCCTCTTCATACCCCGAAGTCCCATTAATTTGACCTGCCGTATACAGGTTTTGCACCTTTTTCGTTTCCAATGTCGGCCAAAGTTGCGTTGGGACGATGGAATCGTATTCGATTGCATAACCTGCACGCATCATCCGCACATTTTCCAATCCTGGGATGGTGGTAAGGATTTTACGCTGCACATCTTCAGGAAGACTTGTGGAAAGCCCCTGTACATATACTTCTTGCGTATTACGCCCTTCTGGCTCCAAAAAGATTTGGTGTCGAGGCTTGTCGTTGAATCGAACCACTTTATCCTCAATCGATGGGCAATACCGAGGGCCTGTCCCTTTAATCATCCCAGAGTACATCGGGGAACGGTGCAAATTGTCATCTATAAGTTGATGTGTCTCGGCACTAGTATATGTCAACCAACATGGTAGTTGATCTGTGATGTATTCTGTTGTTTCATAAGAAAATGCCCGCGGCACATCGTCGCCTGGTTGAATTTCTGTTTTGCTGTAATCAATGGATGCACTGTTTACACGAGGAGGTGTTCCTGTTTTAAAACGAACCAAATCAAACCCGAGTTCTTCCAAATGCTCAGATAGCGTAATGGAAGGCTGTTGGTTGTTCGGACCACTTAAATATTGAAGTTCTCCTAGTATAATTTTTCCGCGAAGGAATGTCCCTGTGGTGATGACCACCGTCTTGGATTCGTAGATGGCCCCAGTTTGGGTGATGACACCCTTGCACACCCCGTCCTCGACGATCAATTTTTCGACCATCCCTTGTAGAAGTGTTATATTTTCTTCATTTTCAATGGTTTTTTTCATCTCATGCTGATAGAGGAATTTATCCGCCTGTGCACGCAAGGCCCGAACGGCAGGACCTTTTCCTGTATTCAGCATACGCATCTGAATATGCGTCTTATCAATATTTCTACCCATTTCCCCACCTAGAGCGTCAATTTCACGCACAACGATTCCTTTAGCAGGACCGCCGACAGATGGATTACATGGCATAAAGGCAACCATATCCAGGTTGATGGTCACCATTAACGTTTTCGCTCCCTGACGAGCTGCTGCCAGTCCTGCTTCTACTCCTGCATGACCAGCGCCAATTACTATTACATCATAGGAACCTGCATGATATTCCATGTTTGTTCCCTCCTATTCTATACGCTATGTTCTCATAGTTTACGAAAATAGCCTCTATTTACCTAAGCAAAATTGTGAGAACAGCTGGTCGATCAAGCTTTCATGAACAGCATCCCCGATGATTTCACCAAGGATTTCCCACGTTCTTGTTAAATCTATTTGTACGATATCTATTGGCACGCCGCTTTCCACACCTTCAATGGCATCTTCGAGTGCTTGCTGGGCTTGTGTAATCAGACCGATATGGCGAGAATTCGAAACATATGTCATGTCGCCTGCTTCCAAGTCACCTTGGAAGAACATGGACGAAATCGCTTCTTCGAGTTCGTCAATCCCTTGTTCCTCTTTTAATGAAGTGGAGATCACCGTATGCCTGTCAGCAAACTCCGTCACTTCAGCAAGATTAATTCTGGTAGGCAGGTCGGTTTTATTTACGATGACAATGACGTCCATCCCGCTCACCGCTTCAAACAACTGCTTGTCCTCATGTGTTAGTTCATCATTATTGTTTAGCACGAGCAAAATCAAGTCGGCTTTCTTTAATACCTCACGTGATCTCTCCACCCCGATGCGTTCCACAATATCTTCCGTTTCACGGATCCCTGCTGTGTCCACCAGACGTAGCGGAACTCCCCGAACACTCACGTACTCTTCGATGACATCACGCGTTGTCCCGGGAATATCAGTCACAATCGCCTTATTTTCATGAACAAGACTATTTAACAAGGAGGATTTTCCGACATTTGGACGCCCGATAATGACTGTGGAGAGACCTTCTCTTAATATCTTACCCTGTTGGGAAGTTTGTAACAGCTTTTCCAGTTCCTCTTTTACAAAACTGGACTTTTCAAGCAACATCTTGTGGGTCATCTCTTCCACATCATCATATTCCGGGTAATCGATATTCACTTCCACATGTGCCAACGTTTCTAAAATTTCCTGACGGAGTTTTTGGATCAGTTTTGATAACCGACCTTCCATCTGTCCCAGTGCCACATTCATCGCCCGGTCCGTCTTGGCACGGATAAGATCCATCACTGCTTCCGCTTGGGAAAGATCAATTCGTCCATTCAAGAAGGCACGTTTGGTGAATTCTCCAGGTTCTGCAAGTCTTGCCCCCCTGCTTAATACAAGCTGAAGCAATTTATTCACGGAAACAAGCCCACCGTGACAATTTATCTCAATAACATCTTCACGGGTAAAGGTTTTCGGCCCTCTCATGACCGATACCATTACCTCTTCTATGGTTTTGTCCGTTTTTGGGTCTACGATATGTCCGTAGTGAATGGTATGAGAAGCAACGTCCTTCATTTTTTTTCCGGAGGGAGTGACAAAAATCTCATCGATGATCCGAAAAGCTTCCTCTCCGCTTAATCGGACAATGGCAATCGCCCCTTCTCCCATCGGAGTCGAAATGGCTGCAATCGTGTCAAACTCATACATATCATTCACCTCATTTCTTTTTCATTTTTTTCGGCGACAAAAACTGCCTCATCTATAATCAATGGAATAATCGTCCTTTAACCTACTAAGGTTAGCATAATTTTTTCTTCTTTTAAAGTATTCCTCTTCGACAGTTATCCACAAAAATTTCCCGAAACATAAATCCGCTAGAATAATTTTAACTTATCCACATGTGAATAACAATAAACAAATCTCGCACATTTATGTCATCAGTTTTTCCTTTTAACTGTCGATTAAAACTTAAACGGAATTAAAACCTTTTATACTCATTCAACTCCTTTCGATTTTCGTTCCAGGTGTTCGCTTTCCGAGGGGCGGTGCTTGAGCCTCCTCACTTTGTTGCAGGGTCTCAACCTACCGCAATCTCCCTTCGGAGTCTCACACCTTGCACTTCAATCCTCAGGTAAATCTCTTATATCAAAAAAACGGCCGGCCCTTTTTACATAGGGTCAGCCGTTTTACTTTTTGGATTATCTTTTTGCGACTTTCTTTTTGGTTGTGATGACAAGGGAACGGTTCGGTTCTTTTCCTACCGAATAGGTTTCTACTTCCGGGTAGGCAGAGATGATCGAATGCATCACCTTGCGTTCAAAAGAAGGCATCGGTTCGAGATGTACATCCTGTTTGGTTTTCATTGCTTTTTGTGCAAGCCGCTCCGCAAGCTGCTCCAGGGTTTCCCGACGCTTCTCCCGGTACCCTTCTGCATCAATGACTACAGAAAGGTATTGATTGGAATAGCGGTTTGCGACAATTTGTGTCAGGTATTGCAGGGAATTAAGGGTTTGTCCTCTTTTCCCGATGATTAATGCGGTTTTTTCGCCACTGATGCCGATGAAGATATTTCTACCTTCCACCTTCACATCAAGTTCGGCGACGATATTCATTTCGGTAAGAACTTTCTTCAAGAAATTCGTTGATTCTTCGATTGGGTCATGCTTCAATTTGACAGTTACAACACTAGGTTTAGAGCCAAACAATCCGAAGAGACCTTTCTTGCCTTCGTCAACGATTGTAATGTCTGCACGGTCTTTTGATGTGTTTAGTTGAGCTAAAGCAGATTGGACAGCTTCCTCGACTGTTGGACCAGTTGCAGTTATTTCTCTCACTTTTTCGTTCCTCCTGCAGTTCCAGTAGCTGTTTCTTTTGCTTTTCTCAGCTCCGGTCCTTTAATAAAGTAAGTTTGAACAATCATAAAGATGTTCCCCACTACCCAGTATAGAGAAAGTGCTGCAGGGAAGTTGATCGCAAATACAACGATCATGATCGGCATGATCCAAAGCATCATCACCATCTGCGGGTTGTTGTCCATGCCAGCCATCATGATTTTTTGCTGAATGAACGTCGTGATACCGGCAACAACAGGTAAGATGAAGTATGGATCCGGATCTCCCAAGTCAAACCACATGAAATTATGGTTGGCGATTTCCGTTGTACGGGTGATCGCATGGAAAAATCCGATAAGAATCGGCATTTGAACCAATAACGGGAAACATCCAGCTAGTGGATTAACACCATGCTTTTGGAAAAGACCCATCGTTTCTTGTTGCAATTTCTGTTGGGTTTTCTGGTCTTTGGAGCTATATTTTTCACGAAGTGCTTTCATTTCCGGTTGTAAGGCTTGCATCGCCTTTGCATTCTTCGTTTGTTTGATCATCAACGGTAAGATAGCAAATCGGATTAATAACGTTACAATAATAATGGATAGGCCGTAGTCATTGTTTAATAATGTAGCAAAATAAGTAATTAACCAAGATAGCGGATAGACCACATACTCGTTCCAGAAGCCTTCGCTTTCATTGGTGATCGGCTGATTGATTTCTGTACAGCCGGATAGTAAGACTACAAGTCCAATAAGGGCCGTTAGTAGCCATATTCGATTTTTCAACCTCTTTTTCCTCCTTTTTACACAAAAAAAATGATTCCTTTTACATCCTATCATTTTTATCTGACAAATTGAATATATGTCACACTTCCAACACATTTTTTTCCTAACCCATTAAACACCGCTTTTGATTTCCGCAAATGGCTTCGCTTTCCTAGGGGCACTGCTGGGGTCTCCACCTAGCGCTATCTCCCTCAGGAGTCTTCGCCTTTTGCTCCAATCAAAATCTATAAACATTTCGGATATTTAAGGAGCTCCTAATGTTTTATTTCTTTGCAGAAAGTGTCGGAAGTTTTCTTATTACATGGTGCAAGCTTTTTTTCACTTCCTCAAAAGACATGTCAGCAGCTGGTTTTCGAGCGATCACGACAATGTCGACACCACCAGGCAACTGTTCTTTCATTTCGTGAATTGCTTGCCGGACAAGCCGCTTAATTCGATTCCTTGTTACAGCGTTTCCAATTTTCTTGCTTACAGACAGACCAATCCGGAATACCGGTTGGTCCTCTTTCTGCACAGCATATATGACAAATTGCCGATTAGCCATCGACTTTCCTTTTTGGAACACATGTTGGAACTCTTTATTTTTTTTGATTCTTTGTTCTTTCCTCAATGTGTCTCCTCCTGCCTTACACAAATCCTCTAATTCGGTCCTATTTCAACATTCTTTCTCAAATTCTCGGAAAAAATAACCGGAATATGCCCGAAATAGTAAAAAAGACCACTGACAGTCAGTGGCCTTATGCTGATAATACTTTTCTTCCTTTGCGACGACGACGTGCAAGAACTTTACGTCCATTTGCAGAACTCATACGCTCACGGAAACCGTGTACTTTACTACGTTTACGATTATTTGGTTGAAACGTTCTTTTCATTACTATGACACCTCCCTGAGGATACTTCAAAATCTAAGTGGAAAAACACCTCTATATGATCGATAGACATTTATAAGCCGTTTTTCAACACCACTGGAAAGTCTTGCTTTCCTATAATATAAAATTTCTTTACAGACAGTCTTACTAATTATAGAGAATATACCATCGGAATGTCAACTTCCCAAATGTAAGTATAAATTCCCCAGCCTCACAAAGCAACCCTTTCTTTTTATATAGTAAAAACTAACAACAAAAAAGGAAGATAGGGTCTGACCCCTAAAACAAGTAACCGATCTTGTATTTCATTTCAAAAAAGGGGTCTGACCCCTTTTATGCATCCAACTTTTTTAAACCCTGTGAATAACTTTTTTCGCTATTTTTCGTCATCCACAACAGTTATCGACAAGGTTTACACAGTATATTGTGTTGTGGAAAACTTTTCTCCACAATTTGTGGTGATTGTGGATAATCTCAAAAAGCGATTGCAACGCAAGGTTTTTTTTGATATTATTATTGTGTTTTCACTCTTAATAAAAGTTTGACCGAAAATAGTTTTCCACAGATTGTGGATAAGATGTGGATAGTTATCCAAGGGTGTTTGTAAGTATTTGTCCACAGGTGTGTGTTTTTGTCGAAAACTACTTTTCTACTATATTATATGTTTTGCACAGTATATCAATGAATAAACATACATCGGGTGTTTTTCTAGCAGAGTGTTTGTTGAACAAAACTTGTACAGATAAGCACCTTTTTCTATTGTTAAAAGGTTTTCCATACAAAGACGAAAGGGGGATTCAGG